>NZ_LCTZ01000002.1:703750-1407500 GCF_001413955.1 Flagellimonas eckloniae | reverse complement strand
TGCGGGCTTATTATTTTTAAGTGGATGGGACGGACAATTGGATTTTCTAGATCCTATGTGTGGAAGTGGTACTTTTTTAATTGAAGCTGGAATGATTGCCTGTAACATACCGGCCAATATTAACAGGGAAGCCTATGCATTTATGAATTGGAATGATTATGATGCCGAACTTCATGAGAAAATTGTGGCGGCAAGTTTGAATAAGACTCGAGAATTCCACCATAAGATTATTGGATATGATAAAGCTCCCTCTGCTACGCGAAAGGCGCAAGAGAATGTTGATAATTCAAATCTTTCTGAATACATTACCATAGAGCGAAAAGATTTTTTTAGAACAGAAAAACCGGTAGATTCAAAATTACATATGGTTTTTAATCCACCCTATGGGGAAAGACTGGAAATTGACTTTGAAGACTTTTATGGTAAAATTGGAGATACCTTAAAACAACATTATCCGGGTACCAATGCATGGTTAATTACTTCAAATCTTGAATCTTTAAAGTTTGTAGGCCTCCGGCCTTCAAGAAAAATAAAAGCGTTCAATGGAAGTTTAGAGTCAAGACTTGTTAAATATGAAATGTACGAAGGAAGTAAGAAAGCAAAGCATAAATCAGAAGTAAATGAAACCAAAACATAAAGCATTGCTGTTCAATTTTATAGCCTTTGTGGTATTGTTTTTAATAGCACGTTTGGCATTGGGATATTACCTACCCATCAATCCCATTTTTTTGGCAGTTACCTCAGCTATTATAGCCAACGTGTTGGCTCCCAAGTTTGGTGCCATTACAACTGATGATGGAGAAAAGGTTTTGATGAAATGGATTTTCATTAAAGGAATGCGAGAAATTTAATATGCTTTCTTATTTATCTGACCAAACCGCAAGTTCGTTTCCTGATGGGTCAAGAAAATGAAACCTTCTTCCTCCCGGGAATGAGAAAATAGCTATGGATATTGTTCCATCATGCGCTTCAATCTTGTCTTTTATTACATTAAGATTTTCATGGTATAATACCACAAGTACTCCATTTACAATTTCTTCTTCTGTTGTTTCAAACCCTCCTTCAATACCACTTTCTTCAAAAGCGATATAGGTAGGTCCGTAATCCGTAAAGACCCATCCAAAGCATGCATTATAAAATTGTTTTGTTTTCTCTAAATCCTTGGTCTTGAATTCAACATAATTTATCAATGTATTCTTATTTTTCATTCGTATAACTTTTTTAATGGTATTATTTGCGGAAAACGAGTTTCATGAAAAATGCAAAGACAAAAATAAAGAAGGTATGAACCAAGGGTACTAATAGAAATAAAAACAGTCGCTCAAAACCATATTGGTTGCTTTTAAAAAATGCAAGGTCACCTTTCCAAAAATAGATCATGTAAGCCACTATCAAAATAATATTTACACTAAAAAAGGGCCAAGCCATACTCCAATTGCGCAACCAATACATACTAAAACCCAATAGCGCAAGTGGAACTAGGAAAACAACATATAGTACCATGTAAAGTCTTTAACAAGAATATTGGGGTTTTGCTAGGGTACCTTAAAGATAAAAGATGTTTACCGAATTTTACTCTGGTTCTGGCAATTTCTCTTTTTCCTTTTTGGATTTTTTGTAAAGCGGTATAAAGTAGGAGATGGTGTAGTTGTAACTTACGCCAAAATTGCTGTCGTCCGTTACTTTGTTAAAACCTGGAATCCATAAGTTGCGAAAAGCATCATCTTCTTTATTGGAAATCAAAAAGCCTAAACGGGCACTTATTCCCATATAAATATTGGCAAAAAGTTCCGCTTTTACACCAAATATAAATTCTAGCCAAGATGCACTAAGACTTTCAAACTTTTGACCTGGTTCCAATCCCGGAACAAAACCGTCTGGATTGTAGAAACGACTAGTATCATAAATAGAATAGTCATTCAGGGTTTGGTTAAAACTAGCTATAGCATAGCGGCCACCAATTGAAATGACATTGTTCATGCCAAACCAGTTTTCATACGTGTTCATGTCCACACCTACTTTTAGGTAACTTCCGGATACTGTGTGATTATAAAGCACGCTATTGCCCAAATCTTCTGATCGTGTTTTTTCTTCATTACCTAATTCGGCAGCTACATATAATTTTTGTGTAAGTCTATAATCACCTACCAACTCTAAACCGGTATAGTCTTCATCTACAAATGAGAATATCAATCGGTTTAAGTCCACACCAACCCGTAAACCATATTCTTCTTTATACTCCACCGTATCTTTTGGTTGCAGGTCTATAGGTTTATCTTGACCTATGACCAGCAAAGGAATTACAATGAAAAAAAGGCTAATGAAATATTTTAACATGGATATTATTGGAGTTTTCAATGGTTTCTTCTACTATGGTGATATCCTGAATCCAATTTTCTGTACTTTCTGGAAGTGTTACGGTCAAATCATCGTAATTAGCGACAAAGCCGCAGGCTCTGGATATAAAGACTTCCAGAGTTTGGTAATTGATTGTCAACGTATCAACAGTACCAGTTTCCTCACCAGTCGTTTCATCATCGGCAGAACCTGAAATAAAAGCAAAACTCGTACTGCTAGCATCTATACGTAATGGCATGCCAACAGAATCCAAAGAGCTGGAACGATCTGTAAAAGTGTCAAGAACAGAATCCAAAACAACTTCCTTAATTCTTAGGGTTGGGACATTTTTAAATTCAGTGGTATCCGAAGCATCATAAAAGCCAATGTAAAGTAGGGGAGTATCACCGTCAACACAGATATCATCCTTTTCACAAGAAGAAATATGCACAAATAAAAAGGTAATCAGTAAGATTGGAAGTATTTTCTTCATTCTAAATTAAAAACAGATTTCATCAATAATTATACCCGTTTTTTCAAAAGTACAACATTTTCAACGTGATGGGTTTGGGGAAACATGTCAACAGGTTGCACCTTGACGATAGTATACTTTTTATTCAAAATAGCCAAATCCCTTGCCTGTGTGGCACTGTTACAACTTACATAAACAATTTTGGGTGGAGCAGCGTGTAAAAGTTGTTCAACCACTTGTTTATGCATGCCATCTCGTGGGGGATCCGTAATAACAATGTCAGGTTGTCCGTGCAGATTAACAAACTCTTTGCTGAACACATTTTTCATATCCCCTACAAAGAAATCCACGTTAGTGATTTCGTTGTTGGCTGCATTTGTCTTTGCATCTTCAATGGCTTCGGGTACAGACTCTATACCTATTACTTTCTTTGCATTTTTTGCGACAAACTGTGCTATGGTTCCCGTACCGGTGTATAGATCATAGACCAACTCATTTCCTGTAAGACCTGCAAAATCTCGCGTAATTTTGTATAATTCAAAGGCTTGCTCTGAATTGGTCTGATAAAAGGACTTTGCATTTATCTTGAATCGAAGCCCCTCCATCTCTTCAAAAATATGATCACGCCCAGCATAACAGAGTACTTCTTGGTCATAAATAGTATCGTTCTGCTTTTGGTTGATTACATATTGTAACGAGGTAATTTCAGGAAATTTTTGTTTTAGGTGATTCAATAGCAACTCACGTTGTTGAAGGTTATCCTCATAAAATTGAATGAGAAGCATTATTTCACCTATTGAGGTTGTTCTCAACATCATGGTTCTCAATAATCCTTCTTGTTTTCTTGGGTAAAAAAATGGTAATCCGTTTTCGCTGGAAAATCCCCTAATTTCTAAACGGATTGCGTTTGAAGGATCTTCTTGAAGGTGACATTTTTTAATGTCCAGAATCTTGTCCCACATACCGGGAATATGGAACCCTAGGGCATTTCTATCTTCAATTTGGTCTGTTGAATTGATTTCTTCTTGTGTTAGCCATCGACTGCTCGAAAAAGAAAACTCCATTTTGTTCCGGTAGAAATATTGCTTTTTTGAACCTAGTATTGGTGTTAGTTCCGGCAAGTCAAGATTTCCAATGCGTTTTAGGTTATTTTCAACCTCTTTCTGTTTAAAATAGAGTTGATGTTCGTACGCCATGTGCTGCCATTTGCAACCACCACAAACTCCAAAGTGCTCGCATTCTGGAGCTGTTCTTTTATCGGAGTACGTGTGGAAATTTGTAGCTACTCCTTCAAAAAATGCCTTCCTTTTTTTGGTGGTCATTACATCAACAACATCACCTGGCACTGCATTGGAAAGAAAAATTACCCTCCCATCTGGAGCTTTTCCAACAGATTTACCTTTTGCCCCAGCATCGATTACCTCAACATGTTCAAAAGTTTGTCGACTTCTTTTTTTGCGCATGGCGCAAAAGTAAGCATAGGTTTTCATAAAGAACAATTAACTTGAAGCATGAACCAGTTAAAATTTACTTTTTTTTTGAACCTTTTGGTTACTTCCATGTCCTTGTATTAGATGATAGTATGAAAACAACGGAATACGCATTTGACGGACTACTGGTATTGGAATATCAATCTGGAAACAGAAAATCTTTATCCCTATTGGTAAAGAGGCATCATGTTAGGTTATGCAAACATTCGTATAGATTTACGTATGATGTTGAAGTTTCAAAAGATATTGTCCAAGATTCATGGAAGACTATTATTAGCAAGCTTTATACACTCAAGGACCCTAATAGTTTCAGCAGTTGGGCCACAAGAATAGTGACCAGAAAGTCTCTGGATTATTTAGGTAAGCTAAAAAGAAATAGGATGCATATTGAAAGTATTCATAAAGATGCCACGACGACTGATAGTTCTGATGACAGGGAGTCCGAGATTAAAAAACTCCACTTGGCTATAAAAGAATTACCGGAAAATCAACAGATGGTATTAAGACTATTTTACTTGGAAGAGTATTCATTGAAAGAAATTGAAAGCATTTTGGAAATATCCGTTGGAACAGCTAAATCAAGGCTGTTTCATGCCAGAGAAAAATTAAAGGAACTATTAAAGACAAAGAAACGATGAAAAAAGACATTGAAAAAATAGACGAACTTATTAAGGAGGCTTTAACCAAAGAAGAGGCAAAATTTTATGATGAGCTTGGAGAACAGAATATTTTTGAAAAACTTGGAGGGGTATTTAGGGGAAAATCAGGATGGTTGGCCATTATAATGAATTTGGTCAATCTCATAATTTTAGGATTACTTATATTCTGTATCGTTCAATTTTTAAATACGGACGTGACAAATGAGCTTATTGAATGGGGAACGGCAATATTTGCATGCCTAATTTTTATGAGTATGATAAAGCTGTTTGTATGGATGCAAATGGATAAGAACGATATTTTGAGGGAACTTAAGCGATTGGAATTACAAATTGCAACTTTATCGAATAAAAAGAATGATTGAAAAAATATTTAATATTTTGGGAACTCTTCAGGTATGATTTCTCTTTCACACTATTCTTTTGAAACTTGAAAAGAATAGGTAATGACTTTTATAAAAAGACCCTAGCTTAAAACTAGGGTCTAAATAAGAAAATAGATAAAATTCAAGGGATATTTAAAATAGCTAATTCTTAGTATTAAACTTTTGAAGTATTTTTTCCATTTGCTTTCCGGCAGCTGATCTGCCTCCAAGGCCAAAAGATAGGGCAACGGTAACGGCAATTGTACCAAGGGTAATGCCAAATGCAAGGTTGATTATATCGTCGGCCATTCCCATGGTCTTTAAACCCATAGCTAGAAAAATTGCTAGAATTGCAATACGTAATACAGAAGCTACAAAACTATTGTTGTCATTTTTAGCAAATGCATTTTTTGCAATTATTGATACCCAATTACCAATCATAATAATGATCAATCCAAATAAAACTTTACCTGACAAATTTGTAATGGTTTCCAAAATTGCTGTTAGTTGAACAAACTCTAACTTTTCAATAGCAGTCACCAATCCAAAAATGATAATGAAAAAGTATACTATGTTACCAATGGCATTAGACAGATTTGTATTGCCGATCATATTGGTCAAATACATTTTATTTGCAAAATCATTTAGGTTCATCTTAGCCAAGATATCTTTTATCATTTGCGATAAAAATCTTCCGCCTAGAATAAATAGCATTAAAATAAATACAGCTAATAGAACTTTGGGAATTGCATCAAAAAATTGCGTCAATACAGATGTGGCTGGCTCAGAAATGGCGTCCATGTTCAAAATATTTAGAGCCGATATTAAAAGTGGAATAAAAATAAAGATAAATACAACTTTCTTTAAGATGCCGACCAGATCAAGACCTTCTGATAAACCAAGCTTCGGGACATATTTTTTTATGGTATCACCAGACATTCCAACAAGTTCGGAAACTACAGATGCCAACATATACCCAATGTAGCCAACCAAGCCTGCGCCTATAAGATTGGGAATGAAGTTGAGAAAACCATCAAGTAGATTTTTCACAGGATCTAAAACACTTTGCATACCTAGCTTTTCTAAGGCAAGCATAAAGACAAAAATCATCACTAGAAAGTAAACAAGTTTACCAACGAATTTTGACAGGGTTATTTTATCGCTTTTCATTTTTTCATCAACCCCAGTTCTTTTTATAAGTTTGGATGTAATGCGTTTTAGTAAGCCGGCAATGAACCAACCAATTACCAAAATCAAGATTGCGCCAATTGTTGCTGGTAAAAAGTCACCAACGGAATTAGTAATGCTACTGAGCATGTTTTCTAAATATTCCATTTTATAGTTTTTTAAAAGATTAGTGTAGTAGTATGAACCTCAATTTTTAAATTGGTCACATAAAATGGTAGTAGAGAGGATTTTTTTTAAGTAATGTTAAATATTCTTTATTTTTGATTTACTACTAGGGATGATTTCTCTCCCACGCTGCTTTTTCGAAACTTCGAAAGAATAAAGGTATTGCAGGAATGGTTATTTTATAATTTTAAACGCATTAAAATGGCTGTTTTAGAACAATTAACATCGCAAAAAGCGATAGATTTAGAAAACAAGTACGGAGCTCACAATTACCATCCACTTCCTGTTGTATTGAGCAGGGGAGAAGGTGTTTTTGTTTGGGATGTGGAAGGAAAAAAGTACTATGACTTCCTTTCCGCGTACTCCGCAGTAAACCAGGGACATTGTCATCCAAAAATTGTTAGAGCAATGACAGAACAGGCAAATACCCTTACACTGACCTCTAGGGCATTTTACAATGACATGCTGGGAAGATTTGAGGAATATGCAGCTTCAACTTTTAAGTTTGATAAGCTTTTGCCAATGAATACAGGTGCAGAAGCTGTTGAAACTGCTCTAAAGATTTGTAGAAGGTGGGCATATCAAAAAAAAGGAGTTCCTGAAAATAAAGCACAAATTGTTGTTTGCGAAAATAATTTCCATGGCAGGACCACTACAATTATCTCATTTTCAAATGACCCAGTGGCAAGGAAAAATTATGGCCCTTACACCGAAGGCTTTATTAAGATTGAATATGACAATCTAATTGCATTGGAAGAAGCCTTAGAAACAAATTCAAACATTGCAGGGTTTCTGGTTGAACCCATTCAGGGGGAAGCAGGTGTTTATGTACCTTCCGAAGGTTATCTAAAAGCTGCCAAACAACTTTGTGAAAAGTATGATGTACTTTTTATTGCTGACGAAGTGCAGACTGGTATTGCACGCACAGGAAGATTGTTGGCCACATGTGGAAACTGCTCTTGTAGCGATAAGCATTGCAGTGGAACACCAGATGTAAAACCAGATGTTTTGATTTTAGGTAAGGCACTTTCCGGAGGAGCGTATCCTATATCGGCTGTCTTGGCCAATGATGATATTATGGAGGTGATAACTCCAGGTAGCCATGGTAGTACTTTTGGTGGTAACCCCATAGCTGCTGCTGTGGGAATTGCTGCTTTGGAAGTTGTAAAAGAAGAGGAGTTGGCTGAAAATGCCTTTGAATTGGGTGAGATATTTAGAGAAGAACTCAAGACGTTTATAACTACCTGCGATTTGGTGTTGGGAGTTCGTGGAAAAGGTTTGCTCAATGCTATTTTAATTAATGATACGGAAGATAGTACCACAGCATGGGACATTTGTATGGCCTTAAAAGAAAATGGTCTTTTGGCCAAACCGACGCACGGTAATATCATCCGTTTTGCACCGCCTTTGGTAATGAATAGGGAACAACTACTGGATTGCGTTTCCATCATCATAAAAACACTCCAAGAGTTTGAAAAACAATAGGAAGGGTAAAAAGGCTTGGTAAAACCAAGCCTTTTATTTTTTCACCATCAAGATCTTCAACACTGACATGGCTTAATTAACCGCCCTTTCCAGAAGTTCTAAAGTCATTTTATCAGCATCCCATTTTGCGTTGATTCCTATGGGAAAAGTGAAATTATTTGGTACATGACCGAAACTCATACCATAAGCCGCAGGAATATTTAGCGGAGCAATCCTATCCATAATTACCTCTTTTAGGGTAAAGTTGTTATACTCTTTACTACGATCACAACCTTTGCAAACACCAAAAACCACACCTTTTGCGTTTTTAAAACTAGACCCCTCAATCAACTGGGTTAACATTCTATCTATACGGTAGGGAGCTTCTTCAACATCTTCCAAACAAACAATCGCATCTGTAAAATCAATTTCATGGGGTGTTCCAATAAGTGCATTAACTAGGGTAAGGCTACCACCAACCAATTTTCCTGTTGCCAATCCTGATGTGATTGTGTATCTGTCATATTCTACATCAGCAATCATTTCTTCATCCTCCAAAACCACATTGGTAATGGTTTGGGGGTATTTTGGATGAATTAAAGAGTTACTAAATTGCTGCTTGCTATACGCATCATTTAGCGTGCTTCCTACAGGTCCATGAAAGGTAATTAATCCAGTTTCTTTATAAATACCATTTAGAAGAGCTGTGATATCACTAAATCCAACCAACATTTTTGGATTCATTCTAATATTTTCATAATCTATCATTTGCATAATTCGAGTGCATCCGTATCCACCTCGGGCACAAAGAATAGCATCAATTTTTGGGTTTTTGAACATTTCGTTAAGATCGGCCGCCCTTTCTTTATCTGTATTACTGAAATACCCATGATTTCCATGAATCCGGTCGGTATGAAAAGGAACAAACCCCATTTCAACCAATGTGTTTTTCATTTCTTCCAGAATTTCAGGTTTAACAGCATATCCAGGAGCTATAAGACCTATTGTATCTCTCTTTTGTAGTCGTTTTGGCAGCAGACGTGAATTACCCTGTTCACCAATACTTTTGGTTGTGGAACAATTTGGTAGAACCGCACTTGCAGATACTAACGCTACCAGGTTAATGAACTTTCTTCTTTCTAGCATACGTATTGAAGTTTTCTCGCTTAATTAAACTTAAATAGTTTTTACAAGGTTCAAAAAAAAGAGTCACCAAAAAATAGCGACTCTTTTTTTTTAAAATTGGAATTCTGTTTTAATCAAGGTTTGGATGCGCTGCCGTTGGACTTAGATCGTCTCAATTGGCGCTGTATTTTTTTAATCGCGGATTCAATGGATTTTTCAGGTTCTATAATATTATACTGCCCCCAAAAATCAGGATCTGAAAAACCAATGGCTTCATCACTTAAAATAATGGATTTTTTTAGTCTTTCTTTACTTTTAGGTAATTCTCCGGTCAAGTTTTTTTCCCAATCGGTAACGGCCATCTCTGCGGTCATGGTATAAACAGAATTGAACAATTTATCTTTCCAGTCTACCTTGAATGTTAAAAGGACATTGCTATAGCCATAGTACCATTTGCCATTTTTTTCGCGATAATCAACTCTATACCCAACATCTGTTGGCCAAACATCCAAATTTGCCGGCTTTTTCCGTACAAATAATCTAGCGGCTTTTTCTTTACTTATTATATTGAGTGTATATACGGCACTGGTCAATGTTTTGTTCTCAACGTCAATAAAGAGCTCTCCTTTGTACAACGGGATATCAATCGATTGTTTTTGATCAAACTTTATAACATATATCAATCGGTCCTTAATTCTTGTAGAACGGGAAAATGCAAATTTGTAATCATCAATAGAGCCTTCTGCAAAAATATATTCTGGATATTTCATAATATCAACATATAACGCATTGAAAGGCCCTCCCTGTAATTTAAGAGCAACGGTATCCAACTTGCTATAATCCGTACTTTTTCTGGCCTTATAAAGTTCAACGGCATCCCTTCGTAGGGAGTTGTATGGTGTTTTATAAATATTGACAACAGCTTCGGAAAGAGAGACGTTTTTTCTTCTTTTCTTTATAGTCTCCCTATAAAATGCTGTCATTAAAGTTGGGTCATCAAAATAATTATCCCCTTTTCTGGCTAAAGCTTGTCTCACTAAGGTAGTAGCATCTTTTGGGGCATTAATATTTACCTCTGAGAGTTGGGTGACCGAAACGGAAAGTTCTATCTTGTTTTTGTCAGGACTAAGGTCCGAAAGCAAAATATTCTTGCTTTCATATCCCAAAAATGATACAATAACAGTTCCATCATCTACGCTTTCCGGGATTTTCAAAATAAAATCACCTTCGGTATTGGTTATTGTACTAATATTTGTTCCTTCAACGGCTAAGGTTGCAAAAATCAACGCTTTTTTAGAATCTTGGTCAATTACCTCCCCTTTATACTGCTTAAAATTTTCTACACTTTGTTTTTCCTGAAATGCAAATGCATTTGTAGCGCTAAATCCCATAACGGATACCAACAACACTACTAGTGCTGTTTGGATTTTTTTCTGAGTTTTTTTATATTTTTTATACATAGCAATGCTGTATTATGTTGAATACGAAGAACTCTAAGTTAATGATTTATAATTAGATATACGATTTTATTTCCCTTTTTATAAGTTTAAAACTTGGATTGATTCGATTCGATAATACTATCTTTTTTAACTGATATTCTGATAGTCAAGAAATTTATTCTAGTCAACCATAAAAAGTGCGTTAGCAAAGAATAGCTTCCCATTCTCCCAAAAACCTCTAAATAACGGATTATCCACCAAATAGATAACCTGACCCTTTCCATGCTTTTCTGCACCAAAGACTAATGAATTCCTCACTTTTTCTTGAGCTTCACTTCCAGCAAAACCAGATACTGGCCTGGTATTTCCTTCAAGATATACGGCATTTCCATTTTTTAGATAATCATAGCTGGAGCTACCCAATTTTAGTGTGAAATATTCTTCTCCATATCCATAGGCTAAAGGATGCGTATTGTCAACTTTGGTTTTAAAAATAGCACCTGTAATTGCTTTTTTAATAAGTTCCCTTCGAACACTTTTGTGAGGTTTTGGCTCATTTTTCAAGGAATCTTTTGTAACTTTTTTCTTCTTTATGTTAAATGCTCTTTTGTCCGCAATTTCATCTACTGCTCCACCCATTGCAATAAGTTTTCCTCCGGCTTTTACCCATTCTTTTAATTTGATTAGTTCTTTTTCCTTAATGAAGGTTTTATAGTTGCCGCCTGGAAGTATTAAAATTTGGTAGCTTTTTAAATCCACTTGACTGAGATAATCACTATCTATAACAGTGATTGGATAATGTAATTGTTGCTCAAAAAAGTGCCAAACTTCACCAAAACGCAGTGTAGACGTAGGTTTCCCGGACAAAACTGCAATCTTTGGTTTTGTAATCATCTGAACATAGGAAGACCCAAAGTCTTTTCCAGAATCTACAAAACCGGTTTTTGAACCTGTCATGGTCTTTTCAAACTTATCGCAGATTTTTTTTAGAACCGCAATGAAATCTGTTTTATGTTGATTGTCTCCTTTGGTAATAATCAAACTTCCTCTTGAAAATGACTTTCCATTAATTGAAAAAGGATGGTTTGTTTTACGAACCCGTATGCCTTTCTTTAGCAATTCTGCCAAAAACCTGGCATCTTTCATGCTGTCCCAGTCAGATATATGGGCATAATTCCCTGAATCTACAAATTTGTTGGGGGGTATTTGAACATCCACTTCTTCAACTCCATTGGACACAATTGTGGTAGATGCAATTGCATCCAAACCATAGGCGTAGGGTAGGGACCAAGCTGTAATATCGTAAGTAACCGAATCGCTGAGTTTAGCATCTGGTTCAAACAAAACCTTTACCAATGTTCCTTTGGGTTGATTGGTAGAGACTACTAAACTATTTTTTGTGGATGCCATACTCCCAGAAGTTCCAGTTTTATATTTATAACCTTTAACCGTTCCCTTTGAGGCATTATTGAACTCAATTTTATGCTTGGACAATAGCGCTTTGAGTGCTCCAATTTTATCTTCATCCCCATTCAATACATAACTTTTGTACTTGAAATTTTGATTTTGGTAGAATTTTCGGAATTCAGAATTTAATTTGTCCGCATTTTGGGAAGAAACTTCAACGGTTGAAATACCTGTGGTATGGTGATGGGCTATTCTATCTTTTAAAGTAAGCGTGTCACCAATTTTTGTGATGACACCCAAACCGCCGCGTCCACTTCCACCTTGCTCATAAGTCATTCCAATGGCGCCGTTGTAGGTAGGGTAGGTATCTCCATAACTGGGATAAAACAGGTCATACATTTCTTTGGTAAAGTAAAACCATCCATTGGCATCAAAATACTTAGCGTGGTTTTTCCCCAAGGTCACCTGAAAATCACGCTGAAAATCTGTAATCACTTCATGATAGGGTTGTGCCGCTGGGGCAAAATAATAGGGATTGTCCACTCCTTGCTCGTGAAAATCAACATGCACGTGGGGCAACCATTCATTATATACTTTTAGTCGCTGTTGACTTTCAACCTGGGTCAACCAAGCCCAATCTCGGTTTAAATCAAACATATAATGATTACTTCTTCCGGTCCACCAACCCTCATGGTGTTCTTTGCTATTTGGATCTACTTGATGCGGAGTATTTTTAAATTGATTGTACCAGTTACTATAGCGATCACGGCCATCTGGATTTATACATGGATCTAAAATCACTACCGTATTTTTCAAATAAGAGCTTTTGGTAGTTAACAGTTCATAAATGGTTTGCATAGATGCTTCTGTACCTGCACTCTCATTCCCATGCACATTATAACTTAACCAAACAATTGCTTTAGTTCCATTTCCTTGACTATGGGTATCCTTTAGATGCTCTTCCCTAATTTTTTCTAGATTGGAAATATTGGCTGCAGATGATAGATACACCAACAATAAGGGTCTCCGTTCATTGGTTTGCCCATAAGTGGTCAGTTTTACTCTATCTGGAGCTGTTTTTGCCAAATATTCATAATAGTCCACTACTTCATAATGCCTGGTAAACTCTGTACCCAATTCATATCCCAAAAATTCCGAAGGAGATTTAAGCTGCTGGGCAGATATTGAAAAACAAAAAAAGGTGAAAAGGAGAAATAGAAGTGTTCTCATGTAGAAATAAATTATTCAGAATCAAATCTAACAATAAATACCAAAAAGACCATTTATGTTCTATGTAGTACATAGCAAAAAGCTAAAAAGTAATTAACGTATTTTTAGGAAGAGAAAAAAAGAAGTGGTTTATCTTTAGCGCGATATTAAAGCTTGAATGGAAGTAGATTGTATACCTTTTAAGAAAACGGGTTATTTTTCTAGACTTATTTGTGATTATCTGGAACAAAAAGAAGACCTAAAACCATTTTATAACAGATTTCCCCAAATAGAAAACTTTAAGGGTCAAATAAAGGATAAGGAGGCGAATTATCCAGCCTTACATAGACCCATTCTTGTAAAAGCCTTAAGGAAACAATACCAAGATTTTACAGTTACAGAAGCGACGGAAAAATATATTTCGTTGTTGGAACATAACAAAACATTCACGGTGGTAACGGGGCACCAATTGAACCTTTTTACCGGACCACTGTATTTTTTGTATAAAATTATTTCCGCCATAAACCTAACGACGCAATTAAAACAGACTTATCCTGAATATGAGTTTGTCCCCGTATATTGGATGGCAACGGAAGACCATGATTTTGACGAAATAAATTATTTCAATTTTAAGGGAAAGAAAGTACAATGGAACAAAGAAGTCTCCGGAGCTGTTGGACAATTAAAAACGGATGGATTAGATGAAGTATTCCAAACATTCGCTACTGAACTTGGTAATACGGCAAGTGCAAAGGAACTTAAAGACTTGTTCCAAAATGCCTATTTAGAACATTCAAACCTTGCGGACGCAACACGGTTTTTGGCAAATGAATTGTTTGGAGCGCATGGTTTGGTCATTATTGATGGGGACGATGTTGAATTGAAAAAGTTGTTGGTTCCATTTGCTCAACAAGATATTTTTGAAAATACACCCTTCCATAAAGTTTCTGAAACCATAACAGAACTATCCAAGGTTTCTTCTGACTACGCAATCCAAGTGAACCCTAGGGAAATCAATTACTTTTATCTTTTGGATGGTATCCGGGAACGAATTGTTGAAAAAGATGGAGATTTCCATGTCAACAATACAGAAATAGTATTTTCAGCTAGCGAACTGAAAACAGAATTGAGTAATCATCCTGAACGGTTTTCTCCAAATGTCATTGCCCGTCCGTTGTACCAAGAAGTGATTTTGCCCAATCTTTGTTATATTGGAGGAGGAGGGGAGTTGGCCTATTGGTTGGAACTCAAGAGTTATTTTGATGAACTGGGTGTTACATTTCCCATGCTTTTACTTCGGAATTCAGCTTTGGTGCTCACGGAAAAACAATCGAAAAAAATTGAAAAACTTGATTTAAAGATTGCTGATCTGTTCTTGAACCAAAACAGTTTCATCAACAAAAAAATACGGGATATCTCTAATATCGATATTGATTTTTCTCCACAAAAGAAATATTTGGAAGAACAATTCCATGGAATGTACAAATTGGCCGAAGAGACAGACAAAAGTTTTATTGGTGCAGTAAAGGCACAAGAAGTAAAACAAAAGAAAGGCCTTGATGCATTGGAAAAACGATTGTTACAGGCGCAAAAACGAAAGTTGAAAGATCATGTGGTGCGCATCACAGATCTTCAGAACTCACTTTTTCCGAATAAGTCCTTACAGGAACGGCAACTCAATTTTTCCGAATTGTATTTGGAATTGGGTACAGAACTTATTCCAGAGCTAATGCATAGTTTAGATCCACTGTGCAATACGTTTTTGGTTTTACGGCACTAAATAGTTGCTTTTCCATTCTTCCCCTTCCAACGAAAACTGAACCCGGGTGTGAAAAGGTTGTCCCAGTTTTAAAAAATCGATTCTGTTAGGTATGATATGTACCATGCAAAAATGATTTTTTTCAGTGAGATATTGGATTTCTTCACTATTTGGGATATTTGAACCTGGGGGTTGATTGGTGTTGTAATCCTTTTGGGCAACATTGGGTATAGCTTTCCATTGTTTTTTCAAAACAGAATCATCCTTTTCAATATGTGCTTTTCCCTCAATACGCAGTTGTATCATTTTTGATGGATGATAAAAAAGTGCACTTACTGTATTGTTTTTTTGTATCTCGGTTATTTTAGGAGAACGTGAATCTGTATAAAAAGTCAGTTGCAAGCTATTAGAGACATTTCGCAATACAACAGTTCGCAGACCTATAGTGCCATCCAAGCCCATGGTACCGAGGGAAAAAAAGCGAAAAGGATGCCCTTTTTCACTTGTACCCAGTCGCAATTCATCAGTTATTTCTTTAAAAAGAAGTTCCTTCATAATTGGTGAAAGTAACTTTTTTTAAAAAAGTTTGAAAACAGGGTAGGGTTTTTTTAATGTGGGTTGTTCTATATATGAAAATTGCTATGAAATTTTCAAAGATATGAGTAGGTTAACTCATATGTTTAGGTTGGTTTTGATTTTATTTAAAAGCCCCGGAGTGGTTCCCGGGGCTTTTGTTTTTAACTAACTCAAACTAATTTTTAGTGATTACCCACCGCAATTGGCAGGTACATCCTCTACTCTACTTTCAATTTCCAAGATTCGGTCAAATTCAGTTGTTCCGCGTAGGGTAATAACAATAGAGTTAGGCTCTACAGCAGAAATAACCCCATCAAAACCGCTAAATTGAAATTGAGAACGGACTTCGTCTCCTGAAAGAACCTTACCTGTCTGTGAGTCCACACCGCTTACTCTTAGACGCTGAACAAAATTTACTTTAGTGTTTTGGTAGAATTGAAAGGCATCATAAACTAGAGAGGCGCTTCCTGAAGGCACTGTGACTAAACGTTCTGCGAAGAGTTTACTACCAACTTGTTGTGATTGCTCTTCAAATATGGTGCTGGTTTCCTCGACTGATCTACTGTAGTTATAACCTACGGTCAAAGAAGCGTTATATTTGGCTCCGGTGCCAAAGAATTTGGCATCGAACTCAACACCCACCGTAGTAGATACATCTATTGAATTAGTCGTGTTTATAGACAAGGATTCTTCCCACCCCACTTTGCCAAATTCGTCTTCTGAAGCCGCGGCTCCAACGGTTTGGCTTAAACCACCTCGACCGCAATTGCTCAAGGTAGTATTGACTTTAAAACTGGTTTCGGCTTCCCCTAAAATGGGCTCAAGAAAAGTAGTGCCCACATTCTGTACCTCCCATTCTATTGTGGTGGAGATTAAACGCCATCGTATAGGTTGCGAATTAATTGGGGGAGATGGTGGGAAAGAAATAATAGTTGGCATTAGAACCATATCAAAGGTTAACCCTATGTCAGGCGCCAATCGAACTGCAGTACCACTACTATTTTGTAGTTCGTAAATACCTTCAGCTATTTTTTCAATCTTAAAATGAAAGGCTGGGTTACCTTGAATCAAATTAAAATCAGTCACCTCAGTTGCTGCAAGACCAAGATGGGAATAGAATGTTTGTCTAAACAAAATTACAGCGGAATTTATAATAGTTCCAGAATACAGAAAACGCCCACCAGATTTGATTCTAATGGCGAAGGTATTTACCTGGCCTGGAATCGGCACAAAACTGAAATTTCGATTTTCTTCATTACCATTGAATTCGGCACCTGAAGCTGATGTCATGATAAAGCTTTGATTTGAGGCGCCTATGACCATACTTTTGCCGGGTTCGGGATCGTCATCTCCGTCTATGGGCTGGAAGTAATAAGAGGTGTCCTCACTTAGATTAACCGTTCTGTTTTCATCAGTTTCATCTAACCCGGTAGCAATTACCTTCCTCGGATCAGGATTGCTCCGAAAAGAAGTGGTTAGTGCATCAGTAGTAATAGTTTGATCATCAGCATTTTTGATGACCGAAGTGATGAATACACCATTGCTCAGTTCATCAATCGCTTCTTGGGTCAGTTCTTCTTTGATAAACTTTATTTGCCCCATAAAAGAAACCGGGTCAATGTCTATGGTTTGGGAAAAATCGCCTTCTTCGGCTTCAATGTCAATTTCTGCTGTCACCGGTGTGTATCCTTTTTTTACCAGTTCACGGGTATCCAGTACAAAGCCGATTTCCCCTGCGTATGTATCGAATCTATCTGCTGAGGTTCCGTCCGAAATAACAAGTTCACCTTCCCCCTGTTCTGGTGTTGAGGTTTCCTCTTTGCTACAATTGGTGAGGGCCAAGGTCAACACGACCAAGAGTAAAAGCCTAAAAAATCTGTTTTGGGTCTTCATAATCTATTTGTTTTGTGGTTAAACTTAAATGCTGTTTTGTGTGACCTGCCCGGGAAACGGTCTGCAGCCCTTAGCCAGGCAAGACCACAAAACTGGTTGTCAACTTAATGACACCACAAACCTAAAGCGCTGGTTATGAGGTATAAAAAAAGAAGGGTGGACAACAGGTGGACACCTTGAAAATATTTGTGGGACAATGAGTGGACAGGCTTGCTAAGTCCCTTTTTTAAAGGTATGAGCAGTTTGCTGGAAAGCGTCAGTTCGAGTGTCCGCTAATAGCGGATGTATCGAGAACACATGAAAAAATGTGCAAATAAAGACTTCTCGATACGATTTTTCTTCTCTTCAACTCCGCTCAAAGCGACAGAAAAATCACTCGAAGTGACAATAAATCAAAGACTTAACACTAAATCTTGTAGGGAATCTTCTGTGGTGATATCCAATTTTTTACGAAGCCGATAGCGCGCTTTTTTGATGCCTTCGGGCGAAATATTAAGGATATTGGCGATTTCTTTTGAGGATAAATTCATCTTTAAGAGCGCCAATAATCGAAGCTCATTTGAAGTGACCTCTGGATATTTTGATTTTACATTACTGTTGAAATCCTTATGTACTTCTTCAAAATAACGGGAGAAGTTTTCCCAATTGTTATCATCTTGCAGATCAAAATTGATGGTTCTAATCAGTTGTTGATACCCATTTTTGGACTCTTCGTTTGCTTTAAGTTCCTGGGCCTTTTGTTTTAAGCTTTCCAACACCTCGTTCTTTTTGGCCAGATGAAGGGCATGTGTGGTCAGTTCCTTCTTTTTAAAGGCGAGTTCTGCATCCACTTTTTCTTTTTCCAGTTTATTGCGTTTTAATTTTTGCCGAATGGCATAAAAGCCAATTAACGAGAGCAGGAGTCCAATGCCTAGCAATAGCTTCTGAAGGTTGCTTATGGAAGCTTGTTGTTCCAATACGGTTATCTCTTTTTCCTGCAGGACTATCTGTTGTTCTTTTTTTTCGGTTTCGTATTGGGTTTTAAGTTCTTCAACTTCTTTTCCTAACTCTATGTCCTCTATGCTATCATGAACCTGTTGGTACTTTTTGTGATTTTTCAGTGCAAGTTTATAATCCCCCATTTGCTCAAAAATATAAGCTTGTCTAAAGTATCCGTCTTCCAAGAGTTCCGGTACTTTGATTGAATCTGCTATTTGGATAGCTGAGTCCGTATGCTGCAAGGCTTGAGGATAGTTTTCGAGTCCAATATAAGCTCTAGCTAAATCATTATGACTGACGATTAAGTTGTTGATGGATTTAGATTTTCTGGTGCTTTCATGTGCTTTTTTTAGATAGATAAGTGCTTTTGCAAATTCCCCTATTTCAGCATAGGTAGCGCCGATATTATTATTATTTGCAGCTATAAAATCTTCACGATTCATCTGTTGGCTGATAGCCAAGCTTTTTTTATATTCTGAGATACATTTGTCATATTCTTTGAGATACCAGTAGCAATTTCCCAATTCTATATACACAGTAGCTAACCAAACCAAATCATTTAGTTCCTTAAAAATCCCTAAGGACTCTTCTATATATGGAATTGCCTCTTTTTCTTCTCCTCGTAGCATCTGAATCCTGCCGAGGTCTGCCAACACAATTGCTTTTCTTTTCTTATCCTCAGGTTGAATTGTATCTAAAACCTTGGAAGCGTCTATTGTTTCCGATATTGCGGCTGGGTAATCGGTTTTATCCGTATAAATCGCCGCTTTTCGTTGCAGATTGTCAACGAGTTTAATCCCATCTTTAAGTTCTAAAGCAAGTGTCTTGCCTTCCTCAGCTAATTCTAGGGCATAGTCGAACTCTCCGAGACGGGTTTCATAGGTTGCATATTCATTTAACGCGGTCCACAAATCGGTTTTTAAGCCTATTTCCTTAAAGGTCTGAATTGAATTTTTGTAATGGTACCTTGATGAATCAATATTGGGTAGGAACCTATAATAAAGAGCTAGGGACAGAAACGCATATCCTTTTCCTTTGTCATAACCTATCGAATTTGAAATTTTTAATGCTTCAGTTGCATATAGGTATGATTCTTTAGGCTTGTCATGTCTTAAAAGATTTGAAAGCTCTTTGGCAGCATCCACTTTCGCTCGACTTTCTGATTGCGATTTGTAAACAATTAGAAAGCTATCCAACTTTTTATTTTCCTGTGCAGAAACAAAAAGAATGCTTCCCAAAAAAGCCAATAGAAATGACTCGGAGGTTTTCATGGAGGTTGGTTTGATTTAAAGATACATTTTCTTTCTAAAATTACCCATACCAACAAAAAACAGGCCCGAAGGCCTGCTTTAAAAAACTAACTCAAGCGGTACTTTTATCCGCCACAGTTGGCCTCCACATTATCTGCGGAAGTTCTGGTATCTATAAGACGGTCTATTGTATTCGTACCCCTAACAGTTACTTCAATGAAATCAGAACCTATTTCAGTGACCACACCAGAAAAGCTATTAAAGTTGAATAGGGTAAGGATTTCCTCACCATCCAAAGCACTGCCATCCTCTTGAAAATCACCTCTAATCCTAAAACGCTGCACAAATGGCACCTTAATATTTCTATAGGTTTGATAAAGATCTGAAACCTGGGTTGCACGTTGCGACGGAACGGTAATACTACGCTCAGTCGAAACCGTAACACTGCGACTATTTTCCAATCCTCCTGATTTGGTATTGGTAGTTGTTTCGGACTTGGAAAATTCATACCCTCCTGTTACTTCCACTCCATAGGTTGCGCTATTTCCAAAGAAACTCCCTTCTACTTCAGCACTTACCGTAGCCGAGATTGAATAAGTATCTGTAGTACTTACAGAAAAGGTGTCTTCCCATGCCGTAAAAGTGGTAGAGGTCAAGGTTTCAGATTGCCCCACGGTCTGTACCAATTCCCCACTACTACAGTTGCGAAGGGTACTGTTAAAGGCAGCATCGGTATTGGCTGGTGGTAGAATGGGCTGTGTAAAGCGTGTTTCCAGCTCCTGTACATCCCAATCTACCGCAAGTGAAATGATTCTGAAGTACACAACAGGACTATTGGCCACAATCGCAAACCTAGAATTCTCGCCAGCCAGTTTTAAAGGATTTTGGTCGAATGTAGGTAATTCAGTGGATATGGTATACATACCTGGACCTGCTTTTTCAATACGAAATTGGTAATTAGTCAAATTCAAATCGGAGGGATTGGTATCACTTCCATTTATAACTCTATTTCTTCGCGTTTGTATTAAGAGGGTTCCTTCAGTTGATCCCTTACTAAGATAAGCATATAACTTGTTTTCGCCATCGCGTACCCCTAGTGAAAAGACACCTGGTTTTTCAGAAATTTCTTCAATGTAATAGGCGGTAGTAGTATCATTCCCATAATCTATATCATCGATATCACGAACTGTTATCATTCTATCAGTTCCGGTATTACTTAAATAAAAACTATTATCAGGTCCTCCATAGACTGTTCCATCTTCCGAAACCATTTGTATGTAGTATGGAATATCACTTCTAAACTTTACTACATCGGTAAGGTCTTCCAATCCCTCACCATTCATAATTAGTTCATCCGGACTATCAGTAAAGGATGTTTTGGTAAAATTCAAGACCTCTAATACAGCTTTTGAGGCATCTTTTACGGTAACCACCAAATCTACACCATCCCTGAGCTCAGCTTCTTGTTCTGCTGTAAGGTCGTCTATTTCTAAACGCAGGGTGGCCAGGTTGGTAAATTCATCAATAGGAAGGTCAACTTGGCTAAAATTACCTGTTGAGGCCTCTACCAAAATATCCGCAAATGCAGTGTTATAGCCTTTTTTGGTAATTTCGCGAGCATTGACCATAAGACCTAGTTCTCCATTGTCTTTTTCAACTTCGTCAACATTAATACCTTCACCTGTCTCGATTTCACCTTCTCCTTCTCCTGGTGTGTCAGGATTACCAATTTCAGTTTCTGGAGGCGCTACAGTATCCTTACTGCAGCTTGAACATGCAAAGAGTAGCAGGGTTGAAAAAATACTTAAAATTACTTTTACATTTTTAAAATTTGTTTTCATCATAATCTGTTTTGTGGTTAAACTTTACATTCTGTTTTGTGTGACTTACTCGGTTTTGGTCTGCAGTACCGTACCGAGCAAGACCACAAAACGGTTGTTGATGTCTAGATGGTTTTTTTCATCAACACCACAAACCTAATGGGCTTAATTAAGCAACAAAAAAATGAGGGGGGTACAAAGGGGGTACAGCCTATAAAGTCAATTTATATAGGAGTTTCGAGAGGATGTGTAAATTAGGCTAAATCGCTAGAATCGTATTTTCAAGGGAATCTTCTGGAGTAAGCGCCATTTTTTTTCGGAGTCTTTGGCGTGCTTTTTTGATGCCGTCTGGCGAAATATTCAAGATGGTGGCAATCTCTTTTGAAGACATGTTCATTTTGAGCAGGGCCATAAAACGAAGCTCGTTTTTAGTGACTTCCGGGTATCTGTTCTTGACGTTTTTGGCAAAATCTCTATGTACCTGTTCAAAGTATTGGGTAAAGCTTTCCCAGTTTTTATCATCTTGCTGGTCAAAGTTGATGGTCTTGATAAGTTCTTGATACCCTTTTGCATCGCCCAGCGATTTTAAATCTTTTGCCTTAAGTTTTACATTTTCTAAAACTTCGTTCTTTTTGGCAAGATGTAGGGCATGGGTCGTAAGCTCTTTCTTTTTAAAGGCCAATTCGGCATCTACCTTCTCTTTTTCCAATTTATTCTTCTTAGTTCGTTCACGAAACCCATAAAAACCAAAACCTAGCGCCAAGGTTGAAAGCGTCATGCCCCCACCTAAAAGCAAACGTTGTTGCGTATTGATTTTGGCCTCTTGTTCCAGAACGGTTATTTCTTTGTCTTGAAGTACTATTTGTTGTTCCTTTTTTTCGGTTTGATATTGAATTTCCAATTCATTTATTTTTTCGATGTTTTCTTGTTTGAAAATTGTATCGTATTTATCAAAATGCAACTTACGGAAGTCATAGGCTCTTTTAAAATTACCCATAGCGGCGTGAGTATTGGCTATTTTTAAGTAGTTAGTTATCATTCTCGTTTCTGTGCCTGTTTCAGTTGAAATTATTAAAGCATCTGTAAAATTTTTAAGGGCTTGGGCATATCTTTTTTGTTTAAAATATATCTCTCCTAAATTCTGAGTAGAAAGGCCCACTATTTGAGCCTCGCCTTTTTCCCGGGCAAGTTTTAAGGATTTTGAAAAATACTCTTTTGCCAAAACCAAGGAATCTAAATCATTATAAAGTGCTCCGATGAGATTATATTGTTTGGCCAATTCAATATTGTACCCATTTTCCTCAAAATAGGGTATGCTCTTAAAATAATTTTCTAATGCCTCTTTTATTTTCCCCTCCTTTTCCATATTGAGAGCAATATTGGATTGAACCATCGAAAGACCCCATTCCATTTTTTCGGAAATACAAATGGTTTCAGCTTTTCTATAATATTCATTGGAAACTTTTAAATTTCCAAGTTCACTTTGTAAAACACCAATATTTACATAGCTTGCCGCCAAAGAATTACCGGTTACTCCCAATTCTTCTTTTAGCCTTAAAGACTTTAAATGTGATTCCAAGGCCTGTTTAGGTTGCCCCATATATTTTTGGTTAATACCTAGATTGTTGTAAATCATACTTAATTCTTTTTTATTCTCCAATTGATCAAAAAGACCAATAGCTTTTTTATAGAATTCGTTTGATTTCCTATAATCAGCGGTAGAATAATAAAATTGGCCTTGATCCATTGTCAGAATGGCAATAAACTTTGTGTTGGGGATAGTTTTGAGCTCCGCTAATGCTTTATCCAAATACAATTTGGATTTTTTGGGATCCTTTCTTACCGTAGTTCTGAATAATTCTCGATAGGTCTTTATCAAGGCAGTATCTTTTTGAATAGGAATCAAATTAAGAAGACTATCAATCTTATTATTTTCCTGCCCCCAGGAGCAAATTGAAATACATATAAAAAAGAATCCTAATAGGGTGAGGGTTTTGGTTTTCATTGAGGTTGGTTTACCCACTAAAAATAGGGAATTTTAAACCAAGCTTTTGAAAAGGAAGTGACTAAAAAAGCCCCGAAGTGATTCCGGGGCTTTTCGATTGCTATTGCGGAAAAGTACTATAGATGATTTAAAATGAGGACCACGTTAATCGTCACACCCTCCTTCCACATTTTCGGATATTGTTTCAGTATCAATGAGATTATTAATTACATTGGTACCTCGCACAGTTACTTCTATAAAATCCTGTTGTATATTAGTCACTACCCCTGTAAAATTATTAAAGGTAAACTGTGTCAATATTTCGTTGCCAGTCAAAGGAATATCATTTTCTTGATATCTTCCTTTGATTCTAAATCGTTTTACAAATGGGATTCTTACATTTTCATAGCTTTGATAAATATCTGCAACCAAGATTACTGTTTTTGGTGGTATTTCCTGTGTACGTTCAATAAAGATATTTTTGGATTCCGTCTTTTCAAAAGCTTCAGAAGTGGTACTTACCGAGGTTCTGGAAGTACTAAACGCATAATCTTCCGTTATTGAAGTTTTTAAAGACCCCCCTGTTCCGAATAGCTCCGTGGAAACCTCTGCTTCAACTGTAACGGAAATCGAATGGTCTCTACTGCTGCTAACTGACATGGACTCTTCCCAACCTACAATTGACTTAGTTTCAAGAGTTAATGATTCACCTATGGTGGTTGATTGTGTACCGCTACTACAATTTCTAATTTTTTGATTAAATTCACTGGCAGTATTAGAGGGTGGTAATATGGGTTGCATGAACCTTGTATCTAAAGCCACTATATCCCAATCAATATCAAACGATAATATTCTAAAAAAAATAGGTTCGACCTCCGAACTTGAGAAAAGACGCCCGCCAGAACCACCTGAGGTACTATACCCTATTGGAATTCCAGTAGATTGGGGTGTAAAGGTATACAGCCCAGGTTCGATTTTTTCAATTTTAAATTGAAAATTAAGACGATTCTCTACATCTGCGTTGTCTCCATCATTCTCTAAATTAGCTTTTGTTTGGATATTAAGCTTTAGGTCATTGGAAATATATGCATAATGTATATCGGAGCCATCATGTACTGACATACTATAAATGTCTTCATCTTCTTTTCCTGGAACTTTCTTAAAGGTATATGCAGTGAACTTTTCAGTCTCATCGGAGGTATAGTCCAAATCAGTTAATTTATCAATAAAGATGGGTGACCTAACGTTATTGCCACCAGTTGGAAATTGTTTTGAATTTGGTGCCCCAAAAATTTGAGTGTTATTCTCTTCCACCAATTGCACAAAATAGATAATATCCTCCTTAAGATTAACTGTTTTATATAAATCTTCTAAATGATTGGAATTGATTTCTATTTGAGAAGGGTTAGATGTAAAAGATTGTTTCGAAATTTCTTCAGTAGCCAAAACATTACCGTTTTCATCCAAAATATCGATGATTAAAGGGACTCCCTCCCTAAGTTCTGCTTCTGCCTCCTCAGTTAAATCTTCATTTTTGAATGATAAGCTAGCTATGTTGCTAAAAGTTTCAAATTGGACTTCCTGATCATAATCTCCAATGGAAGAGGTCACACTTATTGCAGCGGTAATTGCGGTATGACCCTTTCTGGCCATATCTCTTGAACTGATATTGATCCCTATTTCACCTTCGTCAATAGCAAACTCATCGAGATTTACACCATCCCCAAACTCTAATTCTCGATTATCATTGAAATTGTTATTTCCGTTATCATCTTTGCTACACCCGATATACGTAAAAATCAAGACAAGGATTAAAAGAGCACTTACTAATTTACTAGTTGTTTTCATCACGTTTTGTTTTGTGGTTGAACTTTACAATCTGTTTTGTGCGACCTGCCCAGTAACGGTCTGCAGTACCTAACCGAACAAGACCACAAAACGGTTGTCAGGATCCATATAGAATTTTCTTGACACCACAAACCTAGCGTGTGGATTATGGGAGTAAAAAAAAAGAGGGGAGACAAATGGTATACTTTTTCAAATTTGTCTGGGAACATCAATAATTACGGGGTGTTTGCTAAATACTCAAAACGGCATTTTCCAAGGAATCCGTGGTGGAAAGATTCATTTTTTTGCGCAAACGCTGCCTTGCCTTCTTGACTCCGGGGATGGAAATATTCAGAATATTGGCTATTTCCTTGGAAGAAAGGTTCATTTTAATCAAGGCGATTAAACGAAGTTCATTCGGCGTAATCTCAGGGTGTTTTTTGGCCACCTTGCTATTGAAATCTTTGTGAACTTCCTCAAAATAACGGGCAAAGTTTTCCCAGTTGTTATCATCTTGCAAATCAAAATTAATTGTGTTGATGAGTTGTGAAATGTCCTGCCCATTTTCATCAGACTTAAGTTCTTCAGCTTTTTGTCGTAAACTTTCTAGGGTTTCGTTCTTTTTGGCCAAGTGAAGCGCATGGGTGGTCAGTTCTTTCCTTTTAAAAGCCAGCTCGGTATCTACCTGTGCTTTTTCCAGTTTATTGCGCTTCATTTTTTGGTACAGGGCGTAAAAGCCAATACTGAAAATTAATAACGATAATCCCAGTCCAATACCTAAGAGGAGTTTTTCGAGTTTGTTAATTTTTGCTTGCTGTTCCAAAAAGGCAATTTCTTGTTCTTTTTTTTCCGTTTCATAGATGGTCTTTAGCTCCAATGTCGCCTTTTCGCGGTTCAGAGTGAATATTGAATCACTAATTGATTTGTTTCTCTTGAAATAGGTTAAAGCTTCTTCATGCTTTTGCAAAGCTTCCAGCGCAACTGATTTTTCCAGATATACCTTGCTCAAAACTTCGGGGTCTTTAATTGACTGTGCTAGTTCAATGCTTTCATCAAAGAACTGTATTGCTTTTGAAGCCTCCTTTTGTTTTAGGTAACTACGCCCCAAATAAAAAAGTGTATTGGCCTCATTATTTGGAGAGCCTACTGTTTTCCATATGTCCAAGCTCGACCCAAAATTGTTTATGGCCCTTGTATAGTTTCCAGAATGATACTCAAGAATCCCTTTGTTATGGTAAGTTCTGGCAATGTTGGATGTGTATTCCAATTCCTGTGAGAGTGAAAGCGCATCTTCTAAATCTTTTCTTGCAGAATCAAAGTGCTTTAGTTTGATTTTTGAATCGGCCATATAATTTAAGACCTGGGCAATACTTTGATTACTTTCCACCTTTTTATAGTGTGCAATACTTTCGTTAAAAATATCGACCGCTTTTTTATTTTCGCCAGTACTCTGATAAATTATTCCAATTTGAAGTAGGTCTTCCGCTATTCTAAAGTCATCTTGAAGCTCCCTGTGTATTTTTAGGGCATTGAAGGTCTCTTTCAACGCTATATTGAAGAAACCATCCGAAATGCCAATTTTACCTTTTAGTAAAAAAGCATTTCCCAAATGAAGTGTGTCATTATACTTTTTAAATATTGGAATATTCAAATCCATTATATGTTTAGCACTTTCAGCATTACCTTGATAGTGATCAAGGATGCCAATATTGTGTCGAATGACCGCACCTCTTAGGGTGTCTCCCATAAAAAAAGATTTGTCCACGGAATTTACTAGGTAATGCCTGGCCGAATCTATTTCGCCAAGCCTATAATAATAATTTGCCTTTTGGGCGTAAAGTTTGGCAACTCCTTTGTCATTATTGGTTTTTTTGTAAATAGAGGCAGCCTTTTCTATGTATCCAATGGTTGCCTTCTGGTTATTATACATAGTAAGGTTGGATAACTCCAAATAATTTCCTGCTTTTATGGTGTCAATTGAGGTTTCGTTTATAATCTTAAGGATACTATCAATTTTTTTTTGATTTTCCTGAGCCTGAGTTTTTAAAACGAAGCAACTACATAAAAAAAAGAAAAATAGTGGTAGAGGTTTCATTGAGGTTGAATTTACTCCCTTAAAAGTAGAGAATAAAAAACAACATATTGAAATAGAAATGTTTAACTAAAAAGATTTTTAAAATGTGCCTTAACCTCAAACAAGGTTGCTTCGGCCATACTATCAAATCGTAAATCTGCATGGCCTACCCGTTCTTTTGGGCCAATGCCCACGCTGTAAAAACCACCGGCCTTGGCGGCATCAATGCCACTTTCAGCATCTTCAAAAACGATACATTCTGCAGGTTGGAGGTTTAATTTTTCCGCACCATACAAAAAGATATCCGGTTCGGGTTTACTTTTTGAAACACTATTCCCGTCACCAATTACATCGAAAAAGGCGTTGGCATTTAATTGCTTCAATACTTTTATGGCATTTTTACTAGCACTGCCCAAAGCAACACTAAAACCTTCGGTTCTTAGATGGATTAACAGTTCTTTGGCACCTGGCAGGTAATCTTCAGAGGTCATGTTTTCCAGGCTGGCAACATACAAATCGTTCTTTTTTGCAGCTAGTTCGGCCTTGGCCTCTTCACTCAAAGAGGTAGTATTATGGTCAAGGATAACCTGGATGGAATCCATACGTGATATACCACGAAGTTTATCATTTACCTTGTGGTCAAAATCCCAGCCCATCTCATCTGACATTTTTTTCCATGCCGTATAATGTGATGCCGCTGTATCGGTAATGACCCCGTCTAAATCAAAGATGAATCCTTTTATCATAGCTTAATGGTGTTTAGCAACACAAAGAAATGATGAAAAAAGTTAAGAAAAAAACTATGAAAGGGAATATTACCCATGTTGAGGCTAAGTGTACTTTTTTGGATTAAAAGTATTGGGATCAGAGTGCAAATCCCTTATTTAAATGTGATATGCCATTGAAAATAAAGGGTATACTACGACTGTTAAATAAGTTGTTATAAATATCCTTAAAAGATACTTTTCCAAGTGCGGCAAATTGCTATTTTTGCCCATGCAGAACAACGTACTTATCCTAGATTTTGGTTCCCAGTATACACAGTTGATTGCGCGTCGCGTTCGGGAGCTTAACATTTACTCAGAAATAAAGCCATATAACAATCCACCTAAGGATTTATCCACCTATAAAGCTGTAATTCTTTCTGGTTCACCTTTTTCGGTACGGAGTGAAGATGTTCCGCATCCAGATTTATCGGAAATCAAAGGAAAAAAACCTTTGTTGGGGATTTGTTATGGTGCACAATACCTTTCACATTTTAATGGAGGTAGCGTAGCTCCATCGGCCACTAGGGAGTATGGAAGGGCAAATCTTTCGTACGTAAAGGAAAGCGATAATTTTTTAAAAGGAATTGATGAGGGCAGCCAGGTATGGATGAGCCATAGTGATACCATAAAGGAACTTCCAGATGGTGCAGTTAGATTGGCAAGCACCCATGATGTGGAAAATGCAGCCTTTAGAATAGAAGGGGAAAAAACATTTGGAATACAGTTTCATCCGGAAGTGTATCATACCAAGGATGGGAAAAAGTTATTGGAGAATTTTTTGGTCAATATTGCTGGATTGGAGCAAGATTGGACCCCGGATGCATTTGTAGAAACTACGATTAAAGAACTTCAGGAAAAGATTGGTGATGATAAGGTAATTTTAGGGCTTTCAGGTGGGGTGGACTCCAGTGTGGCCGCCATGCTGTTGCACAAAGCCATCGGAAGTCATTTACATTGCATTTTTGTGAACAATGGACTTTTGCGCAAAAATGAATTTGAAAGTGTCCTGGATCAATACAAGCATATGGGCCTTAATGTGAAAGGTGTTGATGCTTCGGCACGTTTTTTGGACGCTCTGAAAGGAGAATCGGATCCTGAAACAAAAAGAAAGATAATAGGAAGGGTTTTTATTGAAGTGTTTGATAACGAAGCACATCAGGTAGAAAATGCAAAGTGGTTGGCCCAAGGCACCATTTATCCAGACCGAATAGAATCGGTATCAGCTAGTGGCGGACCCTCTGCCGTTATTAAAAGTCATCATAATGTTGGTGGTCTGCCAGATTATATGAAACTGAAAGTTGTTGAGCCCTTACATCTGCTTTTTAAAGATGAGGTGCGCCGAGTTGGAAGAAACTTGGATATGGATTCAACGATTCTTGGTCGTCATCCTTTTCCCGGTCCTGGATTGGGAATTCGTATTTTAGGTGACATTACCGCAGAAAAGGTGTCTATTTTACAAGAGGTTGATGCCATTTTTATTGATGGATTGAAAAAATGGGGTTTATATGATAAGGTTTGGCAGGCCGGAGCCATGCTTTTGCCCGTAAATAGTGTAGGGGTCATGGGAGATGAACGCACGTATGAAAAATGTGTGGCTTTAAGAGCAGTTGAAAGTACGGATGGTATGACGGCTGATTGGGTTAATTTACCCTATGAGTTCTTACAAAAGACCTCTAATGATATAATAAACAAGGTTAAAGGCGTTAATAGAGTAGTGTATGACATTAGTTCTAAGCCACCGGCAACTATAGAATGGGAATGAAAAAGTATATTTTACAAATAAGCATTGTTTTCTTTTTACTGACTTCAATTCAAGTTTCTGCTCAAAATTATACCACACATGCGGTTAAAGAAGGAGAGACTTTGCAGAGCATATCTTCCAAGTATAGGGTAACACCGTACACGATACTTCAATCCAATAAGGAGATTAAGACCGCTTCAGGTATAAAACCGAACACCATTTTAATTATTCCGTTGAATGGTGCTGTGGTAACCCAACAGGAAAAACCACAAGAAAAAGAAATTCAGGAGCAGAAGAAACCTTTAAGCTTTTCTAGACATAGGGTAAGAAAAAGAGAGACCTTATTTGGACTTACACAGCGTTACAAAATCACAGAAGAGCAACTGAAGCGATACAATAGACAGCTGTATGCAGAACCTCTAAAAAAGGGTATGGTGCTCCAAATACCCAAATTCCCAGAGCCAACTGAAGAAGATGAACGTGCCCTCGATTTTGAGACCTATACCGTTCTTCCCAAGGAAACAAGATGGAGTATTGCCCATAAATATGGCATTACGGTGGATAGCTTGGTCACATTAAACCCTGATTTAAGCAAAAGCTCAGACTATTTGGCAGTGGGACAAGAGCTGCAATTACCAAGACCCAAAGGCGATAGCCTTGAAGACCAACAGGTAGATTTGTATACTTCATTTACTGTTCCTGCCAAGCAAACCTTGTATAGCCTGGGAAAAGAATACGGAATACCTTCAGATTCCATCGTAAAACTGAATCCAGAAATTATGCAACTTGGGGGTTTGAAAGAAGGTATGGTTTTGCGCCTTCCCAAGAAAAAAGATACATCTGGAGAAGTGAATACGGAAAACTTTATTTTTTATGAAGTAAAACCAAAACAAAACATTTTTAGGCTTACCCAAAATTTAAAAATCACTAGAGATGAATTGTTTCAGTTGAATCCAGATTTGGAAAATGGTCTCAAAGCTGGAATGGTCTTAAAACTTCCCAAGGAGAAAGCTGAGGGACTTGAAGTTAAAAATGCCTTGGTTCTTGACAAAATCAATCTTATAGATAGTATTAATATTGAAAATAGACCCAAGCTTGTGTTTATGCTTCCTTTTAGGTTGGATCGGGTTGATTTCAACGATAGAAAGAAAACTTTAAGTCAAATAAAGACCCGTAGGGATATAAGCTTAAGTACTGGATTTTATTCTGGCGCGATGGTAGCATTGGATTCCATTAAAAAAATGGGGGTTTCAGTTGATGTAAAAACGTATGATACTGAGCGAAACCAAGATAAAGTAAAGGAAATACTTTTTAGAGAGAATCTGTATGGCGTTAGTGCCATTATTGGACCCATGACCTCCAGTACTCTGAATGAGGTGGCCGTGCAAGCAGCATCCAAAAATATTCCTGTGATTGCTCCCATTGCATCCGATAGCGAATTGAGCCATGGCAACGTATATTTTTCGGTACCAACAGATGAGGTTCTTCGACAAAAAATGCTTTCCTATTTAAAGAAAATCCATACGGATCAGAATGTGGTTATTATTGCCGATTCTACCCATCAGGTTGCCCATGATTCTATTTTAAACAAGTTTCCTGCAGCACAAATTGCAAAAATAATTGACAATAAATCATTGCACCTGGATCAGTTTTTAATCATGCTTTCCGAGGACAAGGAAAATTGGGTTTTTGTAGAAACTGCCCAACCCAATATGGTTTCAAGTGTTAGTTCAATATTAAATTCAGCTATTTCAGAAGAGACAAGGGTACAGATGTTTACTACGAATTTTAATAACGCTTTTGAAAATGATGCCATTTCCAGCACTCATTTATCAAACTTAAAATTTACGTATCCCTCTTTTTATAGGGCGACAGCAAATGATTCTTTTACCAAGGCATACCGTAAGCGATATAAGGGTCTTAATCCTGATCGCTATGCAGTTAGAGGTTTTGATGTGACGTTGGATGTTTTATTGAAACTTGCCCATAAAAACAATCTTTTTGAAACTTCTAAAATTATTGGGCTAACAGAGTATACGGGGAACAGCTTTAATTATTTTAATAATTGGTCTTCCGGATATTACAATACCGCCTGCTATTTAATGGAGTACGATAGTTTACGAATTAAAGAAATAAAGTTAAATGACCTCTAAAGTTACCTATACAGGAGAATTAAGGACCACATGTTTACATTTAAGGTCCAATGACGAATTTATTACGGATGCACCGGTTGATAATAATGGTTTGGGACAAGCGTTTTCGCCAACCGATACTGTTGCCACCGGTCTGGCGAGTTGTATGCTTACCATGATGGGAATCAAGGCAAGGGATTTAGAAGTGGATTTGACCGGTTCCATGGCAGAAGTGACCAAGCATATGGCAGCAAATCCTAGGCGCATTTCCAAAATTGAGGTGAAACTCGAACTGCCGGAAAATACTTCCGAAAAACATAGGAAGATTTTGGAAAATACCGCAAATACATGTCCGGTGCAGCATAGTTTACATCCAGACATTGAAAGAGTAATTGAGTTTTATTGGATAAAATAGTTTTTATAGGGTGCCTTTTAGTTTTTGGTTTCTTCGGATATGCCCAAGAAATTGAAGAAGGTGTTTTATGGGATTCCAACAAAAGACTTACTTGGTCAGATTTTAAGGGGAAGATTCCACCAGCTGCAGTACCTGCGGCAACCACTGCAAGTGGGTTAAGCTATAAATATTCCGCCAATTTAATCCATCACGAAGTGGAACTGGATTTTGAGGTAAATGCATATTTCTACCCGAACGAATCATGGTACAAACCTAAAATCTGTGATGATATAATCCTAAGTCATGAACAGCTTCATTTTGATATTGCTGAGCTTTTTGCACGCAAAATGCGCGCAAAATTGAAGCGAACCTCTTTTTCCGATAATGTTAAAGCAGAGATTCGAAAAATCTACAGGGAGACATTAAAGGAATTAAAGGATTTTCAGGAACTCTACGACTGGGAAACCAATTTTTCCAGAAATACTGAAAAGCAATTAGAGTGGAATAAGAAAATAGCGGAGGCTTTGGCAAAATAATAATTACCACAGTTTGAATTTATACATTGGAGTTTCGTTAACTATACTCTATTAGTCAGATATGGTCATTAGTTGTTTTAAAGCTGGATTATAATTTGCATTTATATGTAAAGCCCTTTCAAAACTTTTTTTCGCTTCAATTTTATTTCCATTCATAAGATAAGCATCCCCTAATAGTGTCCATGCAAACTCATCATTGTATTTTTCTGTGTATAATTTGTATAGTGATACAGCAGACTTATAATCCTTCTTTTTTATTAATTCTTGCCCTATTTCTTCAAAATCCCAATCAATAATTGGAATATAGTCTTCATCACCTTTAAACTGATTGTACTTTTCAACTGCAGATTCAATGCCATTTTTCATGTATTCATTTGCGAATAATCTAGCAAGCTTTTTTTTATCTAGTTGGTATCCTATTTTATTCATAATTCTCATGGGACTTGTGAAAGTATAGAAATCAGTTTCAGTATTATTGGTCAATATAATAATACATTGATCATTTGTGAGGTTACGAATAAAAAAGCTTCGACCTCCTCTAAACCCTCCAGCATGATAAACAACTTTTCCAGTTAAACTATCTTTGGCAATATTCCAAGACAACCCTCTTTGTGATGGATAGTTGGATTTTTCAGATAAAATATACTTTTCATTATTATATGGTTTATATGATTTGTACATTTTTTCTAAGGAAATGAGAGAAATAAGTTTTCCATTTTGTAAAGCTTCATGAAATTTTAGAAGATCTCCTGTGGTTGTGTGAATATCACTTTCACCATAATTATTCTTAAAAGTATTCAGCTCAACAATGTTTTCTTCCAAACCAATAGTATTTTGAAAACCATTCGAAAGCCAATGCGGTTTACGGTAATAAGAAACTAAGTGTTTTTCAAATTCATTGGGCACATTATCTTTTTCAAGAAAAGTACTGTTCATTTTTAATATTTCGAAAAAATTAGTTTTTAAAAAATCTTCAAATGATAGCCCTGAAACTTGTTCAACAATTAGAGCAAGAAATATATAATTGGTATTACTGTATTTATAATTTGTGCCTGGTTTAAAATAGAGGTCAGGTTTTAGTTTAATGAATACATCTAGAATTTGCTGATTGTTATAACCTTTTCCTTCTATTTCTTTCCGAAAAGGTTGACTTTGTATTCTTTGAAGTCCAGAGGAGTGGGTCAAAAGATTTTTGATAGTTATTTTTTTATAAGGGAAATTTGGAAAATAGTTTTCAATTTTATCCCCAAGACCTAACATCCCTTTCTCTTCTAACATCAAGATTGAAACGGCGGTGAAAGTTTTAGACACTGAAGCAATATTAAAAATACTACTTTGGTCAAGACGGACTTCATTCTCATAATGAGCATATCCAAAAGATTTTTTATAAATTACTTTTCCTTTCTCAGATATTAAAATATTACCGTTGAATCTTTCCTCTGTGTGTAATGAAGTAAAGATTTCATCTATTATTTCAATACGGGAGTCCTTTACAGTAGAACAGGAAAGAAGAGAAGAAAGTATAAAAAAATGTAAAATGAATATTCGTGCCCTCATGCTTAATATGTTTAATATCTAAGCATTTAAGTTGCTGCTTAGAATAGTGTAAAGTTGAGGCTAAATACTCTTTAGAAATTGGTTTTTTGGGACATTGTCAATCCAAGTAATTCCAGTATACGTTATGCCCCATCCTTTTCAAACTTTTAAATAGTTGTTTAGGAGTAAGATTGGTCAAAGCTTTAAATTGATTATTAAAATCTGCTTGATCATAGTAGTCATTTTCGTAAGCAAGCTCAATAAGTTTTATATCCTTTTTGGTTAGATATAGATTGAGAGCATTGCGAAATTTTACAATATTGGTATAATCTCTGTATGAAAATCCCAAATGTTTTTTGAATAATCTTAAAATGGTTTTTCTGTGAATATTGAAAGTGTTGGATAACTCCTTAATTTGTATGGCTCCATTCTTATCATGGATTATGTCAATAATCTTAGGCAAGCGTTGTTCTTTAAATACATTGAGGTGATTTAAAAAGAAATTATCCAAAACATCTCTTTTTTTAGTATTATCCTTTGTTTTGTAGACTTTATCAGCAACAGAAATTAAAGAGCTTCCGAAATAGTCCAATTCAACCGCACGGTCTGTAATTAAACTGTTAAATGGACAATTTATAAAGTGGTTAAAGCCAAGGCTATTAAAAACTATCCCTATTTTATTAAACTTTCCAGATAACCTTATGTGTTTGGATTTACCATCACCTTTGGTATAAATTACGCTTAACTCATCATTTTTTTTTGGGACATAAACCCGGCCTTTTTCATTAAATATGATATCAACATTTTTATAAACATTTAGTGTGGAGTGGAAAGAGGGGTAATAGATGAATTCTTTTTTGAAATCTTTTTCATTTGAAAAATGAAAATAGTAATACGCAATATGTTTTTTTAGACTTTCCTGTTTAGGGTTTATACTGAAAAAATAGTCTTGCAACTTCTGATTTTTAAGAATTAAATAGCCAAATCACAAAGAATGAATATAATGAAGGATAATACTGCACTATACATCACACTGTAAAAAAGCATCTTTAAGTGCTGCGATTTTATCATCCCAAGTGGAAATAAACTCTTGGGCAACATACCCTGTATAACCGGTATCCAAAATAGCCTTCATAATGGCGGGATAGTATAATTCTTGGGTTTCATCTATTTCATGGCGGCCAGGTACACCAGCAGTATGATAATGACCAAAATAGGGATGATAATTTTGAATACTACGGATTATATCCCCCTCCTGTATTTGCATATGGTAGATGTCATAAAGCAATTTAAAATTGTCACTGCCCAGATGTTTACAAAGCTCAACTCCCCAGATAGAACTATCACACATATAGTCTGGGTGATTGACCTGGTTGAACAGTTCCATTTGGATTACAACCCCATGTTTTTCGGCCAAAGGCATGATTTTGGAAAGCCCCTCCACACAATTTTGTAGACCAACATAATCGTTCATACCATTACGATTACCACTAAAACAAATGAGGTTGGTATACCCCGCTTCAGCTACTTGTGGGATAATTTCAGAGTAGTTTTTTATAAGCTCTTCATGATACTGAGGGTCGTTCCACCCTTTGGTCAGGCTAATTTCCGCACCATTGCACATGGAACAGTGGATGTCATATTTTTTTAATAGCGGCCAATCTTTTGGACCAATCAAATCAATTGCCTTGATTCCCAAACCATTTAATACTTGAAGAAATTCTTCTAAAGGCAAATGATTAAAGCACCAGTAACACACACTGTGGTTGATGTTGTTTTGCAATTTAAAATCTTTGTGTGTTTCCTGTTCTTTTGCAAAGGCAGAAGTAGTCACAATTCCCGCAGAACCAGCGGCAGCGGCAGCAATGAAATTTCTTCTCTTCATGGTTGGTTTTTATATCTAGAAAGATAGTACTTTAGAAGTATAAATGGAAATTAGACCTGATAAAGAAAAGCTGCTGGAACTTGCCCATTATAAAATGCCATTTGGTAAGTATAAAGGTCGTTATTTGGTGGATCTACCGCTTCCTTATTTAGTTTGGTTCAGACAAAAAGGACTTCCAGACGGAAAATTGGGAGCGCATTTGAATACCATGATAGATGTAAAAGATAATGGTTTGGAACCCATGATAAGAAAAATCCAAAAAGAATTTCCTAGGTGATACCCCTCTTTCCATTGGCAATTTGTAACTTTACACCCCGTAATAGAAATCCCAAATATGTCACAGACCAAGTACATTTTCGTTACGGGGGGCGTTACTTCTTCTTTAGGAAAGGGAATTATCGCTGCATCCTTGGCCAAATTACTACAAGCCAGAGGGTACCGAACTACCATACAAAAGTTAGATCCCTATATTAACGTAGATCCAGGTACGCTAAACCCCTATGAACATGGAGAGTGTTATGTTACGGAAGATGGTGCAGAAACCGATTTGGATTTAGGGCATTATGAGCGTTTTTTAAACGTTCGCACTTCACAAGCAAACAATGTAACCACAGGTAGAATATACCAGAGCGTTATTGAGAAAGAACGTAGAGGAGAGTTTTTGGGTAAAACGGTGCAAGTTGTTCCGCATATTACCAATGAAATAAAACAACGCATTCAGATATTAGGGAACAGTGGGGATTATGATATCGTAATTACCGAGATCGGTGGTACTGTTGGTGATATTGAATCTTTACCATATATAGAATCTGTTAGACAACTTTTATGGGAATTAGGTGATAATAATGGAATGGTAATCCATCTCACCTTGGTTCCGTTTTTGTCCGCGGCAGGTGAATTAAAGACCAAGCCAACACAGCATTCTGTCAAAACTTTGATGGAAAGCGGTATTAAAGCCGATATTCTAGTCTGTAGGACTGAACACGAAATATCTGATGATATCAAGAAAAAATTGGCCCTTTTCTGTAATGTAAAACAAGAAGCGGTAATTCAGTCAATTGACGCATCAACAATATATGACGTTCCTATGCTAATGCAGGAGGAAGGGTTGGATAAGGTAGCTTTGGAAAAATTGGCTTTGTCCAAAGAAGCAAAACCTGACCTTGAATTATGGAAACAATTTTTAAAGAAACACAAGAATCCAAAACATACTGTTACTATTGGGCTTGTTGGAAAATATGTTGAACTTCAGGATTCGTACAAATCCATTTTAGAATCCTTTATACATGCCGGCGCTGCCAATGAGGTTAAGGTGAATGTGAAGTCGATTCATTCCGAACACATTTCTGCCAAAAATGTTGATTCCAAATTAAAGGGACTGGATGGTATTTTGGTTGCTCCTGGTTTTGGTGAACGTGGTATTGAAGGAAAAATTGAGGCTGTACGTTATGCAAGGGAGAACAAGATTCCATTTTTAGGGATTTGTTTGGGAATGCAAATGGCCGTCATAGAATTTGCACGCAATGTCTTGGGGTATGAAAATGCCAACTCTACCGAGATGGACCAACAGACAGCAAATCCTGTCATTAATTTAATGGAAGAGCAGAAGTTAGTAACAAATATGGGAGGAACCATGCGACTTGGAGCTTGGGATTGTGAGTTAAAAGAAGGAAGTCTTGCAAATGAGATTTATGGAAAGACTGAAATATCCGAACGCCACAGACACCGTTTTGAATATAATAATGATTATAGGTCCGAAATGGAGGAAGCTGGTCTAAATGCTTCAGGACTAAACCCAAAGACTGGGTTGGTTGAGGTTATCGAAATCCCTTCCCATCCTTGGTTTGTTGGAGTACAGTATCACCCAGAGTATCAAAGTACAGTTGCAAACCCTCATCCATTGTTTGTTGGTTTTGTAAAGGCGGTTTTAGTTCAAAAACAAGAACAAAGTAATGCCAGTTTGGCATAAACTCCAGTTTTGGACATATATTTGCCACCTGAAAAGCGGAGATAAAGATTTTCACTAAATAACTTTCATGGAAGAAAAGAAACTGGATATCAATTCCATTATTGGTTTTGTATTGATTTTTGGGATACTCATTTTTATGTTCTATACAAATCAACCTACCCCAGAAGAGCTGGAAGCTCAAAAAGTAGAACAAGAAAAAATAGAGGGTGAAACCAATCAGGTTAAGGAAGCTATTTCTTCTGAACCCATAAAGCCAGCACCTATCAACTTATCAGACTCTACCGCAGTGGCAAGCTATAAGAGTTCCGTTGGGGCTTTTGGTTTTACAAATGCCTCGCCCGGCACCACAAAATTAGAGAACGATGTACTGTATTTAGAAGTTGATAATAAAGGTGGTCAAATTGTGGAAGCCAAGATGAAGAATTTTGTAGACCATGATTCTGTTCCTATATATTTGGTCAAAGATGCCAATGCCACATTTGGAATCAATTTTTCTACTTCGGACAATAGGGTTTTAAATACGTTGGATTTATTTTTTGAACCCACATTATCAAATAGTGGTGATAATCAAGTGCTTTCAATGAAAGCCAAAATCTCCAACAATCAATTTTTAGAATATAGATATGAAATGAAGCCAAATGATTATTTGGTGGATTTCACAATTCGTTCCCAAGGGTTGAATGGGGTTATTAATTCAAGTAGGCCTGTAGATTTGAAATGGGATTTAAAAGGAATCAGACATGACAAGAGCGTCCTGTATGAAAATCGCTATACCCGTTTGACCTATAATCATGAGGAAGGTAAAATCAGTAAACTCTCTGAGAGTAGTGATTTTGATGAAGAAACGGAAACGGATATAAAATGGCTATCCTATCGCCAGCATTTTTTTAGTTCAATTTTGGCAACGGACACTCATTTTAAGAGTGCTGATCTAAGTTCTACAAATTTAGTGGAAGAAGAAAGCAAGGAAACATTGTTTACAAAAGCATATTCTACCAAAACTGCCCTTGAATTACAAGGAGGAGAGTTTTCTCAAAACATGCATTGGTATTATGGCCCAACGGATGTAAAAGTTCTTGAAAATTATACAGATTTGGGCTTGGTTGAATCCATACCTTTTGGCTGGGGGATTTTTGGATGGATAAACCGATATGTTTTCACTCCATTTTATACTTTCTTAAGTTCGTTCCTACCTTTTGGTTTAGCCATTGTTGTAATGACCATCATTGTACGTTTGGCACTTTCGCCAGTCACCTATAAGTCGTATTTATCTCAGGCTAAGATGAAAGTATTGAAGCCAGAGATTACGGAAATCAATGAGCGTTTAAAGGACAATGCCATGAAAAAGCAGCAGGAAACCATGAAGCTTTATAACAAAGCGGGGGTTAGTCCAATGAGCGGCTGTATACCTGCATTGTTGCAACTGCCGATTTTTTACTCCTTGTTCATGTTTTTCCCGACTTCTTTTGCTTTGCGCCAAAAGTCATTTTTATGGGCAGAGGATTTATCTTCTTACGATACCATTTTTAATTTACCATTTGCCATTCCTTTTTATGGTGATCACGTGAGTCTTTTTCCAATTTTGGCATCTGTGGCCATCTTTTTCTATATGACTATGACTACGGGACAGAGTATGCAGATGCAGCAACAACCTGGCATGCCCAACATGAAGTTTATCATGTACCTATCACCCTTAATGATGTTGTTCTTCTTTAACAACTATGCGAGTGGCTTGAGTTTGTATTATTTCGTTTCCAATTTGATTACCATCTTTATTATGTTGGCAATCAAAAATTATATTTTGGACGAGGATAAGATACATGCCCAAATTCAAGAAAATAAAAAGAAGCCGAAAAAGGAAAACAAGTTCCAGAAAAAAATGCGCGAGATGATGGAACAAGCGGAAAATCAAAAGAAAACTGGAAAACGCTAAAGCAAACTTCTAAAAAGAAAAAACTCCCCCTTAAACTGGGGGAGCTTTTACCAATGATTAGGTATAGTTTGGAAAGATTTGGGACTTCAAAGATGTGGCTAAATACCTCCTTAAAAAATTATTAGTTGTCAAAGAGGTTGTTTTTGTATGGTAAAGAGACCTCTTTTGATGTGTCATCGATGAACGGTAAAAGTCTCTAAAAAAATAAATCCGATGAACTACAATTCATCGGATTTATTAATAATATTTATCCTACAAAATAAAGATTTTTTAAACCTTAGTTTGTTGTGTCCGGAATTAAAACACCATCCAATACATGGATAACTCCATTTATAGCTTGTACATCTACAGCATCAATTCCAATACCCATATTTCCTGAACCATCGGTAACATCTGCGATATTTTCACCGGTTCCAGGAAGTGTTATTGTGATGTTATCACCTTCTAGGGTAGGAGCTACGGTATTTCCATCAGGAGTTAGGTCTCCAGATCGCGTGTTTCCATTTGCAACATGATGTTGTAATACAGATGTCAATAAACCTTCTTCAATATCGTCCACTGTTGTCCAATCCATATTACTGTCTAACAAGGCTTGGAATGCTGTACTAGTAGGTGCGAAGACTGTGAATGGACCAGCTGCACTTAGAATGTCTACAAAATCAGTACCTGGTGTTGCAGTGGTAAGTGCTTCCACAAGAGGAGCAAATGTAGGGTCTGCCACGGCGAATGTTACAACGGTTGGTAAATCGATAACTGCATCAACCGCATGTATTACGCCGTTGGATGCCACAATATCAGCAATAGCAACCTCACTAACTCCGTTCAATGTAACTTTATCATCATCAGTGTTAATATATAGACTTAAGTTTTCATCAGTATCAAATTCAGCAACTGTTTTTTCGTATGAATTGCTCAACCCACCAGAGAATGCCGCAGCACCAGCAATCACATGATTTGCAAGTATAGCGTTTATGTCATTTGAGTTTGGATTGGTAAATGCATCAAACGCTGTGTTGACTGGAGCAAAAACGGTAAAGTCTTGTTGATCATCTGAAAGAAGATCGGTGAATGTTGTATTGCCACCATCAGTCAAAGCAGCTACCAAAGAAGTAAGGTTTGGATTTGCCACTGCATGGTCTACTATGTTTGGTACGTCGATAACAGCATCGACCACGTGAACCACTCCATTTAAGGCTTTAACATCTGCGGCATCTACTGTTGAAACTCCATTGAGTGTAACGCCATCCATAGCATCAAAATAAATACTTATATTCTGGTCACCAGCTCCAACTGCAAGAGTATTAGCATAACCGGAACCCATCATATTCAAGTCACCTTCATATAACTCTGCACTGATTACATGGTTCAACAGTACGTTTGTAAGTGTTTCAACTGGAATGTCTCCAAGTTCTGCACCATCTAAAAAGGTGGTGAAGGCAGCATCTGTTGGTGCAAATACAGTAAAAGGACCGTCTCCTCTTAATACAGTTGGTAAGTCTCCATTTGCGGCTGTCAACGCAGCTACCAAGCTTTGAAGATTTTCATTACCCAATGCCAAATCTGTGATAGGTAATAAGATTATGTCTGCCAACTCGTCCAAAATTGCTTGAGGAAGCAATACTTTGTTTATAATGTGTACCACACCATTTTCAGTTTCAACATTGGCAGCTGTAACTTCCGCATCCGAACTGGTCGCATCTGAAATAAAGACACCACCGTCTGTAGAAACTTCTACTGTAGATCCTTGCAATGTAGTTAGGGTCTGACCATTTGTAAGGTCAGTTGAAAGAGCTGCTGTTCCAGAAATAACATGGTACTTTAAGATAGTGGCCAGAACATCTTGTAGTGCTTCTGTACTAAAATCGTTCAAGGAACTAAACCCGTCCAACTGGGCGAACAAATCTGCAAAGGCAGCATTGGTAGGTGCGAATACCGTGAAAGGGCCATCTCCGCTTAAAGCACTAACTAAATCATTGTTGGCGCTTTCATCAGCCTTTTGTAATGCACTTACCAAGCTGCTTAGGTCTGCAGTGTCAATAGCGGTTTCTACAATGTTGTCACCTTCTACTGGAGGAATAGGGTCGTTGTCATCATCCGAACAGGATGTAAAAATAAATGCGAAAATCAATAAAGTAATTTTAGATAAGTTAATTAGTGCTTTCATAAGATTGAATTTTTAAGATTTTAATTGTTTAACACAACAAAGATGAAGTTAAACAAAAAAAGTTGCGTTTTGTTTATTATTTTTTATAAAAACTTTAACAAAACGAAAAAATAGCCTAGGTTTTACAAGGATTCCTATCTATTGAAATAGTGGAATAAATGAAGAAAAAACATAAAATCACATTGTTATTTATGTAAAAAATGATTTTTTCAGAAATATATATACTTTTTTGAATTAGTATACTGGTTTTACGTTGGATGTAATTTCAGCTTTGAGGGTATGATTTAGTTTCTGACTAACAATTTATTTTTAATAATATTGTTTAATTTTTTTTTAAAAAACCTAATCAAATAATTTTATTACACTATTTGGAGTTTAGTTATAAATAGTAGGTATGGATTTTTATCAGCACATTTCTTGATACGGTTTTCATATATCTTCCATCGAGGATGACCTTTAGTTTAAATGAGGGTCATTTTGTATTTTTGCAGTGTCAAATTTTGAGTGATGAAAAAAGTTGTCGTTGGACTTTCAGGGGGAGTGGATTCAAGCGTCACAGCCTATCTTTTAAAAGAGCAAGGTTATGAGGTAATTGGTCTTTTCATGAAGAATTGGCACGATGATTCTGTAATTATTTCCGAAGAATGTCCCTGGGTAGAGGATAGTAATGATGCGTTGATTGTGGCTGAAAAACTTGGAATCCCATTTCAAACAGTGGATTTGAGTATTGAATACAAGGAGCGTATCGTGGATTATATGTTTCATGAGTATGAAAGAGGACGCACACCAAACCCTGATGTACTTTGCAACCGGGAAATAAAGTTTGATGTGTTCCTGAAAATTTCATTGCAGTTAGGGGCAGATTATGTTGCCACAGGGCACTATTGTAGAAAGGGCATTATACACAATGATGATGGGACCAAAACGTATCAACTCTTGGCTGGAGTTGATACTAATAAGGACCAATCGTACTTCCTGTGCCAGTTATCACAAGAACAACTTTCAAGGACTTTGTTTCCCATTGGTGAGTTAACTAAGCCAGAGGTAAGAAAAATAGCATCAGATAATGATTTGATTACAGCTGATAAAAAGGATTCGCAAGGATTGTGTTTTATCGGAAAAGTGCATCTTCCAGAATTTTTACAGCAAAAGCTAAAACCTAAAAAGGGTGTTATTGTGGAGGTTCCGCATACAGCATCTCTTTTTACCACTATTGTGCCCAAATTTGAAAACAAGGATGCAGAGTTAGCATTTTATGCCGAAAAACCAACCTATTCTAAAACAGACGGAAAAGTGGTGGGGGAGCATCAAGGAGCGCATTATTTTACCATTGGTCAACGAAAAGGATTGAATGTTGGGGGAACCAAAGAGCCCTTATTTGTAATTGATACTGATGTTGAAAAAAATATTATCTACACGGGTCAAGGGAAATCTCATCCTGGTTTGTTACGCCATACCTTGTTTGTGAATGATAATGAATTACACTGGGTTAGAAAGGACTTAGCCTTAAGGGTCGATGAGACAATGGAAGTTATGGCCAGAATCAGATATAGGCAACCCCTGCAACAGGCTACTTTGTATAAAACAGATAGTGGTCTTTATGTGGACTTTAAAGAAAAACAATCGGCCATTACCGAAGGTCAGTTTGTGGCCTGGTACATCGCCGACGAACTTATTGGCTCAGGAGTCATTTCATAAGCATGGAACAAAACAGAATTACGCAACTTTTTGGAATTAAGTATCCCATTGTTCAAGGTGGTATGATTTGGACCAGTGGTTGGCGCTTGACATCTGCGGTTTCCAATGCTGGTGGCCTTGGACTGCTTGGTGCTGGAAGTATGTATCCCGACGTGCTGAAAGAACATATAGCTAAATGCAAAAAAGCTACTAACAAACCTTTTGGGGTCAATGTTCCAATGTTGTATCCTAATATTGAGGAGTTGATGGACATCATTGTCAGTAGTGGCTTAAAAATTGTTTTTACTTCTGCCGGAAACCCAAAAACATGGACAGCGTTTCTAAAGAAATATGGAGTTACAGTGGTGCATGTGGTCAGTAGCGTAAAATTTGCCTTAAAAGCACAGGATGCTGGAGTTGATGCTGTTGTCGCGGAAGGATTTGAAGCTGGTGGACATAACGGAAGGGATGAAACCACAACCATGGTGTTGATTCCTTCGGTAAAAGAAAAGATTAATATTCCTTTGATTGCTGCAGGAGGAATTGCTACTGGCCAGGCAATGATGGCCGCGATGGTTTTAGGAGCAGATGGCGTTCAGTTGGGTAGTCGTTTTGCCGCAAGTGTTGAAGGCTCATCACATGATTTGTTCAAAGAAGAAATAGTAGCGGCTAAAGAGGGGGACACCCACCTAACTTTAAAAGAATTGGCGCCAGTGCGTTTGCTCAAAAACAAATTTTACGACGATGTTCAACGTGCCTATGCTGCCGGGGCTTCAACAGAAGATTTAAAGATTTTACTGGGTAGGGCAAGAGCCAAGCGCGGTATGTTTGAGGGAGACCTTGTTGAAGGAGAACTAGAGATTGGACAGGTATCCGGGTTAATCAATGAGATTAAACCTGCATCCGAAATCGTAAAAGATTTGATGCAAGAGTTTGGCAAAGCCAAAGAAGCCGTGAAAAGTTTTTAAAACAATCTACTTTCTTTACATTTACCGCGCACATGAAAAAGCTAATCCCCACATTAGTGTTATTTGTAATTGCATCGCAACTCTATGGCCAAATAGAACGTGATAAGGCACTTCATTTTTTGGGTGGAAATCTTTTTGGCCTGGCAGGAGCAGGAATAGCCAAGCAGGCCACTGATGGAAATAGAGTTTGGACGTTTGTTGGAGCCGTAGCAGGAAGTACACTAATTGGCTTGGCTAAAGAAACCGTGGATGCTAGTCAGCGAGAAAATGGCTGGGACAATGATGATTTGGCAGCAACGATTTTGGGAGGTATTACTGTGGGGGTTGTTATTGAGGTCTTTTCAAAAAAACGTAATAAACGACTAAGAGGAAGTTTTACTACAGAGCACATAGAAGATGATTTTCTGGTGAATGTAAAAGATGAGATTCTTTTGATTGAAGGGGATGGACTTCCAAGCTTAACCTCATTCGGATTTTCATCAACCTATTTAAAGAATACCCTCTCTCATTAGGAAAGTTTAGATCAACCCCCTTGCCTTTATTTCCAAGTATTTGTTAATGGTATTTATAGTAAGATTTTCTGGTTTAGTCAAGATGGTTTGTATACCATACTTTCTAAGTTCATTTACAATTAACTTTTTCTCGTAAATAAATTTTTCAGCAATGGTCTGTTCGAAAATTTGATGAACGGTCTCCGCTTTTTTACCGGCGAATGTGGTGAGTTCCGTATTTTCAAAAAAGATGACTACCAGAAGGTGTTGTTTGGCAATAGCCTGTAGATATGGCAATTGTCTGTGAAGAGCATCCAATGTCTCAAAATTTGTGTAGAGCAGTAAAAGACTTCTTTGGTTCAGGTTTCTTTTGACATCAACATACAGTCTACTAAAATCACTTTCTATGAAGTCAGTTTCCAAGTTATAAAGTGTTTCCAGAATCAGGTTCATTTGTGAACTTCTATGTTCTGCAACAACGCGGTTTTCAATTTTGTCACTAAATGAAAACATACCCGCTTTATCCTGTTTTTTTAATGCGATGTTACTAATGACCAATGTCGCATTTATGGCATAATCCAGAAGACTTAGCTCATTGAAGGGCATTTTCATAACTCTTCCTTTATCAATGACGGAGTATATGGGTTGCGATTTTTCATCTTGATATTGGTTCACCATTAATTGGTTCCTTTTGGCCGTTGCTTTCCAATTAATGTTTCTAATATCATCCCCCTGCACATATTCCTTAATTTGCTCAAATTCCATGGTATGGCCAATACGTCTAATTTTTTTTAGGCCGAATTCGTGCAAACGGTTCGTAAAAGCAATCAGGTCATATTTTTGAAGTTGAAGAAAGGAGGGATATACAGGTACTTCTTGGTTTATGTTGAATGCATATTTTCGTGCAAGAAAACCAATAGGGGAGCTAGCAAATAGATTCAAGCTGCCAAAAGAATAGACACCGCGTTCTGTTGGCCTGAGTATATAATCATAGCTCTTGCTTCCACCACTTTGTATTTTGCTGGTCAGGCCAAAATCCCTTTTTTGAAATTGGAATGGGATTTCGTCAATTATCTTAACACTGACCGGAAAAAGGTAACTGTTGGTTAATTCCAGCTGAATTAAGTTCTCATCTCCATTGGAAAGTTTGTCTGGCAAGACGCGTTGCCCCTTTAATTTACCTTTTGAAGCAAATAGCAATACCACATCAACTATAAATAAAAGTGAAAAAACATAAAATAATATCTTAACGGCACCAAACATATCTTCTGCCATATAGGAGAGCAAAAAGGCAAAAACAATGATGGAAATCACTATAAAAAAGCGTTTTTGCAAGTAGATATGTTTAAAGAGTCTTTTCAAGGATGGTATTGTTTTATCTGGGAACCTCTATACTTTCTATTATCTGTTTAACTACCTGTTCCGCTGTCAATCCTTCCATCTCTCTTTCTGGCGTTAATATAATTCTGTGTGCTAGGATTGGTGTTGCAACTTTTTTAATATCATCGGGTGTAATAAAATCGCGTCCATTTATGGCAGCCAACGCTTTAGAAGCATCCATAATTGCAATGGAAGCCCTTGGCGATGCTCCAAGGAAAAGATTGGCATTGGCTCTGGTATTGTCCACGATTGCAGCAATGTATTTTATAAGGTTTTTTTCTGCAATGATCTCTTTTATGGTATTTTGATATTCAGCTATTTGCTTGGCCGATAATACGGAAGTAATCAATTTTTCTATTTGGGCATTCTTCTGTTCATGTTTTCTTTCAAGAATTTCCACCTCTTCTTCAAGGGTGGGGTAGTGCACATTGATTTTGAAAAGAAAACGGTCCAATTGGGCTTCGGGCAATCTGTAAGTACCCTCTTGTTCCACAGGGTTTTGGGTGGCGAAGACCAAAAATGGGGGCTCCATATCATATTGCGTTCCATCAATGGTAATTTGCCTTTCCTCCATGGCTTCAAAAAGTGCGGCCTGGGTTTTGGCAGGAGCACGGTTGATTTCATCAATTAGGATGATATTGGAAAACAGTGGGCCTTTCTTAAATTCAAACTCAGAAGTTTTTACATTAAAAATTGAAGTTCCCAAAATATCACTGGGCATTAAATCTGGTGTAAACTGAATACGACTAAAATCTACATTCATGGTTTTTGCCAACAGTTTTGCAGTAACCGTTTTTGCCACGCCAGGAACACCTTCTATTAGGGAATGACCATTGGAAAGAATTGAAACAATAAGCAGTTCAATCATATTTTGTTGGCCAATGATTACTTTTCCCAATTCCGATTTTATTTGGGCTACGGCCTCTTGCAGTTTGGTTAAATCTACTCTTGAATCAAACTGTAGCGAATCCCCTTGTTGTTCTTTTTCTTCCATACTATTATTGCTTAAAGGCGGTTATTTTTTTATTTAGTTCTATGCTATCCTGTTCGGTATGCGTTGTTTTGTTTTTTAATGTAATGATATAGTTTATCAAACTTTTGGTTTCGTCCATTCCCTTTCCTGATTTGGAGGCTAAAACTTGAATTGTTTTTTCATTCAGTGTTGACGTATCAATATGAAAATTACTTCTTAGGTGCTCTAGAAAATAATTGAGTTTTTTATGGATTAAATCTGTGAAATCTTTATTTTGATTATACAATGAACCCACAGCTTGGGCAAATTCAACAGATGAGTTTTTTAATGGTTCATTCACCGGAATAATTCGTTGCTCTCTTTTACTTTTAAAGAAAACAAAGAGCAGAACTCCCATAACCATTAAATAATAGGCCCATTTAAGTGCTGGTTGGTTTAAAACAAAGCGCATTGGTGAATTGATGACCGCGCGTCCCGCTTTTTTATAATTGTCCCAATAAAAAATGTCCCTGTCCTTTACATATGAAAAGGTGTGGGAAACATAATCTTGATTTCCATTTAGTATATAAAAATTGGAATACGCCTGCGGAGTTGTGTTTAGAATGAAGTGGCCATTTCCAAATTTTGTTTTTATGAAATTAGCTCTTTTATGGCTTTGGGTCGGTTGGTCATCAAGAAAGTCCTCTTTTAGATATGTAATATGCCCAAGAATCGTGGTGTTTGTTGAATCTACACTGGTGAAATGGGTATTGTAAATTCCACGAGAGAGTTCAAATTCTTCAGATTGAAATTCTTTGTGCGTAAGACTTAGTTTAGTTGAACCTTCTTTTAAGTTATAATCGGAGTTTATATTGATGTTTAGCGTATCGGATAAATAGCTGCCAAAACCAGCTGCAGCAATAAAAATCGTATTTCCTTCGCTTACGTAATCCAACATCTGGTTAGTTTCCTGCTTATCAAGGTTAATATATTGGTTGATAAATAGATAGTTGGACTTTATAGATTTATCTCTTTCCACAAGGATGTCATAAACGCTTTCTTCAACTGTAGTGATATCGCTATTATCAAAAATAGTAGCCAATTCAGTATACAGCACATAGCAGCCAAACGGTATTTTGGAAGTTGCTGTATAGGAAGGTCTCCAATTTATTGGTTTGGGTCTAACAATTTCTGCCACAATAATGCCAACAACCACGAGGGAAAAGACAAGCAATACTATTTTAGACTTTCTATCCATAGTAATTATTGCAATATTGTTTTGTTTAATTGGATAAACCTAGAGCTTGCATTTGAGTAAACTGTCTCATCAATGCGTTGCTCACCGTACCAGATATATTCATACAGATAAGAAACCTTTTTAAACTCGTTTCTTAGTTGAGGTTCTCCAATCTCAAGTTCATAATCCATATTGGTCTTATCAAAATGCCATTCAATAATTTCTTTTTTGGATAGTAGTTTTAGGATTTTTAAATATTGATAGCGAATGGCAAGCCGATAGTCTTTGTTTTTTAGGGCGGAACTCATTAAGGCGTCCAAATCTATAGCTTCTATATGATGTTCCGATAGGTCAATATCTACAATGGATGTCACTTTTTTTGAGAATATGGAATTAAATTTTTCATTGATGAGCACCCTTACCAAAAGGTAAATAACCAATAAACCCATTAGGCCATAAATGATATATTCAAGTATTTGAAGAATATTTGGGGGGATATTTATTCCTATGGCATCACCAATGCCTTGAAAAAGCCATTTTAAAAAACGAGCCAGTAGATTTTGGGACTCCCCAGTATTTGTTTCATAATTAAACTCATCTCCAGTATACTTCTCTTTTAAGTCCTCATACATTTTGCGCTCTTGTAGCATTGAGTTTTCATCTATAGGGATAACTATAGAATCATTTTGGGAGAATGCTGTGGATATCCACAACAAAGAAAATAAATAGAAGATGGTTCTTATCACTGGTTAGATTGTCCTATTTGCTCTATTTTACTTCTTGTGTTCAAGTTATAGGTTTTCTCGTGAAGCGTATAAAAAAGAATACCATTCACAATTTGGGAGAGACATTGTCCATAGATGGATAAAATTAGCAATAGGCAAAGTCCAAGTGTATATATAATAGTAGATACTATAGAACTTCCAACATCAACATTATTCTCAACAACATGAAAAGTGTAAACACCCAATATAATAACTGGAATAATTAGTACGATGAAAAGAAGAAGCCCATTTAACAGGCCAAGAATAAAGTTTACCCCAACAGATTTCCAAAAATTTTTGTTCACCAGCTTCCAGCCTTCACCAAAAGCATCCATAACACCTTTATCTTGTTCCAACATACTGAAAAAAGAAACTCCGATCCAAGCAGCAAGGGAAAATTGAAGAATATATTGTGCAAACAAACCTACCAAGGGAATAAAAGCAGTAATCAGTACGATAACAAAAAACACCCCGTAGATGGGAAAGAGGAGTAAGATGAAAACCAAGGTACTGCCTAGTTTACTTTTGGTAAGGTTCCACACCTCTTTTTTATCAAAGTTTAGTCCTTTTGATTTTTCATACTGCACTAAATAGGATGAGCTTAAACTAAAGTTTAGCCCCGCGACTAATATTAAAATCACAAAGAACAAAATGCCACCGGAAACAATATAAATCCAATAAGTGTCTTCATTGCTCTGACCTATACTACTTCCAGAAAATCCACCTTCAGCAGCAATAAGTCCTATAAATCCAGAGACCAATAGGTAGCTTGTAATCAACAAACCAATTAGAAAAATTCCATTATAACTGATAAAGACATTGGTGAACTTCTTTATGTTCTGTTTTAAAAAATCAAAATAGGTGGTGAGGATATCACCAAAATCATGGTTTACCCTAAGTTCTATGTAGTTGTCCTTCATATGATTTGTTTACTAAAATTGGATATAGGATGTAGTAAAAAACTATTAATAAAAAAGAGAGGCCAATTATTGCAAAGGCCAACCAATTTGGCATGCTGGAATAACGTGTAATAAACCCTTCTATAAAACCTGCGATTATAAAAAATGGAATTGTGCTCACCACAACCTTTAATCCATCTTTTGCACCTTTCATAAAGGAAACACGCCTAGAAAATGTTTTAGGAAACAAAATACTGTTCCCCATGATAAGACCGGCACAGCCTGCAATTATGATTACTGATATTTCAATGGTACCGTGCAACCAAATCTGCTTGTTTGCCTCAAAAAAAACACCTTTTGTATAAAAAAATGTAATAAACGCTCCTAACATGACCCCATTGCTAAAAAGAATATAGACAGTTCCGATGCTAGTAATTACGCCAAAAGCAAATGCCAAAAACGCAACTCTAATATTGTTAATGGTTATCCCCAAAAAAGTTCCTATCTCACTTCCACTTTTATAAATTGCCGTTGGCTCACCATTAGCAATGTTGTTTAGGGTTTCATTTACATAACCATCTCCCAGAATCAAGCGTACAAAGGTGGAATCATTCAAAGCGGAAATACATCCAATGGCGGAAGCCAAGGAGAAAATCAAAAAAGCTACACCCAATGTACTATGATATTGTTTAAAGAATAAAGGAAATTCATGTTTCCAGAAGCTTATTATTCTGTTGCCCGATTCCTTTTTGTTCTTGTAAATTTTTTGGTGCGCCTGAGATGTCAAAGAATTTAAATACAATAAAGTCTTGCTTTCCGCGTAATATGTTTGCGCATACGATAGGTCATTGGTTAGCTGAATGTAGCCATCTACTAGAACATCTGGATTGGTTTTGGAACTAAATGAAATAGCTTTTTCAAATGCTATCCATTTTTCCTTATTTTGTTTTACAAAGGCCGCTTCGCGCATAAAATAAGATATTCGTAAGGCTAAAATTACTGTTATATGGGTAACCTCCAAATCAATACAACGCAAAATGTTAACCTAGATTATAAAATTGTAAGCATTGGCGAAAGAATAGTGGCGTTTTTGATTGATGGACTCATTCTCTATATGTATGCGTTTCTTGTCAACATAATAAGTGATGCCCTTGGCTATATTTATGAAGATACATGGACACAAAGAGGGTTGGCAGCGTTCATTTTTTTACCTGCTATGTTCTATTCTTTATTAATGCATAGCATTTTTAATGGAAGAACCGTGGGAAAAATGCTTCTTAAAATGCGAGTTGTCCGATTGGATGGCACGCCAGTGCATTGGAGTAATTATTTGGTTCGGTGGATGCTTCGACTGGTTGATATTTGGATATTTTTAGGCTCCATAGGTATTCTGTCCATACTTTTTTCCGAAAGAAGACAACGCGTTGGAGATGCAGCGGCGGGAACGGTTGTTATCAGTACTAAAAACAAGACCAAGGTGTCCCACACTATTCTAGAGGAAGTAAATGAAGCCTATGTCCCTCAATTCACCAACGTAACCCTACTTACGGATAAAGATGTGAGACTTATAAAAGACACCTTTCGAATTGCAAGAAAAAGCAATGATTTTAAAACACTTACAGCACTTAGGGTTAAGGTTGAAAGTATTTTAAACACGAACTCCACATTATATGACGTTCAGTTTTTGGATACAGTTCTGAAGGATTACAACTACTACACCCAAAAAATGTAAGCATGTTTTACCAAACCATAGATATTTTAGGTACTGTTGCCTTTGCTATTTCCGGAGTACTGGTGGCCATGGAGAAACGATTGGATTTGTTCGGAGTGCTTATCATCGCATTTGTTACTGCAATAGGAGGGGGAACCTTACGTGATTTGCTCATCGGTAACACCCCAGTTGTTTGGATGCGGGATTTAACCTATGTTTCAACTATTTTCATTACTGTTGTTTTGGGGATTGTTTTTGTCAATCAATTAAGATATGTAAGAAAATCATTGTTTCTTTTCGATACTATTGGGATTGGCCTCTACACGATGGTGGGAATAGAAAAGGGTTTGCTTGCCGAGCTTTCACCCATTATGTGTGTGACCCTGGGAACTATAACTGCTAGTTTTGGTGGAGTTATAAGAGACATTCTGTGCAATGAGATACCTGTGATCTTTAGAAAAGAGATTTATGCTACAGCCTGTATCTTGGGAGGGGCCAGTTACTTTTTATTTACCCAGCTTCCAATTGAGGAAAGTTATGCATACCTGGCAGCAATTTTTATTGTAATAACCATAAGGCTTTTGGCTGTCCGGTTTGGAATACGATTGCCAAATATTTACAAAAAGGAAGGTTGATTATAGCACTTCTGTCTTAAGAATATATATGTTTTGCCAAGGCCAATCCCCGTCACCAACCGGAACATTATTAATGGCATCCACTACATCCATTCCCTCAATGACTTTACCAAAAGGAGTATAGGAACCATCCAAATGATAGGAGCCCGGTTTGGTCACCACAATGAAAAATTCGTAAGGCGATGCCAGTTTATGGGGATTGTCGCGTTCACTGCTTGGCATTGAAATGACCCCTCTGTGATGTTTGTGTCCCTTTTTTCCATCTGGAGGAAGAAGGTAACGTCCAATCAATCGTCTTTTCTTGGAAGTTTCCTTATCATCAGAATTACCACCTTGAATAATAAAATTCTTCACCACACGATGGAACTGTGTATTATCAAAATACCCCTTTCGGGATAAATAGATAAAGTTTGCCTTATGGTAAGGCACATTATCAAAAAGTTGGACAGTAAAACTGCCCATGCTGGTAGTCAATCGTACCTTGTCTTCTTTTAGGTCTTTTGCATAATTGAAAAAGAAATCAATTGCATTTTCTTCGTTGAGCACAAATGCCACCTCTTTTTCTTCAGGCTCAGCATCTGGAGTTTTGGTTTCTTCGGGAACCGAATCCAACTTTATGGTGGGTTTTTGAGCTACCGCATTATTTTTTTTGGGTGATTCCCCACAAGAGACTAGAAAAAATAATAGTATACTTGTGGTGAAAGCCGATTGTTTGAAAAACATGGATTTTAAGGAATTTTATCAACAAGCTCTAAAAATAAAAAATCTACCACTTCCCGGGGCAGATTCGCATCATAAAATGTCTCCAGCTATGCGGGAGCAGTGGTTAAAATCTAATGATATAAAAAAAAGAAACCCCAGAAGGGCAGGGGTAATGGCTCTTTTTTATCCAGATATGCATCAACACACCAAATTGCTTCTTATTCTGCGCAAGACGTATGAGGGTGTGCACTCCAATCAAATTGGGTTTCCCGGAGGTAAAGTGGAAGAACAGGATAAAGATCTTTTGGAAACGGCTCTGCGCGAAACACACGAAGAAGTTGGGGTAAGGCCAGAGTCTATTGAAGTTGTAAAAGAGCTCAGTGAAGTATATATACCCCCAAGTAATTTTATGGTACAACCCTTTATTGGAATGTATTCAAATCCGCAACGATTTGTACTACAAGAGAGTGAAGTGGAGGCTTTGGTTGAGGTGTATTTACGCGATTTTTTGGATAATTCGAATTTTATTGAAGAAAATTTGAGCACATCGTATGCTAAAAACATTAATGTACCCGCCTACAAATTAAACGGTTATACAGTTTGGGGAGCTACCGCAATGATGATGAGCGAAATCAAAGAGCTTTTAGAACAAGTGCTTTAATCCCTATTTTGTAAATTAGCCCGCAACAGATACTATATGGGGCTATTTAAAGAAAATCCTTTTGGGCATATTTTATTCTTAAAGCGATGGTTGATTCGCATTGCTGGGATGATGACCCACCAACGGTACAAGGGATTTAATACATTGGAAATTGAGGGGTCTCAAGTCCTTAGAGACTTACCGGATACCAATGTCCTTTTTGTTAGCAATCACCAAACGTATTTTGCCGATGTTGTGGCCATGTTCCATGTTTTCAATGCCAGTTTAAAAGGAAGGGACAATTCCATACGGAATATGGGCTACCTCTGGAATCCCAAACTTAACATCTATTACGTAGCGGCGAAGGAAACAATGAAGCAAAGCTTGATTGCCAAAATATTGGCCTATGCCGGTTCCATCAGTATTGAAAGAACCTGGAGGGCAGATGGACAGGATGTGAACAGACAGGTTAAATTTAGCGATATAAGCAATATAGCAATGGCTTTGGAAGATGGATGGGTAATCACTTTCCCTCAAGGAACAACGACACCATGGAAGCCTCTACGCAAGGGAACAGCACATATTATTAAAAGATACAAACCCGTTGTTGTGCCTGTGGTCATTGATGGTTTTAGACGTTCTTTTGATAAAAAGGGACTACGGGTAAAAAAGAAGGGAATACTTCAGTCCATGCATATTAAGGCACCTCTTGAAATTGACTATGAAAATGAATCTATTGAGGCCATTTTAGAAAAACTGGAATATGCCATTGAGCAACACCCTTCTTTTTTAAAGGTTATTTCTGAACAGGAACTTGCTGCTTATGAAGAAGAGCACCAAAAGAGAAGATACAGTTACAAAGGGGATTAAACTTCCAGTTTTTTTAGCTCGTTATAGTTTTGCTTAAGTCTTTTTAAAAGAATTCCATAAAGCAGTTTGTAGAATAACCATATCAAAACCAATAAAATTGCTGTGAACAGTATTGATATTAGAATTATCATAAACCAAAACATTGTTTCGTTTCCCTCTTGAGTGGCAGATTCAATAATCTTCTTTCCTTCCGGACCATATATAAATACACCATAAATACTTATAATTAGGGTAACGGTAAAAATTATAAGATTGAACCAAACATATTGTGTCACTGTTTTTTTGACATCCAGTATGGTCTTCATCAATTTTTTGGAAGAATCCGTGAAAGAAATTTTCTTGTAATTCTTGTAGAACTTATAAATGAAATATAAAATGACCGCATAATTAATAAAATTCAGTACCATCATTACATTGTAAATATGCATTGCTTTTAGCTCCTGCATAGATTCCGGGTCACTGAATATGATATTTATTCCGGCCCAGAATACAAACTCTATAAGGCTGATATAAAATATCCATTTTACAATTGAAGATGATTTTTTCCAAATCATCTTATAGATTTCGTCATACGACAGCTTGGGAAGATGATCTTCTTTATTCTGCCAATCTTTTTTTAAGAGTTCCAGTTCATCCGTCATACATCAAGGATTTAGTATGGTTCTTAATTTATTTTTAACTCTATTCATTTTCACTCGCGCATTTACTTCGGTTATTCCCAAAGTCTCTGATATTTCTGCATAATCTTTATCTTCCAAATACAAAAAGACCAAGGCTTTATCAATATCGCCAAGTTGCCTTACTGCCTTGTACATTAACTTTAACTGCTTTTCTTCTGTATCATCATATTCGTCGGTCTTAATTTTAAAAATTACCGAGTCGTAATCTTGTGTTTGTACACGTCTTTTTGATTTTCTGTAAAGTGTTATGGCTGTATTCAAGGCTACTCGGTACATCCAAGTGCTGAATTTTGCATCTCCCCGAAATTTCGGATAGGCTTTCCATAGTTGAATCGTGATTTCTTGGAACAGGTCGTTGTGCGAATCCTTATCGTTAGTGTATAACGTACACACTTTGTGAACAATATTCTGATTGTTCTCAAGCTCCGTTACAAAACGATGTTCCAGTTCTTTATTCACTATTGGTTGGTAAGTTTACTCTATTTGTACAGGTAAAATGACTTTTGTTACAAAAAGCGAATTTATTTTTAAAATACAACGGTAAATATAAAAGTAAAATAGGACTAGTAATTGCTAATGTCTAATTTTGCAGGAATGTCAACAATGAATATTCCACAGTCCAGTTTTCCAAGAATTATCATCATTGGTGGTGGTTTTGGAGGTATAGCACTTGCTAAAAAATTAAGTAAAAAAGAGGTTCAGGTAGTTTTGTTGGACAAGCACAACTATCACACTTTTCAACCGCTCTTATATCAGGTTTCTACAGGTGGGTTGGAGCCAGATTCCATTGCATATCCAATTCGAAAAGTGCTGCAAGGTTATCCTAACTTTTATTTTCGATTGGCCGAAGTTTTACACATTGATACGGATAAGAGGAAGCTGCGCACCAATATTGGAGAAATTGGGTATGACTATTTGGTTGTAGCAACCGGTTCGCAAACAAATTACTTCGGAAATAAAAATATAGAAGAAAAGGGAATGGCCATGAAAACGGTCCCACAATCCTTGAATTTACGAAGTCTGATTCTGGAAAATTTTGAACAAGCACTTTTAACGGATGATCTGCATGAAAGAGACGCTTTAATGAATTTTGTCATCGTTGGTGGTGGTCCTACAGGAGTTGAACTGGCCGGTGCATTGGCAGAGATTAAAAAAGGGATTCTCCCCAAGGATTACCCAGATTTGGATACCCGAAGGGCACAGATAAACCTGGTACAGGGCAGCGATAGAATTTTACCGGCTATGAGCGAGATAGCTTCGCGCAAGGCCGAACATTTTTTGGAAAGCCTTGGTGTTAATGTTTGGAAGAACATTCGGGTAACGGATTATGATGGAATACATATTTCTACAAATACAGATACTTCTTTTGAATCGGCCACCTTGGTTTGGGCGGCGGGTGTTAAAGCAGCCAACATTGAGGGATTGAATGCAAATGAGCTCCTTTGCAGAGGAAACAGATTGAAAGTAAACCAATACAACCAAGTTGAAGGTTTTAAAGAAATCTTTGCCATAGGCGATGTTGCCAAAATGGAAACCGAAGCCTTTCCACACGGACATCCCATGATGGCACAGCCTGCAATGCAACAAGGAGAAAACTTGGGAGAGAATTTGATCAGAGCTGTTGAGAATAAACCGTTAAAACCGTTCATTTATAAAGATAAGGGGAGTATGGCCACCGTTGGTAGAAATAAAGCCGTGGTAGATTTACCCAAATTCAAGTTCCAGGGTGTTTTTGCATGGTTTGTTTGGATGTTCGTACACCTGTATTTTCTAATTGGTTTTAGAAATAGGGTAGTGGTCTTTATCAATTGGGTCTATAACTACATTCGCTTTGATCGCGAGGCACGTTTGATTATTAGACCGTTTAAAAAAGTAAGGGCGAAATAGATTTTATCAGATAAAAAACTGAACTTCACATACCTGTATTGAACTTCTTTCAGTATCTCTTGTTAAAACGAATGATATCTTAAACATTGTTTGCCATTAGAAATTTGGCTTCATTGACAAAAACAAAATTTTGACTCAAGATCATAAAAGTTTTAAGTATAAAGATTTCACGATTGTTGAAAAACTGACGGTTAGTACACCTTTAAAGTATGAAGCTATTTTTCAAGATAAGGGCTGTTTTATATATTTTAAGAATGGTAATACTAAATTACTATCAAGTGAACATAACACAGAAATAAAAGGAAAGGAAGCAGTTTTGTTAAAATGTGGAAGTAACTTTCTTGAAGTACTTCAAAATAATACTAATGAAGAATTAGAAACTATTGTAATTCATCTCTTTCCGGAACTACTTAAAGAAATTTATAAAAATGAAATACCAACCGCAATTGTAAAACGTACCGAAAGTGAGCAAAGTTTAAAAATTTCTTCGAATGATTTAATAACAAAATTTATAGATTCTTTAGAGTTTTATTTTGATAACCCAAGTTTGGTAAATAATGATTTACTTGAATTAAAAGTCAAGGAACTATTATTACTACTCATTCAAACTAACTATATAGATTCAGTACAAGAATTAATTACAGATTTATACAGTGTCAAAACTATAAAACTGAATGAAGTTGTTACCTTACATACATTTTCTAATCTTTCAGTTAATGAAATGGCTAAGCTCTGCAATATGAGTCTTTCATCTTTTAAAAGAGCCTTTAAAACTTTTTTCAATGACAGTCCAAATAACTATCTCAACACTAAAAAAATTGAGAAAGCTAAAGAGTTATTGCAAATAAGCGAATTGAATATCAGTGATATTGCTTACGAAACTGGCTTTAATGACCCACAATACTTTACAAGGTTATTCAAAAAACGTATAGGTCTCTCACCATCCGAATTTCGCTCACAACACACAGTCTGACCCTTTTGTCCACATCATTGGTCGTTTTCTACATTTAAGGGCTAAAACTCAAGTATACTTTTGTTCTGTATTATTTTAATAATCAAGACAATGAAAAAAGTAGTAAACTTTTTAGCAATGAGTATAATCATATGTAGTGTCAATGCTCAAAACAAAGACCCCCAAATTAGTAACGATTTAAAAACAAAAAAAATGGACAAACAGAACGTACAATTACAGAGTTTTAATGAATATAAAGATGTTGAAAGAGCATTAGGGCCTTACATTAAAAGTGCTAAGTCTGGAGATGGAAAACTAAGCAGGTCAGCATTTTATAACCATGCACATATTATAGGCTCAATAGAGGGGCAAGTTTATACTATGACTGCTGATGAATTTGGTGATGCAATTAGTGAAGGTGGACCTTCTGAAAACATCCAATCACATATTGCATGGATTGATATTTCCGGACCAGCTGCTGCTGCAAAAGTAGAATTTTATGATTGGAATGGATTTCGATTTACAGATTTCTTTGTTTTGTTTAAAAAAGATGGAGAATGGAAAATAAGTGGTAAAGTGTACGATTCCCACAATAAAAATTAGGCTTTAAAAAGTTAGACTTAGTTGTAGTTTTTTTCTTTTGAGAACTAAAATACCGGGACACAAGACAGTTACAAACAATAGCGGTTTGGGTACTAACCTAAACCGCTATTTCATTATAAAATATATTGTAAACTGAAAAATAAGTGCAAAAACCTGCTACTACTTACACACAAAACCGATAAGTATTCCCCTATTTTTAAGGTTGCCGAAGGAAAACTCGAATTTATTGGTGTCATTAAATTTTTTAGGCACAGGGCAAAATAATTGTATCAGATTAAAGCATAGCATTCCCCAAAACACATTTTTTCTAATTTTTATAGTAAATTGCCTAGTATACTAATAATCAGTTATATGAAAGCTGCAGCTTGTCCAACCCCACATTCTTCAAATAGCATAGCCAGTATATTTATATCTTCAGCATTGGTTTTTATGTTTTTACTCTTCACATGGAGTTGTAGTGAAGGAAATCCTGATACCGAAAAGGAAGAAGAAACGGGAGAAATAGAAGAGATGGAGGAGACGGGGTATAACTATCCAGAAGGTAAAATATTTTTCGAATACCCACCAATGGATTTAAACGGAGTTTCTTTTTACGAACCCATGGGTAGTATGGGTGTATTTCCCCAAGATCATGGTGGATTTATACATTTTGAATATGGGGTCGATGAACCAACAACACCAGTTTATGCTATGGCTGATGGTGTAATTGTAGAACTTGGGAAAAGTGGCGATGATTTCTTTATGACAGTTAAATACAGTACAACCATAAGTACAAAATTGGGTCATGTGGGAAGATTCGCGGATTTTATTCTAAATCAAACAAATCCAGTAATAGAAGGAAGCCCCTTAATCACTGAAATTGAAGTGAAATCTGGGCAGATTATTGGCTACATCTCATCCTTTTCAGCATTGGATATTGGAGTACACGATTTAGATCTGGAATCAAGTAAGTCATTTTGCTATCCAGAATTGGCCTTTTTTGAAAATTTATATGCTGCAGATATTTTTGATTACTATGAAGACTCAAATCCAGTTAAAGCAGAATTCCTGAATAAAAACATAAGAGTACTAGAGCCTTATGGAGGAAAAAATGATTACGATGTAAAAGGTACAATCTCTGGAAATTGGTATATCAAAGATAAATTTGAAGGCAAGGATATTTTTACAAATTATTTTGCAATCGGCTATCATCATATCTACTCACAAAGAATTGCCATAGCAGATGGACTACCTCGTCATGATCCTGATACGGAAGACACGAATTCCTATTCCAATTCGTGGATAAAATCCAATAGTCCAAAACCTGAAGAAGTGGACATTGCTTTTGGAATGGTTAAATACGAATTGGTTGCACCTGTAGATCTAAAGAGAAACGATGATGGAACTTATGAATTAAATTCACTTGATGGCGTGGATGATCAAGTACCGAGAGGAGTTTTTCTAATGCAAATGGTAGATGCAGAAACCATGCAGCTAGAATTCATAGCAGATAAAACAGTAATGGAAGTGGAAGAATTTACTGGGAACCAAAGAGTGTATGTTCGCAATCCTGATTATGAGTAATTCTTTGTGTGGTTAATCAATCTTTCAAATGGGACACTGAATTTATAGGCGCAGGGTAAAATAATTCTTGTCAGATCATAAGGACTGTTTCATCCTTTTATCTGGAAGCAATATTATATCTTCCAGATAAATAAATGACAAACTTATCTGTTTATAGAATCTTACAAATAAATGAACTACACTTCTAAAATAATACTCGTTTTAGAAGCACCATACTCTGAGATTTTTTCAAGAAAGGAAATAAGGTGTTTATTGTTTCTAAAATAACCTAAAACGCACAAACAATCATCCCCAGTAACTCTATCACAACTTTGCACTTCTTCCATTGCTTGTATTTGTTTTTGAGCATTAGATGTACCCCTAGGCCCTTGGTGCATTACCAATGTTATATATGCTTTAGTCTCAATGCCTAATTTTTCATGATTCACCTTTAAAGCATAACCTTCTATTATGCCTTCTTCTTCCATTTGCCTAACACGCTTGCCTATAGCAGGAGCAGACAACCCAATTTCTTTCCCTATTGTAGCGAAGCTTTCTCTGGCATTAACATGTAGCATTTCAAGTATTTTTTTATCTAGTGCGTCCATTTTAAATCAAAACTATATTAGTATTAATTAGATATAATCGAATGTAAATATATAAATATGGATTTGATTATAAATCAAAAATGAAAAATCGAATTCTATATTTGTTGTATTGATTTTAAACCGAATAGCTATAAACCTTAATTATTCAAATAGAAAAAAGATAAAGCATGAGTCCATTTTTAATTGATAGTATCGGATACGGAGGTTTGGCCATAAACTTATATTCAATGTCCGTTAAAGGTGAATATAGACTAAGGCTAATGTCACTAATCGCTAATATAATTTACATTTTGTATGGCGCAATAATTAGCGCAACTCCAATAATTGCAGGATGTACTATTGCTGTATTCCTGCATGGGTATCATCTAAGACGATTGAAAATTAAAAAGAACAGTAATGATTAAAATACAAATAGCCACAGAAGCAGATATCGAAGTTTTAACACTTTTAGGAAGAGTAACATGGGCTGAATCTCATGGGCATTACATAGATGATAAAAACAATCTATTAGAATACCTGGACAAGAATTTTTCAGTTTCTAAAACCAAGCAAGATGTAAATAACCCTAAGAACCATTTCTATGTTGTTTATGTCGATGATTTACCTGTAGGTTATGCGAAATTAGTGGTAAACGCGTCAAACAAGAATGTTACATCACAAAACAGTTGTCAATTAGAACGAATTTTCATCCAAAAAGAATTTATACCGTTAAAAATTGGACAGCAGCTTCTAACTTTTGTTGAAGAGCAGGTTAAAGTATTGCAATTAGATACCATATGGCTATCCGTTTATATAAAAAATAATAGAGCCATTAGATTCTATGAAAGAAATGAATTTAAAAACGTTGGAGAGTTAAATTTTCTTGTTAATGGAAAAGCATATGAAAATATAGTTTTCTCAAAAAAAATCTAGGGAGGCTATTTTATGTTATAAAAGAGACCGCTTCCAATAACATGTATAGTTAGTAGCTTGGTTTGGGAGCACTTAGAAAATCCGTGGTATTTTCCTCTGATTCATTTTTTATGTACTAAAATTAGTCTCTAAAACACCCAATTAATCATATACTTAACCGATAAATACAATGTCAATTTTAAACTGCTAAAAATGCAAACTTAAACACTATTTTGAGTTAGCTAAGTTTATACACACATGCCTGGTACGGATTTAACTCAAAATCAATACTACCTTTTAAAGCTACATGCGAATCATTGGAAATGAGTAGATCCAGTGTTGAACTTGCTAAATCATCTAATTCCAAATTTGCCTTTTCTTCAGAAAAACTTAATAGTATCAGGTAATTTTCATCATCCATACTTCGGGTATACGCATACACCTGCTCATTGTCTTTCAGTAGCAACTGATAGTCTCCATAAACGAGCCCCAAATGGTCTTTGCGTAACTGGACCATTTTCTTAAAATAGTTCAGGACAGAGTCTTTATCTTTTTCCTGTTCAGCAACATTAAGCCCATTTATATGATTGGGATGTACCTTTAACCAAGGCTTTGCCCCAGAAAATCCTGCGTTTTCAGAATTGTCCCATTGCATAGGCGTTCTGCCGTTATCCCTACTAGCTTCTTTTTCATTTTCGATAAACGTATCCAAATCAACACCTTGTTGTTTTAGAAGCTCGTATCTATTTAGAGTATTTATGTCTTGATAATCGTCAATGGTATCAAATCGGATATTGCTCATTCCAATTTCATCACCATAATAAAAATAGGGCGTCCCTTTCATGGTCAACAAAAAAGTGTGAAGCATGGTTGCCGAATTATGCCAATGCTGTGGAGAGTCATTTCCCCACCGGCTTACCGTTCGCGGGTTGTCATGATTGCTCAAAAACATACTGCCCCAACCTTTTTCTGCAAAGGTTTCATCCCAATCCGAATGGATTTTTTTGAATTCGGTGAGCTTCCATTTATCCTCACGCATCCAGAACACTTCATCCCCATCACGATCAAGAGACATCAATTCAAAATGAAAGAACATATTAAGTTCTTTTCTTTCTTCGTCTACAAAAAGCAAAGCCTGATCTCGTGCGACCCCAGGGGTTTCCCCAACGGTCATGATATCGTATTTACTCAAGACCTCTTGGTTCATTTCATGCAAATAGTCATGAAGCTTGGGGCCATTGGCATAAAACGGAACAAAGTTTCCGTTATATTCCGCTGGTAATTCTGGATAATTAATGTCCTTGGAAATAAACGGGATAACATCCATCCGAAAGCCGTCTACGCCTTTTTTAAACCAAAAATGCATCATGTCATAAATCTCTTGTCGCACTTTAGGGTTTTCCCATTTTAGATCAGGTTGTTTTACGGAAAAGTAATGTAGATAATAGCTATCCGTAAGCTCATCATATTTCCAGGCATTTCCATCAACATCAAAATAACTGAAACGTTTTGGAGGCGTTCCCTTTTCAGCGGGCCACCAGTGGTAGTAATCACGATATGGATTCTCCCTGGATTTTCTGGATTCTTGAAACCAATGGTGTTCATCACTGGTATGGTTCACAACCAAATCCATTACCAATTTTAAATCCCGGGCATGCATTTCTTCCAATAGAGAATCAAAATCGGACATGGTGCCAAACTCTTCCATAATATTGCGGTAATCGCTAATATCATAGCCATTGTCATCATTTGGAGATTTGTATACAGGACATAACCAGATGATATCAACACCCAAACTTTTTATATAATCCAACCGTTTGATGATTCCTTGGATATCGCCAATACCATTCCCCGTAGTATCCTGAAAACTTCTAGGATATATTTGATATACGATTCCTTCTTTCCACCAAGTACGTGCTAATTCCATGCAATAATTTTAAGGAACTAATATATTACTTTCTGGGGTGAAATTCATGCAAGACTTTCTTCAAATGAGTTCTGTTGACGTGCATGTAAATTTCGGTAGTAGTGATGCTTTCATGACCCAACATTTGTTGAATTGCGCGTAGGTCAGCACCGTTTTCCAAAAGGTGCGTGGCAAAGGAATGTCTGAAGGTATGTGGGCTAATATTCTTATTCAAACCAATTTTTTCCGCCAATCTTTTTATAATCGTAAAAATCATGGCTCTTGTTAACTGTTTTCCTCTACGGTTTAGAAAAAGAAAGTCTTCATGCTCTTTTTGAATCTGTATATGAAGTCTGACTTCATTTCTATATATGTTGATATACTTTTTGTTTACAGCACTTATGGGCACAAAACGTTGCTTATCTCCTTTTCCGGTTACTTTAATAAAGTCCTCTTCAAAATAGAGGTCGGAAAGTTTTAGGTTGATCAATTCCGATACTCGTAGTCCGCAGCCGTATAAAGTTTCCAGAATGGCTCTGTTCCGTTCTCCTTGAGGGTTGGAAAGGTCTATTGCAGCAATGAGGTTATTTATTTCTTCAATGGACAGGGTGTCTGGCAATTTTCTTCCAATTTTTGGAGGTTCTATCAAATCCACAGGGTTGTCCGTTCGGTAATCTTCAAAAACGAGGTAGTTAAAAAAACCTTTCAATCCAGAAATGATTCGGGCCTGCGACCTTGGATTCACTGTTTTGGCAACATCATAAATAAATTTCCGAATGGTTTCTTGGCTTATTTCAATTGGATGTTCAACAATTTCATAAGTATCAAGGTAGTTGGTCAATTTTTGTAAATCCAAAACATAACTGGAGATGGAATTATCGGAAAGACCACGTTCTATTTTTAAATAGTGTTGATAATCCTGTAGAGCTTGCTTCCAGTTCATGGTTTAAAGATAGCCACAAATTGGTTTTAAATAGTGTTCCCTATAATTGGTCAATCCATATGCTGTTTTGATCAATTTGAAACATAGAAAGGTCAGGCATTGGATAAATTAGCCAACTGTTTAAACGATATGTACCAATAAAAATGTTGATTCAAGTAGCGTTTGTTTTCGTCGATTAGTAGGAATTTTCGATACTATAATTGGTAGAGGTGCGTTTTAGCTTCTACTAAATTATAACAACCATGAAGAAAACCTTTTTATTAAGTATTTTAATGTTGGCAATTTGTTTTGTTACAATTGCCCAAGACAGAACCAATTTTAAGGCCGGTTTCAATGCTGGTATTCCCGTTGGTGATTTTTCAGAAGCATATGCATTTAGTATAGGTGTTGATGTTGCCTATCACTATGGAGTTTCTGAATTGATAGATCTTGGGGCCGCAACAGGATATATCAATGTTTTTGGTGATACGATAGATACCATTGGTGAAATAGAAGCAGAGTTTGAAGATTATTCGTTCATACCCGTGGCAGCTTCTTTAAGAATATATCCAACCTACCATTTTAAGTTGGGTGCCGATGTTGGATATGCAGTTGCAACGGCCAATGATAGTGAAGGAGGATTGTATTACCGCCCGGTGATAGGGTATAATATTACGGGCAATACCGAATTAAATGTTTCGTATATGGCTATAGACAATGATGGAACGTTGGCGGTGGCCACCTTGGGGCTTCTGTTTTTATTTTAAAACAGCTGGAGGACATTGGTTAGAAGAAATCAATAACCATAAATACACAATATGAAAAAATTACCATTTGTTTTTATTCTTACATTATTATTTACAGCTAACGGCAAAGCACAAACAAACTATTCTGCGGCTTTGGGAATAGGAATTGATCTTTACGATGAGTTCACTTTTTTTGGACCCAGCGGTAAATATTTTTTCTCGGAAAAGCATGTTGGCCAAGCCCATTTTGGTATTGAGGACAATGCCACAATTATTACTGCTTTATACTCTTTTCACAAACAATTTATTGGTGCAAAAGGTTTACGATGGTATGTGGGAGCTGGGCCTAGTATTATCCTTTTAAAGGATTCAGATAATATTTTTTCTTTGCGTCCACATGCTGGTTTGGATTTTAAGATTGATGGCGTACCCATAGTACTTAATTTTGATTGGAGACCGGCAATTGCGCTTAGTGAAGTAGGAGAAAATGAGGTAGGAGCCTTTGGTTTTGGATTTCAGTTTGCATTTAATTAGCTACAAATAATTACAATAAAAAAGGGCGAGAGATATTCTCGCCCTTTTTTATTAAATCGTATTTTTAACGGCATGAAACTGATTATCATCAACGGCCCCAATCTAAACTTGCTTGGAAAAAGAGAGCCAGAAGTATATGGAAGCACTACTTTTGAAGACTATTTTTCGGAACTACAGCAAAAATTTTCTGGAATTGAGTTGGAATACTTTCAATCCAATATTGAAGGGGAATTGATAGATAAAATTCAGGAAGTTGGCTTCAGTTATGATGGTATTGTCTTGAATGCGGCTTCCTACACCCACACTTCAGTAGGCATTGGAGATGCAGTAAAAGCTGTAAATACCCCTGTGGTTGAGGTACATATTTCCAATACGCACAAACGCGAGGACTTTAGACATGTTTCCTATATTTCTTCCGGTGCAAAAGGTGTTATCCTAGGTTTTGGACTTCAGAGTTACGACCTTGCCATCCAGAGTTTTCTATAGATCGCTCAAATACTTTTTATCCGCATAAAAAGTTCCAAAGGGAAGTAATGATGCGATAAAAAGAATTATAAAACGTTTGATACTCCATTTGCGTTGCCAGCAAAATACCAACGCAATGATACCATAGGTAATAAAAAGGACACCATGCGCATATCCAACAACCTTATTGGGTTCCAAAATATCTGCCCAATATTTTAAGGGCATGGTCAGACCAAATAAAAGTAGATAGGAAATTCCTTCTAATATTGCGGTAGCCCTAAATAGTTTAAGCATTTATAAATGGATTACTTCATCATACGCATCAGCAACGGCTTCCATAACCGCCTCACTCATGGTTGGGTGGGGGTGAACTGCCTTAAGAACTTCATGTCCTGTGGTTTCCAGTTTACGTGCAACCACGGCTTCGGCTATCATGTCGGTTACACCAACGCCGATCATATGGCAACCTAACCATTCGCCATATTTGGCATCAAAAATAACTTTTACAAAACCATCGGGATTTCCAGAAGCCTTGGCCTTTCCACTCGCTGAAAAAGGAAATTTGCCAACCTTGATATCATATCCTTGCTCTTTGGCCTGTTTTTCGGTAAGTCCTACAGAAGCAATTTCAGGCATACAATAGGTACACCCGGGAATATTTCCATAATCCAAGGCTTCCACATGCATTCCTGCTATTTTTTCAACACAAAGAATACCTTCAGCAGAGGCTACATGTGCCAAAGCTTGTCCTTGGGTAACATCGCCAATGGCATAGTACCCTGGAATATTGGTTTGGTAATAATCGTTCACCAAAATCTTATCGCGATCAACCGCAATTCCAACATCTTCCAGACCTATATTCTCAATATTTGTTTTGATTCCGACTGCCGAAAGAACAATATCGGCCTCTAAAACCTCTTCTCCTTTTGCAGTTTTAACCGTAGCTTTTACTCCTTCACCAGAAGTATCAACATGGGTAACCTCCGCAGAAGTTTTTATTTTTACACCAGCTTTTTTAAAGCTGCGTTCCAATTGCTTGGAAACATCTTCGTCCTCTACAGGAACTATATTGGGAAGGTATTCAACCACGGTTACCTCAGTGCCCATTGAATTGTAGAAATAGGCAAATTCGATACCGATGGCACCACTACCCACAACAATCAGTTTTTTGGGCTGTTCCTTTAATGACATTGCCTCACGATAACCAATCACTTTCTTTCCATCTTGTGGAAGACTTGGTAGCTCCCTACTTCTTGCGCCAGTGGCAATAATTATATGATCGGCAGTATATTCAGCAGTATCTCCATGTTCACCTTTGACCAAAACCTTTTTTCCGGGTTGTACTTTTCCGAAACCATTAAGAATCTCAATCTTGTTTTTCTTCATCAAAAATTGAACGCCTTTGCTCATTCCATCTGCTACACCACGACTTCTTTTTACTACTGCATCAAAATCATGTTCCACTTTTTTGGCACTCAGCCCATAATCCTCGGCATGCTTAAGGTATTCAAAAACTTGAGCGGACTTCAATAGGGCTTTGGTAGGAATACAGCCCCAGTTAAGGCAAACACCGCCCAAACTTTCTTTTTCCACAATGGCTGTTTTGAGTCCAAGTTGAGAGGCCCTTATGGCCGTTACATATCCTCCAGGACCACTACCCAAAACAATTACATCGAAGTTGCTCATTAGAATTTAATTTTAGTTATTAAAAATGAAGTGCAAAAATACGGAATTCAGATACCAAATACCAAGATTTGGACGTGCAGAACTTTCATAAATTGGAAATTATAACAAAGAACTATCCAAACATTTTTTTGTTGAACTTTTCAGAGTCTCCCTTAGGGATTGAAAGTGAAATCCAATTGGTACCTTTTATCATTTTCCCCATGAAAACGATTTGGCCTACATGACTGCAGTAATGAGCCAATTGTCTATTTATTGCTTCAATAATTGAGTGTTCTTCATTCCGAATTTTAATTTTGGAATCGAAGTTAGAATGGTCAATATCCCCAAGAGCATCAAATAGGCATTTCCAGCCTCTTTCCCAAGCGGTTATCATTTCTGCTTTAGAAGTATAGGGTTTTTCAAATTCCACTTCTCGATTACGCCAAGGTTTTTCGCCATCTTCCGTTAAAAAATTGGTCCATCTGCTCAACATATTGCCCGCCATGTGTTTTACAATAATGGCAATGGAATTACCCGTTTCTGAATATTTCCAGAGAATATCTTCATCACTAAGTTGGGCAAAAGTCTTATCACCCATTACTTTATAACGATTAAACTCGAACTGTATATTCTCAATATAATTTTCCTGAAAACTCATGGTTCCTCAGTAGGGTCAAAGTCAATGCTTACAGAATTAATACAATAACGTTGCCCAGTTGTTTCTCTGGGACCATCATTAAAAACATGTCCCAAATGGCTTCCACAGTTGGCACAAACCGTTTCTGTACGGACCATTCCATGGGTAGTATCCCTTATGTATTCAATGGCCCCCTCTATGGCTTGGTCAAAAGAAGGCCACCCACAACCACTTTCAAATTTATGGTTGCTTTCAAATAATTTGGCATTGCATGCTTTGCAATGATAGTCTCCGTCTTCAAAGTGTGCGTTGAATTCACCGGTAAATGGTCTTTCAGTGCCTTTCTGGCGCAAAACATGATATTCCTCTGCAGAAAGCTTCTCTTTCCATTCAGTATCTGTTTTTTCTACTCCATATTTTTTATCCATACTGGGTCTTGGATGTTTTAAGTGAACTTAGTTTGAATCTGGTACAAAATCCAGCGCTACTCCGTTAATACAATGTCTTTTTCCTGTAGTGTTCCTTGGCCCATCGTTAAAGACATGGCCTAAATGACCTCCGCAGGTGGCACAATGTTCTTCCGTACGTTCATAACCAATTTTATAATCTACATCATAGGCAACATTACCCTCAATCTCACGGTCAAAGCTTGGCCAGCCTGTTCCTGAATTAAATTTATGTTCACTCTTGAAAAGTGGCGTGGCACAACCTGCACAAACATAGGTGCCCTTTTCCTTGTTATCCAATAAATCGCTGGTAAATGCATTTTCAGTGGCTGCCTTTCGCAATACGTAATATTCCATATCCGTAAGCTCGGCACGCCATTCTTTGTCCGTTTTTGAAACAGCGTAATCAGTATCTTTTTTAATTTCCTTGATTTCTTTTTGTGAAAAACCCTTACATCCAGAAATGATTGTAAGGGTGAGGATAAGCAATTTTTTTCCCATCTTTTTTATATGTAGACGTTATCTTTTAAGAATCCTTTCAAAAATAATGGATAAATATCATCCTAAAACTAAAAAAGTCCTGCTGATTGTTAGCAGGACTTTAAGTTAGCAAATTTTTGATTGATTAATTCAAATCAATTTTCCTCACTTCACCTTCCTCAATACCCAAGGAGGACATCACATTTGCAATATTCGATGTATCCATCTTAGAGGAATTGGTAAAGACACTTGGAACAAATACTATTCTAAAGGATTGATTGTCCGTGAATCCAGTATCTAATGTGGAAAGGTCAAAGTTTCCGTCAATAAAAAGTTCAACATCTACAAAAGTATGGGCAGATACGTATTGAATGGTTCCCTCCGGTAGGAAAAAACTTTGTGGTATTTGACTCCAAGCGTCTGCTGTACTATTATCATCAAGTTCAACCGTTCCATCAAACCTATAAACCAATACCGCATCGGCTTCAAATACCTCAAAATCTGTGATATCACTAAATGTTATAAGTGTATTGAATAAATTACCTTCAAAATCATAGTTAAAATTGACTCCATCGACCTCCACTACCTGTCCTTGAATTCCATCCACTCCGTCTAGACCATCCAGCCCATCAAAGCCATCTTGCCCTCTAGGCCCTTCACAAGACATGGTTATCATTACGACAAGAAATACACCTAAAATAGTATTGAATCTATTCATGATTTTTGATTTTTGATTTGTGTTCATTTTAATTTGTTTTCAATACAAAATCAAAAAGCATTCCATTTTTGATATATCTTGTTTTTATTTGAGAATCAAACTGTTCAAAATCGGATTCTTTGGTAAAGATGTGTAATATTGTATTTGTAAAATAGTTTTTATGTCCAAAGTAATTTCCCATAGTCTTTTTACGGAGTTTGATATCAATCTTTTTAAAGCTGGAAAGCATTATAGACTTTATGAAAAATTGGGCTCCCATCTTTTGGAAGTAGATGGTGTAAAAGGAACTTACTTTGCCGTTTGGGCTCCTTCCGCTAAATCAGTGGCCGTAATCGGAGATTTTAATTTCTGGGAGACAGGTGAACATCAATTAAATGTTAGATGGGATGAAAGCGGTATTTGGGAAGGCTTTGTTCCAGGTGTTGATAAAGGCACCAAGTATAAATACAAAATCCAGTCACACAATAATGATATTTGGACGGAGAAAGCAGATCCGTTTGGTAGATATTGCGAGCAACCTCCAAAGACCGCTTCCGTAGTTTGGGAGGCCAAATACAATTGGAAGGATAAAGATTGGATGGAAACACGCGAGTCCAAAAATGCTCTGGACAAGCCATATTCCGTCTACGAGGTACATTTGGGATCTTGGAAAAAGAAAAATGGATGGGAATCACTTTCTTACGTAGAACTGGCAGATGAGCTTGTTGATTATGTTGCTGAAATGGGGTTTACCCATGTAGAGTTCATGCCCATAATGGAATACCCCTATGATCCTTCTTGGGGCTATCAACTAACAGGGTATTTTGCACCAACATCACGATTTGGTAAGCCTCAAGATTTTAAGCTTCTAGTAGATAAATTTCATCAAAAAGGAATAGGTGTTATTTTGGATTGGGTACCATCCCACTTTCCAGAAGATGCTCATGGGCTTGGATTTTTCGATGGATCTCACCTTTATGAACACCCGGATAGGAGAAGAGGGTATCACCCAGATTGGAAAAGTTTGATTTTCAATTATGGAAGAAATGAAGTAAGGGCCTTTTTAATCAGTAATGCTATTTTTTGGTTGGATCAATATCATGTGGATGGGCTTCGGGTGGATGCAGTTGCTTCCATGCTGTACTTGGATTACTCTCGGGAAGATGGGGAATGGGGACCCAACATATATGGTAACAATGAAAATTTGGAAGCCATGTCCTTTCTACGTGAAATGAACACGGAAGTATATGCCAGTTTTAAAGGTGTACAGACCATTGCGGAGGAATCAACAGCTTTTACAGGAGTTTCCAAGCCCGTGCATTTAGGTGGTCTTGGTTTTGGTATGAAATGGATGATGGGTTGGATGCATGATACCTTGGAATTTTTCAAAAAAGAACCTATTCATAGATCATATGATTTAAATGACATAACATTTAGTATGACTTATGCATTTACCGAAAATTTTATGCTACCATTTTCACACGATGAAGTGGTGTATGGAAAGCAATCATTGTTATATCGAATGCCTGGAGATGAATGGCAGCGTTTTGCTAATTTAAGATTGCTGTTTGGTTATATGTTTACACATCCTGGAGGGAATCTGCTCTTTATGGGTGCCGAGTTTGGACAATCTTCTGAATGGAACTTTCAAGAAAGTTTGGAATGGCATTTAACCCAGTATGATTTTCATTCAGGAATTCAAGAAGTAATAAAAGATTTGAACAAGGTGTATAAAAATAATCCTGCATTGTACCAAAAGCAATTTAGCGAAGAAGGGTTTCAATGGATTGAATATAATGACCAGGAAAACACGGTCATGACCTATATTAGGAAAGGTCTAGATCCAAAAGACGATTTAATTATTGCTTGCAACTTTACCCCAGTGCCGCGTGAGAATTATCGAGTGGGAGTCCCTAAAACAAAACAGTTAAAGTTGATTTTTAATAGTGATGATGCCAAATATGCTGGAAGTGGAATAGGCAAGAAAACATTGAAATCAACTACAACAGCATGGAATGGACATAAACAATCCGTGGTAATGACTCTTCCTCCGTTGGGTGTCGTAATTTATAGGTGAAACAATCACTATAAGGTTATAGTATCAGATGTTTTGAACATCTTTTTAATTTCTCACTCTAAAGTCTTTCTTTTGTTAGTCTTAATACGCCAATAATGATTACCAATACTGAAATAGAAAAAAGAGGTAACCAGTACCCCAATCATATCGTTGAGTTTAAACAGGAAAACGACAAGCTTTTCTTCACGACCCAAAATGGTGTTATTTTAGAAATTACCATTTTGCGTGATAGTGCAATTCGTTTTAGGTATGCAACGGAACATGTTTTTGAACCTGATTTTTCATATGCTATAAGTGATGATGTAAGTTTAGGTTATAATGACTTGGATGTAAAGGATGAGATTCCGGAATATGTTATAACTACCTCAAAAATCAAAATTCGTGTCAACAAATCAAATTTGAAGGTCCAAATTGTGGATTTAGAAGATAAGGTGATTATTGATGATGAATTGGGATTTCACTGGGAGGAGAATTATAACTATGGAGGCAACATTGTCAAGATGGGTAAAGTTTGTCATTCCGGAGAGAGTTATTACGGAATGGGAGACAAGGCCTCGCATACCAATTTAAAGGGAAAACGGGTAAATAATTGGGCCACGGATTCCTACGCTTATGGAAAAGATCAAGAACCGTTATATAAGTCAATACCGTTTTATGTAGGATTAAAGGAAGAGATAGCCTATGGCGTTTTCTTTGATAATTCCTTTAGTACCTATTTTGACTTCGCTAATGAAAAAAGAAATGTGACCAGTTTTTGGGCTGATGGAGGGGAAATGAACTATTATTTCTTTTACGGACCCAAAATGAATCAAGTTGTGGAAGCCTACACCGATTTGACCGGTCTTCCTGAGTTACCACCTTTATGGGCATTGGGGTTCCATCAATCGAAATGGAGCTATTACCCGGAAAAAAAAGTAAAAGATATTGCATCGACCTTTAGAAAGTTAAAAATACCTTGTGATGCCATTTACTTGGATATTGACTATATGGAGGGGTTTCGTTGTTTTACATGGGATAATAAACACTTCCCCAATCCAAAGAAAATGATTGAAGAATTGGAGGAAGATGGTTTTAAGACCATCACCATGATAGACCCGGGAATAAAAATAGATAGAGATTACTGGGTGTATCAACAAGCAATGGATAATGGATTCTTTTGCCGTAGGGCAGATGGCCCTCATTTTAAGGGTAAGGTATGGCCTGGAGAATGTAAGTTTCCAGATTTTACAGACCCAGAAGTACGCGAATGGTGGGCTGGTTTATACAAGGAGATGATTGCGGATATGGGAGTAAAAGGCGTTTGGAACGATATGAACGAACCAGCCATAATGGAAGTCCCATCAAAAACTGCTAACCTTGATGTAAGGCATGATTATGATGGGCACCCGTGCAGTCATAGAAAAGCACACAATGTATACGGCATGCAAATGGTTCGCGCTACTTACGAAGGCGTCAAAAAATTCATGTTCCCACGAAGACCTTTTGTGTTGACACGGGCCGCATATTCAGGAACACAAAGGTATTGCGCAACCTGGACCGGTGATAACGTTGCAACTTGGGAGCACTTATGGATTGCAAATGTGCAAATGCAACGGATGTGTATGAGCGGTTATTCTTTTGTGGGTTCAGATATTGGTGGATTTGCAGAACAACCTAACGGCGAATTATTTGCAAGATGGATGCAATTGGCAATTTTCCACCCATTTTGCAGGGTGCATTCCAGTGGAGATCATGGAGATCAAGAACCTTGGTCTTTTGGAGATGAAATAACGGATATTGTTAGAAAATATATAGAACTCCGTTACCAGTTACTGCCCTATTTATACACTATGTTTTACAAGTATATAAATGGCGGTCTTCCAATGCTTCAATCTCTAGTGTTTTATGATCAAGCAGATACACAAACCCATTTTAGAACAGATGAGTTTCTTTTTGGCGAACAAATTTTGGTATGCCCTGTGCAGGAGCCCAATGCCCAAGGAAGACGTATGTATTTTCCTAAAGGAAAATGGTACAACTACTGGACAGATGAGGTGATTTCTGGAGGGGTGGAAAAATGGGTGTCCGCAGAAATAGAAATAATTCCACTATTTGTAAAAGAAGGGGCTATGGTTCCCAAATATCCAGTACAACAATATGTTGGGGAAAAGGAAATCAAGGAACTTCAGATAGATGTATATTTCAAGGAAGGAATTGAAAACTCAGAAGTCTATGAGGATCAGCAAGATGGTTATGATTATAAAAAGGGACGTTACAGCCTAAGAAAGTTTAGACTACGAGGTAAGGAGAACGAATTGATTATTCAACAGTTCAAAGATGGAAATTTCATTACTTCCTACGAAAAATTCATCCTAACATTCCATGGTTTACCCTTTGAAATTGGTACAATAGAATTGGATAATGAGATAGTTGACCCGAAAGATATTAAGCTTAACGGAAACAATACTATTGAGGTAAGCAAGGATTTTACTGAACTTCATTTAGTTGGAAAATAATTTTTTGTAATTTACCTACACTAAACACCATTAATTAATAAAATGAAGAAATTGATTCTAACTGCTACAGTTTTTTTGATTGTAGCAGCATGCAAGACAAATCCTTTTACGGGAAAAAGTACCCTCAACTTCTATCCCAATAGCCAAATTTTTCCAATGGCTTTTGCGCAGTATGATAGTTTTTTGACGGAAAATAAGGTAGTTACCGGAACTTCCGAAGCCCAAATGATAACAAAAGTTGGTCAGCGTATAGCCTCAGCTGCAGAACGTTGGTTAGATGCAAATGGATACCCCGGATACTTAAAAGAGTATAAGTGGGAGTATAATCTGGTAAATGATGAAACAGTGAATGCGTGGTGTATGCCAGGTGGTAAAATTGTATTTTACACGGGAATTTTACCTATTACCCAAACGGAGACAGGCGTTGCCGTAGTAATGGGACATGAAGTGGCTCATGCCTTGGCGGATCATGGAGCACAACGTATGAGTGCTGGAATGGTTCAACAAATTGGAGCCGTTGCAGGTAACGTGGCCATTAAGGACCCTGAAAAGCGTAACATGTTCAATCAAGCTTATGGATTAGGTTCTACGGTAGGAGTCATGCTTCCATTTAGCAGAAGTCATGAAACCGAGGCAGATAGAATAGGGTTGCAGATTATGGCCATTGCTGGGTATAATCCAGATGAAGCAGCTGAACTATGGAAAAGAATGAAGGCTAATGCTGGAGGAGAAGCGCCACCGGAATTTATGAGTACCCATCCCTCAAATGATACAAGAATAAGTAATTTAACGGCTTGGGCGCCTGCCGCAAAGCAGGAGGCTGCAAAATACGGAGTAACATCATTTAAATAAGCAATTGACCAACTAACCTTTAATGCCATTTAGAGCGAAGCAAGAATTTCAAACGATTTTTTTGCTTGGTTTTAGGTGGCATTTTTTAGTAAAATACTATGGCACGAGCATTGGCACTTAAAGGAAGTAAAAAATTATTGAATGCTTGGGCTTTTTACGATTGGGCAAACTCAGTATATAGTTTGGTCATTTCATCTGCCATTTTCCCTATTTTTTATGGTGCATTGTTCCGTGTGGCGGAGATTGAAAAAGTGACCATTTTTGGCGGTGAAATTGCTAGAGCACCATTAATCAGTTATGTTACCTCACTGGCGTTTGTTTTTATAGCCATTATAACTCCTTTGGTTTCGGGAATAGCTGATTATTTGGGGAACAAAAAGATTTTTCTCAAGTTTTTCTGTTACTTGGGTGCGGCATCGTGCATTGGGCTCTATTGGTTCTCTTTGGAAAACATCTATTTTGGGTTGGTCTGTTATTTCTTTGGACTAGTTGGTTTTTGGGTGAGTTTTGCTATAAATAATTCCTATTTACCGGACATTGCATTTCCGGAACAACAAGATAAAGTAAGTGCGAAAGGATTCTCACTGGGCTATATTGGAAGTGTAATCTTACTTGTGTTTAATCTGGCAATGGTGATGCAACCCGCGGTTTTTGGTATTACAGACAGTGGAGGGGAAGTTGCTGAAATAAAAGCCATGAAATACTCTTTTATCTCAGTTGGAATTTGGTGGATTTTGTTTAGCCAATATACTTTTTTACATCTTCCAAAAGGATATAAACGGGAAGGAGCACGGACCAATATTGTTCTTAATGGATTTCGGGAATTGCAAAGTGTCTGGAAACAGTTAGGCTCTGAAACTCGCCTTAAGCGTTACTTAGGAGCATTTTTTGTCTATAGTATGGCGGTACAGACCATCATGTTGATTGCTACTTATTTCGGGGAAGAAGAAATCAATTGGGGCACGGATAGCGAAAGAACAACTGGACTTATCATTAGCATTTTGGTCATTCAGATTGTAGCTATTTTGGGAGCAACCGTTACGGCTTTTGCCTCCAAGGCATATGGGAACATTAAAACCCTTATCGTAATTAATATTTTTTGGATTTTACTGTGCGTATATGCATACTTTTTGCAAACCCCAATGGATTTTTATATCGCTGCTGGTTTGGTAGGTATTGTTATGGGGGGAATACAGGCCCTGTCTCGTTCCACATACTCCAAGTTTTTGCCAGAAACCACAGATACTACATCTTTTTTTAGCTTTTATGATGTAGCTGAAAAAATTGGAATCGTAATAGGAACATTTTTATATGGCGCGATTGCGCAACTTACAGGAAGTATGAGGGACAGTACTATCTTTTTAGGGTTGTTCTTTTTAGTTGGAGTTCTTTTACTTCTAAGAGTCAATAAACCTAAAAAATAAAAAAGCCGCTACTTTGTGTAACGACTTTCTTATTTTGATTGATGTTGATTTAGTTGTTTTTTGATTGGTAATAAACTCCTGGTTATACTTTGGTAATATCTCCGGAACCGGATGATTTTGTCTTTATTTTATCAGGATTCCCTTTATAATGGATATCCCCAGAACCAGATACCTTGGCATCTATGGAACTATTGGCAGTAACTTTAATATCTGCAGAACCGGATACCAAAGCGGTTACATTTTCAGCTTCCAGTTCGTAAGCCTTGATATCGCCCGAACCCGCTACCTGTACCTTAAAATCTACCGCTTTTCCTGCCAAGTTAATGTCGCCTGACCCAGAGATTGATGCCTCCACATACGTTGCATCAATGGTTAGTGAAATATCGCCTGACCCTGCGATTTTTGTTTTAAAACTGTCCGACTTTAAGGTCGTTTTCCCAACAATATCACCAGAACCAGAAAGCGTGGCTGCGTTTATACTTTCAACCGGGACGGTAATATGAATTTTGGAACTCCAGTTGGAAGGTCTCAGATTGACGCCTTTTTCTGTTTTAATAACCAATTTACCATCTTTCACTTCCGTTTTAATGTATTCCAATAGATTGGATTCACCCTTCAAAGTAAGCTCTCCTTCATTACCGTCTACAAACTCTACATTAAACCAGCCTGCCAATGACACGGCATCATATTCTCCAATGGAACGTTCAATGGTAACTATATTTCCATTTCCCTTAACTCTTTTCCCCCATTGGGCATTCGTAATTGCTACTATTGATAATGCTAGTCCTAGTGTGATAAATTTTTTCATGATTGTGTTTTAAGTTCTGTTTTTTGATTTGATTTTTCAATTTTGATAAAAAGTGATTCCACCGTAATCACTGGTTATGTAAACAACGTTACCGGAGTTATCACTGCCATAGTATCCGTTGTAATATTTTTCGGTTGATTTTTCTTTACTAACTTGGATTTCGAAATTTTCCTTTCCGCTTACACCGGCATATTCCGTTGTGATATCAAAGTCAAAGTGATACTCAGGATGGTACCCAATCTTAATGCCCGTATAATCGGTTTTGATATTAAGATCACCGGCATCAGGTGCCATCTGGGCAATTTTGAAGGACCCGTAATCTGAGGTTATGGCAACATCTCCATGGACAGTTCCCAATTTTATACCGATATAGTCTCCATTTCCTTTTACACTATTAACTTCGTCCACTTGAATAGAACCATAATCGCTATTATAGTCCAGATCTTCCATTTTTTTGATTACAGCGTTGGTATAATCCGTTCTTACAATCAAATTACCTGCTTTTTCAATAGTGAAGCCAGAGTAATCGGCAATAATCTCGCCGCTATTTATGAATTCAAAACTTGAACGAGATGTGTAATCAAACCTAAGCTCATTGTTTCGCCCCCTTAACTCACCTACATCAATTTTACCATAATCGCAATTAATTTTGGCATGGCCATCAATACGGTTCAAATAAATATTGCCATAATCGTTACTAAGGTTGATGTTGTTTTTTACAGGTAATTTAATAGTGTAGTTTACCTGAACATTCACATTGTTTCGTTTTCCCCATTTCCATCCCCAGTTGTTTTCCTTCTCTCCAAATAGGGTTCTTGCGGAGACCAAATCACTGCTTGTTTCAAAATCAACATCAATTTCGTTCAATCTACTCTGAACCTTTTCCTCATTATTACCATTTGTTTTAATGTGGACTTCAATAACCACCCTATTTTCATTCCAAGAGGTGATATTAAGATTGCCGTAGCTGTTTTTCACCTTAAAAAGAGCGTTGGCATTCACACTAAATTCTTTTTTAATGGTTTTTTCCTTGGTATATTTTCCACCCATTTTGCCTGTAGTGGCACCCAAGGAAAGGGGAATTAGGGTTAATGCCATTAAGACATATTTATATAGTAATGTTTTCATCATTGTATGAGTTTAAAATTTTAATATTTTCAATATTGGTCAATACTTCTTGTAATAGATCAATTCGGGTTTGAAAGTTTGTTATCATCGCGTTTAAAATGATTTTACTGTTTCCACCATTGATAAGTTCCTGCTCCAGAGTTAAATAATTGGTTTCAAGTTTATCCAATTGGAGTAAAGTATCTTCAACCAGTTTTGCGGTTTCAGGAGATTTCTCATCCTTTAACAACTGTACCTGTTCTTCAATAAGGCTGGCAAAATAGAATTCTGTTTTGGAGACTTCTGGTGAAATTTCCACTACTTGCTCCTTGATAGATGGTCTTGTATTGAATACAGTAAGACCTAAAAGACAAACAAGTGCTATAGATGCGGCAATGGATAGTGGTTTCCACCAAGCTGTTTTTTGTTTATGTAATGTAACAACACCATTGGCATGCCCTAACTTTTCTATAAAACGTTCGTGGTGACCATTTTTTGGTTCCTCAAAGTCAAAATCTCCTTGAAGCCTTTCAAACAATCTATCTAAATTATCGTTACTCATAATTAAGCATTTACGGTCAATTTTTTTCTCAAACTTTCTTTAGCTCGCGATATTGTTGTTCTACAATTTGCGTAGCTGATATTCATTATGTCACTTATTTCCTCATAATCATACCCTTCAATTAAATGTAAGGTCAAAGAAACTCTGTAATTATCTTTTAAACTTTTCATGGTTTCCATCACTTTTTGAGCCTTCAGTTCAGTATAACCATTGTGATTTAAAGAAACTTCATCATTATCTTCGACCTTGTACATTACTTCATCTAGATCAACAGCTCTATTTTTTTGCTGCTTTTTGTAATGATATATACTGTTGTTTATCACAATGCGCTTTAACCATGCCCCAAAGGCTACATCTCCTTTAAATGTGTGCAGTTTCGTAAACGCGTTCAGAAACGATTCCTGCATTACATCTTCAGCTTCGGCAGAGTCCTTTACAATCCTAAAAGCTACATTGTACATAGCTTTATAGTACCTATTGTAAATTTCCAATTGTGCGCTTTGTTTTCCTTTTAAGCACGATTGAAGCAGTGCATCAGTATGTTCATTTTGGTGGCTCAAAAAATGAATGGTTTGTCTTATAGATGGATGAATTTACCAATTGTTACACTTTTTTTCATTTTTTTAAATTTTAATGGCACAGGAATTGCCTTTATAGAAATGAAAAAGAACCATACCACTAGTGTAATGCCTATTTTTAGTGTATTGTACAGGATTTGGCTTCTAGTATAAACCGAGGATTTACGTCATTTGTGACAAAATGACCGAAACATAGCACATGGGAGAAATAAAAATTTCAACTTTTGACAATATTTCACTGCAAGGTCTTGATGAAGATGCGGAGTTAATACCATTATTGACACCTGAAGATGAAGAGGAAATGAACAAGGAGGCTCTTCCGGAAATACTGCCTGTTTTGCCATTACGAAATACCGTCCTTTTTCCAGGCGTGGTTATTCCTATTACAGCGGGGAGGGACAAATCCATAAACTTGATTAAAGATGCCAATAACGGCACAAAGACTATTGGGGTTGTTTCACAAAAAGATGAGCAGACCGAAAACCCAGGAGTAGAGGATATTAACACTTTGGGCACGGTTGCAAGAATTTTGCGGGTGTTGCAAATGCCGGATGGGAATACAACAGTTATCATTCAAGGGAAAAAACGTTTTGAAATAGCCGAGGTGGTAACAGAACAACCCTACCTCACAGCAACGGTAAAAGAGGCAGTTGAGGAACGCCCAGATGAAAAGAGCGAGGAGTTTGAAGCCATTATAGATTCAATTAAGGAGTTGGCCTTTAAGATTATTAAAGACAATCCAAACATTCCAAGTGAGGCCACATTTGCAATCAAGAATATTCAAAGTAATTCGTTCTTGATCAATTTTGTGTCTTCCAACCTTAATTTAAGCGTAGCGGATAAGCAAAACCTTTTGGAAATTCCCAATCTTCAGGAGAGGGCGCTCACCACCCTGAAGTATATGAACATGGAGTTCCAAAAATTGGAGTTGAAGAACGATATTCAATCCAAGGTGCGCAGTGATATGGACCAACAGCAGCGAGAGTATTTCTTGCACCAACAGATGAAAACTATCCAGGAGGAACTTGGTGGCTTGTCCTATGAGGAAGAAGTAGATGAGATGCGGGCCAAATCCAAAAAGAAAAAATGGAATAAAAAGGTCAAGGAGCATTTTGAGAGAGAGCTTGCAAAAATGCAGCGCATGAATCCACAAGTTGCGGAATATTCCATTCAGCGCAATTATTTGGATTTGTTCTTGGATTTACCCTGGGATGAATTTTCAAAAGACAAGTTTGATTTAAAACGAGCGCAGCAAATTTTGGATAGAGATCATTACGGTCTGGAAGATGTAAAGCGAAGAATTATAGAATACCTGGCGGTTTTGAAGCTGCGAAACGATATGAAATCGCCCATTCTTTGCTTGTATGGCCCTCCAGGGGTTGGTAAAACATCATTGGGTAAATCTGTGGCCGAGGCATTAGGTAGGGAATACGTTAGAATTTCTTTGGGCGGTTTGCGGGATGAAGCCGAAATTAGAGGGCATAGAAAAACCTATATTGGCGCAATGCCAGGACGAATTATCCAAAGCTTGAAAAAAGCGGGAAAATCCAATCCTGTTTTTATTTTGGATGAGATTGACAAACTTTCCAATAGTCATCAAGGAGACCCTTCATCGGCAATGTTAGAGGTTTTGGACCCTGAGCAGAATAGTGAGTTTTATGATAATTTCTTGGAGATGGGATATGACCTATCCAAAGTAATGTTCATTGCCACAGCAAATAATTTGGGAACCATTCAACCGGCCTTACGGGATCGGATGGAAATCATCAATGTAACGGGATATACCATTGAGGAAAAAGTTGAAATAGGGAAAAAACATTTGTTGCCAAAGCAATTAAAAGAGCACGGTCTTTCTTCAAAAGATTTAAAAATCGGGAAACCGCAGTTGGAGAAAATTGTGGAAGGGTATACCCGCGAATCTGGTGTACGGAGTTTGGAAAAACAGTTGGCCAAAATGGTGCGTTATGCAGCAAAATCAATTGCAATTGAAGAGGAATACGACATCAAGGTTTCAAATGCGGATGTGGAAAAAATATTAGGTCCCGCGCGTTTAGAACGGGATAAGTATGAAAACAACGATGTTGCGGGTGTGGTCACAGGATTGGCTTGGACCAGTGTAGGTGGTGATATTCTTTTTATTGAATCTATTTTATCCAAAGGAAAAGGTACGTTGAACATTACCGGAAACTTGGGTAAGGTTATGAAGGAATCGGCCACAATTGCGATGGAGTACATTAAATCCAACGCGGATACCTTTGGTATAGCGTCTGATGTTTTTGAAAAATACAATGTACATATCCATGTTCCTGAAGGTGCCACTCCAAAAGATGGCCCTAGTGCGGGAATTACTATGCTTACTTCCTTGGTTTCACTTTTCACACAACGCAAGGTAAAAAAGAGCTTGGCCATGACCGGGGAAATCACCCTTAGGGGCAAAGTATTGCCTGTTGGTGGAATTAAAGAAAAGATTTTGGCGGCAAAACGTGCACGCATCAAAGAAATAATTTTGTGCGAGGAAAACCGTAAAGACATTCTTGAAATTAAAGAAGACTACCTAAAAGGACTTACATTCCATTACGTTTCAGATATGAGCGAAGTAATTGATATTGCTGTTACGGAAACGAAGGTTAAGAAGGCCAAGAAACTTTAGAAAATATTAATAAAATGGAAGAAAATAATTTTATTGCGAAAACACCGTCTGCTTTTATAGCTTATTTATGGGAAGAAAAGAAAATATTGAGCGAAAGTCAGTATAGAAGACTTTTAAATCCTGATACACGAGTTGAAGATGTTTTGTCTTCTGACGAATTGATAAAGTGCAATGAGCAATACCTTTTAAATGAATTAAAAACATTAAGAGGTACTGTCAAGTATAATATGTAGTTAGTGAAGCAAATAACTATTGCCATAGACGGATATTCATCAACAGGTAAAAGCACTTTGGCCAAAAGGTTGGCTTCTGCTTTAAATTATGTTTATGTGGATACCGGAGCTATGTATCGTGCCGTAACACTTTTTGCTTTAAACAACAATTATTTAGGTGCCAAAGAGGATATTCCATCTTTCGTAAAGCAATTGCCAAATATTAAATTGACATTTGTTCCCAATGAGACTTCGGGTCTGTCAGAAATGTATTTGAATGGCCAAAATGTTGAAAAAGAAATCAGAACCATGAAGGTCTCTGAGCAGGTGAGTAAAATAGCAACAATTGCCGAAGTAAGAAGTAAGTTGGTTGAAATGCAACAACAAATGGGGGAGGAGAAAGGCATTGTAATGGATGGAAGGGATATTGGCACCGTTGTCTTTCCCAATGCTGAGCTGAAGATATTCATGACAGCCTCACCAGAAACGCGTGCCGCAAGACGCTATAAAGAACTTTTGGAGCGCGGGGAAGAGGTCACTTTTGAGGAAGTGCTCAACAATGTCCAAAAACGGGATAGGATAGATTCCACCCGTGAAATTTCTCCTTTAAAGAAAGCGAAGGATGCCATTGAGTTTGACAATAGTGATATGGGAGTGGAAGAACAGTTTGAGCGAATCTATAACTTTACGCAGCGAATTATTTCCGCAGCTTAGAAAACCTTCCAGATTTTATTAATTATCTACATACCCTTGGTCCCAAGTTTTTGTAGGGTCATGATTCCTTAAATCACATTGAAAGTCAGCTACCGCCTTAAGGTTCATCAATACCGATATCCATCCGGCATGTATCTCTGAAAAATCACTTGCACGTATGTTTTCATTAATTAAAGTGAAATCTGTTCCTCCGGTTTCAGTTTGCGTTAATTGAAACTTCACCAAACTGTCAAAATAGTCCAAATGGAATTCTTTGTTGGGAATGCTCTTTAAAATTTGACTTTGATAGGTTTGACCATTTGGAAATGTGAAGTGAATTACACCCTCACTTTCAGTTGCTTTTTCGGACCAAAACTTTGTTCTTCCCTCTGGAGTAGTGAGCAAATTAAAAACCTTGTTTGGGTCAGATTGTAAATTCAATTTCCAAATAACGGTTTTCATTTTTGAATAAAGATTTTAAGTTCATGTATCATCTAGCTAAAATACGTATGCATTTCAATTGTTAGAGCACATAAATTTCCTGTTCGAAATGTCCTTTCAAGGAGTTGATTGCATATTTATTTTAGTGTCTGTTATTCAACATTCGAAACCCAGGATTACTTTGTTTTTTGACCGATGTATTCCCAAAATCGAATTCCCGAAACAACTCCATTCTCAAATTGGAAAGTATAATAAGTTCCACTATTTCTATTAAAATACGTATTATCAGTTTCAGGAAGCAGCATTATGGGCTCATCCGTAAACTCTCCATCTATTTCTAAACCATTTTCCTTTATGGAGACACTTGCTTCTCCCAGTTCTGGAAATGTGTAAGTGCCCACCATTGGTGTACGTTCTTCAATCGATTTACCAACTACTTTTCGGGTCATAGGTTCAACCCCTGGCAACTTGTATTCTTTGGCAATACTTAATAAGATTTCCTGCATGATGTTGCCATTGTCCGAATTGACCATAATTACTACAGCAATCGGATGTTCTTTCCATGCAACCAAGTTTGCTCTAAATCCTTCATCCGCTCCTCCATGCCCAAAAGTATGTTCGTTCACAACAGGACCAAGACCATGATTGTTCATTGCTGGTGTCAGCATTTCATTTACTGTCCCTACTTTTAATAGCCCATCTTCCTTTGTTTGATGGATTTTCTGGATTTCTTTAGCCCAGAGTATGAGTTGTGATGGGGTTGTCCAGAGGCCAGCTGCGGCCATTTCAGGGTATATTGGCCATTTACCTTCTACTTCATCACCATTATCTCGGTAACCGGTTGCAGCAATGGAATGGTACCGCTTAGATAGTGGGTTTTCAAAAGTACTGGATGTCATTCCAAGAGGATTTAATACATTGTCTTGCATTAAGTCAGGGAATGATTTTCTTTCAAGATCAGTTATCATTAATTGCATGATAGTGTATCCTCCTCCAGAGTACATCCAACTCTCACCAGGTTCCTTATATACACGTACTGAATCTGTATTACCCTTACCATCCAAAACTTCAGCTACACTAGGTATTGTATCACCTTTATCGTAGCCAGGGAACCCCCAAACTGTTAATCCAGCAGTATGATTCAGTATTCTTCGAGTGGTTACCTTTTCTTTTTTGGTAAATTCATTGTCAGGTAGCTTCCAGCTAGTTAGATAATTGTTCACATTTGAATCCAAACTTAACTTACCCTCCTCCGCAAGTTGGTGTGCACGAATTGCGGCAACTGGTTTGCTAATTGATCCTGCTAAGAACATTGTTTCACTCGTCACTGGACGATTTTCTGAAATGTCAGCAACACCATAACCTTTTGCCCATTCAATTTGCCCTTCCTTTAGGACAGCGATGCTTACTCCGGGAATACCTAGCTCACTTAATCTTTCTTTGATGTTGTAGGTCGCTATACTATCCCCTTGGATTTGGAGATTGGGTTGCAGTCCATTTTCTATTCTAGCTATTTTTTCATCAAGAAGGCTATCATTTTTTTGGGATTTAGGCGAACAACCAATTAGCATTAAAAGAAGAAGAAGAATTGGAATAAGGTTTTTCATATTGAAGTGGTATTTGTATGTAATTAACTAGGATATAAATCCGTTTTAATGATTTATACTCAACAATAAGTGAAGTTCGTGATTTTTATTGAAAAGTCATGCAGAACAAAAAAAGAGGCCTTTTTTACTATGTAAATAAATGTACAAACATTTGATATTCGGAATAATCAAAACTTGATTAAGGAGAGAAATGTCTACAAGACTGTTCTTACTAGTCCCGAGCCAATATATAAAGTTAAGGATTTACGTTAGGAAATCTACTGTAAGCAGTTGATTATAGATATTACTGTCAAATTATATTTTCCTTTGTATATTTTAGCTTTTAGTATCTACCATACTCCAGTATATTTTATAAAAATCTCTTTTTTCAGGTTTACTTTTATGAATTAAGTCTTTGAAATAATTCACTAATTTTTCTTTATAAATTATATCGTTCAATAAATCATTTCCATTATTGTCATATGCCATAAATGATGCATAAATTGTTTTTTCGCTTTCGTCACCTAATGTTGCTATTGTAAAAAGAGTTGAATCTTTTTCGAAAAGCTTAATGTTTTCCCACAAAAGGATAGGATGTCTTTCCCCATTGGCATATATTTCTCTATCCCATTTTCCAAATTTGTCATACATAGTTTTATGTGTGTAGAATGCGGTATTGTAAACACAATAAAACTTAACTTCATTATAAGAGAGTGTATCTTTTCCTAAAGTATATTTAAATTGATCTATACTCGTGCCTTTAATACTTTTTGAAATATGACGAGGACATTTTTTATCAGTAATATTTTTTGAACTTTTACAAGAATTCAGTAGAAGAAAAATAGTAAATATGAATGATAGTTTTTGTTTCATAGTATTTGCTTCAATAAATTAATCAACAAATAAATGAAGTTCGGTCTTTTTATCGTAAAAACTCATGTAAAATTTGTGGACGGGGGCGTTTAGGGAAGCGAATACATGTAGTATATACGCTTTTACAACAAAAAAGACGCTTGAAAGGCGCCTTTTTTGCAAAGAATTTATTTCTTAAATATTCGGGATGACCAAAACTTGATCAGGATGAATCACATCCGGATTCTTTAGGATATTCGTGTTAGCATCAAAAATCTTGTTGTACTTCATGGCATCACCATAGTAATGCTTTGCAATTTTGCTTAAAGACTCACCACTTTTTACCGTATGTCTGTGATAGACAGAATCGTCGGCAACAGAAATGTTTGCCTTAACATCAGAAGGGCTTTGACCACCAATCTCCTTGATTTTGTCCCAAATAGCATTTTTTTCATAAGGCGTGTTGGCCACTCCCTTAATTTTTAGAACCCCTCCATCTTCAGATACATCACCGTCCTTTATGCCTAATTCTTGTCCTAAATCTAAAACTGCTTGATATTTTGCTTTTGCACTCATAATTTTCTCAATTGTTTTAATGGTTAATATTAAGAAACAATATATGTATAAAAGTCACATTTTAGCAGAAATTCATGCTAATTATTATCACAATTAAATAAGTGGACCCTATGGGTTTGTAAAACAAGTAATTAATTGTATTTTTGCACTCCTTTTTAACGAATAACAAGAGAAAAAGGGAAATAAACATAATTTAACAACTTCTGCAATAATCGTTTAGCTCTTGTAAAATTGTAGAATACAAATTTAAATCAGCACATGGCTGAAGAAAAAAAAGAAGTCGAGGTATTGGAAAATACCGAAGCCCAACTAGAAGCTACCGAAACATCTCAAGAGGTTAGCGAACCCAAGGAAGAAACTCCAAAACAAGACCCCCAAGAATATTTAGAAAATTTTGACTGGGAAAAGTACGAAGAAGGAATTGAGCGCGTAGACGATACAAAGCTTAAGGAATTTGAAGAACTTGTAGAGGAAAATTTTGTTGATACCGCTGATGAAGAAGTGGTTCAAGGAAAAGTAGTTCACATGACAGACCGTGAGGCTATCATTGATATCAATGCAAAGTCTGAAGGTGTTATTTCATTGAACGAGTTCCGTTACAATCCAGACCTTAAGGTTGGCGATAAAGTTGAGGTACTTATAGATATCCGTGAAGACAAAACTGGGCAACTGGTACTGTCTCACAGAAAGGCAAGAACAATCATGGCTTGGGACAGAGTTAATGCTGCCCATGACAAAGAAGAGATTGTTCAAGGTTTTGTAAAATGCAGAACCAAAGGAGGTATGATCGTAGATGTATTTGGAATTGAGGCTTTCTTACCAGGATCTCAAATTGATGTTAAACCTATCCGTGATTACGATCAGTATGTTGGTAAGACCATGGAATTCAAGGTGGTTAAGATCAATCATGAGTTCAAGAACGTAGTTGTTTCACACAAAGCGTTGATTGAAGCGGATATTGAAGAACAGAAGAAGGAAATCATTGGTCAGCTTGAAAAAGGACAAGTATTGGAAGGTATCGTTAAGAACGTTACTTCATATGGTGTCTTTATTGACCTTGGTGGTGTTGATGGATTGATTCACATTACAGATCTTTCTTGGAGTAGAATAAACCATCCAAATGAAGTTGTTGAACTAGACCAGAAATTAAATGTGGTAATCCTTGATTTTGATGATAACAAATCAAGAATCCAATTAGGTCTTAAACAATTGGAGAAACATCCATGGGATGCATTGGGTGATGAAATAAAAATTGGCGATAAAGTTAAAGGTAAGGTTGTGGTTATTGCTGACTACGGTGCCTTTATTGAAGTTGCCGAAGGTGTAGAAGGATTGATCCACGTTTCTGAAATGTCATGGTCAACTCACTTACGTTCCGCTCAGGATTTCGTAAGCGTTGGAGATGAGGTTGAAGCAGTTGTATTGACCTTGGATAGAGAAGATCGTAAGATGTCGTTAGGTATCAAACAATCAACTCCAGACCCATGGACGGATATTACTTCTAAATACCCTGTAGGTTCTAGACACAAAGGAATTGTTAGAAACTTTACCAATTTTGGTGTGTTTGTAGAAATGGAAGAAGGAATTGATGGATTGATCTATATTTCTGATCTTTCTTGGACCAAGAAAATTAAGCACCCATCAGAATTTGTAGCCGTTGGTGATACTTTGGAAGTTGAAGTGTTGGAATTGGATGTTGAAGGACGCAAATTAAGCCTTGGTCATAAGCAAACTACCGAGAATCCTTGGGACAAATATTCTGCTGAGTTTGCAGAAGGAACTGTTCACAAAGCAGCGATTGCAGAGATTGTTGATAAGGGAGCTACCGTTAACTTCAATGAGGATATTGTAGGATTTGTTCCTTCAAGACACATGGAGAAAGAAGATGGCAAGAAAGTTGGCAAAGGTGAAGAAGTAGAATTTAAGATCATTGAGTTCAATAAAGATTTTAAACGTGTGGTAGCAAGTCATACGGCAATCTTTAGAGAACAAGAAGAACGCAACGTAAGCACAGCTAAAAGAAAGGCTGCTGCTTCTGCAGAGGAGTCCAAAACCACTCTTGGTGATGCAAACTCGCAATTGCAAGCGTTGAAAGATAAAATGGAAGCAGATTCTAAAAAGAAGTAAGCTATAATTTTATCAGTATAAGTTTTGAGCCTCGATTGTAAAATCGGGGCTTTTTTTATGTTGTTTTCCTTTTTGCAGAATTGTTTACTTTTGCATACAAATGAGTCGGTCGCATAGCAAATGAGTGAAAAAGTACTTCTTACTTCAAAAGAAATCAACATAATACTGCACCGGTTGGCTTGTCAACTTTTAGAAAACCACCTAGACTTCACGAATACCGCACTTATAGGACTCCAGCCTAGAGGTATTTTTCTAGCAGAACGATTGACAAAAATCCTGAAAGAAGAGTATAAAGTAAAGAACATAGACCTTGGCTCCTTGGATATAACCTTCTATAGGGACGATTTTAGGCGAGGTGAAAAAACCTTGGAAGCCAATACGACCAAAATAGATTTTTTGGTAGAGGACAGAAATGTGGTTTTTATTGATGATGTGCTGTACACTGGAAGAAGCATACGAGCTGCTTTAACGGCAATTCAATCCTTTGGAAGACCATCTGATATTGAATTGTTAACCTTAATCGATAGAAGGTTTAGTAGACATTTACCAATCCAACCGAATTATAGGGGGAGGCAGGTAGATGCTATAAATGAAGAAAAAGTAAAGGTGATGTGGGAGGAAAATGACGGAAAAGATATTGTGTATTTAGTAAGCAAATAAATTAAAATGAGTGAATTAAGTGTAAATCACTTACTAGGAATTAAGTATCTGAACAAAAAGGATATCGACCTCATTTTTGAAACAGCAGACCATTTTAAAGAAGTCATTAATCGTTCTATTAAAAAAGTACCTACACTTAGGGATATAACAATAGCGAATATTTTCTTTGAAAACAGTACGCGCACAAAACTCTCTTTTGAATTGGCTGAGAAACGACTGTCAGCAGATGTCATTAATTTCTCTGCTTCGCAGTCATCCGTTAAAAAGGGGGAGACACTCATAGATACCGTAAACAACATTCTTTCTATGAAAGTGGATATGGTGGTGATGCGCCATCCAAACCCAGGAGCAGGAATATTTCTCTCAAAACATGTGGATGCGTCCATAATAAATGCTGGAGACGGAGCCCATGAACATCCAACCCAGGCATTGTTGGACACCTATTCCATAAGAGAAAAGCTTGGAGATGTTGGAGGTAAAAACATTGTGATAGTTGGTGATATTTTACATTCCCGAGTAGCACTCTCCAATATCTTTGCTTTAAAATTACAAGGAGCTAATGTGAAAGTATGTGGACCAAGAACATTACTTCCCAAGCATATTGAGTCGCTAGGAGTGAAGGTTGAAACTGACTTAAGAAAGGCTTTGGAATGGTGTGATGTAGCAAATATGCTACGTGTGCAAAACGAGCGAATGGATATTAGTTATTTCCCTTCAACACGAGAGTATACCCAACAATTTGGGGTAACCAAAAAGCTATTGAACAGCTTGAACAAGCAAATTGTAATCATGCATCCTGGACCAATAAATAGAGGGGTAGAAATTACAAGTGATGTTGCAGATTCCAATCAATCCATTATATTGGAGCAGGTTGAGAACGGGGTGGCCATTCGCATGGCAGTAATCTATTTATTAGCGGCAAAAATAAAATAAGATGGTTTTTAATAAAGAAGGTACAACAACAATGGTTTTTCAAGAAAAAATCTCAATTGCCACATTCTTGGAGAATTTGGAGAAGGCCTATCCTAAATTAAAGCATGACAACATTGTTGTAAACTTATTTTCTTTTAGCAAATTAACTTCGGGGGATATTTTGGAGTTCTTGGAAATCTCCAATACCCATAAAAATGCCAACAAATCCTTTGTTTTGGTTACCAATAAGGTTTCTTTCAATGAAATAACGGACAAAATTAGCGTTGTGCCAACTCTACAGGAAGCCAGAGACCTTATTGAAATGGAAGAAATAGAACGGGACTTGGGAATATGAAATTAACTATTCTTGGATGCTATTCCGCTACCCCTAGAACATTCACAAACCCAACCTCACAAGTTCTTCAAGTGAGGAATCATTTGTTTTTAATTGATTGTGGTGAAGGAACTCAGGTACAACTCAGAAAATGTAAAATAAAGTTTTCCAGAATCAAACATATTTTCATATCCCACCTGCACGGGGACCATTTTTTTGGATTGCCTGGTTTGATTTCAACATTTAGACTGCTAGGAAGGGAAACGGAAATGCATATTTACGGCCCAAAAGGAATAAAGGAAGCCGTTACGTTGCTTTTAAAATTGGGAGATTCCTGGACCAATTATCCTTTAATTTTCCATGAACTGAATTCCAAAGAATCAGAGCTTATTTTTGAAGACGAACAAGTTAGTGTGCGCACAATCCCTTTAGATCACAGAGTCTATACCAATGGTTTTTTGTTTGAGGAAAAGCCGCTTCCTAGAACATTGGATGTTGATGCCACCGAGAAACTTAAAATAGACAGAAGTCAATATCATAAAATCAAGAATGGGGCGGACGGTATTTCTGAAAATGGAAAAGTAATTTCTAATATAGCATTGACTCTAGACCCGCCAGAACCAAAAAGCTATGCTTTTTGTAGTGATACGGCCTATAAGGAAGCTATCTTACCCTTAATTAAGAACGTAAACACATTATATCATGAGTCCACTTTTTTGGAAAAAGATTCCGGTCTTTGCCAAAAAACAAAGCATGCCACGGCCAAACAAGCTGCTCAAATTGCTTTAAAGGCCAGTGCAGGGAACCTCATTCTGGGACACTATTCTACAAGATATAAGTCCATTGACCTGTTTAAAGAGGAAGCGTTGCAAGTATTTCCTCATGTAGAATTGGCGGATGACGGTAAATCCTTTGATATTTAGCTTTTAAGTTAGTAAAACAAAGAGCGTCAACCTTTTTTAATCTCCTTTCTTTTGCTGAAATTTGTGTATTCCTATTTGTGGATTATGCAAAAAGATTTAAGTAGCTATCGAAAATCATACGAAAAGAGTGAACTAATGGAAAACTCCATTAAGGAAAACCCTTTTGAGCAATTTCAAAAGTGGTTTTATGAGGTGGAAGCTACTGATGGATTGGAGGAGCCCAATGCAATGACGGTCTCAACCATTGGTTTGGACGGATACCCAAAAAATAGGGTTGTTTTAATGAAGCGTTACACTCATGAAGGATTCATTTTTTATACCAATTACCAGAGCGAAAAAGGCAAAGCCATCAAAGAGAACCCATCGGTTTGCCTATCATTTTTTTGGCCAAATCTGGAACGTCAAGTTATCATAAAAGGCCAAGCGGAGAAATTGGCAGAAAATCTATCAGATGGCTATTTTGAATCCAGACCTGTTGGAAGTCAGCTAGGTGCCATAGTTTCCAACCAAAGTGAAGTAATAGAATCAAGAGAGCTACTGGAAGCCAAATTGATTGCGTTGGAAAAGAAACATCAGGGGAAAGAGATTGAAAGACCAGAACAATGGGGAGGATATTTAGTGAGACCCATTGCAATGGAGTTTTGGCAAGGGCGCCCAAATCGTCTTCATGATAGGATTAGATATACTTTGCAGGAAGACCTAAATTGGAAGATAGAACGCTTACAACCCTAAATTTTTGTACTGAAATTCACTATCAAATCCATTTTTAAGTACTTGATGGATGATAAAAAAGATAAAAATGAAAACAATTGTCTTGGTAAGACATGGAAAATCCTCATGGGATTACGAGGTATCGGATAAAGATAGACCCCTCAAAGAACGGGGAATCAACGATGCTCATTTAGTAGCTGAGAGATTTAAAAATGAAAACTGTGTTATAGATTTCGCATATTCCAGTCCTGCAAACCGCGCTCTACATACCAGCATGATTTTTATGCGTAACCTAGGTTTTAGTTTGAATGATTTTCAAGTTAATGAGGCTCTTTATGATTTTTCAGGACAAAGTGTACAAAGTTTTGTTGAAAGTTTAGATAACAAATTGAATACTGTAATGATTTTCGGTCATAATTATGCGTACACTTCCCTTGCAAATTCTTGGGGAGATCAGTATATTGAAAATGTTCCCACTTCCGGACTTGTACAGATTAAATTTGATGTCGCAGAATGGTCTGGAATTTCAAAAGGGGCTACGGAGCAAGTTATTTTCCCAAAACACTTAAAGCAGTAAATGGTCAAAGTAAAGAACGAATATATAAATAGAGAAATCAGTTGGTTACACTTTAATGCGAGGGTGCTTCAGGAGAGCGCGGACAAAAAAGTACCGTTGATAGATCGTCTCAGGTTTTTGGGAATTTTCAGTAACAACCTAGATGAATTTTTTAAGGTTAGATATGCCACTGTAAAACGTATAGTGGATGCTGGTAAAAAAGGTAAAAGTGTTTTAGGGGGTGAAAGGGCCCAAGACCTGTTGGAAGAAATCACAAAGATTGTAATTGCACAACAAGCCAGAAGTCTTGAGATCCTAAATAGCATTGAAGAAGAACTTAAAACGGAGAACATTTTTATTATAGATGAAAGTGAGGTTGATGAAAGTCAAGCCGAGTTTATAAGGGAGTACTTCTTCAAAAAAGTCAACCAAGAGTTGATGACCATTATCTTAAACGACCTAACAGAATTTCCATTGTTAAAGGACACAGCTGCTTACTTGGCAGTAAAAATGGTAATGAAGAACGACGAAGCACTTGGAACCTATGGAAACAATAGATATGCCCTAATTGAAATACCCAAAGGCATTGACCGATTTATTGAGCTTCCCAAACAAGGAGAAAAAAATTACATCATCATTTTAGATGACCTTATCCGGTTTTGTTTGGATAGTGTGTTCACCATGTTTGAGTTTGAATCCATTACAGCCCATATGATAAAAATTACCCGTGATGCTGAATTGGACATTGACAATGACCTTACCAAAAGCTTTATAGAGAAAATCTCTTCAAGCGTAGAACATAGAAAAATTAGTGATCCAGTTCGCTTTGTCTATGACAAACACATAGATAAGGATACCTTGCAGTTTCTTAAGGAAAAAATGAACATTATTGATACCGATAGTGTCATTCCGGGAGGCAGGTACCATAATAGAAGGGATTATATGGGCTTTCCAAGTTTGGGAAGACAGGATTTGATGTATCAAAAAATTGAACCACTTCCTGTTAAGGGCCTGAGTATGAAGGGAAGTCTTTTGGATAAGATTGCCCTAAAGGATTATTTGATCTACACACCTTACCATACCTTCACATATGTTACCAAGTTTTTAAGGGAAGCCGCCTTAGATCCAAAAGTGCGTGCCATAAAAATTACAGTGTATCGGCTTGCCAACGATAGCCAAATAGCTTCAGCATTAATAAACGCTGTGAAAAATGGTAAACAAGTAACCGTACAGATAGAATTACAGGCCCGTTTTGATGAACAAGCGAATATTGAGTATGCTAATCAATTACAAGCAGAAGGTATCAACTTGATTTTTGGAGTCCCTGGGCTCAAGGTGCACAGTAAGATTTGTTTGGTGGAACGCGAAGAGGCTGAAGGAATTAAAAGATATGGTTTTATCAGCACAGGAAACTTCAATGAATCTACTGCTAAAATTTATACAGATTATACCTTGTTCACAGCCCACGAGGGCATTTTAAAAGAGATGAATAAAGTTTTCGAATTTTTCGAAACCAACTATAAAATAAACAAATACAAACACCTAATAGTATCTCCACATTATACCAAATCAACATTTATAAAACTTATTGATAACGAGATAGCAAATGCCATTGTTGGAAAGGAAGCCTACATCAAGATTAAAATGAACAGCCTTACATCGTATAAGATGGTAGATAAATTATATGAGGCGAGCAAGGCTGGCGTAAAGGTTCAGTTGATTATTAGAGGGGTTTGCTGTTTAATTCCAGGGGTTGAGGGAATGAGCGAAAATATTGAGGCAATTAGTATAGTGGATAAGTTTTTAGAGCACCCTAGGTTATTCATTTTTGGAAATCAGGGAGACCCAAAAATTTATATATCATCCGCGGATTGGATGACCAGAAATCTTGATTTTAGGGTAGAAGTTGGGTGTCCAATTTATGATGAGGATATAAAGCAAGAGTTGTTGGATACATTTAATATTTCTTGGAGGGACAATTTAAAGGCTCGAATTTTTTCAGAAAAACAGGACAACGCATATCGAAGCATAAAAGCTGATGAATCGGAGTTAAGGTCTCAATTTGAACTGTATGATTACTATCAAAAGAAACTAGAATCCTAATATTTCTAAATTGATAATACGAAAATTTGCTGCAATTGACATTGGATCTAATGCAATTAGATTGCTTATAAACAACGTAATAGAGCAAAAAGATAAACCAACAACTTTTAAAAAAAGTGAATTGATAAGAGTTCCCATACGTTTAGGGGAAGATTCTTTCATTTCTGGGGAAATCACCGAAAGGAATCTAGAACGGCTGACGAAGGCAATGAAATCTTTTGATTTATTGATGCAAGTATATGGTGTGGAGAAATATATGGCCTGCGCAACTTCTGCATTACGTGAAGCTAACAATGGGCAAGAGTTGGTAGAGCAGGTATTCAAGGATTCCGGTATTAAAATCGATATAATTGATGGGAAGAGAGAAGCATCTATTATAGCCTCAACAGATTTGAAGGACCTCATAAAAAAGGACAAATCTTATTTGTATGTGGATGTTGGCGGAGGAAGTACGGAATTCACTGTTTTTAAAGAGGGAAAGCTTTTGGCCTCAAAATCCTTTAAAATAGGTACGGTAAGAATTTTGAACGATTTGGTCAAGGATTCTGTTTGGGCTGAAATAAAAAAATGGATTGAATCGCATTTTAATAAAGAAGACAAGGTTGAGATAATAGGTTCAGGCGGAAACATAAACAAACTCCATAAAATGTCAGGTAGAAAAGTTGGACAACCTCTATCTTTTATTTGGCTTAATGCCCAATATCATTTTTTGAACAGCATGGAATACGATGATCGAATTTCTGAACTGGGATTGAATCAAGATAGGGCAGATGTAATAATACCGGCTGCAAAAATATTTTTATCAGCAGCAAAATGGAGTGGGGCCAAGAAGATACATGTCCCCAAGATTGGTTTGGCCGATGGTATGATAAAAACACTTTACTACCAATAGGGCTGCTAACCGTGTATAGTCTCCTTTTTACCTAATTTTTGCATTATTGTGGCCTCAAAATCCAATAATTGTTGCCATTTTTCATCAACTACATCTCTCTCACCATATTTTCTGGCAAATTTGAGGAACATGGTATAATGGTTTGCTTCGCTTACCATAAGATTACGATAAAACTCAGCTAACCCAAGGTCATTCATTTCTTCTGAGAGTAACCTAAACCGTTCACAACTTCTTGCTTCGATCATTGCCGCATACAGAAGTTTATGAACTAGATGGGTTTCCCTGCTACCGCCTTTTGGAAAGAATTTCATTAATTCAAGAACGTATTCATCCTTACGTTCACGCCCCAACACCCAACCTCTTTTGACAATCTTATCATGAACCATATTAAAATGACCCATTTCCTCTCGAGCCAAAGCGGTCATTTCTTTTACCAGTTCAGATTTTTCTGGAAATCCTATAATCAAAGAAATGGCCATGCTGGCCGCTTTCTGTTCGCAATACGCATGATCCGTAAGAATTTCTTCAATGTTTTTTTCAACAATGTTTACCCATCTTGGATCTGTAGGAAGTTTTAAGCCGAGCATTTGTTTTTTTATGAATTTTTCAGGTCATAAAGATATAAGTATTCCTAGATATGTATACTATTTAGAAAAGATGATAGTTATCTTTGTATATAAATTTAGGACGTCCCCTGTGTCCTCAATAATTCAACAGTATTGATGCTGTATAATTTTTCAAGTGACGATTTATTTCGCATTTTAGAGCAGAACATGGATGCAACCTCTATGGGTTGGTACATGGGTAAGCTTAGTTCAGTCTTGGCTGATAAATCGGTCAGAACTTTTTATTTAGCATATAGTTTATGCGGTTCAAAATTGGCTACTACACCATTAGGTTTTCCAAATGATGTCAATACAAGCCTTTCTGATTATTTACGCTTAAAGAATGCCAATGTTTTAGAACTCGGAAGAATTCATCTTTTAGTTAAGGTGCTTGAAAGCGATAAAGAGTTTTTTAAGGATAAGGTTTCCAATCTAATACAAATAGCGGATACAGGTGAATTAGAGACGTTTCTTAAGTTTTTGGTTTTATTGCCCAACGCTAAGGATTATCAATTCAGTGCTGTTGAAGCGTTACGGACCAACATAACGGTAATTTTTGATGCTATTTCTCTAAATAATCCCTATCCTTCTTTGTTTTTTAATGAACAGCAATGGAACCAAATGTATTTAAAAGCGGCTTTTATGCAGCGTGACTTGGGTTCCATTTTGGATACTGACAAAAGAGCTAATCAACAACTTGTGCGCATTATTTCAGATTATGCCCATGAACGTTGGGCTGCTTCAAGGGAAATAGACCCAGAAATTTGGCGTCCGGTTTCGAAATTTTTGAACGATGATTTGCTTAATGATATGGATAGACTGTTTACGAGTAAAAACATCCAAGAGAATAAAGCTGCCGCGTTGTGTTGCTATCAATCTAATATGAATGAAGCCATTGAACTTTTAAAAAAATATCCAGATTTAAAAAACCAAGTGGAAAATGGATCAATAACTTGGGATAATTTTAAAGATTAACTATGGAAGAAAAATTACAATTTATAGACCCCCATGTGCATATGTCATCTCGCACAACAGATGATTATGAAGCTATGGCCCAAGCGGGGGTAGTTGCAGTCATTGAGCCATCATTTTGGATGGGACAGCCTAGAACGCAAGTAGGATCATTTCAAGACTATTTTAGCAGTCTAGTAGGTTGGGAACCTTTTAGGGCGAGTCAATTTGGAATAAAGCACTACTGTACCATTGGTTTAAACTCAAAAGAAGCCAATAATGAAGCTTTGGCTGAACAAGTAATGGATTTGTTACCCTTGTACCTGCACAAAGAGAATGTAGTTGCAGTGGGAGAGATTGGTTACGATGATCAAACTCCGGCGGAAGACAAGTACTTTAGACAGCAATTGGAATTGGCGAAAGAATTTGAAATGCTAGTGCAAGTACATACACCACATAGGGATAAAAAGGCTGGAACCATAAAAAGCATGGAAGTTTGCCTTGAGCACGGTCTAGATCCAAGTATGGTAGTAATAGACCACAATAACGAGGAGACTGTCCAAGAAGTTTTGGATAGAGGGTTTATAGCTGCATTTACCATTTATCCAAAAACAAAAATGGGAAATGAACGCATGGTTGAGGTCGTAAAACGCTTTGGAAGTACTAACATTATTGTGGATAGTTCTGCTGATTGGGGCGTAAGTGATCCGCTTGCGGTGCCTAAAACAGCTTCTTTAATGATTAGAAGTGGAGTGGCAAAAGAAGATGTTGTAAAAACATGCTATCAGAATGCATTGGATGTTTTTGGTAAGTCGGGAAAGATGAAAGCGGAGCATTGGAATGGCTCGAAAGGAGTAGACCAAAGACAACTTTTTAATGACAATAGCGTATTAAGAGGACAAGAACCAAAGGTTGATAACGATAAAATCGTTTGATGAATGCTACAGTAAAAGGCTATTTACAATTATGTAGACTACCAAATTTACCAACAGCTGCTGCTGATATTATTGCAGGAATAGCATTGGCGGGGATATTTGTCTCTAATTATAGTATAAATATCCATGAACCTGTTCTCCTTATTTTTTCTTCAGTGTTTTTATATGCAGGAGGGGTGGTGCTGAATGATGTTTTTGATGCTAAACTTGATGCAGTGGAGCGACCTGAACGTCCAATTCCTAGTGGCGTGATACCCTTAAAAAAAGCAGCTGTATTCGGAGCTGTCCTTTTGTTTTTTGGTATTATGGCTGCCTTATCAGTAAACTCTCTTAGCGGTCTTATATCATTTGTTTTGGCCGGATCTATACTTGCATACGATGCTTTTTCAAAGAAGCACAACATTATAGGGCCATTAAATATGGGTATTTGCAGAGGGTTAAATTTATTGCTGGGAATTTCAATTCTGGGGACTCTAATGCACTTAGAATATTTGATAATTCCTATTATTTTCATTGCCGCAATAACACTTGTCAGCAGGGGGGAGGTTCATGGAAGTAACAAAAAAAACATCGTTTTCGCTGGTTTGTTATATACAATTGTACTTTTTCTCGTTATGTATTTCCATATCATCAATTTAAAATCAATGGGTAAATACCTACCTTTTTTAATAATTTTCGCAATAATGGTACTTTTTCCTTTGGTTAAGGCCTACCTTAATAATACGCCAAAAAATATAAAAGGAGCGGTAATTTCTGGGGTTCTGGGAATAATAGTTTTAGATGCCACTATTGCAGCGGCATATTCAAATTGGCAGACAGGTGTATTGTTGCTATTACTATTACCACTATCAATTTTTCTTTCGAAGATTTTTGCCGTTACTTAGTCGTATAATGAAGTCACTACCACCAATATCTCAAGCATTTTCAGTAAAATACGAGTACAAACTCCATTTTACAGAGCATCTTTTTGCTTTAGATAATGAATTGTTTCTGAATATAATTAAGGATTATAAAGATGGTGAATCCACAAAAATCATTTTTATTATTGATGATGAGGTCGCTAACGCGCATCCAAAGATTGTAGAAGAAATAGAATCGTATTGTAGTCAAAACGTCTCCGAGATTCAGCTAATGCAAATTTTAGTAGTTAAGGGTGGCGAAGCAAGTAAAAATAATTACTCAAACGTAAAAAAAATTGTCGCTGGTATTAATGATAATGCTATATGTAGACATTCGTTTGTGGCGGCAATAGGAGGTGGAGCTTTAATAGATATGGTAGGATATGCAGCGGCAATAGCGCATAGGGGTGTGAAACTAATTAGAATTCCTACAACCGTACTTTCACAGAACGATGCAGCAGTGGGGGTAAAGAATGGAATCAATGAATTTGACAAGAAAAATTTCTTGGGCACTTTTGCACCACCATTTGCAATTATCAATGATTTTAATTTCTTGAAAACCCTAGATCAAAGGGATTGGATTTCTGGAATTGCTGAAGCAATAAAGGTAGCTTTGATTAAGGATGAGGTGTTCTTTGAATATATAAAAAAGCATACCAAGGCACTTGCAAATAGGGAGAAAGAACCAATGGCCCATGTAATCTATAAATGTGCTGAAATGCACATGCAGCATATTGCACAAGGTGGAGATCCTTTTGAAAGCGGTTCGTCAAGACCATTGGATTTTGGACATTGGGCTGCACATAAATTGGAGCAGATAACAAATTATGACCTTCGTCATGGTGAAGCCGTAGCAATGGGAATTGCTTTGGACGTAACCTATGCACAGATGATTGGTTTAATTAGCATGGATACCCTAAATACCATACTAAATGTATTGGAGGAAATAGGTTTTGATCTTAAAATTCCAATTAACAATCATTCCAAAGTAGAAGAACTATTAAAAGGGATTCAAGAATTTCGAGAACACCTTGGAGGAGAACTTACTATTACCCTTATTTCTAAAATAGGAGTAAAACATGATGTGCATACTATAGATATGGAAAAAATGCGTGCGTCAATTGCGCTTCGTTCTATTGGCAAAGAAGAATTATCTTGCTAGTATGTTGATTTCAGATTATTACCATCTTACCTACTGCACCAATATACATCCCGGTGAAAATTGGAAGATTACTTTTGATAATCTTGAAAAATATGTCCCACTAATAAAAAAAGAAGTGGCTCCCAATGAGAATTTTGGGTTAGGCCTGCGTTTATCCAATAAAGCAAGTGAGGAACTTGGTTTTGAAAAGAGCTTGGAAAGTTTTAAAAATTGGTTAGATGACCAAGGAGTGTATGTTTACACAATGAATGGATTTCCCTATGGGAATTTTCATGGTGAAAGAGTTAAAGATATGGTCCATGCGCCAGATTGGACACAAATAGAGAGGGTAAACTATACCAAAAGATTGTTTAAACAATTGGCCTATTTATTGCCCAAAGGTATTTCCGGCGGAATATCAACATCTCCTATAAGCTATAAGTATTGGCATAAAACCGATGCGTTAAAAAAGAAAGCACTGGTTGAAGGAGCCAAAAACATGGTGCAAATTGCCACCCAACTTTTTCAGATAGAGAAAGAAACGGGAAAATACATGCACTTGGACATTGAACCAGAACCCGATGGTCTTTTGGAAAATAGTGATGAAGTGGTGGACTTCTTCCATAATTATCTTCTACCAATAGGTTGCCCACAGTTAAAAAGTGAACTTGGGTTTAGCCAGATTGAAGCTGAAAATTGTATTAAAAAATATTTGACTGTTTGTTACGACGTCTGCCATTTTTCACTGGCTTACGAAGAACCGGAAGAGACTTTCCACAAATTTGAATCCAATGGAATTAAAGTGGGCAAAATACAAGTAAGCTCAGCCCTAAAGATTCTTTTTAATGATGGCGATACTGATTTAATATGGAAATCTTTGAAACAATTTGACGAACCCACATATCTGCATCAGATTACTGAAAAAACAGAAACAGGAGTAAAAACATATTCAGATTTACCAGAACTTTTGAAGGAAAAGAAGTCCTTTTCCGAATTGAGAGCGCATTTTCATGTGCCAATATTTTTGGAAAAATTTGATGGATTATCCTCTACCCAAGACCAAATCCTAAAAGTGGTCAAATTTTTAAAAAACAACAAGGTATGTGATCATTTGGAAATTGAAACATATACTTGGGAAGTATTGCCTATCAACCTCAAAAAAGAACTAGCAAGTTCTATAGTTAGAGAAATGGAATGGTTAAAAGCAAAACTTTAGAATGAAAAAAACTGTTGTAATCAATGTGGTTGGACTAACCAAGAGGTTGATTGGAGAACACACACCCTTTATCAAATCTTTTCAGGAAAAAGGTTCAATGAGTTTAATTGAACCTGCATTACCTGCAGTTACCTGCAGTGCACAAGCAACCTATTTAACAGGTAAATACCCCTTCCAACATGGAATAGTGGGAAATGGATGGTATTTTAAGAATGAATGCGAGGTTAAATTTTGGAAACAATCCAATAAATTGGTTCAAGAAGAAAAGCTTTGGGAACATCTAAAAAAAGAGGATGAAACATTTACATGTGCCAATATGTTTTGGTGGTACAATATGTATTCAACAGCAGATTTTAGCGTAACACCAAGGCCTAACTATTTGGCAGATGGAAGGAAAATACCTGATATTTATTCGCACCCTGTCAAATTGCGGGATACACTTCAGGAAGAATTGGGCACTTTTCCATTATTTCAATTCTGGGGTCCAAAAACATCAATAAAATCAAGTAAATGGATTGCAGACGCTTCCATAAAAACAGATGAACTGCACGACCCTACGCTTACATTAATTTATCTACCGCACTTAGATTACAACTTGCAACGCCATGGATTGGACTTTGCAAAGATTTCAACAGATTTAAATGAAATTGATACCGTTGTAAAGGATTTGGTTACCTATTACGAGCAAAAAAACTGCACAGTTGTTTTGTTATCTGAATATGGTATTACCAATGTAGATAACCCAATACATTTAAACCGAGTATTGCGCAAAGGGGGATATTTGGCCATTAGAGAGGAAAGAGGTCTGGAATTATTGGATTCTGGGGCAAGTACTGCATTTGCCGTTGCCGACCACCAGATAGCACATATATATTTGAATGATAAATCTGTTCTAAAAGATGTTCAACTACTGCTACAAAATCAGGAAGGTGTAGAAAAAGTCATCTGTGGAACCGAACTAATGGACTACCATCTAAATCATGATAGATGTGGCGATTTGGTTGTAGTTGCGGATAAAAACTCATGGTTTACCTATTATTATTGGCTGGATGATGCCAAGGCGCCTGATTTTGCAAGGATGGTGGATATTCATAAAAAACCGGGTTATGACCCTGTTGAAATGTTTACTGACCCCAAGGATAAATTGGTAATGGTAAAAGTGCTTTGGAAATTACTTAAAAAGAAACTTGGTTTTAGAACTGTAATGGATGTTATTCCATTAAATGCTGAATTGGTCAAAGGATCGCATGGGAGGATTCCTGAAGATGAGGATGATTACCCAATCTTAATCACCAATAACAATCAATATCCTGATAAAAATCAGATTAAGGATACAGAAGTTTTTGTTATTTTGAAAGAATTAATAAAACAATAGCCCATTATGAAACTGTTTTTTAAAATTTTCGGAATTGTGTTTGCAGCCCTTTTTGTATATGCTGCAATAGTCCAATATAATGACCCAGATGCATTAAAATGGTATGTGTATTATGGAGTTGCAGCGTTTATTTCAATTTTGTTCGCTGTAGATAGATTAAAGTTTTTATGGGTTTTTGTACTGTTACTTTTCTATGGTTTTATGGCTTTTCAAACTTGGCCTGAAAAATTTGAAGGAGTAACCATTGGAGAAGGCGATATTGTAAATATAGAGAGAGGAAGAGAAGCATTGGGTCTTGCCATTGTTGCATGTGTAATGCTGGTATATGCATTAAGGTTGTTATTGAAAAGAAAATCAAAAGTCTAAATCAAATTCTTTCCGTAGAAGATCAATAGCTGGATTTTTCTCTTTTAATTTTTGATACTTTTCTTCAGGAGTAAATGCAAATTTTTTGGCAACAATTTCATTGACAGTAATATGCAGCGAAAGGGAATAATTATTTAGCTTCTGTTTTAAATGGTCCAACATTAAACTTTGTTCCCGCTCCACTTCTTTTTTCATGGTATCATTTGGGAGTTCAATCCAAATGGTGTTTTCATTTTTCAATTTTGGAATATCCGTCTGTAGATTACTTGCCAAGATTTTTCTACCCTTGTCTTCTAAGTGTTGCACAAATTCGGTCCAATATTCTTGCATCTCCGCTTCGGTAAATGCTTCTTTAGGTAGTTCTTCATGAGCAACAGGAGGTGATTTTACATTTTCATGGGCTTTCTTCGCCTTAATACTGGAAAGTGAAAGTCCAGAAACTCTATTTTCAGGAGTTTTAAGTTTAATTTTTTTGATAGGTATTGGCTGCTCAACTGGTTCGGACACTTGAGGAGCTTCTTCTACAGCCTGTGTGTCTGGAATCGCAGGGACTTCTTCTTGTTTTATATTGGTAAGGTTATCCGATACTGCAGTTTTATTGCCTGTTATTTTTTTTGTGAAAAAAGAGGCGGGAATTATGAAATCAAGCTTTTTTTTTTCTCCATCAAAAGTGATAGAGGCTAATTTCATTAAGGTAAGTTCTACGAGCAAGCGCTGATTTCTGCTCGTTTTATACTTTAGGTCACAATCGTTGGCTATTTCTAGAGCCTGTAACAAAAACTCTTTTTGTGCTCTTTCCGCCTGTTGCTTGTACTGCTGTTTCACATCGTCTCCTACTTCAAGTAGGGCGATAGTTTCTTGATGTTGGCACACCATTAAATCTCTAAAATGAGATGCTAAACCAGAAATAAAATGATGTCCATCAAAACCAAGGGACAGCGTTTCATTGAAAAGGACCAACAAATTGGGGATATTGTTTTCAAGAATTAAATCTGTAGTTGTAAAATATGTATCATAATCCAGAACATTCAGATTTTCGGTAACCGCTTTTCTGGTCAATTGTTTTCCTGAAAAACTAACAACTCTATCAAAAATGGAGAGTGCATCTCGCATGGCCCCATCAGCTTTTTGTGCAATAATATGTAAAGCACTTTCTTCAGCCTCCACACCTTGTTGCCTTGCAATATGTTTTAAATATTCCGCAGCATCCTTGACCGTAATTCGTTTAAAATCAAAAATTTGACATCGTGAAAGAATGGTTGGGATTATTTTATGCTTCTCCGTAGTAGCAAGAATGAAAATAGCATGTTTGGGTGGTTCTTCCAAGGTCTTTAAAAAAGCATTAAAGGCAGATTGGGAGAGCATGTGTACCTCATCTATAATGTACACCTTATATTTTCCAACTTGGGGAGGAATACGAACTTGGTCTATAAGGCTTCTAATATCATCCACAGAATTATTGGAAGCCGCATCCAACTCAAAAATATTAAATGCAAAATCTTCATCTTCCTGTTCTGTGCCATCTTCGTTTATTTTTTTTGCCAAAATTCTGGCGCAGGTTGTTTTACCCACGCCTCTAGGACCACAAAACAAAAGTGCTTGAGCCAAGTGATCATTGTCAATAGCATTTTGCAACGTATTGGTAATGGCCTGCTGGCCCACAACATCTTTAAATGTCTGGGGGCGATATTTTCTAGCTGATACTACGAAGGGTTCCAAATCAGGAAAAAATTTGCATTACTACAAATATAAAAATAGGAACGGGCAAAGCCGCTTATCCTTTGTGTAGTAAGCCATTTTTTATTAACAATTGCTTTACCTTTGCTGATAGCAGGCCGCCTTATCGCTGCAATTTCAATTAATTGGAATTGAAGAGGAAAGTCCGGACACCAAAGTGCAGCATAGCGGGTAACGCCCGTCCGCCGAAAGGTGAGGACCAGTGCAACAGAAAGCAAGTACAGTTAGGCTGTAGTGAAATCAGGTAAACTCTATGCGGTGAAACGTCATGTAAACCAATGTTTGAGGGCTGCACGCCCAAATTGGAGGGTAGGCGGTTGGAACTTTTGGGTAACTGAAAGTCTAGATAAATGATAGGGCCAGACAGAATCCGGCTTATGGCCTGCTTTTTTTATTTCTCAAAAAAACTAAACACGCTTCCACCATATTTTCTACTTTCTGTGAAGTTTGGATGGTTGGATAGTTCTGTTTGATTGGAATGTTCTATAATTAAAACTCCGTTTTCCAATAACAGTTCCTTTTCAAAAACCAAATCAGCAATTTTAGAAAATTGGTCGTCTTTAAAACTGTACGGAGGGTCGGCAAAAATAACATTCCCTTTTTCCTTGGTTCTTTCCAAAAACTTGAAAACATCAGATTTAATCCCTGAAATTGGAAAGTCAAGCTCTTTGGCGGTTTTTAGGATATATTGGATACAACCGTAAAAGCTATCAACGACAATGATACCTTGGGCTCCTCTTGATGCAAATTCGAAACTTATATTTCCGGTACCGGAAAAGAGATCCAATATTCTAAGCTCATCAAAATAAAATCGGTTGTTCAAGATGTTAAAAAGCCCTTCTTTGGCAATATCCGTTGTGGGCCGCACAGGGAGTTTTTTTGGTGCAGTAAGTCTTTTGCCCTTATACCTTCCAGAGATTATGCGCATTACAGGGAGTTTAACACCGTAAAATCAATTTCTTTTCCTTGTAGTTGTTCCAGTGGAAAAGTAGAATTGGAAGGCATAAAAACGGAGACATTTTTAATGTATTTATAGCATAACTCATAAATTGGATCTCCTTCTTCTACAAGTCCAAAAAGTTTTAATTGTACATTTTCAAGATTTAGCTGTAACTGTTCCATGCTGAACAACAAATAGTAAAGAAAATCTTCACTTGTCTTGAATTCAAAATAATTGTAGAAGAGTAATTTTTTTTCTGAGACGATCACAATCTCCATTTCTTTTTCAGAAACTTGAACATAGCATACGGGCTCTCCGGAATTTCTATTTTGATTCAATAGGGTTGTGGCCAATACCGTACCACTATGTTTGAAAACAAATTCACCAAAGAGATCAAAGATGTAATTGTTCACATTAGTGAATGGAATGTAGACATTTACAATATCATGGTTCGATATCTCATCAAAAACGATATGGTCGTTAGCCATTATTTTTGAATTGAACTTAAGATAGTTGGGTAGTTCTTTTTCACTAAAAAGTGTTTTGGGAACCAAACTGAACAAGTTGTTCTTGTGAATAACAACAACTTCTGAAAAATTTGTGCCTGTTATGCTCTTTTCATTGAGAACGGCTTTCAGCTCTTTCAATACCAGATAGGGTGTTGATGAAGTTTTGAAAGTTATTTTTTCAAAAGCCAGAATTTTATTGGAAATAGTATCGAGTACACAAAAAGAAAGTCCATTCAAGCCAACTTGAATGGACAATTTTTTGAAATCACTTTCTGGATTGGACTTCGTTATATTAGTTGCTTTTTCTGTCATAGATGGGAGGCCAGTTACCATTTGTACTTACATCGGTAAGTGAGCCAACTTTAATCTCTGTGCCATTAACTTCTTCAACACTTTGATGTGCATTTTCTCTTGCCAATAAATCGGCCGGCTGATCATAAAGAACAACATTCTTCTTTATTTTAGCTTCAAACACAGGTGCTTTGTAGCCTTGTTTATCAATAATATCGGCCTTCATCTCAAATTTCTCACCTCCTTGGGCATAGGGAACTTCCATCATGGTTTTATAACGGTCATCACCTTTAAAAATAGAATCTCTTACTTTTTCAAATCCTAGAGTATCGATGATGACGGTATCTTTTTGAAGTTCAATTTGATACACCTTGTCAAATCTCATGAAAGAAGAATCCCGTTGTTGGGTAATAGTGTAACTTCCTGTATCAACAAATTTAATCAAACTGTTAAAGTCTTTTGCGAACCTACCATTTACGGTTTTATAAGCTTCTTGAGAGTCTCTAATATCTTTAAGCTTCGCGATTACTTGTGAAAATCTTTCCTTGCGAACTTTATTAAATTCGATAGGAGCATTAATGGATTGATAAATTTTATAACCCAAGAAAATACTTAAAAGTCCAAAAACTATGATAAGAACTGGTTTTACTTTTTGCGGTAAAAATCTATCAATTAAGAATACAAGGCCCAAGGTCAATAGGCATATAACTAAAACGATAAGGATTAAGTTTAACATACTAATATTGTCTTTCTGAATTAATTTAGCGGTTACTGACAAATCTACAATTTTTTTTTAATCACGAAACTTTTTGCTTTAAAAAACCATGCTATCTTTAGAAGCTCATGAATGACCCTACGCCATCTGGATTTTTAACAATTTTAACTGAAAAATTTCCACATGACCCAACCATTAAACAGGGTTTGGCCATGGAAAAGCTTTCGGATTTTATTTTGAATGGAAAACAGGAAGAAGTTTTCCTCTTAAAAGGATTCGCAGGTACTGGTAAAACAACAATTGTTGGAACCATTGTAAGTAGCCTTTGGAAAGTCAAAATGAGTGCTGTGCTAATGGCTCCTACAGGTAGGGCCGCAAAAGTTATGTCAGTTTATTCAGGGAACAAGGCATTTACCATTCATAAAAAAATATATTTTCCTAAAAAGCAGACGGGAGGGGGTATTCAATTTGTGTTGGCTCCAAATAAACATAGGAACACCCTTTTTATTGTCGATGAAGCTTCAATGATTCCTGATATACCGGCAGATTCCAAACTTTTTGAGAATGGTTCATTATTGGATGACTTAATGTTCTATGTCTATTCAGGGCACAATTGTAAATTACTTTTAATAGGCGATACGGCACAATTACCACCAGTAAAATTAGATTTAAGTCCTGCCTTGGAAGAGCAACGCCTTTCATTGAACTACAATAAAGAAGTAGCGTGTTTGGAGTTGGATGAAGTAATGCGCCAAACAAGCGATTCAGGAATTTTATACAATGCTACCAATTTAAGAGAGCAACTACAATCGCATTTTTTTGATGAATTTAAGTTTGAAGTATCAACTTTCAAGGACATTACGAGGCTAATCGATGGAAGTGAAATACAAGAAGCCATTGATTCATCATACAGTCAAAATGGAAAAGAGGAAACGGCAATTATTGTGCGTTCCAATAAACGGGCAAATCTCTACAATAAAAACATTAGGGAACGAATTCTTTTTTTAGACAATGAGCTGGCCGTAGGTGATTATATGATGGTGGTAAAGAACAATTACTTTTGGCTACGACCCAATTCTGAAGCTGGTTTTATTGCCAATGGCGACATCATTGAAATATTGGAATTGTTCTCTATCAAAGAGCTGTATGGGTTTTCATTTGCAGAGGTAAAGGTTAAAATGGTTGATTACCCTAATCAAAGACCGTTTGAAACAGTTCTTTTGTTGGACACCATAAATGCGGAGACACCCTCACTTTCGTATGAAGAGGGGAATAGATTGTATCAAGAGGTTTTAAAGGACTACGGGCATGAAAAATCTAAGTACAAAAAGTTTTTAGGCGTAAAAAACAACAAGTTTTTTAATGCACTCCAAGTAAAATTCTCTTATGCGATTACCTGTCATAAATCTCAAGGGGGACAATGGGAAAACGTATTCGTGGAGCAACCTTATTTGCCCAATGGAGTGGATAAGGATTATCTAAGATGGTTATATACAGCTGTTACACGTGCAAAGCAAAAACTATTTTTAATAGGTTTTAAGGACGATTTTTTTCTTGACTAAGAATATCCTATTTTAGTCCGAACCATGGAAATGTCACCAGATACGATTATAAGTATATTTTTAGGCATAGGCTTAGCGGCTTCGGTCGGCTTTAGAGTGTTCTTACCACTTTTTGCCCTTAGTTTAGCCGCTTATTTAGGTATTTGGGAGTTAAATGAAAGTTGGGAATGGATCGGTAGTATGGCTGCAGTGATTACTCTTGGTGTTGCCACATTTGTAGAGATCTTTGCCTATTTTATTCCTTGGTTAGATAATGCACTTGATGGCATATCTGTCCCATTGGCCGCCATTGCAGGTACCGCTGTAATGGTATCAACAGTTGCTAACTTAGATCCGGTGATTACCTGGTCTTTGGCAATTATTGCCGGAGGAGGTACGGCTACTGCTATAAAAGGAGCCAATGCCGCGGGAAGATTAACCTCTACAGCCACAACAGGAGGGATTGCAAATCCATTGGTAACAACAGTAGAAACGGGAACTGCAGTAGCAGTTTCAACGGCTTCAATTTTGGCGCCGTCAATAGCTATTGTACTAGTGATACTAATTTTGGTGATTATTTTTATAATATACCGTAAGTTGCGACCGAAAAAGTAATTTTCATCAATATAAAGAATACGAGTGAAGATAATTTCCATGATACCGGCAAGGTACCAAGCCTCAAGATTTCCAGCTAAACTGATGCAAGATTTGGAAGGAAAGCCAGTAATTGTGCGTACCTATGAGGCAGCAGTACAAACCGGGTTGTTTGATGAAGTCTATGTTGTAACGGATAGCAAAATCATTTTTGATACAATTTCAGAAGTAGGTGGTCAAGTGCTTATGAGTAAGGAGGAGCATGAAAGCGGGAGTGATAGAATTGCAGAGGCCGTAGTGGAAATGGATGTTGATATTGTAATCAATGTGCAAGGAGATGAGCCATTTATTGATTCGGAAAGTTTAAAAAAAGTAATTGAGGTATTCAAAACGGATTCCAAAAAAGAAATAGACTTGGCATCCTTAATGACACCGATCTCGGATTGGGAAGAAATTTCCAATCCCAACACAGTTAAGGTAATAGTCGATACCAATGATTTTGCGTTGTATTTTTCACGATCACCAATTCCTTATCCAAGGGATGAAACTATTGAAGCAACATATTATAAACATAAAGGAATTTATGCCTTTAGAAAAAGGGCTTTGATTGATTTTCAAAGATTACCAATGCTACCATTGGAAGCAAAGGAAAAAATTGAGGCGATTCGATTTTTAGAGTATGGGAAAAAAATAAAAATGGTGGAAACACATGTAACTGGCATTGAAATTGATACTCCAGAAGATTTAGAACGAGCTAAAAAAGCATGGAAGTAAATTTTGAAAATATTAAAGTTATTGGTTTTGATGCTGATGATACCTTATGGGTCAACGAAACCTATTTTAGGGAAACAGAAGAACGCTTTGCCGAATTAATGGAGGGTTATGAAACCAAAAATAAAGTAGACCAGGAGTTGTTTAAAATGGAGATGAAAAACTTGGAACTTTATGGTTATGGTATAAAGGGGTTCGTTCTTTCCATGATAGAATCAGCTCTAGATCTATCAAATGGTAAAGTATCCCAAGAAACCATCTCTGAAATTTTGAATCTTGGAAAAAGAATGATTTCCCACCCGGTAGAGTTATTGGATGGGGTTGAAGAGGTGCTAAGCCAGTTGGTAAATAAATACAGGTTAATTGTGCTTACCAAAGGAGATTTGTTAGATCAAGAGCGCAAGCTTGAAAGGTCTGGAATCTCAAAGTATTTTCACCATGTCGAAGTTCTCAGTGACAAAAAAGAAAGCAATTATAGCAACTTGTTGGAACATTTAGAGGTTAATGTCGATGAGTTTTTAATGATAGGAAATTCTTTAAAGTCAGATGTATTACCTATATTGAATATTGGAGGAAGCGCAGTACATGTGCCATTCCATACAACATGGGCCCATGAAATGATTGCTGATTCTGAACAAATGAACGATCATTTGAAACTAAATAAACTAGAAGATATCCTGAAGTATTTGCAAAATTGATGAAGACGGAAAACGATTTGAAAAGAAACGAAATAAGGTTGGACAACAAGACAGGGTACCGCAACTTTCCAATGGTACCAAGGGTTGTTTTTGGTCAAGGTAGTTTTGCTCAATTAGGGGATATTTTGATGCCCAAAAGAAGAAATTCCAACGCTCCCTTTATCTTTTTGGTGGATGATTTTTTCGAAAAGAACGAAGTTACCCTGTGCATGCCCTTAATGTATAATGACAAGGTATTTTTTATTTCCGCCAATGAAGAACCCAAAACAGGTCAGGTAGATACATTGGTGTCTAAAATACAAGAAGAGTTTGAAGAATTGCCTTCCGGAATCATCGGAATAGGAGGGGGAACCCTTTTAGATTTAGCAAAGGCGGTCGCCATTCTTCTAAACAACAATGGTTTGGCCCAAGATTATCAAGGTTGGGATTTAGTGAGTAAACCATCATTATATCATGTGGGAATTCCTACCATAAGTGGCACTGGAGCGGAAGTCTCTAGAACCACCGTTTTGTTGGGGCCGGAAAAGAAGTTGGGGATCAATTCAGATTTTACTACATACGATCAAGTAGTTTTAGATCCAGATTTAACCAAAAGTGTTCCCAAAGAACAGTGGTTTTATACGGGGATGGATTGCTTCATCCATTGTATAGAATCATTAAAAGGCACATATTTAAATGCCTTTAGCCAAAGTTATGGGGAGAAAGCTCTGGAACTTTGCAAAGAAGTGTTCTTGGAAGATGTTCCCAGTAGCGAATCAAGGGACAAATTAATGATGGCTTCATGGCATGGTGGAATGAGCATTGCTTATTCCCAAGTAGGAATTGCTCATGCAATGAGCTATGGCCTTTCCTATCTATTGGGGATAAAACATGGAATAGGGAATTGTCTTGTTTTTCAGCATCTTGAAGAATTTTATCCAGAAGGCGTGCAAGTGTTCCATAAAATGATGGAAAAACATAACATACAATTACCAAAAGGTGTTTGTGCTGATCTTACCGAAAATGATTTTGATATTTTAATCAATGTGGCCTTGGGAATGGAAGCACTTTGGGAAAATGCTTTGGGGAAAGATTGGAAAGAAATCATGACCCCAGAACGTCTGAAAGGGATTTATCAGAGAATTTAACACATCCAGAACCCTTCTACTGCTCTTAGCAAATGTAAATACATGCGTAGACTAGCCGAGTTTTTATATTTTAAAGTACTGGGATGGAAGCTCATTGGTACATTTCCCAAGGTGGATAAATGTGTGGTAGCTGTAGTGCCACACACCCATTGGATGGATTTCTTTTTGGGTTTATTGATTAGAAAAGTCATCAATGAAGAAATCAATTACATTGGGAAGAAGAGTCTTTTTAAACCACCATTTGGATGGTTTTTTAGATGGACCGGCGGAGCACCAATAGACCGTTCGAAAAGCTCTAACACAGTTGAAAGCATAGTGAATATTTTTAAAGAGAGAAGGATTTTTAGATTTGCTCTGGCACCAGAGGGTACCCGAAAAAAGGTAACGGAACTAAAAACCGGATTCTATCACATAGCAGTAATGGCGCAAGTTCCTATAGTTGCTGTTGCCTTTGACTTTGGAAAGAAGCAAGTCAAAATTTCTGAAGCCATTTATCCGAGTGGTGAAATGAAAGACGATTTTAAAATAATCCACAAATTCTATAAAGGGGTAAAAGGCAAAATTCCAGAGTATAGTTTTTAAATCTTTTTTAAAATCTTAGGCTTTGGCTTTTCTATCTTTTTTGTGTTCCCGGGGAAAACCAAGTTGGTACTGGAATAGCTGCTTCCAAAAGTAATTGCCGCAGCATATACCTGTTGTATAGCGTCAATAACCTGTGCTTCTGAAAGTTCCTTTAGTGGATGGGTGTAAACTGACCATAAAATCTCATCACTTAAGGCATACTTTACATCCAATGCAGAGTGAAAATTGGCCACCAATGCATTCAATAACTCTTCTTCACCTATTTTTTCACGTTCAACAATAGGGGATATGATTCGCATTCTATTCGCATTTTCGTCAAAAACACAGATTAATATGGATTCATTAAATAAAAACTGGTAGGAGTTACCATTGGTTTTGACGGTATCGGCCTCTTGTTCTATAATTTCATAAAGCTTGGAAGGTGTCATTTCTTGGGAAAATAGCCCATTAAAAGCAAGTGTCAGACAAAAACAAATGATAGTGGTGCGCATGAATATGTGTTTCAAATCTTGTCGAATAAAATTCGATTTACTTACATAAAAACAAAGATTGAATTCTTTGGAGATCTTTTGTGCAGTTTCTTTATGTGGTTATAGACAAAGGAAACTATGGATATCGGAAAATTAATTGTATATAACTACTGGGAATGCGGTTTACGGGGAACCAAGTAAGATTTCCACTTCATTTGTTTTATGGTGCCGCTTATCTGATTTTGATGCAGTTTATCGAAAATGAACAATAAACAATTTACAGGTTGTAAAAGTAATGGTACTTTTCGAACATTCTTCCTTCAAAGTGAGGAGAGTTTTTAAGATTACCCAACTATTAGTTTAGTCTATTTCATCCCACCCCGAATCAGACTATGGCACCGCATTGGTTATGGTATTAACCAAACCAACAGTGTATGCCAAAAAATTACTTGCTACCATCTTCAATAAGTAACATTTCTATTTTTTTTGTTTTGGGAAACTTTTTTTAATCCATAAAAAAGTTCCATTGCCGCACACTAAAAATATACTGTTATTACCTCACTAGTTACTCAATAAACCAATTTTAGCCAAAATGAAAATCATCCCACAATTTCCTGGCGGTATCTTTTTTATAAGAAAACCAAAGCCTTTAGCACTATTAAGTATTGTAGATTCAAGCAATGGAAATAATCATTCAAGTTTCCTGCGTTTTGCGATACTCAGCAAAATGTTGACCACATGCCTTATTTTGTTCACTTTTACAAATTCCTTAGTTGGACAAGTTAATCTTACTAGCTCGCCATCAGCGGTTTCTGTAAATGAAGGTGATACATTCACTATTATAATAGCATTGGAAGCAGCAGGTAGTGAAGTGACAAACGGAGTTTCTGTCTATCTCAATTTTGATAGCTCCATAATAGAAGTGAATACAGTTACAGCCTTGGGTACTTCACAACTCCCAGTAGAGATTCCCGGCCCTCCCACTTACGATAACAATACAGGGACTCTATCCTATTCTTCAGGTACTTTCAGTAATTTCCCAGAAGCTAGTTTTGACTATTTGGAAATTGAATTTGTGGGACTTGCAGTAGGCAATACCAATATTGATTTTAACGATATTTTGCCGCTTCAAACAGAAGTGACCGATGAAAATTCGCAAAGTATATTAAATAAGCCTGTAAGTAGTGTACCAGTTGAGGTAACCAATATTACAAATGTTGAGCCAGAAATATCTCTTGCAGAGACAACTTCTGTAAATGAAGGTGAAAGTTTGCAATTGCCATTGACTGTTTCTGACGATGATGGCGATGACCTTACAGTTACAATTACTTCTGTTTCCAATGAACCACAGGAACTTCAGAGTAACAATGAAGCAGGTGAGGTTCCACCCGGTATTCAAAGAGAACCATACCCCATAGATGCCAGCGGTTTTTTTACTGAAACAGGAATAGCAAGCAGTGCGGGTTCCTATAGTTCTACTTTGAACTTTGATCCAACCTATGGTGATGGCGGTTCTAATGGTGATGGAAATGGAGTATATACAATTACGGTCGAGGTTAGTGACGCGAATGGAAATTCGGTATCTAAAACCTTGGATGTTACTGTTAATGATGTAGATCAGAATATATCTTCCCTAATGGCTACCAGGATAGAGGCAGAGTCATATGATGATCAAGGCAATACAGGAGGTGGTGATGGTATTGGAATTGAAGAGGCTGGAACTGGTTTTATTTTAGGTTTCACAACCGCGGGGGATTTCACAGAATATAATATCAATGTAACGGAAGCTGGGACGTATCAAATGGACTTTTTTGTTGCCAGACAACCTACAGGGGCTAAGTCAATGTTGATAACTACTTCGGCTGGTAGTGAAACCCTTGTAGTGGACGATACGGGAACATGGTCAGATTATGATACTGTGAGTGTACTTGTGCCTTTTGATGCAGGGTCGCAAACCCTGCGTTTCGATTGGAACGATGGAGGTGGTTTTTATATGAACATCGATTATTTCGATATGACTTTGGTGCCGGATGCTCCACCTACCGTCAGCATCACTTCTCCAAATGATGGGGATGACTTTTTGGAAGGGTCTACGGTAAACGTTACTGTAGAGGCGACTGATGATGTTGCCGTGACCCAAGTGGAACTGTTCAATGATGGAGTTAATAGCTTAGGAACGGATAGCGACTTCCCATATGAATTTCCTTTGGATTTAGTTGCCGGAACATATAACCTTACAGCTGTGGCGTCAGATGGAAATTCAACTACCACTTCAAGTCAGATAACCATTACTATAAGTACAACAATAGATACTCCCCCAACAATTGACGCCATTGCCAATGTTGCGGTGGAAGAAGGCTCTACGATTAATTTTAATGTTCAGATTAATGATGATATCGATCCTTCATCTTCTATTGAAATCTTTGATAAAAGTGTTTTAGGGACCAGCTCCGTTAACCCAATTGTTTTTACACCAGGAGCAACGGTCAGTGGACTTACGTATTCAGATAATGGTGGAGGCAGCTATACCTTAGATTGGGATACCTCTACCTATACAGGCGATGGAAAATCATTTGAAGCTAGGGTTACGGCCAATGATGGTATAAACCCTCCAGTGGTTGAGATTTTTTCAATCGATTTAGCTCAGAATATAACAGATGACCCGATATTAGCCCGAACTTTCTCTAATCCTTTACCTTGGTATGGGGCAGGTCCTCAAGCTCCATTCACGGTTGCCATTGAAGACACGGGTGCAAAAAATATTGGATACATTGAAGCAGGTGAATTTGTAGAATATGTAATCAATGTACCTACCCCTGGAGTTTATGAGGCCACCTTCTACGCTGGAAAAGGTAATGGTGGAACTCTGACCACAACACTTTCAGTAGACGGTATTACAGTTGGTTCATTTGGAGCTACAGAAAATGGTTGGCAAGAATATGAAATAGCTCCTAGCCCATATACCTTCAATGCGATATTTAATAATGCGGGTATTCAAACGTTACGTCTTGATTTTTCAGGCAGTGGTGGCGTAAATATTAAGGATTTTGAATTTGTTGTTTCTACATCAAATACACCTCCGTTAGTAAATATAACTTCCCCATTGGAGGGAGCCGCTGTTGAAGAAGGTACAGTGATTTTGACCGGTACGGCATCTGATTTTGAAGATTCAGGTCTTACAGCTGGTGATATCAGCTGGAGTTCGGACATCCAAGGTCCATTGGGCAATGGCGCAAGTATAAGCCCTAGCCTGTACGCAGGTACACATGTAATTACAGCTTCGGTTACCGATAGCGGTGCTGAAACCAGCACGGTGAGTATTACAGTGGTGGTCCAACCTTCAGCAGGGATTTGTGACTTGCTGTTTAGGGTGAATGTAGGAGGTGCTGGTGTTTCAGGATGGGACGATAATGATGCTGGTGCCACGGCTACATTTCTAACGGCTGGTGGAACCAATTTGTTTAATAATTCTGGGAATAATGGACATAAACCCATAATGCCTACACCTTTGTTGCCATTTGGCACCCCATTGGAGCTTTTTGAAACTGAAAGATGGGATAGTACAGGTTCTGGAGATCCTGATGAAATGTTATGGCAGTTCCCCGTGGCCGAAGGTACCGAAGTTGAGGTAACCCTATATTTTGCAGAAATTTACGGGCCTTTAAATTCTGCCGGTTTACGAGTCTTTGATGTAACTTTAGAAGGTATCGTACCCGCTGCTTTTGATGATATTGACCCATTTGCCATTGGTGGTGGCGGTGGAAAAGCCTTTGCACTTAGTGCTACAACCACTGTTGTTGGAGGTACATTGGACATCAAATTTTTGCATGGAATAATTGATAATCCGAACATTAAGGCAATTCAGGTCTGTAAGGTGGCAGATCCACCAAACAATCCACCACAATTTGTTGCTTTCCTGAGCCCAGGAGACGGAACAGTTGCAAGGGATTGTGAGGGAGATGGTGAAATGTTCGATTTTAATGCAAACTTTGATGACCTGGAAGATGATGACTCCACCTTGAACATAGAATGGTTCAGTGGAACAACATCGCTAGGTTTTGGCGCACCATTGCAAAATATTTCCTTAGAAGTAGGAACACATTCCATTACCGCAGTGGCAACCGATTCCGATGGAGCCAGTACACCGTCTTCGGTTAGTATGGATATCGAAGTTATTGGCGCACCTATTTTTACCGTTACTGAGAATACTATTGGAGGTTCCCCATTGTTAGATGCAGAGATTGAAGGTCCAGATGTTACTGTATGCTGGAGTGTTGAAAACTTGGACGCTGGAGGTTCTTCAGGGGAACATTTCCATTTGCGCCTAGACGATAGTGATAATGGACAAGGAACAGGTGGTAGCGTTCATGGCCAACCCTATGTAAGAATAGATGACCAAACGGGATGTTTTACATTCACCAATGTTGCACCTGGTGAGCACACCATTAGTGTTCATGGTGCAGAAACGGGGCACAATCAAATATGTGATGCCACCGAAGTCACATTTACTATACTTGCGCCCAACCAGCCCCCATTGATTTCAAGTGCGGCTACTGCCAGTGTCGAAGAGAACCAGACCGGTGCAATAGATGTGAATGCGACCGATGATTCAGATGATGAAGGCTCAGGATTGATTTTCAGTAAGACGGGAGGTGCCGATCAGGCACTCTTCGACCTGGACGTCAACACAGGTGTGCTCACATTTATCGGGGCACCTGACTTTGAGATTCCCGGTGATGATAATGGGGACAACGACTACGAGGTACAAGTAACGGTCACCGATTTAGGAAGCCTGACCGATGTACAGGACATTACCATCACGGTAACCGATGTGTTCGAGAACACCGGTCCAATGATAACTAGTGCAGCTACTGCCAGCGTTGACGAGAACCAGACAGCGGCCATTAATGTTGAGTCCACCGATGATGTTGACGAAGAGGGCTCAGGATTGTTGTACAGCAAGAGCGGCGGTGCGGATCTGGCACTGTTCAATCTGGATTCCTCTACTGGGGTACTGACCTTTATCAATGCACCTGACTTTGAGATACCCGGGGACGATAACGGAGACAATGACTACGAGGTACAGGTGACCGTTATGGATTCCGGAGGATTGACGGATGTACAAAACATTGTCATTAGTGTCAATGATTTGGATGACACCCCGCCGACGGCTTTATGTATAGGGGACTATTCTTTGACGGTAGATTTGAATACTGATGGAAATGCAAGTATCACTGCAGCAGATATAGATGCAGGATCCAGTGATGCTGGCGGTATTGCAAGTATTTCGGTAAGCCCAAGTACATTTACTTGTGCTGATTTTGGGGAGCAAATAGTCACTTTGACTGTAACTGATAACAGCGGAAATATAGCTACTTGTTCGGCAATCATTTTGGTTAACGACACCTTGGCGCCAAGCATTACCTGTCCACCAAATGTTAATCGAATTAGTAGTGGAGCGGTAATGTTGACTGATTTGGATATCGGTACACCCGTTGTAGCTGATAACTGCGGAGTCGCCAGTGTGGTGGGCACCCGATTAGATATTAATAGTACGGATTTAACCACGGCACCCTATCTAGGAATCACAATAATACAATGGGTGGTAACGGATACTAATGGTGTGGTAAACATGTGCAATCAGAACATTACTGTTTCTCCACCACCTACGGTGTCCGTGCCAAGCGTTGTGAACAAAACGCAAGCCATGGCCGAGTCCGACATTATTACTGCCAACCTTGTGGTGGGTGCGGTTACAACAGTAAACAGTGATACCATTGCTGCCGGAGATGTAATCAGTCAAAACCCAGCTGGCGGAGCTTCCGTAGAGGAGAATTCTCCAGTGGATTTGGTTGTATCATTAGGCCCGCTTTGTGAAGTAAACATTGATAACCAGCCACTGAGCTTGTCAGTTTGTGAGGGAAGTACCAACTTTGCTTTTTCGGTACAGGCATCTGGCAATGGTATTCTTTCTTACAATTGGCAAATCTTTGATACATTCAGTGAGGTCTGGGTGGATTTTCCAACTTTCAACGGAAATGCAAGTTTAAATTTCGATGGACCAATTGGACTTTCAGCAAATGGAAATCAATATCGTGTAATTGTTACCTCTGATAACAGCACGGGCGATAATACAGACGATGACTGTTCGGTCATAAGTGATGAGGTACTATTAACGGTAAACCCATTGCCAATAGTTGCATTTACTGCTCTAGCCGACGTTTTCATCGATGCTGGAGTGCAAACCGGTTTAGGAGGTGGCACACCACCACAAGGCTCTGAGGTTGGTGATAATGGTGTTTATAGTGGTCCAGGAGTTACCGATGATGGCAATGGAATGACCTATAGTTTTGAACCTGCTATTGCCGGTGTTGGAACCCATACAATTATATATACGTATACCAACGCAAATGGATGCACAGATTCGGCAAGCGATGATGTCGTTGTAATGCAAGTTATTGATAATCCACCTACCATTGACTGTCCAGAGGACATAACCGTCAATGTGGATCCAGAACAGTGTGGTGCCATTGTAGTCTATACAGCACCCGTTGGAGTTGATGATATGGATGGGGCCATTACTGGACTTACAGCTGGTCATGGCAGCGGTGCATTGTTCCCAGTTGGTGTTTCAACAGAGACCTATATGGTAACAGATTCAAATGGGCAGACCTCATCTTGCAGTTTCACCATTACAGTGATTGATAATATTAATCCAGTGGCCACTTGTCCAGATAATATTTTTGTCAGTAACGACCCTGGGGAATGTGGAGCAATTGTTGAATTTAATCTATCAGTTTCTGACAATTGCCCTGGGGCCACAATTTCATCAGATTTCTTGAGTGGGTCCCTATTTCCAATAGGTACAACTTCTGTAACGGCCACTGCAATTGATGCTACTGGAAACACCGATACCTGCACTTTTAATATCGAGGTAGAAGACACAGAGGCCCCTGAGGTAGTATGCACCGATTTTACGATACAGTTAGATGCTAATGGAAACGGCAGCATTGAAGTCTCGGATATTGATAATGGTTCATCGGACAACTGTGGAATATCCAGTATTGATTTGGACACCACAGTGTTCACTACATCAGATATTGGGGAAAACGGGGTTGTTCTTACAGTTGTTGACAACAATGGCAATTCAAACACATGCGAGGCTACTGTAACTGTTGAACCTTATGTACCATCGGTACTTTCTATTACGGAGTTTATGTTGGTCAATGCGGATAGTGAGCAGGACATTATGATTATTGCCGATGGTGAGATCATTGATATTAATTCATTGCCCACCGAAAACTTAAATATTAGAGCGGAAACCACCAACGATGTCGAGAGTGTGTTCTTTGAGCTAAGCGGAACTCAAAACTCTACTAGAAATGAAAACGTGGCGCCATATGCACTTTTTGGGGATGCTTCAGGAAATTATAAGTCAAATGACTTTTCACTTGGATCTTATGACCTAGTGGCCACGCCGTATTCGGAGAATGGTAAAAAAGGAATCCAAGGAACAAGTCTTGCCATAAACTTTGTTTTTACTTTGGGCAATGTATCGCCTATTGCGGTTGCCAATGGAGTTGTTGATGAAACCATTGCGTACAAAATCAATTTTTTCAGCACAGGATCCTATGACCCAGACGGGAACATAGTCTCTTATGAATGGGATTTTGGAGACGGAAATACATCTAATGCAGAAAATCCCATGCATACTTATGCCGCTGAAGGGGAGTATTCCGTAACCCTTACTGTAAATGACAATGAAGGGGGAGAGGATATAACATCTATAGATGTTTTAGCTCAAGAAATACCTGTAAATATGATGCCAGTTGCGATAGCAGACGGTACTGCAGACGGTATAATTTCCTACAAAGTGAATTTCTCCAGTAGCGAATCATATGACCCGGATGGAAACATAGTCTCATATGAATGGGATTTTGGGGACGGAAATATGTCAAATGAAGAAAACCCAATGCACACCTATGCATCTGGTGGCGATTATTATGTGACCTTGACCGTAACAGATGATGATGGCGAAGAAGGTTTCACATCCATAGAAGTTTCAGCAGAAGAAATACCTAATGTACCGCCCGTAGCAGTTGCCGATGCTGGAACACCCAATGAATTTGTGGTAGATTTCTTAGGTAGTGAATCAGATGACCCAGATGGGAACATAGTCTCCTATGAATGGGATTTTGGGGATGGAAATACATCAACCGATATTAATCCAACCCATACCTATACCGATGAAGGGGTTTATTTGGTAACCCTTACCGTAATTGATGATGATGGTGCGGATGGAACAGCAGCTATTCAAGTTAACATTGTTGAGGATAGTGATATTCAGAAAGTGGTTGCTCTTACATTGATTAATGCTGATACTGATACCGGAATAATTGAATTGACAAACAACATGCTCCTTGATGAAGCAAGCCTTGAGGGCATTGGCCTTAACATTGGCGCCACCACAAATCCCGAAATTGTTGGAAGTGTCTTCTTCCAGTTGACAGGCCCATTGGAAAATAAGAGGAAAGAATCGGGAGCACCCTATGCTTTATTTGGAGATTTCAAGGGAAATTATTTCGCACGGACATTCCCGGCAGGAGACTACACGATTACTGCAACACCCTATTCTTTGGCTGGGGCCAAGGGAGAAGAAGGGCAATCGCTAACAATCAATTTCACGATTGCTCCAACTGTTGCCCCATTGGTAGCAAATGCTTTAAAAATATATCCAAATCCAGCATCTGAAAGTGCAACAATGGATTTTGAGGTACCAACCCAGGTCCAGGAATTCCTGATTTTCGACATTACTGGGAAATTGGTGAAAAGAGTTGAGATAGATGTCAGTGATGATAATTATCAATTGAGTGTATATGATCTTCCTGTGGGAACTTATCATGTTCGGACAACGGATGTAAATGGTGTGGTCTTTAGGGAACAAATGGTAGTAAAGAAGTAAAAATATAGTAAAGTAATACAGAATGAAAACCAATCAAATTACTATAACCATGGGCAGCGTTTTTTTTAAGCACCAAGGCCTACAAAACCCATCTATAAAGTCTTTTTCACGCAAACTTATAAAGGTTTTTCTACTTTCTTTTCTGGTCTTTGCGTTGGGGATTTCTGAAGTAAAGTCTCAGGCCTTTAGCCAAAGCACCCTTGATATGGGTGGTCTTGGGGCGGTAAATTCAGGTACTTCATTGGAATTTGGTCCGGACGGAAGACTTTATGTGTTAAGTCTAAAGGGGCAGATAGATATATTTACAATTCAACGAAATGACGTTGATGATTATGAGGTTATTGCCGCCGAGGAAATCTTGGATGTCCTTAACCATCCAAATCATAATGATGACGGATCCGCTCCAATAGATATAGATGATGGCGGTACGGTTACCCAAAGGGAAGCTACGGGTATCACCGTGGTGGGAACCGCAACCAATCCTGTAATCTATGTAACCTCCAGCGATCCAAGGGTAGGTGGACCGGGAGGGGATAAGGATTTAGATACCAATTCGGGTGTAATAACAAGGATAACTTGGACAGGGAGTTCATGGGATGCAGTGGATATTGTGCGGGGACTTCCTAGATCGGAAGAGAATCATGCAACCAATGGATTAGAGTTTGTTACCATTGGAGCAACTGATTACCTTATCGTTAGTCAAGGAGGCCATACAAACGCAGGTTCTCCATCAGATAATTTTGCATGGACAACAGAATATGCACTTTCTGCAGCACTATTATCAGTCAATCTGACCATGTTGGAAAACACATCTAATTATCCAATACTGATAGACAATGTAAGTGGTCGTCAGTATATATATGACATTCCTACATTGGATGACCCAACACGGGATAATGTCAACGATATCACAGACCCAGATGTCACAGGATATAACGGTATCGACATAAATGACCCATGGGGTGGAAACGATGGACTCAACCAAGCCATGTTGGTTGTTGATGGTCCAGTTCAGATTTTTTCCCCTGGTTACAGAAATACTTATGACCTTACTATCTATAACAATACAGTTTATGTAACTGACAACGGGGCCAATGGAGGCTGGGGTGGCCTTCCGGTAAATGAGGGCATGGATGGAACGGTTACAAATGATTATGTGTCATCCGAACCTGGAAGCAGCTCCTCTATTGGGGGGGAACAAGTGGATAATACCGACCACCTTACTGTGGTAACAACCGATTTGCAAAACTATGATTTCGGAAGTTTTTATGGAGGACATCCAACTCCTGTAAGAGCAAACCCAATGGGTGCTGGTTTGTTTACAAATCCCACCGAAAATGGCACCGCTGGAGCGATTTTCAGAACACTTATTTTTGATCCCAGTAATCCTGGTGCTGGCTATACGGACGATCCTACCATAGCCCTACCCGCCAACTGGCCCCCAGTACCAGAAAGTTTAAAAAATATTGATGAAGGGGATTGGCGAGGACCTGTTACCACTAACCCCGATGGACCTGATGATGCTTTAGTAACAGCCTGGGAAAATAATACCAATGGAATTGACGCTTATACCGCTTCAAATTTTGAGGGTGCTATGTTGGGTGACTTGATAGCTGGGTCAAACAAGAATGAATTAAGAAGGGTACAGGTGGACTCAAATGGGAATTTGGTTGATTATACGGAATCCTTTTTATCAGGATTGGGTGGAAATTCCTTGGGGATTACTTGTAATGGAGATCTAGATCCTTTTCCCGGAACGATATGGGTGGCTACTTTCAACAGCAACATCAAAATATTTGAACCACAAGATTTTGGCCCTTGCATACTGCCAGGTGAAGCTGGATATAGTTCTACCGGGGATAACGATTTTGATGGCTATACGAATGAAGATGAGATTCAGAACAAGGATAGTGACCAACTTGATGAAGAGGTAATATGTAATGGCGGAAACCAACCAGATGATTTTGACAAGGCTGCCGGAGGAACATTGATATCCGACTTGAATGATACTGATGATGATAACGATGGAATCGATGATGCCAATGATCCTTTTCAACTTGGAGACCCACTTGATTCTGGAACAGATTCCTTTGATTTACCCGTTATAAATGAACTTTTGTCCGATAATCCAGAGCTCAAGGGTTATTTAGGGCTTGGCCTTACAGGTCTTATGAACAATGGAACTCCAAATCCAAACTGGTTGAATTGGCTAGATGTCCAGGATGCAGGCCCAAACCCCAATGATATTTTAGGTGGAGCTACTGGTGCAATGACAATGGAGATGACATCTGGAACTGCTTTGGGCGGGTCAAATAATCAAGATAAAGGCTTTCAATATGGTGTAAATGTTGATCAAAACACAGGTGTCTTTATTGTTGAAGGTCGTCTTTTTAATTTTATAGACCCCTTGCAATTATATGGCAGCTCGGCACCCGAAGATGGTGAGCTGGGCTTTTTCATTGGCGATGGTACACAAAGTAACTATATAAAATTTGTAATTAGTCAGAACGGGTTACAGGCTTTGCAAGAAATAAATGATAATCCTCAAACCCCTATAGATCTTGCAATCCTTTCAGGAAATCGTCCAACAAACGATGTCATATTCCGATTTGTTATAGACCCGTCTTCTGGCGTGGTTACTCTTGACTATGATTTTGATTCATCCGGTACTTTTGAAACCTTGGGAACAGTAAATGCTCAAGGAAGTATTATGGATGCAATACAGAATTCTAATAGTCCTTTGGCAGTTGGTTTGATAGGCTCGTCCAATACAGATGGGGTGGAAGTACAGGGAACATGGGACTATTTGAATGTCCAAGGAAGTCAACCAACCATTGAACAGGACATTGCGGATGTAAGCGCATTTATAGGTGACTTGCCAATAAGTATTGATCTTGATGATTACTTCAGTGATGATCAAGGGGATGCGTTGCTCGATTATACTATTGAGGAGAATACCAGTGGAGCCATCCAAGCTGAGATAACCGGAAGTACACTTGACATAACCTTTCCAGGTGTAGAGGACAGTGGTAGTATAACAGTTAGGGCCACAGATGATGATGATCTTTATATAGAGCAAGTGCTCTTGGTAAGTGTAAGTGATGAGCCTGTTCCAATCATAAGAATACGTGCAAATGGTGCAACAATTTCAGCTACAGATGCACCAAATCCTGATTGGATTGGGATTACAGATGTTGGCGCTCAATCTGGGACCTTTAATAGTATTGCTTTTTCAGTAAATACAGGAAATCACTCTACCCAAAATATAGCGAACAAAAGTCTAGTAGTACCTACTTATGTTCCACAGGAAATTTATACAAATGAGCGTTGGGATCCGGATACTGGAGCAGAAATGGAGTGGACATTTGATTTGACCAATGGGAGTTATTTGGTTAGATTGTACATGGGAAATGGCTATAGTGGTACCTCGGCAGTTGGAGAAAGGGTATTTGATATTTCCATTGAGAATGAGTTGAGGACAGATAACTTGGATTTAGTGCAGACCTTTGGTCATCAGGTTGGTGGTATGGTAGAATACTTTGTCGAATTATCAGATGGAACCTTGAACATACTTTTTGAGCGTGTAGTGGAAAACCCATTGGTCAACGGTATTGAGATTCTAAGCGTTGGAGGGGCTTATACCCCACCAATTTCTGTAAATACTATTGCCGACCAATCCAACATAGAGGGTGACCTGGTAAATTTCGATATTGTTGCAAGTGGAGGAGATTCAAGTCAAAACCTTTCATACAGTGAAACTGGGCTGCCCCCAGGTATTTCTTTGGAACCAACCACGGGTAATATCAATGGAACCATAGAAAGTGGGAGCACCCTGAACAGCCCTTACAATGTAACTATAACAGTGAGCAGGGGAACCAGTGTTCCGGTTGAAGTAGATTTCGTATGGACTATTTCAGAAACTGTTGGAGACCAATGGACCAATCAAACTGATGACGAGAATTTCACTGCTAGACATGAGTGTTCTTTCGTTCAGGCTGGAGATAAGTTTTATTTAATTGGTGGTAGGGAAAATGCCACGAGTTTGGATGTTTATGATTATCAATCGAAAACTTGGAGCACAATTTCAAATTCGGCACCAGCAGAGTTCAATCACTACCAAGCATTGGAATACAATGGACTTATTTGGGTAATCGGTGCATTCAAAACCAATTCTTTCCCCAACGAAGCACCTGCAGATTATGTTTGGGCCTACAACCCGGCAACGAATGATTGGGTTCAGGGCCCTGAAATACCTGAAGGCAGGAAGAGGGGTTCGGCAGGTCTGGTAATGTATAATGACAAGTTTTACATTGTTGCAGGAAATACCATAGGCCATAATGGAGGATATATTTCTTGGTTTGATGAGTTTGACCCAGCTACCGGGGTCTGGACAGAGCTAGCAGATGCACCAAGATCTAGAGACCATTTTCATGCGGCTGTCATTGATGATAAATTATACGTGGCTGGGGGACGATTATCAGGTGGAGACGGTGGTACCTTTATGCCGTTAATTGCCGATGTGGATGTCTATGACTTCACAACGGGTACATGGTCAACCTTACCATCAGATCAAAACATACCGACTCCCAGGGCTGCGGCATCAACAGCTGTATTTCAAGATGAACTCTATATTATTGGAGGTGAAATCGAGAATGATCTAGAAGGAAATACCATTAATGATGCAGTAAAAACCACAGAGGCCTATAACCCTGTAACGGGTACCTGGTCCACAAAGGCTAATTTGGTTACTGAAAGACATGGTACCCAAGCAATTGTTTCTGGTGGAGGTATACATGTTGTTGCCGGATCAAATACAAAAGGAGGCGGTGGAACCATGAAAAATATGGAATTCTATGGTGTAGATAACCCAACTGGGGTTTCATTGACAGCTGGTGAATTGACCGGTCCATCAATGGCCGTTGTTCCAACAAGTGGTGCAAAACAGATTACATTTAACCATTCATCTGGAAATACAGGGGCAGTAATCACTGATGCCATAGTTTCTGGACCGGATGCCAGCGAATTTAATGTGGCCACAAATACAGATTTCAGGTTTGTTGCCCCAGGTGAAACAACAAGTATTGTTGTAAGCCATATAGGCAGTGAAGATGGAAAAGTGGCAACTTTGAACGTAACGTACGATGATGGCACTACCTTGGCGGTCTCGCTTGTTTCTGGGGACGCTGTGGAAACAGTTTTGTATAGGGTCAATGGGGGAGGACAGACTGCGGTTGCTGCAGATGGTTCCTCACTGGATTGGAGCCCAGATACAGGTGATTTTGGAGATACTGGAAATTCTCCTTATTTATCAGCAAATTCCACGGGTACTGGAACGTATGCCCAGACAACGGAATCAGCTTATAAGGGACCAATAGATATGTCGGACCCATCCTTGCCGGAGGGGGTTCCAGAATCTGTTTTTACGACCGAAAGGTACGATGGGGCATCTATCCCGGAAATGCTTTGGCAATTCCCTGTAGAACCAAATGCACAGATAGAGGTTCGCTTGTATTTTGCTGAATTATATAGTGGAATTACCGAAGCCGATCAACGTGTTTTTGATGTTTCTGTTGAAGGAACCGTCCCTGCCGTTTTTGACGATATCGATCCGTTTGCTAGAAATGGTGCTTTGGGAGCTTTTATGCTTTCACATATGGTAACGGTGACTGATGGGACCTTAGATTTGGAATTTATCCATATCATTGAAAATCCAGCAGTAAAAGCCATTGAGATAATCGATTTGGGTACTGTAATTCCAGACAATTCACCATCGTTGGTAACCAATCCCGGACCACAAATTGGTGTGGAGGGAGATGAGGTTAATCTTCAGATATTTGCATCGGATGTTGACCCATGTGATGGACTTGTATATAGCGCGGAGGGACTTCCCCCAAGTTTGGCAATAAATTCGCAGACGGGTATAATAACAGGAACCCTTGATATGGGATCTGGTTCAGGTGTTTCAGGAGCTTTTATTGAAGATGACGGCTTGGTCATTATAGAGGCAGAGACCGACTTTGTGGATACATCTGGAGGATATGATCTACTAAATGAGAATGGTGAAGACTTTTTAGTGGCAACATCGAATCATTTTGGAAATGTAAATGGCCAAACATTAGCGTACAATGTACAAATTACAACTACTGGTGTTTACAGGTTGCACATGAAATCAAATATAACGGGGACCAATGGTTCTGAATCCAATGATTCTTGGTTTAAGATAGACAATACGAATGATGTACATTTCTTTTGTGTTGAAGGAGGCAATTTAAGCGGAGGTCAACAGTTTTTTGATATTTTGGATGGTACCAATACGGATAAAACGTTGTACTACCCAGCAGGAAACGCCATGGGAAGACCAGACCATGGGAACGAGAACCCAGGGAACAGCGGTTTCTTTAAAGTATATAGGGGTGGAAACGATGGAAACAAGTGGAGCACATTTACAATTGATAGCAATGCTTTTGCCATCTACGCTTATTTTGAAAACCCAGGTACATATACGGTTTATCTTTCAGAGCGCTCAGCGGGACACAAGTTGGATAGGTTTTCTTTGGTTCACATTGATGAAATATCTGCTGGCAAGCCTACATCGACCATGAATGGCGCTCAATCGGAACAAGTGACCGGTGTGGTTCCAGGAGCGGCGGATAATAGCCCATATGATGTAACAGTAACTGTTGCGGACCAGTGTGATCCGACCGAAAGCTCAACAATGGAATTTGTTTGGGGCGTAACCACCATGCCTCTTGCAAATCCCTCAGCATTTGTTCAGGTTACTCCGGGCGCGGATTTAGATATTTCCACTTTTGGAAACGATTCGTTTATAATAACCAATACAGGTGAGGATTTTATTACTAATGTAAAGGTCAGCACTGCCAATGGTTACATGATGGATGTGGTTTTTGATCCTGTTGGAACGGCAGGAGACAATGGAGCTAAATGCTTAACGGCAGGAACTTCTGGTAATTCTGCTCAAGAAGTAGGATTGACCGTTCCAGCCGATGGGGGATCGGATGTTGAGGACTGTGAAAATGTCTTTTCGAAGCCACATAATGGAATAAATAACTCTGAAGGTTATGATGAGATCTCATTAGATTTCACAGATTTCGAACCTGGAGAGTCATTTGCATTTGGAATAGACATGGACCCCACCTCAATAAAAGGAGATTTGAGTACTGGGGACGCAGGTTCCATATCTGGATTTGAGTTTATTGGTGGAGTGGTGACTGTCCAGTTTGCCACTGGTGCCGTTTTCACCACAAGTCTATTCGATGAAGGAAGTCTAGGAGGTGCAGATGCTATCTTGACCCCTACATCCAATGATTTAACGGTTCCTAACATATCCGTGGGGGGAACTGCAGAAAATCGTTTTGTAGATGATTTTAACCAGACCATTGATATTGTTGGGGCTCCAAATACAAGTGTTACACTTCTACGAGTGGATGGAAGACTATATATAGATCCAGGAAATCCGAATATAGGATATGATGTTGACACATTTGAGGCTAATGAGGCAATGACCAAGGAATTGTATTCAGTCACTTTAGATGGCTCAGGGCAGGCAAGTGTACCTGTTGTGCTGACCGAAACCCCTGGTTCCTCTGGAACTCCCGATGGGGGCATAAACCATTTTATTGCTGTAACAAACGGTGTAAATGGAGAGAACAGTGTTGCATCCAATACCATTGTTTTGGAGTATGATCCAGATGCATTGGGTGGAGATATTACACTTTCATATACATTGCAAGGTAGGACTGATTTTACAATGGACCTCACCGTGGACATATATGAACAGGGTAATTCCGAACCAATTTACCAATTTACTCCAGTAGGCTCGGAAAATGGCGAAGTAACGGTTAATGGAATTGAACCCGGCACATATCAAATAGCGGTAAAAAGTGCCAATTACTTACAGAAGGTCCAGACTGTAACTGTATTAGGTAATGAAAATAACCCTGTTGATATGGGAGAATTAAAAGCTGGAGATGCGAACAATGATAATTTCATAACAATTCTCGATTTCTCAATACTATCTAATAGCTTTGGTTTGGAATCTGCTGACCCAGAATTTGATTTGAGTGCAGATTTCAATGGTGATGGCTTTATTACTATAGTCGATTTTTCGCTTTTGTCATCCAATTTTGGAACCGCTGGCGAACAACCGCAATTAGAGTAGGAGGGATAAAAATATTTTTTTCAAGGAGGCTCCTGCGAGCCTCTTTTTTTTATCTATAGCACAAAATATTGGACCTATGCTTTTTAACGATTGAATATGTTTTTTATCGCAACAACGATTCTAATAAATAAGCTTCGATGTATTTTAGTTTTCCGAATTAACTTACAACACATATGAATAAAATTTTACCTTTTTTATTTCTGGTTTTTTTTAGTAAAACAATAATTGGGCAGTCTGAATCAAAGAGCATTGAAGACTATGCATTTATTACCACATGGAAAACAGATAATCCGGGCATGACAGAAGACAATCAAATAAGTATACCGCTTTACGGAGGCCCATATGATGTGGATTGGGGTGATGGAAATGTGGAAACTGATTTGTTTGGAAAATCACTGCACACATACGAATCACCTGGGGTTTACGAAGTATCCGTAACCGGTAGTGTGGATAGTATTAAATTCAACAGTTATCTTTCAGAGCCTGTAGAAGAAAATGAGGATGCAACAAAATTGTTGGAAATAAATCAGTGGGGTGATATCAAATGGAAAACCATGTTGGCGGCATTTGCTGGATGTGTCAATATGGATGTAGTTGCGGAAGATACTCCAGATCTAAGTGAGGCTGCATCATTATTTTCTATGTTCACCTATTGTAGTTCTTTAAAAGGAAATGACTTCTTCAATTTATGGGATGTGTCTACAATAACTGATATGATACAGGTTTTTAGCCAATGTAATAATTTCAATGCGGATATTTCCAGTTGGGATGTTTCCAATGTTACGTCAATGTCCAATTTATTTTCAAATGCTTTTGTTTTTAATGGGGATATCTCAAATTGGGATGTTTCAAAGGTTGGAAATATGAACTTAATGTTCAGCGGTGCAACAAGTTTTAATCAAGAGATAGGTAACTGGGACGTTTCCAACGTAACCGACATGACCGGAATGTTCCAGTTTTCCAATTTTAATAAGGATATCTCAGGATGGGATGTTTCCACTGTAGTCAATATGAGATATATGTTCAATTTGGCTAGTGAGTTTAATCAAAATATAGGTGTCTGGAATACTAGCAATGTGGAGAATATGCGGAATATGTTTTCCTCCACGGAATCTTTCAATCAAGATATTTCAGGATGGGACGTTTCAAAGGTTACTGATATGAGAGGAATGTTTTATAGGGCAGCTTCCTTTGATTATAGCCTAGCCAAATGGGATATTTCCAATGTCGGGGAGATGGCAACATTTTTAAACGAATCTGGTCTTTCAGATGAAAATTACAATAAAACCCTTTTAGGGTGGAACCAACTTCAATTATTGCAAGAAGGAGTTACTTTGGATGCCCTTCAGAACCAATATTGCGAAGCGGCCGTTGCCCGCCAAAATATTATTGATACTCATGAATGGACCATCAATGATGCTGGTTTGTTTTGTGAAGATACAACTGTGCCTGAGTTGACTATACTGGGCGATAATCCTTTGATAATTATTGAAGGAGATGAATATGTTGACCCGGGTGCCACAGCAGAGGATGAAACGGACGGGGATATCACAGCCAGTATCGTAATTGGTGGGGATATAGTGGATATAAATAATCCAAATACCTATTTGGTAACCTATAATGTTATGGACCTTGCTGGCAATCCTGCGGAAGAAAAAGTGAGGCAAGTGATAGTGGAACCGGTTCAGAATATGGAATTGTCGGTAATCGGTTTTAGTTTGGTCGATGCCGAGAATGACGTGGTTCTTTTTCCAATCACCGATGGTATGGTAATAGATACGAATACACTTCCAACGACCAGTTTAAATATTGTTGCCAATACAACAGACGATACCGAAAGTGTTCTGTTGGACCTTAGCGGAGCAAAAACTGCCAAAAGGATAGAGAATGTGGCCCCCTATGCCCTGTTCGGTGATTCTGGGTCCAATTATAAAGGAGATAGCTTTGATTTGGGGGAGTATGTAATTTCGGCCACTCCATATGCTAATAATGGACTCAAAGGAAATGAGGGGGTATCAATGTCAATTGCCTTTTCATTTCAAGAAAACCTTGTGTGTTCGAGTTTTAATGCAAATGTTAATGATTTTGAAGGTCCAACAAGTTGTGAAGGCACCGAAGGTTATATAGATATTGATGTTTTTGGGGCTACTTTACCGGTATCTTATGAGTTGGTTGGAGTATCAGGACCACAATCTTCCAGTTTATTTGAGGGTCTTGCTGCTGGAGAATATACAATCGTAGTGACCGATATGAACAATTGTAGTGAAACGTTAATGGTTACGTTGTTGGATCCAGCAAAACCAATAGTTGACTTGGATCCGTTTAATACTGTTTTTAATACGGATACGCCATTTCTATTAACCGGTGGAATGCCATTAGGGGGAGTTTATTCCGGCCAAGGTGTTAATGGAGGATTTTTTGAACCAATCACCGTAGGGGTAGGTACCTATGAGATTACATATACGTTTGTGGACCCTATTACCGGTTGTAATAATAGCGCAACTCAGAATATTGAGGTAAGTTCAGAAAATACCAATACGATTACCGGTTTTGTATTGGTAAATGCGGATACGGATACAGACATTATGATTTTAACAGAAGGGGTGTCTATCGATATAAATGATTTACCAACAACAAATCTCAACATACGGGCGGAGGCTACGGAGGATGTTGAAAGTACACTGTTGCAAATTACAGGGAGCTTTACCAATACCAGAAAGGAAAATGTTGCGCCCTATACATTTTTTGGAGATGGAAATGGTAATTATTATGGCAGGATATTAAGTGAAGGCGACTACAACATTAGTGCAACACCCTATACTGGCAATAAACTTTCTGGTGAAATGGGTAATAATGAAACTATAAGCTTTTCAATCATTTCTTCTTCTCAAGCATTGACATTGGGTATTATGAAAATCTATCCTAATCCAGCCAATTTCCAGGCAAAGGCTTCTTTTGATACTAAAGATAATGACATTGAACAAATTATGATTTTCGATATGTTGGGAAGATTGGTGAAGGTTTACGATGGCAAACAAGTAAAGGATGGAGAATCGTATTTATTGGATGTTGATGAGTTTCCTGTCGGGACCTATTTTATTAGAACTGAAGATGCTAATGGAACCCAATATCAAAAGCAAATAGCGATCAAACGATAAAAGAACCTTATAACTAAGAAAGGGGCTTGATATAGCCCCTTTCTTAGTTTTTTTCACCTGTCTGTGTTTACTCCTTCATCGTATGATAAACGTTCTGAACATCATCATCCTCTTCAATCTTTTCCAATAGCTTTTCAACATCAGTAACTTGTTCTTCATTGAGTTCTTTGGTCACTTGTGGAATGCGCTCAAAACCAGAAGATAGAATTTCAATTTCACGGACTTCCAGTTCTTTTTGTATGGATCCAAAGCTTTCGAACGGAGCATATATTAAGATGCCATCCTCATCAACAAAAACTTCTTCGGCTCCAAAATCTATCATTTCCAGTTCCAACTCTTCTGGATCTATCCCTTCTGCTGGGATGCGAAAATTACAAGTATGGTCAAACATAAACTCTACAGAGCCAGATGTTCCTAGACTGCCATTACACTTATTAAAATAACTTCTAATATTAGCTACGGTTCTGGTATTATTATCAGTTGCGGTTTCTACGAGTATCGCAATACCATGTGGAGCATATCCTTCAAATAAAACCTCTTTATAATCTCCTTGACTTTTATCGGACGCACGTTTGATGGCACGTTCAATATTGTCCTTGGGCATATTAACAGATTTGGCATTCTGGATAACAGCACGTAACCTTGAGTTTGAATCTGGATCAGGTCCACCTTCTTTAACCGCCATTACAATGTCTTTTCCAATTCTGGTAAATGCCTTGGACATTGCTGCCCAGCGTTTCATTTTTCGCGCCTTTCTAAATTCAAATGCTCTTCCCATGAAATAATTGTGGTTATGAATGGAGCAAATTTAACAAAAAAAGCCCCCTTGTCAAGCCTAACAGAACAGTTTGACTATTCCTTAATTTACGATTTTTTCTATGCTTTTGGCTAAGCTGAAATCATTCTGTGTAATGCCGTCGACATCATGTGTATTGAGCTTTATGGTAAGATTGTTATATACATTTTCCCAATTGGGATGATGATTTTGTTTTTCACATTCAAAGGCAATACGGGTCATTATTGAAAAGGTTTCCGTAAAATCATGAAACTTGAATGATTTCGATATCATTCCGTTTTTATATTCCCACCCATTTAATTGTTTTAGGGATTCATTGATTTGTGCATCGCTCAATTTTTCCATAATCATCGTTTTTCTAAAGTTACTTAATTCAATCTACAGTGATGTGATGATCAATAATATCTTGATATCGAATTCTTAGATTTTTGGGAAGTTTGTTGTCCTTTGGCAACGCAGCCAAATAACGATCTTCGTTAGTAGTGAACACTCGTTTAAGTACGGGGTGAAAGTTGCCCATACGCTTAATGACTTCCTTTATAAATTCTTCATGTTGAATTAAATCGATGCTGCCCAGATGAAAAATACCATACTTGTTCCTATTGATCAAGTAATGGATTTGCTGAGTTAACCTATAATCGTTGGTTACATTGATAATAAGATTTGGAAAGACCTCTATAGGCTCGTTGCCTTCCAGGCTTGCTTTGATTTCCTTAATTCGGGGAGAAGTATTTCCAAAGACCATGGGAACCCTTAGAATAGCGGTTTTTTCTTTGGGTAACCGCATCATCATGTTTTCTATCTTAATTTTAAGCCTTCCATAGATACTTTCGGAAAGAGTTTTGTCAAATTCATAAGATGGAAATTTACTGTAGGCATCAAATACGTTGGCCGAAGAAATAAAATACAGCTTGGAATTGTGCTTGTCCAAATATTCCATTAAGTGTTGATGGGCTTGCACCTGGGCACCAAAGTTTCCACGAAGAGCGGAAATTATAAAATCAGGATTCACCTGTTCCAATATTTGAAAAATATCATCCTCTTCTAAATCGTACCTATAAAATTGTTGATTTTCGGAAAATGAGGTATTGGAATAATAGGTGCCATAGGTATCAAAGTAGGAACAGAGCTCTTTGTAAACCAAGTTTCCTATAAAACCGCTTGCACCAAGTATAAGTATCTTTTTTTTATTCAAACATTAAAATATTGACAAACCGGTTTCGGTCGTTAGTTTTTCCAAAGCCGACATTCCCAACTTTGAATTTCCTTTTTTATTTAACCCTGGCGACCAGGTAGCAACACAGAACTTATTTGGTAATAAAGCGACGATGCCTCCTCCAACTCCACTTTTGCCAGGAAGGCCAACCTCAAATGCAAACTCTCCTGCCTCATCATAAAACCCACAGCTAAGCATAATGGCATTAATGCGTTTTACCTGTGGTAGTTTTAAATAATTATTGTTTTGAAGACAATTTCCCCTATTCATAAATATATAGAAGACCTTTACCAGTTGTTCACATGACATCCGTATGGAACAAGAATAACAATAAAAGTCGAGTACAGTTTCTACATCATTTTCAAGGTTTTTAAAAGATTTGATTAGATATGCTGCTGCATAATTTCTAAAACCAGTTTCTTTCTCAGATTTTGCAACTTTCTCATCATAATTTATGGAAGGGTCATTTGCAATACTTTGTACATATTCTAAAAACTCTGACTTTGGATTTTTTAGATTTGAAATAAGAATGTCGCAGACAACAATAGCCCCAGCATTGATTAAGGGGTTTCGTGGTATTCCATTCTCCATTTCCAATAAGGACAAATGGTTGAAGGGGTCTCCCGATGGCTCCACACCAACGCGTTTCCATAAATTTTCACCAACAATCGAAAAAGCCATGGAAAGGGACAGAACTTTCGAAATACTTTGTATGGAAAATTCTTCTTTAGCATCCCCGGAACTGTACAGTTGGGCTTTTTCATCCAATATGGATATCCCAAATTTATTTGGGTCTACATTGGAGATTTCGGGAATATAATTTGCTACTTGGCCTTTATCGACCTGCTTTTTAGCCTGTAACGTAATGTTATCTATGATAGGCTGGAAGTCTGTCATTATTGTTTGTAGAATGGAAGTTTTACCAAAGTAGCCCGAGCTTGATTCTTTCTTATCTGAATCCATACCTTAGTATCTACTTTTGAATGCTCAACTGTAACATATCCCAAACCAATACCTTTTGAAAGCGAGGGTGACATGGTTCCTGATGTTACTTTTCCAATTTCATTCCCACCTTCGTCCAATATGGCATACCCACTTCTTGGAATACCTTTTTCATCTATCTGGAATGCCACTAATTTTCGTTTGGGACCAGTTTCTTTTTCTTTGGCCAAAGCTTCGCTATTTACAAAGTCCTTGGTGAATTTTGTTACCCAACCTAATCCAGCTTCAATAGGGGAGGTGATATCATCAATGTCATTTCCGTACAGACAATACCCCATTTCCAGTCTAAGGGTATCCCTTGCAGCTAAACCAATTGGCTTTATACCAAAATTGGCACCAGCTTCAAGAACTTTGTCCCACACTTGTTTCACTTCAGAGTTTTTACAATAAATTTCGAAACCACCAGATCCAGTGTATCCTGTAGCGGAAATGATTACATGCTCAATCCCTGCAAAATCTCCAACAACAAAGTTGTAGAACTTAATACTTGAAAGATCGATGGACGATATCGATTGCATTGCTTCAACCGCTTTTGGTCCTTGTATTGCCAATAAAGAGTAATTATCGGATAGATTCCGCATATTGGCTCCAATGGTCTGATTGTATTTTGAAATATGGTTCCAATCTTTTTCAATGTTTGATGCATTGACTACCAAAAGATAAGTTTCATCTTTAATTTGATATATAATCAGGTCATCAACTATACCACCAGTTTCGTTGGGGAGACAACTATATTGTGCCTTGCCCACAACAAGTTTGGATGCATCATTTGAAGATACTTTTTGTATTAATTCCAATGCAAGGGGCCCTTCAATCAAAAATTCTCCCATATGGGAAACGTCAAATACACCTACATTGTTCCTAACGGTTTCATGTTCAATATTCACACCCTCATAGGAAACAGGCATCGAATAGCCAGCAAATTCTACCATTTTGGCCCCGAGAGATTCGTGTACTTCGGTAAGTTCGGTTTTCTTCATATTCATTTTTAAAAAAATAAAGGTATTCAAAACTTCATCAAAATATGAGTGTTAAAGTGAGATATTGTATTCTATCGAATTTTTTAAAGAAAGAATAATAAAACGGTGGATTTTGTTCTAAATTTACAGCTTGATTTATTGGAGTTGCCATGAATGCGGGCAATATCCCCCGAAAAATTGCTACAAATGAAAACACTTACCCTTGTTCTCAAATTGAGAATGATTTTACTGATTTTTAGTCTTTCTATTATTTCCAGTTGCTCTACTGATTCTGCACAAGTGGATGATGAAATTGCGGAAATGGACCCCCAAGAAGAGGAGGAAGATATACAAGAAGATGAGGATATGCAGGAAGAGGAAGATGATTCTATGGAAGAAGAAGATACCTCTAATGGAGAATTTGGCTTGAACCCAAATATGGAACCATGGGAAAACTTTGATTTATCTGATTGGGTGATTGATACCCCAGCATTTGATGCTGGAGACAATCTTTCCGAACGTTATGGCGAACTGGATTGGGATGCACTTGCTTCAAGCAATTCACGCCCTTTTTTCTTTACACATACGGATGGAGGTATGCGTTTTGTCTCAAGAGTAGGAGGTGCGCGCACAAGTCAGAATACATCCTATCCCCGTTCAGAATTGCGAGAAATGCTGCGAAAAGGGAATACCAGCATTTCCACCCAAGGGGCGAATGGAAACAACTGGGCCCTAGGATATCAGCCAGAAGGGACTAATCATGGTGGAAGAAATGGTGTCTTAACCGCTACTCTGCGTGTAAACCAAGTTACGACCTCGGGAAGTGGATTGCACCCAGGACGTACAATTATAGGTCAAATACATGCGGATAATGACGAGCCGGCAAGATTGTATTATAGAAAATTGCCAAATGCTGATTTTGGATGTATTTATGTGGAACATGAAATCCGAGATGGTAATGATGTTACCTTTAATTTAATTGGTGATGAGGATTGCGAGGGTAATGGACCGACTGCTGGTATTCAATTGGATGAATTGTTCTCTTATGAAATTAATAATGAAAATGAGATTATTACCGTTAAAATACGTCGTGGCGACCAAGATGGAGAGGTAATAGCGGAAACCGTCATAAATATGGAAACTCTCAATAGCGGATATGATCGCAGTGATGAGTGGATGTATTTTAAAGCCGGGGCTTATACTCAAAACAATACTGGTGATGACGATGACACTGATGTGGTAACATTTTATCGCCTCAACAATACCCATGATGCTAATTAAGAGAACAGCAGATAAAGAAAATAGTATATTCTAAAATAGGCTACCCTTCAAGGTAGCCTATCTTTTTTCTTTGTTGTTGGAGACTAGATATTACTTTACCAAATGAGATTTAAGGTCTTCATAAGTGGCAATGGATATGACAGATTTCTCTCTGCCCAATACTTTTTTAATTTGAGGAGGTATATCCAATTTTGTTCCAATGGTTTGTTCAACTACTGGGAGAAACTTTACCGGATGCGCTGTTTCCAAAAAGATACCATATACATTGGAATGGTTTTTAGTATATTCTTTTAAACCAAGATAACCTACCGCTCCATGTGGATCAAGAATGTAACCCGTTTTTTCATATACTTCGGTCATAGTTTTTCGGGTCAACTCATCATCAAAGGAATAGGAACTCAAATTTTGTGAGAGACTCTCAAAATTGTTTCCATACAATTTTTGTATTCTAATAAAATTACTGGGGTCACCAACATCCATAGCATTTGATATGGTTGGCTTGGAGGGTTTTGGCTGATATTCCCCGGATTGCATAAACAAAGGTACAGTATCGTTGATATTGGTAGAAGCCACAAAATGTTTTACGGGCATCCCCAATTTTTGAGCTACAATTCCAGCACAAATGTTACCAAAGTTACCTGAGGGAACAGAAAACACAATCTCCTTACCTTTTGATTTAGCCTGTTTGTAAGCAAACAAAAAATAGAACAATTGTGGAAGCCATCTCGCAATGTTTATGCTGTTGGCAGAAGTCAATTTTCTTTTGGAAGTTATGTCTTCGTCCAAAAATGCTGTTTTTACCATACGCTGACAGTCATCAAAAGTACCGTCAACCTTTATGGCAACTATATTCTGCCCCAAAGTGGTAAGTTGCCGTTCTTGAATGTCGCTTACCTTTCCATTGGGATACAGGATTACTACATTCACACCTTTCACCCCTAAAAATCCATTGGCAACTGCCCCTCCAGTATCACCAGAAGTTGCAACAAGGACAGTTACATTGGTTTCCTCTCCCTTGGAAAAATAACCCAAGCACTTTGCCATAAATCGTGCTCCAACATCTTTAAAGGCCATAGTGGGTCCATGGAAAAGTTCAAGGGTGGCAATATCATCTTCTATCTCCACTACGGGAAAATCAAAATCCAGTACGTTTTCAATAATATTTTTTAAAACATCATCTGGAATATCCGCATCCACAAATTGATGTATTGCCTTAAATGCAATTTCATTTGTAGAAAGCGATTCAATACTTTCAAAAAAACTTTTGGGAAGTGGCGTTATCTCTTCTGGAAAATAGAGTCCCTTGTCTGGAGCAATACCAGCTATAAGAGCGTCTTTAAAAGTCGCACTTATGTCAGAGTTATTTAGGCTATAAAATTTCATGGATTTAGGATATTCTTTTTACACCTTGAGTGTTGACTTTGGAAACATGGATATCAAATTCAATTCCAATATTCTTATAGGTCTCTTTCATAGATTCAGCTACTTTTTGGGCGATTTTCTCTCCTTTGCTCAAAGCAAAAATTGAAGGACCAGAACCTGAAATTCCTCCTCCCAGAGCCCCAACATGGATTGCGTTTGCTTTTATTTTGTCAAAACCGGGAATTAAAATAGATCGTATTGGTTCCACTATATGGTCTTGGAGTGAACGTCCAATCAGGTCATAATCATTTTGGAAAAGACCGGCAATTAATCCCCCTACATTACCCCATTGTTGAATTCCTTTTTCCAAGGTTATGTTGGTTTTTAGAATTTTTCTTGAATCTGAAGTTTTTACTTCAATCTGTGGGTGTATTACTGTGGCAAAAAGCTCATTGGGTGTGGGTATGGGCACAATATCCAAAGGATTATAACTTCTCACTAAAGTGAACCCCCCATAAATAGCTGGTGCCACATTATCTGCATGGGCAACATCGCTGGCCAATTTTTCTCCCTGCATGGCAAACTGGACCAGTTCCAAATTGGAAAATGGCTTGCCCAAAAGTTCGTTCATTGCCCACACGGCTCCTGCTGAGCTTGCCGCACTGCTTCCTATGCCACTTCCGGGTTTGATTCTTTTGTCAATTTCTATTTCAAAACCTCCATCAAAGTCACTTTTCTCCAAAAATGCCAAGCCAGCAACCCCTGAAACATTTTTGGTAGTTTCAAGAGGCAATTCTTGTCCAGATATTTTGGTAATCGTTATTCCCTTTTCAGAAGTTTTGCGTATAATCATTTCATCTCCCACAGAATCCAATGCCAACCCGAGAACATCAAATCCACAAGAAACATTGGCTATTGTTGCAGGGCAAAAAACTTTTATTTCTTCCATGTTAAAAGTTTCCAATTCGTATAATATCTGCAAAGATACCAGAAGCCGTGACTTCTGCACCTGCACCTGCACCTTTAATGATCATAGGCTGATTGGGGTAGCGTTCCGTGTAAAAGAGTACAATATTGTCGCTGCCTTCAAGATTATAAAAATCATGGCCCTTCGGTATTTTTTGAAGCCCAACTTTGGCTTTTCCATTTTCAAACTGGGCAACATATTTGAGTTTGCTTTCAGCATCTTGAGCCTCTTTAAAAAGTTTTTGGAACGAGGATTCATGGTCTTTTAAAGATGTGAAAAATGCTTCGTTTGAATTGGTTTCCAAACTTTCTTTGGGGAGGAAGGATTCGTTTTCTATTTGTTCAATATCCAATTGATTTCCGCTCTCTCTAGCAAGAATAAGAATCTTTCGCATTACATCGATACCACTTAAATCAATTGTTGGGTCTGGTTCGGTATAGCCCTCTTCTTGCGCTTGTTTTACAACATCATGAAAAGTAACCGAATCATTGAAGTTATTGAACACAAAGTTCAGACTTCCGGATAAGACAGCTTGAATCTTATTAATTTTATCTCCAGAAGCGATAAGATGTTTAAGTGTATCTATAATGGGAAGGCCGGCACCTACGTTGGTCTCAAACAAGAATGGTGAATTGTATTGTTTTGCCAGTTTTTTAAGTTCTTGATAATAAGTGTAGTCCGAAGAACATGCAATTTTATTGCAAGTGACCACTGAAATGCTGTTTTTTAGATAATTGGGATAGCTTTGGGAAACTTCTTCACTAGCGGTATTATCTACAAATACACTATTTCGGTAATTGAGTGATTCAACGGTTTTAAAGAATACATCCTTGTCTGCTTTTTTACCATTGGCCAAAATGGTCTTCCAATCTTCAAGATCAATTCCATTTTCATTAAAAGCCATGGTTCTAGAATTACTAATTCCAATGACCCGTAGATTTAATTTGAGTTCTTCTTTTAGATATTTCCTTTGTTGTGCTATCTGATCAAGAAACTTTGCTCCAACATTACCCACTCCCATTACAAAAAGATTGAGTTGTTTTATGTTTTCCTCAAAAAATTCTTCGTGGAGCGAATTAAGTGCCTTTTTTACATCAGCCTTTTTAATAACCGCCGAAATATTACGCTCAGAAGCCCCTTGGGCAATGGCTCTTATGTTAACATTGTTTTTACCAAGCGTGCTGAACATTTTTCCGCTAAGCCCCTGGTGACTTTTCATATTGTCTCCTACCAAGGCTACAATGGCGAGGTCAGTTTCAACGATAACGGGCTTTATTTTGTTATTGGAAATTTCGTAAGCAAAAGCATCATTTATTGCCTTAACAGCTTTATCAACATCCTCATCAGAAATCCCAATACAAATAGAGTGTTCAGAAGATGCTTGCGTTATTAGTACAACACTGATATTTTCGAGTGACAATGTTTCAAAAAAACGTTTTGATATACCTGGAATACCAATCATACCAGGCCCTTCCAAAGAGAGTAAACTTATGTTGGCCACATGGCTTATTCCTCGGACCGTTTTGCCATTTCCATTGGTGTTTTTAGTGATATGGGTTCCAATGTCCTCTGGCTTAAAGGTATTTTTGATAATAATGGGAATCTCCTTGTTGAGCACAGGTTGTATTGTTGGAGGATAGAGTACTTTGGCTCCAAAATGTGACAGTTCCATAGCTTCTTCATAACTTATATGGGAAACGGATTTTGCCTGTTTTACCAATTTTGGATTAGCTGTGAACATACCACTAACATCTGTCCAAATTTCTAGAACATCGCCATTCTGCGAAGCTGCAATTATGGCGGCGGTATAATCTGAGCCTCCTCTTCCCAAGGTTGTGGTATCTCCTGAATTGCTTGATGCCACAAAACCCGGTAGTACTATTGTCTGATGTTGATTCGCTTTAAAATAATCATTGCAGAGTTGATTGGTTTTATTAAAATCAACATTAGCTTTCCCGTAAGCATTATCAGTAATAATTAGTTGTCTACTATCCTTGAATGTAGCATCCAAACCTTCGGATTTTAAAAATTCGCAGATAATAAATGAGGAAAGTAACTCTCCATAACTTACTATTTTGTCTGAAAGCTTTGGGGTAAGTTCTCCAATTGAAAAAGCTCCTTCCAGCAAGGTTTCCAAAACATTTAAATCACTTTTTACCTTGCTTAAAATAGCACTTTGGGATTTAACCGGGATAAGTTCCTTGATTGCTATAATATGTTGCTCTTCAATTTCACCAAGACCTTTTTTATAGGTAGTATCTTGATTTGAAGCAAGTTGAGAGGTTTTTAATAATAAATCTGTGATTCCACCAAATGCAGAAACAACCACAGCCACTTTTTTTTCACTTTGGTTTAGAAGAATTTTTTTAACTCGATTTATGTTTTCTGGATTGGCAACTGAAGTACCACCAAATTTTAAGACTTTCATGATAAATTATATTGTAAAATATTGGAATAGATTATAGACGGACGGAAATAATTAGCAGATTACCCCAAAGGGGTTGTTGTAGTCAAAGTGAAGATAGATGAAAAAGTATTCATCATAATTAAATTTATATCCGTTTGTTTAGATTGCATCGCACAATAATCGTTGGTAAAAGTAGTACTTTTAGATGCTTCTCCAAATAATTCTAAAATTTTTACGAAATATATACCAATAATCAATTTTTCTTATTGAATGAAAATATTTACCGCAAGTCAAATCTATGACGCTGATAAATTCACAATCTCAAAGCAACAAATTAAGAGTGATGATCTTATGGAAAGGGCAGCCACTGCACTTTTTAATTGGATACATTCCAGACTAAATGGCGCACAGGTCAATATTAAGTTGTTCTGTGGAATTGGCAACAATGGAGGCGATGGGATAGCTCTTGCCAGGCTTCTTCAAGAGCATGGGTATAGTATTTCTGTATTCGTTGTGAATTACAGTGAAAAGCGTTCAAAGGATTTTTTAATAAATCTGGACAGATTGAAAGATCGAAAATTATGGCCAGAGTTTTTAGACTCGGATTGTTCTTTTCCAGACATAAACCAAAACGATATAATAGTAGATGCCATTTTCGGAATAGGGTTGAACAGAAAATTGGATGACTGGGTTGGCAATTTAATCAAGCATATAAACGTTTCCAACGCCTTTGTACTTTCGGTAGACATTCCATCAGGTCTTCCAATGGATAGCAACCCTTCCGATTCTAGTTATGTTATACGCGCTAGTCATGTACTTAGTTTTCAAGTGCCAAAGCTTATATTCTTTCTTCCGGAGACCGGAATTTATCAAAATCAATGGGAAGTTTTAGATATTGGTCTGGACCCTGAATACCTGAATTCAACCAATACAGAGTATCAATTAATAGGTAAGAATGAAATACTCCCCTTGTATCGACCGCGGCTTAAATTCTCGCATAAGGGAAACTACGGACATGCGGTAATTATTGGTGGAAGTTATGGTAAAATTGGTGCGGTGCAGTTGGCTTGTAGTGCATGTTTATCAGTTGGCAGTGGTCTTGTAACGGCTTATGTGCCAGAATGTGGGTACAATGCGTTGCAGACAGCCTTACCGGAAGCAATGGTATTGACAGATGATGAAGATGATAGCATTACCAAAATAAATGTTCCCTTTGTTCCTTCAGTTTATGGGATTGGAATGGGAATGGGTACTGAAGAAAAGACCATAAAAGCATTTGGTACGTTTTTGAAAAATGTTGAATCTCCTTTGGTCATTGATGCGGACGGATTGAATATTTTGGCTAAACATCCAAGTCTGCTAAAAGATGTTCCTAAAGGTTCTGTTTTAACTCCTCACCCAAAAGAGTTGCAGCGTTTGATTGGCGAATGGGAAGACGATTTTGATAAGCTTAACAAAGCAAAAGACTTTTCCGTAAAGAACAACTGTATTTTGGTTATCAAGGGAGCACATAGTATTGTTATTCATGCTGAAAAAGGGTACATAAACAATACAGGTAACCCAGGCATGGCAACCGCTGGTAGCGGTGATGTGCTTACGGGTATGATTACTGGATTGATTTCTCAAGGATACTCTCCATTAAATGCAGCCATTTTTGGAGTATACTTACATGGTATGGCAGGTGATGTCGGTGTTATGGATTTTGGTTACGAAGCTTTAAAAGCTACAGAAATAATTAATAATATTGGAAAAGCGTATATTGAACTACTGCGACCCCCAAAACCTGAAAATGTAAAAGAGGTTTAGACCTTGCCTTTACTTTTATTTTTTTTCAATCTTTTCTTTACCCAAGCAAGAGCATTGTCATATTCAATGAAGAACTCCATATTCTTCTTGTAGAAAAGCTTTTCAATTTTAAAATTGTGCATATCTATTTCCTTCTTGGAAACGATGGCAAAGGCTTTTAAATTCTCCAATCCCCTTAAGTAATTGTAGATGGTTGGATCTACGGCGTAGGAGTGCTTTCGGAGGCTTATATAGCCAAAATCTTTATCTCTAAAATGTATCTCTGAAATTCCAATAATCTGATAGGCTCTCTCAAGTGTAACCGTTGCGCCTTCATCAAAGGTTGAAATCATGTAATTGTCAAAAACCTGAACACTTCCTATATCTAATAGGTATTCACGTACAACAATAGCTTTCTTAGTAGAAGCAATTTTCATTCTTCAAATAATTATAGTGTCTCTCATTACGAAAGTATGGGGAATGGTGTTGGGGCGAAACTTTTTTAGATTAAACGTGATAAATATCGTGTGTATGGTATTTTATATTAGGTCCAATAAAAAAGCCGGCAGTTTAGCCGGCTTCTTTTTTATATTTACTTGGCTAATCTGCCTTTGGTGTTTTCTCAGGTTTTTTAATGGTAATGGTGAGTTCTTCTTTCTTTTCATCCAAATCCATAAAAATACTGTCGCCTTCTCCTAATTTAGAATTAACAATCTCTTCAGCAAGTGCATCTTCAATATATTTTTGAATTGCTCTCTTTAAAGGTCTTGCACCGTATTGTTTATCAAATCCTTTCTCAGCTATATAATCCTTGGCCTTTTTAGTAAGGTTAAGGTCGTATCCAATATCTTTAATTCTATTGAATAACTTATCAAGCTCAATATCAATGATTTTATGAATATCCTTACGCTCCAATGCGTTAAAGACAACCACATCATCAATTCTGTTTAAGAACTCAGGGGCAAATGCTTTTTTCAAGGCATTCTCAATAACACTTTTCTGATGCGAATCAGCCTGCGCTTTTTTGGCAGCAGTACCAAAACCAACACCTTGTCCAAAATCCTTTAATTGACGTGCTCCAATATTGGAAGTCATTATGATTATGGTATTTCTAAAATCAATTTTGCGACCAAGGCTATCGGTAAGAAAACCATCATCCAAAACCTGTAACAGCATATTGAATACGTCAGGATGTGCTTTTTCTACTTCATCCAACAATATTACTGAATAGGGTTTGCGACGTACTTTTTCCGTTAGCTGCCCACCTTCTTCATAACCAACGTATCCTGGAGGAGCTCCGACCAACCTTGAAATAGCGAATTTTTCCATGTATTCACTCATATCAATACGGATAAGAGCATCTTCAGAATCAAAAAGTTCTTTTGCTAGAATCTTTGCCAACTGCGTTTTACCTACTCCTGTTTGTCCCAAGAAAATAAACGAGCCAATGGGTTTATTTGGGTCTTTAAGACCTGCTCGATTTCTTTGTATGGCTTTGGCAACCTTTGCAACGGCTTCATCTTGACCAATTACAAATCCTTTTATAAGGTTAGGAAGTTCTGCAAGTTTATTGCTTTCTGTTTGCGCTATTCTGTTTACTGGAATTCCGCTCATCATGGAAACCACATCAGCAACGTTATCTTCGGAAACTGTTTCTCTATGTAACTTGCTTTCTTCTTCCCATCGCTCTTGGGCAGAGGCCAATTCTTTTTCCAAACGTTTTTCGTCATCGCGAAGCTTTGCAGCCTCTTCATACTTTTGTTTTTTGACAACACTATTTTTCAGTTCCCGAACATCATCCAACTGATTTTCCAATTCCAATATTTGCTGGGGAACATCCATATTCACAATATGAACACGGGAACCTGCTTCATCCAAGGCATCAATAGCTTTGTCTGGTAAAAAACGATCTGTCATGTACCTGTTTGTCAACTTAACACAGGCAAGAATAGCTTCGTCCGTATAATTTACATTGTGATGGTCTTCATATTTCCCTTTGATGTTCATCAAAATTTCAATGGTTTCCTCAACTGTGGTTGGTTCAACCATCACTTTTTGAAAACGACGTTCCAAGGCCCCATCTTTTTCTATGTACTGTCTATATTCGTCAAGTGTTGTTGCTCCTATACATTGAATTTCACCTCTTGCAAGTGCAGGTTTAAACATATTGGAGGCATCTAAACTACCTGTTGCCCCACCAGCACCAACAATGGTATGAATCTCGTCAATAAACAAAATGATATCATCATTCTTTTCCAATTCATTCATTACCGCCTTCATACGTTCCTCAAACTGTCCGCGATATTTGGTTCCTGCCACCAAAGAAGCAAGGTCTAAAGTGACGACTCGTTTGTTATAAAGAATTCTTGAAACCTTTTTGTTGATGATTCTAAGAGCCAAACCTTCTGCAATGGCACTTTTACCAACCCCAGGTTCGCCAATAAGTAGCGGATTGTTTTTCTTTCTTCTACTTAATATTTGGGATACCCGTTCAATCTCTTTTTCCCTTCCAACAACGGGGTCCAGTTTATTTTCCTCGGCCAGTTTGGTCAAATCACGACCAAAGTTGTCCAAGACAGGTGTTTTGGACTTTTTTGTTCCTTTTTGGGAAGAGCTCGATCCAAAAGTACTTTCCTTAGAATCCCCAGTATCATCTGAGTCACTCGGGAAAGATTCGGCTTGTGGAGCATCTAAATAATCATCATCGCTTGTAATCATAGATTTAAATTGCTCTTTAACATTGTCGTAATCAACTTTAAGCTTATGCAATAACTTTGTGGTTGGGTCATTTTCATTTCTCAGAATACAAAGTAGCAGATGTGCTGTGTTAATAGAAGAGCTTTGAAATAGCTTAGCTTCTAAAAAAGTAGTTTTAAGAGCCCTTTCAGCCTGTCGTGTTAGGTGAAGGTTCTTTTTGTCTTTTTGAATTGTTCCTGTATTTGGATTTGCCGGGCTTAGAATCTCGACCTTTCTTCTTAAGTGATCTAAATCTACATCCAAAGCATCTAAAATGTTAATGGCTTTACCATTACCATCTCTTAAAAGACCTAGCATTAAATGTTCCGTTCCAATAAAATCATGCCCCAATCGAAGGGCTTCTTCCTTGCTATATGCTATTACGTCTTTTACTCTTGGGGAAAAATTATCGTCCATACACTTCCTTTTCAGCAATTAAAATTAATAAAAGTATCCTTACCGTGGTCAAATACCATACCCATATTCGATAAAGTTGTTGTAAATGTCGAGATAAAGGGAACTTTTTATCAAGTTTAACAAAGCTTTATTACGATAATTATGATTGAAAGTAATGCTGTTGATAATTTTTTTAATAAAGTAATTTCTATCTGCTTTGGAAGGTGTGATTTTGCGTATATTGGCATGATATTTTAACCACAAAAAGCATTAAGATTTTAGCATGGCGGAAGGAGAAAAGTTAATTCCTATCAATATTGAAGATGAGATGAAATCTGCCTACATTGACTATTCAATGTCGGTCATTGTGTCACGTGCACTGCCAGATGTACGAGATGGACTTAAACCTGTACACAGAAGGGTATTATACGGAATGCACGAATTAGGTGTCAGATCCAATAGTGCACACAAGAAATCAGCCCGTATTGTTGGTGAGGTTTTGGGTAAGTACCACCCGCACGGAGATACCTCGGTCTATGATTCAATGGTACGTATGGCACAGGAATGGAGTTTGCGGTATATGCTTGTTGATGGGCAAGGAAACTTTGGTTCTGTTGACGGGGATAGCCCAGCGGCAATGCGTTACACTGAAGCAAGAATGCGGAAAATCGCGGATGATATGCTTGCGGACATCGATAAAGATACCGTAGATCATCAGCTGAATTTTGATGATTCCTTAAAAGAGCCCACGGTACTTCCAGCCAGAATTCCTAATCTATTAGTGAATGGAGCTTCTGGTATTGCTGTTGGTATGGCAACAAACATGCCCCCGCACAATCTCTCAGAAGTTGTTGATGGTACAATTGCCTACATAGAAAATAGTGATATTGAAATAGATGAGCTGATATCCCATATAAAAGCTCCCGACTTTCCAACTGGAGGGATTATTTATGGATATGATGGGGTAAAGGAAGCTTTTCATACGGGAAGAGGGCGTGTGGTAATGCGCGCTAAAGCTACTTTTGAAGAAGTTCAGGGCAGGGAATGTATCATTGTCACCGAGATTCCATATCAGGTCAATAAGGCGGACATGATCAAAAAGACGGCTGACCTTGTCAATGATAAAAAAATAGAAGGAATTTCTACTATTCGGGATGAGTCGGATAGAAAGGGAATGCGAATCGTATACATTTTAAAACGAGATGCAATTCCTAATATAGTGCTGAACATGTTATACAAGTATACGGCACTACAATCATCTTTCAGTGTAAATAATATTGCACTTGTTAAAGGAAGACCAAAGTTACTCAACCTAAAGGAGATCATTCATCACTTTGTGGAGCATAGACATGAAGTGGTGGTTCGTAGAACTAAATTTGAACTTAAAAAAGCAGAAGACCGAGCCCACATACTTGAAGGACTTATTATTGCTTCGGATAATATTGACGAAGTAATTGCGATAATACGAGGATCATCTAATGTAGATGAAGCCCGAAGCAGTTTGATGGAGCGCTTCAAGCTTACGGAAATTCAAGCCAAAGCTATCGTAGAAATGCGACTAAGACAGCTTACTGGACTTGAACAGGATAAGTTACGCGAGGAGTACGATGCACTTTTGAAGACCATAGAAGATTTAAAGGACATCCTGGACAAAAAAGACCGCAGAATGCAAATCATTAAAGATGAATTGCAGGAGGTAAAGGATAAGTATGGAGATGAAAGAAGATCGGAAATAAACTTTGCAGGCGGAGACTTGAGCATTGAGGATATGATTCCCGATGAACAGGTGGTCATTACCATTTCGCATGCTGGTTATATCAAAAGAACACCCTTAACGGAATATAAGACACAGAATAGGGGTGGGGTAGGCCAAAAAGCTTCTTCAACCCGAAATGAAGATTTCTTGGAACACTTATTTGTTGGGACCAACCATCAATATATGTTGTTCTTTACCCAAAAAGGGAAGTGTTTTTGGATGCGCGTATACGAAATACCGGAAGGAAGCAGAACTTCCAAAGGAAGAGCCATTCAAAATCTTATCAATATTGACCAACAGGACAAGGTTAAAGCCTTTATTTGTACACAAGATTTAAAGGACGAAGACTATGTTAATGGCCACTATGTAATTATGGCCACGAAGAAAGGAACTGTTAAAAAGACCTCTTTGGAACAATATTCCAGACCACGTCAAAATGGTATTAATGCCATTACGATTAAGGATGATGATGAACTTCTTGAAGCTAAACTTACAACAGGAACAAGTCAAATATTCTTAGGGTTAAAGTCTGGTAAGGCTATTCGTTTTGAGGAAGGAAAGACTAGACCCATGGGTAGAAATGCTTCTGGTGTTCGAGGAATTAGACTTGCCAATGATGATGATGAGGTTATAGGAATGGTATCCGTACATAATTTTGAGGATAATATTTTGGTAGTGTCCGAAAATGGATACGGAAAACGTTCAACTATTGATGATTACAGAGTAACCAATAGAGGAGGTAAAGGAGTCAAGACAATTTCTATTACCGATAAAACAGGTGGACTTGTGGCAATTAAAAGCGTTTCAGATACTGATGATCTAATGATTATTAACAAATCTGGAATTGCAATTAGAATGAGTATTGAAGATTTAAGGGTTATGGGAAGAGCTACCCAAGGGGTACGTCTCATTAACTTAAAGGACAACGATTCCATTGCTGCCGTGGCCAAAGTAATGAAGGATGATGACGCTGTTGATGAAGTCGATATCCTTGATATTGAGGTAAATGGAGAAGATGGCACAGCAATTGATAATAATTCAGATGAAATAAAAGAATAATCAATAAACACTAATTATTATAATTATATTAAAAATGAAGACTAGAGTTTTAATACTATTGGCTATAGGGATTTCCGCTATAGGGTTTTCCCAAAAGAATGAGATCAAAGCAGCTGAAAAAGCATTTAAAGTTGGTGATGCAGCCAGTGCCAAAACAGCATTAGATGGTGCTGCATCGTTAATTGATGCTGCTGATGCAAAGACACAAGTTCAATATTATGCCCTTAAGGGAAATGTGTATTCGGATTTGGCAAAAAAGGGAGATGGAGCAGCATTTCAACCAGCTATTGATGCATTCAATAAGGTAATCTCCATGGAAGAAGCAAGTGGAAAAGCAAAGTATACGTCCGTTGCCAAACAGAAATTATCTCAAATGACAGCGGATTTGGTAAATGCTGCTGTTGATGATAACAGTAATCAAAAATTTGAGGAGGCTTCTGAAAAGTTGTACATGGGTTATAAATTGAGTCCTTCAGACACTACATATCTGTATTATGCAGCTAGTAGTGCTGTAAATGGAAAAATATATGAAAAAGCGCTGGTTTATTACAATGAGCTTAAAGATCTTGGATATGACGGTAGAGCAATTACATATACAGCGGTAAATATAGAGTCTGGAGAAGTAGAGACAATGGATCAGGCAACTAGAGACCTCTATATCAAAGCGGGGACACATAAAGATCCAAAAGAAGAAGAATCACCTTCAAAGACAGCTGAAATTGTAAAGAATATTGCGCTGATATATCAGCAATTAGGAGACAATGAAAAGGCATTGGATGCATACAAAGATGCGAGAGGGGCGAATCCTGATGATGTAAATCTTGTTTTGGGTGAGGCTAATTTATACTACACCATGGGTGATAAAGATAAGTTCAAAGAGTTAATGGCTGTAGCATCTGAAATGGCCCCTGATAACGCTGATTTACTTTACAATATAGGTGTAATCAACATGGAACAAGGAAATATTGAAGAAGCAAGAGATGCCTACAATAAAGCTTTGGCTGTAGATCCCGGTTATATAAATGCATTATTGAACCTTTCCACTACATACGTAAATGAGGGTAATTCCCTTATTGATGACATGAATTCTTTAGGAAATTCTAGAGCTGATATTGCCAAATACGAAGAATTTAAACAGAAAAAAGATGATTTGTTTTTGGAAGGAGCTAGAATATTGGAGGATGCACTTAAAACAAACCCTGATAATCAAGGTGTTTTATCTCAGCTAAAGAACATTTATGGAGCTTTGGGAGATAATGACAATTTTATGAGGATTAAAAAATTGTTGGGAGAATAAAAGTTTTCCACCAAAAAAAAGAGCCGTAAAATATTTGCGGCTCTTTTTTTTATATAACTTTTTTGATCACCCTAAGCTTATGGGTATACTGTTTTTCGTGGGCATTGAAAATTCCTGTGTGGTCCAAACGATCAATACGAACATGACCATGGGCGTGGATGATATAGTTATCCTTTAAAATGATACCGACATGGTCTATAATTCCCTCGTTATTATCAAAAAAAGCTAAGTCTCCCGGTTCACTTTCTTCAATAAAACTTAAAGCTTCGCCCTGTTTTGACTGTTGTTCCGCTTCACGTTTTAAGGAGTATCCATTTATTTTATAAACCATTTGTGTAAAACCAGAACAATCAATACCAAAAGGGGTTTTTCCACCCCATAAATAAGGAGTATTCACATAAAGAAGTGCCGTATTTATCAAGTTGGATTTAGAATTTTCATTGGGAGTAACATCGCCTTCAAAAGTATGTTCTAGAATTCGTGAACCATCAATTGATGACCCTAAAACAATGGGAATAAGAAGGCTATTGCTAGAGCTTATATGCGAAATTATATCAGCAGAGAATTGAGGTTTTTCTTGTTTCTCCAATTGATGGTATTCATCCTCCGTAATAAAAGTAAATTGTTTATTGGAAACCCAACCTTCATATCCATCAAAAGCAACTCTAATCCTGCTCCACCTTTTTCTACTTTCCAATATTTTAAAATGCTCTCCGTACAGCAATTGAGAGGTCATTTCATCAACATCATCTGGAAGTATTCGTATAGGAACTATGCTAAGGTGGCAAATACCATACTGCATTTACTTGTGGGCTTGAGTGTGATTAAATCCTTTCTAAAACTATTGCAGAAGCACCTCCACCACCATTACAGATTGCCGCAGCACCTAGTTTGGCATTATTTTGTTCAAGAACATTGAGCAAGGTAATTGTGATTCTAGCTCCCGAACAACCTAAAGGATGCCCAAGAGAAACCGCTCCACCATTTACATTCACATTGGAGTCCTCCAATCCTAAAAGTTTCATATTGGCAAGACCAACTACAGAAAAAGCTTCATTAAATTCAAAAAAATCAATGTCTTTTATTGAGACCCCAGCTCTGTCCAGGGCTTTGGGTAATGCCTTTGCTGGGGCAGTTGTAAACCATTCCGGTTCATGGGCGGCATCCGCATATCCTTTTATTTTGGCCAAAGGAGTAAGATTTAGTTCAGCTGCTTTATCAGAGCTCATTAATACAACTGCGGCAGCACCATCATTTATTGTGGATGCATTGGCCGCGGTAACGGTTCCATCTTTGGTAAAAGCCGGCCTCAATGCTGGAATTTTTTCCATTTTCACATTTTTGAACTCCTCATCCTCACCAACAATGATGGGTTCTCCTCTTCTTTGGGGAACTTCTACAGGAACAACTTCATTTTTAAATTTTCCAGCTTTCCATGCTTCAGCTGATCTTTGGTAAGATTGTATTGCAAATGCGTCCTGATCCTCTCTGCTAAACTTATGCTCCGTTGCACAGGCATCTGCACATACACCCATGGCATTCTGATCATAAACATCGACCAAGCCATCTTTTTGCATTCCATCCACCAATGTTGCTGGGCCAAATTTTAAACCATTTCGCATATATGCGTAATGTGGAATAAGACTCATATTTTCCATACCTCCGGCTACTACTATTGAATTTTCACCCAATGCAATGGATTGTGCGGCTTGCATTATTGATTTCATTCCAGATGCGCATACCTTGTTTATAGTTGTGCAGGGCACGGTATCGGGTATTCCAGCATAAATAGCAGCTTGTCTTGCAGGTGCCTGTCCAGTTCCGGCCTGTACAACATTTCCCATCAAAACTTCCTCTACCAATTCAGGCTTTAACCCTATTTTTTCCATTGCCGCTTTAATTGCCACAGAGCCCAATTTAGGAGCAGGTACAGTGGATAGCGCACCCATAAAACTTCCTATTGGCGTTCTGGTAGCGGAAACGATTACTACTTCATTCATATACACATTTTTACTGTTGCGAAAATACTAAATTTTAATGCAAAGCCATGACAGAGAATAGGTGGGATGCTTGTTATTTATATTTTCTATTTTTGATGCATATCTTACATAGAATGGGAAAGACTTTGGACAATGTTTACAAACATCAATCACTTGCCTACAAGTATTTTCTCTATTTCGTTTCAGTAGGGTTGATCGTATTCTTTTTTCCAAAGGGAGGTAAGTTCAAATATGAATTTCAAAAAGGGAAGCCCTGGCAGTATGAGAATTTATATGCTCCCATTGATTTTTCAATAAAAAAGACGGAAGATGAGATTGCGAACGAAAAGCAATCGCTTTCAGACAATAAAATTGACTACTACACATTTGATGCCTCGATACAAGAAAAAGCCAAGGCAACCATCCAAAAAGAACTGAAGGCCTTTTTTGGACAAAGTAATTATTCAGCTTCACAACAAAATGAAGTATTGAATATAGGCTTGGAAGTGATAGATAGTATTTATGCCCTGGGGGTATTTCAAAATAAACCCACAACGAGTTCCATATTATTGATTAAAAATAATGAAGCAAGACCTTTGGGCTCTGGAAACTATATCGATTTGCCCAAAGCCAAAAAGGAGATTTCAAATATTTTATCCCAAAGCAATATCCCAGCAAAGGAAATTTTGAGGACTACATTATTTAAGGCAGTTGAAGCCAATGTATTTTATGATGAGGCAATTACGGAGAAGGCATTGGAAGAAGAACTATCCAAAATTTCTTTTACGAGGGGAGATGTTTCAGAAGGTCGGTTTATAATCGCCAAAGGAGAAGTGGTTGAGGCCGAAAATTTTAAAATATTGAATTCCCTTAAAGAAGAATACGAGTCAGAACTGTGGGGTGGAAACAACTATTACTATATCATTTTGGGATACACCATTTTGGTTGCTTTGGTTCTAGTAATGCTTTTCCTGTTTTTAAAGAGATATCGAAGCGAAATATTTAAAAATAACAATAAGGTCACCTTTATTTTTGTAAACATTTTATTAATGGTTTTTGCAACCACATTAATGGTGAAAAACAATGATAGTTATGTGTATGTTGTACCTTTATGTATTCTTCCATTAATATTAAAAAACTTTTTTGATGCCAGACTTGGTTTGTTTGTGCATGTTTTAACGGTACTTATTTTGGGTTTTGTAGTGCCCAATAGCTTCGAATATATTTTTCTACAGATCATTGCGGGCATTGTTACCATACTAACGGCTTCGGAGCTTTATAAGCGAGCCAACCTTTTCATTTCAGTAGGGCAGATTACCTTGATTTATATCATTGGGTATTTTGCTTTTCATATAATTCATGAGGGAAATTTTGAAAGTATCGAATGGGTATTGTTCGGGGTTTTTATATTAAATGGACTTTTAACTCTTTTTGCCCAACCCTTGATCTACATCTATGAAAAAATATTCGGATTGGTATCCGATGTTTCCTTGTTGGAACTTTCAGATACGAACTCTAAATTATTAAAGGAGCTTTCGGATAAGGCACCAGGAACGTTTCACCATTCTTTGCAAGTGGCTAACTTAGCCGAGGCAGCTGCCAACGAAATTGGAGCAAATGCCATGTTGGTAAGGGTTGGGGCACTGTATCATGATATTGGAAAAATGAACAATCCAACTTTTTTCACAGAAAATCAAATAACCAGTGTAAATCCGCATGATGATTTGCCACCAAAAGAAAGCGCGAAAATTATAATAGACCATGTAATAGAAGGGATTGAAATAGCGCGCAAGAATAAATTGCCTGATAGAATAATTGACTTTTTGCGTACTCATCATGGTACAACAACAGTTTTCTATTTTTACAAAAAGCAACAGGGCATAGAGGAAAATGTAGATCAAAAAGCCTTTCAATACCCTGGCCCTATACCTTTTTCCAAAGAAACTGCAATCTTAATGATGTCAGATGCTGTTGAAGCTGCTTCCAAAAGTTTAAAGAACCCAACCTATTTGATTATTGATGAGTTTGTGGAAAAGATTATTAGGGGGCAGATGCAGGCCAATCAATTTTTAAATGCAAACATTACATTGAAAGAAATAGAAGTAATCAAAAAGGTATTGAAACAAAAATTGACCAATATATATCACCTGAGAGTTGAGTATCCGGAGTAATGAAATTTTTGATTTAAAAAAGTAAAAAAATAGTTGCGAACTTACATATGAAAGGGTATTTTTGCATCCGCGTTTTGCGCAGGTTCTTATACAAAGAAAGACTAAAGGAGAGGTGCCGGAGTGGTAACGGAGCAGATTGCTAATCTGTCGACGCGTAAGTGTCGCATGGGTTCGAGTCCCATTCTCTCCGCAATTTTCTTTTAAAAATAAAAGATAACTTTTTTCGGGGTGTAGCGTAGCCCGGTTATCGCGCCGCGTTTGGGACGCGGAGGTCGCAGGTTCGAATCCTGCCACCCCGACAAAAACCGAATCGGAAGATTCGGTTTTTTTATTTACTTACTGGTCGCATAGCTCAGCTGGATAGAGCATCTGCCTTCTAAGCAGACGGTCGCAGGTTCGAATCCTGCTGCGATCACTATTTTAAAACCTCAGTTCTACTGGGGTTTTTTCGTTTTTAAACTTTTTGCGATGTTTTTATTATGGTTTAAGCTCTTTGAATAGGAATTTATACGGAATTATTTCCTACCAAATACGCGTTTATTTGAACTATTGATTTTCATTTTGAGGGTAGAAATTATTTTTGCAGTTTAACTGTGATATTAATGTATGAGGTGCTAGTACCAAAATCAGACCCATAAATCTACTGAACAGACATCTTTTTCCGTTTATTTAATATTTCTAATATTTAAAGTAATTGATTATGAGGCAAATTTTATTACTTTTTATAATTATGGTTTTCTGCGCGTTTAAGGCACCTCTTACAGCTCAGCGGAATGATTTTATCAAAGAATATTTGGAGCGATTTGAAAATTCTAAGAAGTATCTCATTAAAGTGGCAGATGCAATGCCAGAGGATAAATATAATTTTAGGCCCACGCAAGAATCGCTAAGCTTTGCTGAAAATTTATTGCATATTGGGTATGCAATGGATTGGCATACTCAGTCATTATTAGGCGGAAGAGAATCTAGGGATTGGAATACGGATACAAGGTATAAAGTTGCCAGTAAATCTAAAAAGGAAATAATTAAGGTAGTTGATAAGACATTTCATGAAACCATTAGTTTTATCAAACAATTTGACATTACTGAATTCGATGAGAAGTTGGATTATTTTGGTTTAAACAGAACAAAGAGGCAGATATTACTATTGCTCGCTAATCATATTACCCATCACAGAGGTCAAATTCTCGTATATCTAAGATTAAATCAATTGGTACCGCCTAGATATGTCCTTTTTCAATAGTCGTTTAATTATACTTTTTAATTTTATCCTATTCAGAATAGCTTCTTACGTTAGTTTATATCAATTGAACCATACTGCATATCGCTGTCTTCTTAATTCTAAAGCTAACTTTTCTTCCATTTTAAGGGCTTCTGATCTTGTTGACATAGAATCTATATGGTTGTAAAGGCTGGGTCTTAGATACATGCCATACTTTTGAACGATATTTGACGAAAGTTTATGACCTTTTTTATTTATGTGGCCAGACTTATGCTGTTCAAATCGTTCTCTCGGAGTCTTACTTGTCATACCAACATAAAGGCACTGTAATACTCCATTGAATTGTGGATTTGCGGCTCGGAACTTTGTACTCTCCGTAAATACCTTTTTCGATAACTCTATAACGTAAACTCGATATTGTCTTTGAGGCATTCCTTAATTTGAACTTTTGATTCAATCTTGATACCAAAAATAGAAAAATGGTAAGATTTATAAACGCAGATAAAGCTACTTTATCTGTTCCAAAAAAACTATGGTCTGTAAATATGTTCGCTTGGTTCTATAATCTTTTTTCTTTTCAAATTCCAAGTGAGATACGCTTCCTAAGTTTCTTTTGGTTTCTAAATCGTGGATTAGCCTAAGTATGGAAACATAACTCCCTTCAAGAGTGAAAATGTAAGTCATAACATGACTGTTATCTTTATCACTGGTATGCGGGGCATTAAAATCAATAATTTTTATGTTGTTTTCGGCAGCTTCCTTATTTACAACCCGCAATAAGTTGTTTTCCATGGCTGTATTGTTCAGGTCCAACTTTTGAAGTACAGAATCTAAATAGATTTCTTTTTTGGACAGTAATGTCAATTTTTGCGGAATATCTTCAGATAAGCGTTCTTCCTTTTTTAAGGACAGGTATTCTTTTCGTAAGTCAAGTGTATTGGAGATTGCTAATTTATAACATAGCAACAAAGCCAAAAACAGAAACAATAATAGTATTATATTCTTATTTTTAAAATTCTGCGACACTGATTTTTATCTTAAAATTTGATGTATTTTTATTTTTATAATCGTAGTCCATTGTTTCCACAGATGTAATCCATTCAATTGTTTCCAAAAGAGTAATCCAAGAAGAAAAATCTTCACTGCTTATGGAGGTTCCCATAACCAATATTCTATTCTCATCAAGCTGGATAGGTTTTGATTCCTGTATAGGTTTTGTGAGTGGTTGATAAAGCAATTCGGTCAAGAGGATGCTTTTTGGGAGTGAAGCACCAAGCTTGTCTAGATAAAATGATGTTCTAGAGTTTGAAAGGGACAATACAGCATCTACTTTTTTTTCTTTTTCGTTCACCCGATTCCTGACAATGGTTAGATTCTTTTTGTTCTCATTTTTAAAGGCCAAGTTTTCTTTTGACAATTGAACCCTATCAAAATAAAAGTTGAACAACAGAAAGTTTGAGAGTAAGAGCAATAATATAAAACCCAAAGATGAACGCAATAGTATGCCAAATGTCCTACTGTTTACAAATTCGCTTTGCAGGTTTCTGCCAACATTGCTAAAATTGGAAGCTCTCATTGTATTGCTAGTCAAAAAACTCAATACTCCAGAAAAAGCCATTATCTCGGTATTTTTGACACTCAATCCGTTGATGTTATATGTTGAAACAGAACTGTTTTTTTTTGAAATGGATAAATTGGTATCAGAAAGACCGTTTAGGACCAACTTATCTGTATTTGTGAATATAAAATCACTGTCCAGATAGTCTACAATTATACTTAACGAGCACGGACCCAGTGAAAAACCCCCTACATTAAACTTCATTTTTTTTAATTGTACCAGGTAATTTTCTACATCCTGTTTTTTGACAACGCTTATGCAAGGGAGGTCTTTGAGCTTTGAAATTTGATAAAAGAAGTTTTCAAAATTCAATCCCGGAAAAACTTGTTCCACAGCTGCCCTGTCTTCAAAATTGGATATTGCATGTTTTGTAATTACACTGTCCGTATTATAAATAAGATATATAGGAACTGAGACTTTGGCTAGGGAGGGAAGCATTTCCAATTCGCCAAAACTTTGACTATCCATAATGACCAGCTCGCCTTTCTTTTTTATTACTTGTAAAAGCCGGAACTGGGTAGTACCTTCTATTTGATATATTTCCAATCCATAGAAGGTATTTCCCTTGGTAAAATATGTTTTTATGTAGTCTAACACTAGTAAATGACCGTTGGTTTAATTAAAATGGTGAGTTTCTGTTTACTGTCCTCTCTTATCCGCTTGCTAAAAAACCATTTGATTATGGGGATTCTTGCCAGAAAGGGCACACCGCTGCCCGAGTCATTTTTTACTTTTTCCTCCAGTCCCCCTAGAATTGCCAAATCCTGATTTTGCATTCTGATGATGGAACTGAATTCCCTAGATGTTAGCCCAGGTGGGGCATCGTCATCTATCCGTTCGGAACTGAAGTCTGACTGTATTACGTTAATATCCAAGGTCACCTGGCCGTTACCCGAGACAAGTGGTTTTATACTTACTGCGAGTTGTGCATCTATAGGCTGAAAGTTTCGAATCTCAGAGGCAGTGGGTATCTGGGATCCGAAAAAATTCTGACTGGTTACCACATAATAGGTGGTTTCGCCTATAGAAAGGTTGGCTCGATGGCCATTTAAGGTGGAAAGTTTTGGTGTAGACCTAATCTTTATATTTCCATTGGACTCCATGGCTTTAATGGTTGCAAAAAATTCAGGAACGACCTTACCAATATTAAAGGAGCCAAACCCGTCAAAACCACCAATAATTTTATTTACAGTACTGGCACCTAGGGTTAAGTCGGTTTCAGGGAATACGTTACCTGTAGTCGTTACAGCTTCTTCACCAATTCCCCAACTAATACCTGTCTCAACTGTAGCTGACTTTCTAACCTCAATTAGCATCACTTCAATAAGAATCACGGGAACAGGTTTATCTATCTCTTTGATGAATTTCTTGAAACGATTGATATTGGCAGCTGGACCGCTGACCAAAAAACTATTCAGTTCAAAATCTATTTTGACATCCAAGTCGGTAACTACATCATCTGGCAAGATATTTACGATGGCTTCTGCGGGTGAGGAATAGTCGTTAAATTGGTTAGTTTGGGTACTGATTCTTCTTGAGCTATTGGAATTTTGTCCAAAATTACCCTGCGTATTGTTAAACCCTGTACTGCTATTTTGAAATCCATTCCCTAAATAATTTACACCCCCAGAGACAGTTCTTCCTGCTGTTCTTCCTGCTCCACCTGATTGCATGGGATCTCCCAATAGTTCAACGGACCGATGCATCATTTGTATGACTTCCAACTTTCGAACGCTTAGTTGGTCCGCTGTGCCAAAAAAATAGCGGTCATTTTCTTTTTTAAATGTAAAACTTGCGGTGGTTGTATTTGGAAGGGGATTTTGTGATGCCCTGTTTTGGGATCGATTGGGATTTTGAGGCCGTGGCGAAACATTAGCATTCCCAGTATTTGGAGAAGTAGCCTTGCTTTCAAATATTTTTGTCAGTAATTCATCGTAATAAATTTGTTTTGCTTTGAAATTGATGTTCCCAGCATCCGTTAGAGGAGTAGCCACATATACATCCAAGTCAAGGTCTAAACTTATGTCCCTGACAATTGCAGCAATAGGAACATTATCGAAATCTACATTTAATATTCTATTTACGGTATCCAATACCTGGTAGTAGAAATTGTTATTTCCCAAAGCCCTATTCCCTCGATTTGCGACACCTGAACTCCCGTTGTTTTGAATGACCCGATCAAAAAGGTAAAAACCATCCCTGGACTTTGAATATTTCAAATTGTTGGTCTCCGCAAGTTTTTCCATTGCCAGATCAATAGGTACATTCTTGAGGTATAGGGTCAAAGGAATAGTTTCCATTCCATTATTGTACAACAGATTTTGCCCGGAAATGTCAATGATTTTACGGAAGGTTTTTTCCAAGGTATCCCCATTTAGATCCATGGAAATAAGATTGTTCAAGGCATCAAAGGCCACAACAACTTCTTTTTCCGGAACAACCACTGGGGGAGACTGAAATTTTTGGATGGAGAGGATATTACCTGTAAAATTAATATCCAAACCGTATTGCTTACAAAGGAATACGAGCAAATCTGCCACCGTTACGTTTGAGAAATTATTTACGATGTTGATTCCTTGCAATCCGGGATCAATATTGATATTTATTTTGTGTACTTGGGATACGGCAAGTAAAAAATTGGAAAGCGATACACTGTTTACGTTGATGTCAAGTTTCAAGTTTTCTGAAAGCCCGGGATTATCTACTGATAGTACTTCAAGATTGTTTTTTATGCTTTGTATCCTGCTTTCTTCCTGACCATAGAAGAAAATGGAATACAATAAAAAAATCAATAGTAGGTTCTTTTTCATTTGATTAGGTGGTTAACAATGGATATACTTCAGCAATAGATGTGGTCCCTTCCTTCATCAATAGCAGTGCATTGTCTTTAAGGCTACTAATGTTATGCTCCTTTAAATAGTTGTTGATATCCAATGCATTGTTTTTAATAAGGGGAGTTAATGAGCCAGTAATGGGTATGATTTCGTAAATGGCCTTTCTTCCAGTATAACCGGTATGGTGGCAAGCTTGACAGCCGACAGGCACATAATGTTCTCTTAAATCCTTAGGTGGATTAAACCCTTCAGGGAATACATCTGCGGTAAGCTCGGTTTTTTGTTTACATTTTTCACATAGCTTTCGCACCAAACGTTGGGCAACGCTTAAGTTTAGGGTACTCGCAATCAGAAATGGCGGAATGCCCATGTCAATAAGCCTGGAGACAGTGGCCCAAGCTGAGTTGGTGTGGATGGTGGATAGCACTAAATGCCCTGTCAAAGCTGCGCGTATGGCCATGTTTGCCGTTTTAACATCCCGAATTTCCCCAACCATGATAATGTCTGGATCTTGTCTTAAAAATGTTCGAAGCGCACTGGCAAAATCCAATCCAATGTTTTCTTTTAACTGAACTTGATTCACCCCTTCCAAAGTGTATTCAATAGGATCTTCAATGGTTAGGATATTGGTTTTGGAGTCATTCAGTAGTTTTAAGGTGGCATATAAGGTGGTGGTCTTTCCAGAACCGGTTGGACCAGAGATCAATACAATGCCATTAGGAATTTTTATCCCTTCCTTGTATCTGCGAAGCTCATTTGCATTGAATCCCAAATCAGTTAAGCTAACTGATTTTGTATCCTTGTTCAATATCCTGAGCACAATTTTTTCCCCAAATAGAGTGGGAAGGGAGGAGACGCGAATATCAAATTCACTTCCGTTGGACTTCATGGTAATTCGCCCATCTTGGGGTAGACGCTTTTCGGCAATATCCAAATCTGCCCTTATCTTAATTTTATTGATGATAGTAGGATACTCATGAATGGGTATGCTAAATTGCTCCATCAATTTGCCATCCAATCTAAAACGTACCCTACATATGGTTTCATAGGGCTCAAAGTGTATATCACTACTACCAATGGCCTTTGCGTTCACCAAAATTTTTTCTAGGAAATCAGGAGTATAATGTAGCTCTCCATTTTGGGTAGCTTCGACTTTTCTGTAATTGGCGGTTAAAAAATCTTGTAGTTCTGTGGAGGGGAGTGGTTCAAGCTTCAATGGAAAATCCAATACTATTTGCAACTCTGAAGCTAGACTTTCAAGAGCTTTGGAATCGGTCCAAAAAACTAAAATACCATCGATTGATTCTTTTGGGACAACTCTATAAAAAAAGGCTTGGTCCGCACTAATATGCTGAACTAGTGTTGGAGGGAGATATAAATCTTTCCTTGTTTCAGTAGGCATATAGCGATGTGGATTTAGAGGCGATACTTGATAAGACTACAAAAAAAAGAAAAAATGCCATTAAACCGGCTAGGGGCACACTGGACAACTCAAGTCTCTTCTTCGATAACAGAAACACGAGAAGGGAAAATACAATGGAGCCTACAAAAAGGACAACAAAAGTTATGGTGGGGAATCCCAACCCAAAAGCATAGAAAAAAAGAATGTCGCCTAAACCCAAGCTATGGTTGAGAAAGGTCTTTTTTAAAAATAACCGGGTATAAACAAAAAGTATGGTGACTATTGCAGTAACAAGCAAAGCATTGATTGCGGAATAGTATATAAAAATTTTTAGTCCATTTGTGTTTAAGAAGAGAAGAAGGCCAAACAATAGCATAGCTAGGGGGAATAGGAACCAAAATACTTTTCGTTCCTTAAAATCCTGATACGATATACCTGCAAGACAAACCATTAGCATCACTTTTAAAGCCAAAATCAATCCTTTACAATCTGTTTTGGGTTACCATTTTCATCCACTTCCCATATGTTGAACACGCCGTCACCATCAAAATCTGTTATTGCGGAGGCCCTAGCCTTAAAAGTGGCATTATCTGCACTTATCACCTCATAGATATAATTGGCGGTCCCATTTTCTCTTACTGTTCTGGGCGCTTCAAAATCCAATTCCTCCATAATGTCGGAATATTTACTGTGCATATACCTATAGGTAGTTTGTGCATTGTAAATAGCTTTTAACTGTACCTGTGCCTCAACGCTTTTCGCTTTGGATATTAATGGCATTAAGTTGGGAAGGGCCAACAATAGCAGAATGCCAATAATGGCAAGTACGATTAAGGTTTCCTGCAGGTTGATAGCCTTTATTTTTTTAAGGGGAATGGGCTTTATGGTGGAATTAATCCGAATGCTTTTCATTTGGGCGTTTGGTTCAGAAGAAGGTACAAGGTATACTTTTTTGTAAAAATTACAACATATTATCTGATATATATCGATAATTTTTTCATATAAATAGTGTAAGAAATTAATATTTAAAACATAAGATTATCATATTGTTAATTCTCTAAAATAATGTAGTTAAAGTCTTCACTTAATGAAAGGAATACAAATTTTTGGATTACAGATAGTTATAAATTTAAAGAATAAAATTTCAAATTTTTAAAGAAAAAATTTATTGTATTACGAATAAAAATCTTACAAAATATTTCTTACTTTTCATGTAGCCAAACATCTATTTCAATCAACCTAACGTGAAAAGAATTCTAACCCCCTTCTTATCTGTTTGTTTAACCATATCAAGTTATGGACAAACATTGCAAAAACTTTTTTTTTCCCCACAAAGCCATTTGTTTTTTAGTGTTGTTGCAATAGCCCCATCCATTGGTCATGATATGGCAAGAACTCGATTTAACGGTCCTGATATTGAGGCTACATTGGACACAGATACCAAAGCATATGGACCGCCCAATATTCCCTTTGCCGAAAATGGCATTCAATTGGAGAAGATTGAGGGGCTGGTCCCTTTGCATTCTAGAATTAAAAAAGGAAGATCAAAATTATATAAGAGAAATCGAAAAGAAGTAGAACGCTTAAGTATGCTACTGGCATAAGAAAAGTCCAAGTTTAACACAAACCTAATCAAAACCAGATGAAAGTTATTTTAAAAATTGTATTTCTATTTTTCTGCGGATCGATAATCGCACAGACCAATTTATCGCTACGTGTCAATGCAGGTGGACCACAACTTACCCATAACGGGGATGTTTTTCTCGCCGACCAATATTCTGTGAGCGGAAGTGGTTGGACTACTACCAATGGTCAAAGTCTTGATGCTCTTTATGTCACGGAAAGATGGGGAGACCAGACGTTATCTTATGAAATACCTGTGGACAATGGAACTTATGATGTAATTCTCCATTTCGCGGAGTTATGGTATCACGGTGGCGAAATTGGATCAAGAGTATTCGATGTGAGTATGGAAAATCAATTAGTACTCGATAACTATGACATAAACGCAGATATTGGCCCTTTGACTGCTGTTGAAAAAGCCTTTGTTGTTAGTGTGACTGATGGATTTTTAAGTATTTATTTTTCTTCTCTTCCGGCAGATGGAGGTGCAAACAACCCTAAAGTTTCAGCTATAGAAGTACTTGGAACAAACAATACGGACACCCAATCCCCAACTACCCCAACATTATCCAGTGCAACTAATACAGATACTACGGTGGACCTCTCCTGGAGCGGAGCTACCGATAACATTGCCGTCACGGGGTACAAAATTTATAAGGATGGTGCTTTGGAGGCCACATTGGGCAATGTTAGTACCTATCAAGTTACTGGTTTAACCGCTAGCACTGCATACAATTTTACAGCAACCGCTCTTGACGCTGCAGGGAATGAGAGTGTGACCAGTAATATTGTCTCAGTTACAACTGATAGCTCTGGGGGATCTTCGGGTGGAAGTACTGTCTGGAGCGAATCTTCTGGAAACATCTCTTACAGTGCCGGGAATGTCGGTATCGGCACAAGTACTATTCCAAGCGCCTATAAACTTGCGGTGAACGGAAAGATTATTACTGAAGAGCTCAAGGTACAGTTACAATCGGCATGGCCAGACTATGTTTTCGCCAAAAACTATGACCTTCCTTCTCTGGAAGAAATCCAAAAACATATTGATGAAAAAGGTCACTTGCCAAATATGCCCTCGGCCAAGGAAGTCGAGGAAAACGGGATTGAAGTAGGAGAGATGAACCGATTGCTCTTGGAGAAGATAGAGGAACTTACAATCTACATTATAGCAATGAAAAAGGAAATTATCGAATTAAAAAATAAAAGATGAATAACAACAAACTTTTCGCTTTTATGCTTTGCACGTTAATGTGTCAGATATTTTTAGCTCAGAATACCCCAGATAGTACTATCAATTTAGCGCTTTTAAATGATGCTACAGTTACGAGTAACATTACAGGGCCTGCTCGGGGAATTCCCGAGGATGTGTTCTACGACCTTGTTAAGGACGATTATGTAAGTAAAACTCCATGGAATGAATACGGAGTAGCTGGTGGCCTTAATCTTGGGATCCCTTCGAGGGGGAATGGGTTTAATTTTCAAATAGAATGGGCCACACCAAAAAATATTAACTATTTAACATTTGGAGGCACCTATCCCAATCAACCACAACCAAATACAAAATGGGCTATAAGCTATTTTGATGGTAGCAGTTGGATTACCCTCTCTGAAGGTACTGGTGGATGGATAGACAGTGGCATTTATGTATGGGGCGGTACAGAACAGATTCCGATTTATGCATCAAAATTGCTTATTGAAATTTTTAGTGATGGTGTAAACGATTTAATCAGCATACACCTAAGAGGGAGAGGCGGTGTTTCAAATGGGACCAACGATTCTTCAACTACAACAAAGGCTTGCTTAATACAATATTTGCCATCTACAAATCAGGATAACCAAGACCCCACAGCGCCCACACTGACAAGCACGGGCCATGGTCAGAGCACTGTTAACCTTAGCTGGAGCGGCGCTACAGACAATACGGCCGTAACAGGATACAAAATTTTTAAAGATGGTGTTTTGGAAGCCACCTTGGGTAATGTAAGCTCTTATCAGGTAGTGGGCCTAACAGCATCTACAAGTTACAGTTTCACTATGATCGCCTTGGATGCTGCTGGGAACGAGAGTGTTACCAGTAATACTGTTCCCATAACCACCGATGCTCTTTCAGGAGGTGTAAGTTCTGCATGGTCTGAGAATGGAACTACCTTGAGCCATACCGGCGAAGTTGCTATAGGCACCAGTTCGGTTCCATCAGGGTATAAGTTGGCCGTGGATGGCAATATCCGTACCCGAGAGATTCGGGTGGACCAGGACAGCTGGCCGGACTACGTATTCGAGGAAGGTTATGAGTTGCCTTCCCTGGAGGAAATCGAAAAACATATAGAGAAAAAGGGATATCTGCCCAACATCCCCTCTGCCAAGGAAGTTGAGAAAAACGGGATTGAAGTAGGAGAAATGAACCGGTTGCTCTTAGAAAAGATAGAGGAACTTACGCTTTATATAATCCAATTAGAGAAAGAGAACAAAAGAATAGATGCTTTGGAAAATGAGCAAAAAATACTAAAGCAAAATATGAAAGACCTTAAGATGATAATCAAAACATATAAGAATGCAAAAAAATAACCTTGCGCTAATTCTATTAGTCTTGCCATTTTTGGCTTTTGCCCAGAACCTTGCACTTAATAAACCAACTGAACAATCCACTACTTATGTAGGCTTTGTTTCTTCAAGAGCAGTAGATGGTAGTACTGGAATATATTCGCATACACATTATAACAAAACTGATCAATGGTGGAAAGTCGATTTGGAAAGTACCTACACGATTAATCGTATTGTCGTATATAATCGAAATGGAACAACAGAGCAAGAAGATAGGCTTATTGGTAGTAAGGTTATGGTTAGTTTGGTCAACAGCTCTGACCCTAATGATTATACTGAACTTTATACATTAACAAGTGATTTGGTTCAGGATCAAACTGGTCTTAATGTACAAGGGAGATATATAATGGTATATCAACCTTCAATTGGTCCATTGCACTTGGCAGAGGTTGAGGTTTTTGGTACTGCTGGGAGTTCGGACACTCAAAATCCAACGGCCCCAACACTCTCCAATACCGGTCAATCACAGACTACTGCAGATTTAAGCTGGAGCGGAGCTACCGATAACACTGCCGTAACTGGATATAAGATTTTTAAAGATGGTGCTTTGGAGGCCACTTTTGGTAATGTAAGCACCTATCAAGTAACTGGATTGACGGCTAGCACTACCTACGGTTTCACAGCAACCGCTCTTGATGCTGCCGGTAATGAGAGTGTGACCAGTAATATTGTCTCAGTTACAACTGACAGTTCTGGGGGGTCTTCGGGTGGAAGCACGGTCTGGAGCGAATCCTCAGGAGATATTTCGTATACAACGGGCAATGTGGGCATAGGTACAAGTAGTATTCCAAGTGAATACAAGCTTGCGGTAAATGGCAAGATCATCAGCGAAGAGCTAAAGGTGCAACTGCAATCGGCATGGCCGGACTATGTTTTCAATAAAGACTACAAACTGCCAACATTGGAGGAAATCCAAAAGCATATTCAGGAAAAAGGGCATTTGATTAACATTCCCTCTGCAGATGAAGTGGAGGCCAATGGCGTCGAACTTGGTGAAATGAACAAACTGTTGTTAGAGAAGATTGAAGAGTTGACGCTGTATATTCTCAAACAACAGCAAAAGATTACGGCTATGGATAGAAGATTGGAAATATTAGAAAATATAACTATTGACTAAAACTAAAATGAAAAATAAATCTCTTTTTTTGATTGCTTTTTGCTTATTTTACCACCAACTTTCATTAGCACAAAACACTTACACGTATACTCTTATTGATGCGGATAACAACACTGCGTTAATTTCCTCATTCAATACCGATGTCACTTGGAATATTGATAATTCAGGGGGTCTGAATTTAATTTCAGATTTATCTGTATACGGTGTTGCAGATAAAGTAAGGTTTATTACAACTGAAAATACGCGTACTGAGGGGGCGATTCCATATGCCTATTATGGTGATGCCTCTGGTGCTTATGGGCAACAAGGTCCTACATATTATGGATGGTTCCCTACTGTGGGCTCCCTTTATTTTACGGTTGAATATTTAGATGTCAATCTAAATGTAATTACCACAGATACCTTTACAATAACGTTTATTGATAATAACACATCCTCTCCGGACACCGAAGCCCCTATGGCCCCGACGCTTTCGAGCACCGGAGAGACGGAAACCACCGCGGACCTTTTCTGGAGCGGTGCCACGGACAATGTAGCTGTTACCGATTATAATATTTACAAGGACGGTGTCTTTGAGGTGAACGTCAGTGGAAGTCTACATACGGTAACTGGCTTAACTTCATCCACTACCTATAGCTTTACGGTGACCGCCTTGGATGCTGCCGGGAACGAGAGTGTTGCCAGTAATGCGATATTAGTGACAACCGATAGCTCAACGGACACTCAGGTCCCAACGGTCCCAACGCTATCCAGTAATGGAGAAACGGAGACCACGGCGAATCTTTCCTGGAGCGGTGCCACGGACAATGTCGGGGTAACCGGATACAAGATTTTTAAAGATGGCGCTTTGGAGGCCACCTTGGGCAATGTAAGTTCCCATACGGTCACGGGCCTTACCGCATCTACCACTTATAGTTTTACGGTTACCGCTTTGGATGCTGCCGGGAACGAGAGTGTGGCCAGTAATATTGTGCAAGTTACAACTGACAGCTCTGGGGGTTCTTCGGGTGGAGGCACCGTCTGGAGCGAATCTTCTGGAAACATCTCATATAGTGCTGGAAATGTAGGTATCGGTACAAGTACTATTCCAAATACCTACAAACTTGCCGTAAACGGAAAGATCATAAGCGAGGAGCTCAAGGTACAGTTACAATCGGCATGGCCAGATTATGTTTTTGCAAAGGATTATGACCTGCCTTCTTTGGAAGAAGTAGGAAAGTATATTCAAAAAAAGGGTCATCTGCCCAACATGCCTCCTGCCAAGGAAGTTAAGGAAAATGGAATTGAAGTAGGTGAAATGAACAGGTTGCTCTTGGAAAAGATAGAGGAGCTTACGCTGTATATCCTTCAACAGGAAGAACGCTTGAAAAGTCTAGAAAACAAAATTGACAACAAATAAAAACCAAGAACTACACCTATGAACAAACTCGCATTGCCCATTTCAATAATTGCCTTACTAGCCAGCATTGCTACTTTTTTTATTTCACAATCCAAATCAGATTTGGTTTATGTGGATATCAACAAGTTGGTTGAAGGATATGACCGCACAGCAAAAGAGCGGGAAGCCTTTAACAAAAAAACAGCTACGCTAAAGGCAAATGTGGACAGCCTTATGGTGAATTGGCAAAATGAACTGAAGGACTATGAAAAAGAACGAAGCTCAATGACCAAAAAAGAGTTGGAGCTCAAACAAGAATTGCTGCAGGGCAAACAACAACAAATCAACAATTACCAACAGGCCATACAGAAGCAGATACAGGAAGAAGATCAAAAAATGACCCAGACGGTCATAAATGATATCAATGCCTATGTAAAGGAATATGGAAAGGAAAATGGCTACCCAATAATTTTTGGAGCGGGAGGCAATGGTAACATCATGTATGCTGTAGATGCTTCAGATTTAACCGAAACCATTTTAGAAGGGCTAAATACAGATTATAATGGCAAGTAAACTCAATAGAAGGGGACTTTCTTGGCTGCCCAAGCTACGAATGCAAATACTCTCCCCTGTGTTTGTATTGGTATTGGGGGTATCGTGCAAACCCAAAACCTTCGACTCAGAAAAAGAGCTGTTCGCCTATCTTAAAACGGAGGCAAATGGGTATCACCATGAAAAGGTCATTGGAAATATTTCTTACGCTCTTACTTATAGGCCTACCGACTTGTTGGTGAAACAGGAACTCACCGAAGGTTTTTCCAACGAAAAAGTGGATAGCCTACGAAAAGAGTACAGTAACTACCTCTACTTTAATTTGAGTATGAGTGCCAATAATCAGGAATTGTTGAATGCCACGGCGAGGAATAGGAATGAGTTTGGGGTCATGGTCAACCAGCTGGTATTTGGGATGGGAGATAAAGTACATCTAATCAGTCAAAAGAGAGATACCATACCCATGATAGATTATGTATATCCCAGAATGTATGGAACGGACAAAAGCACCAATATGCTGTTGGTATATCCAAAAGAAAAAAAACTATTGGAACAGGACTACTTTTTTTTCAGTGTGCAGGATTTTGGTTTTGCCACTGGTGAGGTAGGATTTAAGATACATACAAAACCATTCCTCATAGAGCCACAACTAAATTTTGATGAAATCCTTTAACTATGAATACAATATCCTCTAACCATAAAAAAACTAGTATGGAGAAAACCAAGTTTTCACATAAGGTCATGGCGGTGTTTTTAACACTAAATTTTTTAACAGGTCTTTTACCTGTAAATCTTCTATTTGCATCTAATAATGGGCCAAACTCACCTGATGTCGCAGGTTTTGAACCCATTGATGCCACCGATATGGTAAATTTGAATACGGGGAATCTAGCCTATACCCTTCCCTTGATGGAAGTGGATGGTTTTCCTATATCTATGGCGTACCACGCAGGGGTGCCTGCAACGTTGGATGCCTCATGGGCAGGCTTAGGATGGTATTTGAATACTGGGGCCATTAACAGGCAACAAATTGCCGTGCCAGATGATTGGAAGGCCGGTACCTCCATTAACTTTATCTCATATCAAAATGCCGAGACAACCTATGAACTTGGAGTGGGTGCTTCAATACCGGAATTGGGCTATGCAGGGGTAGGGATCTCATGGGGCGGTAACCAGGGGCTTGTGGGTATGGTAGAAGCTGGTATTGGATTAGGGAGCACATTTAATTTGGATCAAACACAAACAGGTTTGGGGATTAATGCTAGTGCCAATACTGCTGGACAATACTATATTGGAGCCTATGCAGGAGTACAAATAAAAGGCTCCTCTGTAAACATTGGGGCTAATGTGGGCTATTCCTCAAGTGGAGGGGTAATTGCTGGGGTTGGTGCTTCTGTTTCGGATGGCAATTCCAAAACGGGTATGTCAACTATGGGTATTGGGTATAATACCAAGGGAATGTTTTCAATTGGTGCTGGCGGTGGAAAGGAATATCAAAATGGAAGAGGAGGTTTTGGTGGTGGAGGCCTATCTATGGGCAGTTTTTCATCTGGGGATTATGATATTTCAACAAAAAGCCTTGGGGCACGAATTCCTCTAATTGTCCTCCCTATTTATATAAAATTCGGAAAACGTAAAGTAACTTACACTTTGCGTAAGGGATATAAGGATACGGCATATGGATCATTGTATTCAGCAGAGGCTGCAAGCGTGAATCCCCTCAACTTTCCAGATGGCAACTACTTGGATTACCAGAACCGCTATGCGTATATGGATGTATATGAGCAAGAGCTACCGCAACAGGAAGAGGAATTTATAACGGACTATCTAGCAGACCGCGAAAAATTGAATTTCACCTTTGCCGGTTATGATATGTTTGATGTGCAGGCCAATGGTATTGGCGGTCGTCTCAGACCACGTTTATTAGACAATGTAACACTTTTTAATAGGGGATATGATGGTAATGATTCCGAGGTTGCCAATAGCAAAAAACATGTCTTTTATCATAATACGGGATTAAGCTCAAATCGCTATTTCGGCTCAGGCAATCGTCAAATGCAGCTATATTTTGATGGGACGTTTTCCAATGCGGAGAAAATAACCCCCAGTAACGTGGTATTGAGCGGCGATGAGTTGTTCGATATGGTCGATAACCCTGCTGATACCGGAACCTTTCTCACCAATCCTGATAGAAGGGCAACTACTCCGTCATACGTAGAGGTATTCACCAATCAAGAATTGGCTGACCAGATTTATCCAGGGCAGTACGGAGTTACAGAACCGGAGGCGCTACCGTTTTCGGTTAGGCACGATAGTAATTATGTAGATCCAAACGGTATTGGTGCCTATCGTATTACTTCCCCAGATGGCAAGACCTATCACTTTACCTTACCAGTCTATCAATTTGAAAAAGTAAAGAGAACATTATTAAAAACGGCCAATCAAGATCCTCACAATGCTTCAGATGTCTCAGAAAGTCGCCAATATACCCGTTATGCCACCCATTGGTTGTTGACAGCGGTAACCGGACCAGATTATGTGGATGTGGATAACGATGGAAAGGTAGGACCAAATGATTATGGCTATTGGGTTCGGTTGGACCATGGCAAATGGTCCGATGGCTACACTTGGCGACAACCCTATGAGGATGAGGCACGTAACTATACCACGAATATCAGACGAGAAATAGATGAGGAGGATTTCGGTTACTTCTCGTTTGGGCGCAAGGAGTTATACTATCTGAATAAAATTGTTTCCCGTGAACATACAGCCTTCTTTGTAAAGGATATACGGAGTGATGCTGTTGGAAAGGCCATGGATTTTTATTTTGAAAATGGTGGAAACGAGGAGATAGGTACTTCAGGAACTCAGGGTTGGCTCAATCAATCCATGGGGATAGATGTTGATGTAAGGGAAACAGGGGTTAACTACGATACAGAATATACACTGCGCTTGGATAAAATTTTATTGGTCCGCAATGAAAACGCTGACGGCCTCACTCCAGATTTGGGTTCAGGATTGGGCAGTGGTTTTAGCGATTATACAAAGAATGATCAGGTGCTGATTAATTGGCAATCCGAAGATTTCAGAAATCACTACGGCGATGGGTATACCTATACGCTGCATCAGGAAGATAATATTTTAGATGTACAAGATGTTGCTGTATCTGGAATACAGAACGATATTTTAAAAGAGGTACGGTTTAACCACAGTTATGACCTGGCTAAGAATTCCCCCAATTCATGGGTTACTCCAGTGAACCCGAACAAGGGAAAACTTACGTTGGAATCTGTAGAGTTTAGGGGACGCCAGGGAACGAAATATATGCCACCCTACCGCTTTGATTATTACGATAGAGATGCGGAGAACGTTTCTTTTGAGGAGTTAAGGAAATTATTGATGGGGGACGACCTTTACAATGCGGCAGATGACACACCTACTTATAGAGCGGCGTATTATTCAGCAAGAAAGGACCTTGTGGATGACTGGGGCTATATCCATGATGATGAGGACCGTTGGAGCCTAAAGAGCATACAGATGCCCACAGGAGCTTCCATTGACATTGAATACGAAGAGGACGATTATTGGATAGAGGCGTTTTCCAGAAGATATTGGGAAGAAAACCTAAGATTCTCTGTTTATTATGATCCCAATCAGACATGGGGGTGTGGCGGGACTTTTAACGGTTATAGGGATTATAAGATATATGTACAAAACCTTTCTGGTATCGATAATGACTTAGTTACTGACTTCAACAAATATTTTGAAATCGGGGATCAAGTGTATTTAGATCTTTGGATGTGCAAAAGACGAGATAAACTAATAGGCTCTGATGAACAAAATTGGGTTAATATACCAGGAGACATCAATGATGTGCCCGAAGATATTAGCAATTTCTCTTGCGTTGACGATATTATGACACCAATGGTTGTTGAAAATATACTTACTGACAACACAATGGTTTTATCTGTAGGAATCGCAGTAAACCCTAACTGGTATTTTATACAAAATTTTGGAGATGTTGATGCTTCACCAATTAGCACAAACTTATCCAATCTTTATTATTATGGAAGAAAGGATGGGGAAGGATCACCGAGATTTCAAGCAGGTGTCCGCGGGCAATGTGTAGATATTGGCAGTCAACAATCTGCGCATTCCATTAATTATAAACTCCTTGCCAATAAAATCCCAGAAGACGAAGTAGGTGGCGGCCTTAAGGTTACCAAGGTAACCACTACCACGGATACCGGTTCTGTGGGGGTATTGGAATATGACTATACTTTTCCGCCCGATCATGAAAAAGCAGGTCGGTCATCTGGTATTACCTCTTTTGCTCCAGTAGATGGGCTACAGTTTGTGCCCTACCAATCAGAGTTGCCCAACCCTGGGGTGCAGTATGAATATGTAACCCTATATCGCAAGGATGGTAACGACAATATATTGGATTATACCGAGTATAATTTCCATACCCTTAAACCTGCTTTCAACATCTTTAGTGAGAACCTGATGTTGGAAAACGAAGAGCGTGGCCCTACCGAAGACCCTATTTTTTGGACAGAGGTCACCGCCGAAGAACAGGGTACTACCCAAGCCAAAAAAATAGGGGTACACCTAAACACGGGTATTTTAGGTTCCTACAAAGGAATAAAACAGTACAATGCTTTAGGGCATATCTTATCCTCAGTAGACTACACCTATACCAACGGAACCCAATTGACGGCACAAGGACAAGGACACGTGCAAGAGTCCTTTAATAGTCTAAAATCGGTATTTAGGACGGATAGTGATGGTAATGGTGCTAGTTTGACAAACCGTTTATTGAGTGTTTCCACACGCAGTGAGTACAACAATGCTCAGGTTTCGATAAGCAATACTGCCAATGGGCATACCAGTACGGTCACCTACACGGATGTAGACCCCATTTTAGGAAGCTACCGCAATTCCGAAACGTTACGGGCAGATGGCACTTATGAACGGCAACGGCGTATTCCGGCCTATGAAGTCTATCCAACCATGGGGCCTAAGGCAGAGGACCCTAATAATACCAATATGCTTACCCAGGAGGCCATGATGCTGACCGATGTACAGGTAAATGGACAATGGCAAACAACACAGGCCAGTACCAGCACATGGCATGACGAGACCATGTATGAAGATGAAACAACAACTACGAATGACGGTATCTGGCGTAAATTGGGTAGCTGGGCATGGCGTGGTGCAGTGGACGTCAATGGTACCTACGGGCGTGAGGTAACCACCGCAGATTTTCAATGGGGATATGGGCAGTCCCAGACAAACTCCGAATGGTTACATATTTCCGAAACTACAAGATATAACCACTATTCCATGCCTTTGGAAAGTAGAGATCTTAATGGCAACTACGTTTCCAGCAAAACAGGGGCAGACGGCCACCGATTTGTTGCAGCAGGGAATGCGGCTTATAACGAACTCTTCTTCTCTGGAGCAGAGGAAAGCATTGGAACCGATTTGGGCGGAGGGGTTACCCTGGGCACCGGGACTGTTGACAATTCCCAAGCCCACACGGGGACAAGTTCTGTAAATATAGCTTCTGGAGGAAATAGTTTTGTGCTCAATCTGGTGCCTGAGACGCAAGAACGGTTTAAGGCATCTGTATGGGTGCTTGCCGATAGTCCTCCAGCCTTGAACTTACAGGTTGGTGGTGCCTCGGTCAATTATATGGCCAATGAGGTGGTGCGGGCCGGGCAATGGACACAACTCAGTTTTTATTTTGATGCCACCATGGCCACTGCCGTGCAACTGACCAATCAATCGGGCAATGCAGTCCATGTCGACGATTTTAGGCTGCATCCTGTTGCATCCGCAATGAGTTGCTATGTGTACAACGACTTGGGCGAACTAAGCCACATGCTTGGAGCCAATAATTTGGGCATTGAATACGTGTATGATACGGCAGGCAGGTTACAAGAGACCCGGAATGAAGTTGTGGATTATAGTGGAGCTGGAAGTGGAGGCTTTAAAAAGGGCCAAGAATATAGTTATACCTACAAATACAGTGCAGACGAAACCAATTAACCAAAAAACTAATCCAATGGGAAAATTAAAATTTCTACTCATAGGCCTTGCAGCTCATATGGTCCTCAATGTGACCCATGCCCAAGATGTGTCATCAGCGGAACGCCAGGCACTTATAGACCTTTATAACAGCACCAATGGTGCTAGCTGGGCCAATAATACCAATTGGAACACCTCTTCAGTAGTAAGTACTTGGTATGGGGTGACCGTGGTCAATGATGTTGTTACTGAACTGGATTTAAGTTCCAACCTTTTATCCGGGACAATCCCACAAAGTATTGATGACCTTAGTGGGCTGACCAGAATAGATTTTGATGATAATCAATTGTCAGGGACAATCCCAACCTCAATTGGTTTGCTCACAAATCTGGAAAAATTGACCTTCAGCCGCAATCAATTATCCGGTAGTTTACCCACGGAAATTGGACAACTCACCAATTTGGACTTGTTATCATTATGGGACAATAGTTTCACAGGGGCAATCCCCTCAAACCTGTCATTACTGACTGGATTGGTAAACCTTTATCTATATGACAATATGTTTTCCGGTGGAATCCCTACCGCTTTGGGCCAATTATCCAACCTTGCAAATTTGGATTTGGCCAACAACCAACTTACCGGAACCATCCCAACAGAACTATCCCAACTATCAAATCTTTTTTTACTTCGATTATCAGGAAACCAACTTTCAGGAACCATTCCTTCAGGGCTTTCCCAATTGAATAATTTAACGTTTCTGATATTGGGAAATAACTTGCTTAGTGGCAATGTTCCTAATTTCACAGGCAGTTCCCTAAATAGATTAGAAATAGACATCAATGCCTTTCTCTTTTCCAATTTTGAAGCCGAACATCCAACCTATTTTTCCAATTTATCTATTTACAACTATTCACCCCAAGCCAAGGTAGACCAAGAAGAAACGCTTTCGGTAGCAGAAAATGGCAGCATTACACTGACCAGCACAGCCCTTACCAGTACCAACAATAGCTACCAATGGTATAAGGACGGAGTAGCCATTTCCGGTGCAACCAGTAAGGACTATGTGATTTCTAATGCAACAGCAACGGATGCTGGGGTGTATCATTTTGAGGCCACCAACTCCGTGGTCACGGGGCTCACCCTGACCCGAAACGATATTACCCTAAGCGTAACCGCTCCCACTTGTGGGGTCTCCGCAGCGGAAAAACAGGCACTTTTGGATCTTTACAACAGTACCAACGGGGCCAACTGGACCAATACCTGGGACATTGTTAACGACGAGCCCTGTGATTGGTATGGGGTGACGGTCGAAAATGGGAATGTAACTATGTTAAGTTTAAATAACAATCAGCTAGATGGTATTATTGGAGCCACAATTGGAAACCTTACAAACTTAACCCACCTACTGATGTCTAGCAATAACCTTAGTGGAGAAATCCCTGAGGAAGTTGGGAATCTTTCTAATTTAACCTTTCTCACTTTTAGCGCTAATAATCTTATTGGTCCCATCCCTAAAGAACTTGGAAATCTGGCAAACTTGGCAAGCCTTACTTTAACCCGAAATTCACTTAGCGGGGAAGTACCTGTGGAACTCACCAATCTTTCAAGCCTTGTAAGCCTTTACTTGGACGAGAATAAGTTAACAGGTAATTTTGCCATGAATTTAGTAAACACCCCTGGAATTATAACGGTTAACATTCAAGACAATGAATTTATATTTAGCAATTTAGAAGACTCATTTAACACATTAATTTCTATTCCAACTTTTATATACGGCCCACAAGCAAAGGTTGATGAAGAAGAAACAATGACTGTAGTTGAAAATGGCTCCATTACCTTAACCTCCAATGATCTTACCAGCGTTAACAATAGTTACCAATGGTATAAGGATGGGGTGGCCATTGCAGGAGCCACTAGTAAAGATTATGTTATCTCCAATGCAACCGCAACTGATGCTGGGGTTTATTATTTTAGAGCACTTAACAGTGTGGTCACTAGTGCAAGTGGTTTACAATTAACCAGAAATAATATTACCCTAAGCGTAACCGCCCCCACTTGTGGGGTATCCGCTGCTGAAAAACAAGCACTTTTGGACCTTTACAATAGCACCAACGGGGCCAATTGGACCAATACCTGGGATATTGTTAACGACGAACCTTGTGATTGGTATGGGGTAACGGTCGAAAATGGGGAAGTGATCCGATTATATCTATTGGACAATAATTTATCCGGAACCCTGACAACTGAACTGGGTCAATTAACAAATCTGAGAGGCCTCGATCTTCGTAATAACCAGATTGCCGGTAGTATTCCGGCATCTCTTGGAAATTTAACATCTTTGGAATTTCTTATACTTTCAAGAAACAATTTGTCAAGCAACATTCCGAGCTCTATAGGTAACTTGATAAACCTTAAAACACTCGCATTAAATGAAAACATTTTAACAGGTTCAATCCCATCTACACTTGGTAATTTTCCAAGTCTTTCCTTGCTCATTTTGAACGATAACAACTTAACTGGAAATATTCCAAGTACATTAGGAAATTTATCAAGTCTAACCGGTCTTAGTATAGATAATAATAACTTATCTGGGAATATTCCTGCTGAACTTGGCCAACTTGGTAATTTGACCCAATTATATCTTTATAACAATCAGCTAACAGGTGCTATTCCTGCCGAACTTGGCCAACTTGGTAATTTGACCCAATTACATCTTTATAACAATCAGCTAACAGGGACTATTCCGATTGAACTGGGTCAATTAAATAATTTGGAGCGCATGAAACTAAATGATAATCAATTCTCTGGAAATATTCCAGCAGAATTAGGTAATCTTTCCAATTTAATAGAACTAGGATTAGATAATAATAATCTACAAGGCCAAATCCCCTCTACCCTAAATCAACTAAGTAATCTGGACATTCTAGACTTGTCCAATAATCAGCTATCTGGACCCTTGCCAAATTTCATTGGAATTGTAAGGTTAACATTGGGAATTTGCAATAATTCATTGGTTTTTGGGGATTTTGAAAATCAACATATATCTTATTTAGGCACGATAGGTTCCTATTCTTATTCCCCCCAAGCCGAAGTCAATGAGGAAGAAACCCATGTCGTCTGCGTAGAGGAAAGTTTGGTGCTGACTACAGATGTTACCGGTTCGGCAAATCACTACCAATGGTTTAAAGATGGCACCCCAATTGCCGGGGCACCGGACAGTGCTACCTACCTCATTCAAAATGCTACCTTGGCCGACGCGGGTATATACCATTGCGAGGTAACAAGCGATATTGTCACAGGACTTACCCTTACTCGAAGGCCCATAGAAGTTACTGTATCTACTCTATTGGAGGACACCCATAATACGGTGACTAGCCGTTCCTACGACCTTACAGGAAACCAGATAGCGGCGGGCAAACAATTCTATGATGGTCTTGGGCTGTTGGAGCAGACCCAAAGCTGGAACATAAGAACAGATGAGACCTGGGCTTCCGCAGTGTTGCGCGATGCCTTTGATCGGTCCGCCCTGCAGACCCTTTCGTCTCCAATTACCTCTGGAAGCCAGTTCAATTTTAAGGAAGATTTTGTGATGCAGGCGGTCAATGTGCCCTACACCCTTACCGATTATCAAGACCCTTTGAATCCATCAACGGTGGCCAATTTAGAGAACACTTTGGGCTGGTATTACAGCGAGGACAATACAGATAATCCGTACCAAGATCAAACCGACTATCCTTTTTCGCGTACGGTATACAGCACCTTAAATCCAGGTGGAGTACTAACGGCCTTTGGGGGCAATAAAATTGATCAAACCGGAACCGAAGAATGGGCAAAGACCTATGCTTTTACGATGTCTTCCGGGGGCGAACTCGCCCATAGCTCGGCCTTTAACGATATTGCCTATTCGAGCAGGCGAATTATCAAGACCGTAAACCGAGATGTCCATGGGATAGAAACCGTGGTCTTTAGGGATACGGATGGTAGGGTGTTGGCCGCCGCACGCAGTGGCAATGAGGAAAACCCTGCTCAGTTACAATATGGGGTTACTTTAGAGGTTGGCTCCCAAGGCTATGTGGATATTCATATTCCCCAAGGGTGTACCGGAATTACCTTGGGTGGCGGTGGACCACTGGATGGTCAATCCTATCAAATCTATGACCTCACCTCAGAAGAACAGGTCTTTGGAACAAGCACATTACCAGCAGGTTTTTATAGAGTGGCCTTTACGGTAAAAGAACCTGCAACTCCCTATACGGTAAGCCATCAAGTGAATTATTATGACTATAGCCTTAACGAATATGATACAGCCAATAGATTGGTGGCTTCGTACCAGCCCCTTGGCAATACCAAAGCGGAAAAACCAGTGACCACCTACGAGTACAACACATTGGGACAGTTGATCAAGACCACTAGCCCAGATGAAGGTACCGCTTGGTTTGAGTATAGGGAAGATGGTCAGATACGTTTTTCGCAAAACAGCAAGCAACTGGAGTTTGGTAATGACCCCTACAGCCCCCTTGCCAACGGATGGATTTCCTATACTGACTATGATGCGCAGGCAAGACCTGTGGAATCAGGGGAAATTTCTGCCTCTTTGTACTATGTAGATGCAGATGCATCAAGTACCGATCCGTATTCTCAACGTGGGGTGATCCAAACACAATATGATTTTGTCGATACCTCTGAACTTTCAGGTATTTTGGGCCTACCGGTCGCGTATCATTCCCCCGCTTTTTTATCGGGCAATGTGGCCAAAACATCAAACGATAACAGTAGCACCTATTATAGCTACGACATTTATGGCCGGGTACAATGGGTGGCCCAAAATATTACAGGTCTGGGTGCAAAGACCATAGACTATGAATACGACCCCGTTTCCGGTCTTGTTACCAAAGTCCTCTATCAAAAGGATCAAACCGATCAGTTTGTACATCGATACACCTATGATGCTGCCTACCAATTAACTTTGGTGGAAACTTCACCAGATAATAGCACATACGAAGAACACGCGCGTTATTTTTATCATGAGGATGGCAGTCTAAGGCGTACAGAACTGGCAGAAGGGGTACAGGGAATAGATTATGTCTATAACTTGGCGGGCCAGCTAAAGGCCATTAACCACCCTACGCTAGACCCCACCAACGACCCAGGGGGCGATACCAACGACCTTTTTGGAATGGCCCTGGATTACCACAACAACGATTACAAACGGACCAATACCCCAACCCCGGTGACCACCAATGCCGGAGGTACGGATCAGTTTAATGGCAATATAAAGAGCACGCGCTGGAACAATGCCTATCAACCCATAATAGGAGGCGAACATCGCTATAGCTATACCTATGATAAGAACTACTGGATGACCGGGGCAGATTTTGAGGCCTCTGGAACGGCAACGGGCAGTCCCCAGGCCAACGTGACCAGTACCGATGTGGTTGCAAGCGGGGAGGTTCTGGAGCTTAAGGCGGGCCAGTCCGTAACGCTTTTACCGGGTTTTGAAGCACAAAATGGTAGTGAGGTAAGTGTGTTTATAGACACCGGCAGCACCACTATAGTCTATGGGGCGAATGACTATGATGTAAGCAATATTACCTACGATGCCAATGGTAACATACAAAGCCTGTCCCGTAATAAAGGCTCACAAACAGGCACCAATGCCATGGACGATTTGGATTATACCTACAAAAGTAACCCACAGGATGGCCCCAACCAACTATTGCGGGTAGACGATGCCGTGGGTGATGCCCCAGATGCGGATGATATTGATGATCAAGATGGGGACAACTACGTGTACAATGCCATTGGGCAATTGGTGCGCAACAATACCGAAGATATTGATTATCTTTACAATGCCAGTGGCTTGGTGACCGAGGTACAACAAGGAGGCCAGCCAGCGGTGAAGTTCTTTTACAACGATAGAAACCATAGGATAAAAAAGGAAACCTATACCAATGGGGCCTTGCAGTACAGCACCTATTATGTACGTGATGTGGCCGGGCAGGTACTGGCCATTTATAACAATACCGGTGGTAGTATGGCCTTGGCGGAACAGCCCATTTATGGTGGTGGTCGTATAGGTGTCTCGTATGTCAGTTCGAGCGCAGTCGAGAACAGATTATACGTTTACGAACTCACAGACCACCTGGGCAATGTACGGGCGGTGTTTACCAAAAACGGCACAACAGCGCAGGAAGAGGGCTTTACGGACTACTATCCCTTTGGCATGCCAATGCCAGGACGCTCACTTTTGGGTGCAGAGGGTTATAGATATGCCTTCCAAGGGCAGGAAAAGGACCCAGAGACGGGGAAAGAAGCTTTTCAGTTAAGGCTCTGGGACTCTAGAATCGGTAGGTGGCTCACAACTGATCCGTTTGGGCAGTACAATAACCCGTATTTGGGGATGGGGAATAACCCTATAAGTCGAATCGACCCTGATGGTGGACAAGATTGTAATTGTAAAGACAATGACCCCCCAGGACTCCTACCTTTTTTTAATAGCCTTTTCAATGATTTATCCAATTTTTTACAAGGAATCGATTCCAAGGAAGGTCCTGATTACAGTTATCTTGACCAATTAAATAAACAGCAAGATGTATTGAATGCTTTGACATCCGATTTGAAAAGAAGAGAAGAATTTCTTCAAAAGGCGAATGGAGTTGCGCTTACTGTTGGAACTGGAGGGTTAGGTTTGGCAACGACAAGTGGTACCCTTAGTGCTAGTTTGATAACAAGAGGAGGGCTTTCCGCATTAGCAAAAAGGGGGCTGTTTTCTTTTTCTACAAAAGGTTTTGGTCAAAGAGTTTTGTTTGAAACAGGTACTGAGCTTTTAGCGAATAATTTTAATCCGTATGAGGTGAATTTGATTGGAATTGCCGCGTCCGTCCCCGCATCAAATTTAGGTTCTGAGTTTATTGGAAGCGCATATGAGTATTCCATTAATGAAGGCTTTGATATTTTTACATATGAAGCAGCGGCCGTGAATTTCACTGTGGGTAGAGCTAATAGCAGTATTCATAGTAATTTGCAAGGTACTTCTAGTTTACTAGGAAATAATGGATCTATACAGGTAATGAGAAATAGCTTTATTTTAGCAGGGCAGACAGGAACTAAATTATTAGGAAATGAAATTATCGGGAATTGACAAATTAAAGGATGAAGAGTATAGGGGTAGGATATTTTTAGCCATTATAGTTGTAGTTATTTTGGGAGGTATTGTTTTTCAATATTATAAGCAAAAAGATATAAAACTAAATGAGGGTCAAATCACTGGAAGAATAACAAAATTTTTAAAACATGGTAGAGCTAGCTTTGGAGTTAGGTACGAATATTATGTCAATGGAGAACTATATGCCGGTCAAGTAGGCATTAGTCCTTTCAGTTGTGATAATGGAAAAAAGGGATGCGTAGGGGAAGAATTTGAAGTTTATTATTCCATTAAAAACCCCGAGTATAGTAGAATAGACCTTGGTAAGTATGAACAATATAAAAATACCGTAGAATTTTTTGATTGACCCCCGCTCCCGCTAGATTGTACCTAGTTGCGGGAAGAGTAAGCAAGCCTGAATAGGATAGGAGCGTAAAGTATTTTAAAAGTTTGGCTGTGTACCCTGTCATTTCGAAGGAGAGTAACGACTGAGAAATCTAGAAAAACCATGGGATTTCTCCCTCTGGTCGAAATGACATCGAGCCCAATTTTTCATTTCGACTGAGCGTAGCCCCCCGCTCCCGCTAGTCTATGACTAGTGGCGGTAAGGCCACTAGAAATGTATTTCAATTTATAAAAGAGAAAAAACTTTAACGGAAAAAACCTAAAACCATGAAAATTAAACTAATAGCATTCGTTTTTATGATAAGTATGTCCGTCATGGCCCAAAAAGGGAAGTTTTCAGCGGCGTTGTCCTATCCTTTGCCGTTTGGCGATACTTATTTTAAGGAAAACTATACGGGTAACATAGATGTAGGGGCGCAATACCGGTTTGCAAACAGTGAGTTTTTAAATTTTGGGGTTTCTGCCAATGCTAGCTTTTATGCATTTGAAAATGAAAACTTTACCACACAACCAGATATCAATGCCCGTTTTGTTCAGCCCCGGCTTTTTGGGGAATTGCATGTGGGCAGATTGAGGGTGCAGGTTGGTGGAGGGTACAGCTTTGCCACCTTCAGTACCGAGAATGCTCTGGAGCCTGGACGTACTGAAAAGGTAAAGGACAATACCAATGGTCCAAATATAAATGCGGCGGTTTCCATAGACATTGTAAAAGGGCTTTTTGTTGTGGCTCAATATGACTATATCAAAATTTCAGCTTTTGGGAGTTTGGAGGATATTGATTTTAATAGGCAAGTGAACCTGTTTAAGGTTGGTTTGGGCTATCGTTTATAAAATTAAAGATGAAGAAAAGAGAACTACTATTTACCCTTTTTATGTTTGTTGGTGTGGTATCCACGATAGCCCAAAAAGGAGCTATATAAACTTACCAATATGGTAAACAATACAATAAAATTGTAAATAATACTAAGTAAAATGCGACTAGTGGCGGCAACATAAAAAGAATAGTATAATGATTAAGCCATAGCAATGCTGTTGTGGCTTTTGGTTTTTAAATGAAGGAGAGAGCAGTTTAGATTTCTCACTTAGCTAGAAATGACAAAGACCAATCCCGTCATTTCGAAATGAGATGCAAAGCATCGATTGAGAAATCTGGAAAACCCATGTTAGGATTTCTCCCTGCGGTCGAAATGACATCGCAACCAATTTATCTTTTTCAAAGAAGAGCAACTACTAAGAAATCTGCCACATAGCAGTGAGATTCCTCACACGCATTCCATACGATTCGGAATGACAAAAAAAGTAAGGAGTGTCATTTCGGAATGAGGGCTTTGCCCGATTGAGAAATCCCAAAAATCCCAATAGTATGAATAGAACTATTATTTCATCAAAAATTTACAAATATTATAGGAATTTACGCTGATAAAAACCTATATTTTCTTTACCTTGAACTAAGAAATAAAAATATAAGATGAGGTATTTTAGTACATGGGTATTGACCACCTATGGCGTACTTTTTTTGCTGGGCTGTGGTGCTTATAAGGCCGAAAAGCAAGAATCGTTACTGAGTTTTCCAGAGTTGGGTACCTTGGTCAAAACCAAGGGAGATATATGGTACACTGCAGCAGAACAGATTGGGATTCCCAAATGGTCCGTGCTCAAAGTTGATGTAAAACAGCTTCCATTTAATAAAACAAGCTATTATTCCTATGCCAAATATATGGAGCAAGCGGGGAAAATCAACAGCATATCCTATAACGATTCGCTGCCCTACAAACCAAAATACCTACGGTTACAATTGTTGGATATGCTGGGTCTTACCCAGTTATTGAACAACGAACAGCATGATGACCTAAGATCCTATATTTCCAATGATGATGGGTACAAAATGGTAACCGGACTGAACATCACTGTTCCAGAAGTTGAAATGCCGGGATTTTTACAGGCAGAGGCCATCCAATTGCAAAAAGATGCATACGACAATATTATTTTAGTGGTAATTAATGGTGAATTTGAAAAGCACTACTTTTTCTCCGAACTCCATGTCTTTGATTATCAATACGCGAATTTTTGCTGGGGAGAAGATCAGTACCACAATATGATTATAGAAAACTTGATTTCTGAAGGTCAAAAATGCCCTAAGGGTACCTACTTAAAAGCATCCAAGGTAAATGACAATAGATCCTACCTCAAATTCTAGTGGAATGAAGAAAAAATTATTGTTAATCTCAATCATTGCTATGACTATGATATGGAGTTGCGAGGATATTTTGGAAGTTCCTGATATCTCTAACCAAACCGTTCCCATCTTGGCTCCAGCGGAAGGCAGTGTGTTGAACATCAATGCTGTGGGTTTTAATTGGCAGACCATAGCTGATGCCACAACCTACAGGGTTCAAATTGCAAGCCCGGATTTTGAAAACACGGTTCAGATTGTAATGGATAGTATTATCACTGAAGATTCCCTGGGAATCGTAAATACGCGTTTGGACCAAAGTCTATTGAATGGTTCCTACGCTTGGCGGGTCAAGGCTTTTAACAGCGATTATGAAACCGGATATACCTTGAGTAATTTTTTGGTGGACGGAGATGAGAATCTGGATATAACCCCGCCCAATACACCCCAATTGGTAACTCCTGCAAATGGGGCTTCGCAGACGGAGGCTTCAGTAAATTTTTCATGGACAAGGGAAGATGTTCCGGGAACAGCGGAACGGGACAGTATTTTTATCTTTTCTGATGAGAGCTTACAAAGTTTAACGACCAAGGCCTTGGGCGCCAATAAAGCGTATACGACAAATGTGGCCTCTGGCACGTTCTACTGGGTCGTTCGCGCTTATGATGCCGCTGGCAACGAAAGTGATGTCAGTACCACCTTTAATTTTACCATAAACAATTGAGCAAAAATGTAAAGACATATATATTGATTGGGCTCGTATTAATAATATGGGGTGTTATTGGAATTAAAGTTTTTCGTACGCTTTCCCCAGAACCACAGGCACCTGTATTTGCAGAAAATATAAACTTTAAACCCAAAAAGGTCGTTCAAAGAGACACTTTTAGTATTGTTGCGGATTATAGGGATCCCTTCTTGGGAACTATGCCCACATCCAATAAAAAAAGAACAAAGAAGGTCAAGCAGCCAGTCGTTCAATTTCCCAGCATTAACTACACAGGCCTGATAAGCGGGCAACAAAACAAGGACCACATCTATTTTGTAACTATAGATGGCACCCAATATTTAATGCAAAAGAGGAATGAGAACAAAGGAGTCAGCTTGATAAGTGGAACATCTGAAGGCATTAGAGTGCGTTACAAGGGAATTGTAAAAACAATACCATTGCAAAATGCCGAAAATTAAAAAGATAAAGGCCGGTGCATTACAATTTGTACTTTTTATAGGTACCGTAATCGCAGTGCTTTTGTTGACCTTTGTAGTGTTACACAAGACCCATTCTCTTTTTGATAAAAAAACATCCAAAACCGTTGAGGTAATCAAAAAAGCAGATTTAGGGCTTCAATATGCCATACAACAAGAAATGCCTATCAATGATTCGGTACAACTGAATTTTCAACTGGATGATGACATTCAGGTAACCTCTATAAAATCATATTGGGGCATTTTTGAAAAGTATGCTACAGTATCCCAATTTGGAAAAACCCGATTTCTGAAAACCGCATTGGTAGGTGGGGGAGTAGAGAATGATTTTCCGGCTTTGTACCTCAAAGACAAGAATAGGCCTATGATCATTGCGGGAAAATCCAAGATAACAGGAAATGCTTACTTACCAAAACAAGGTATACGACCGGGAACCATTGGTGGCCGATTTCATCAATTTACCTCTCCCGTCTATGGAAACCTAAAAAACAGTTCAACCACCTTACCAGCACTAAATCCTGAACTTAAAAATCATCTAAAAAGGCTATTGGTTGAAGAAACAGGAAGATTTGGAAAAAATGCAGTACGACTTTCCAGGAACTTAAGGCTTTCAAATTCATTTGAATCCCCTACGCAATACATTTACGGGGACGTGCTTAGACTATCTGGTGTTGACCTACGTGGAAATATTATTGTAAGAGCAACACAGCAAATTATAGTCAGTGCAGATTGCTATATCAAAGACATTGTCCTAGTGGCACCGGAAATTACTTTAGAGAATAAGTTTAAGGGTACCCTTCAGGCAATTACTTTAGATAAAATTAAAGTTGGAAAAGGTGTGGTGTTGGACTATCCATCTGCTTTAGTGGTGGAAAGAGGGAATGCAACAAATCCAAAAGAGCAAAGAGAGGCAAACATTAGTATTGAAAAAGGAGCGATGATCAAGGGGATTGTAGCCTATTTTGAAACCTCGGAAGAGAGCATTTTTTTTCCACAGATAGCGATTGCGGAAAATGCTTCAGTCTTTGGGGAAATATACTGTGAGAAGAACCTGGAACTCAAGGGAGACGTAATCGGAAATGTGACTACGGATGCCTTTATAGCCCTAGAGAATGGAAGTGTATACCAAAACCATTTGTTCAATGGCACCATAAACGCAAGCCTATTGTCAATGGAGTATGCAGGTTTGTTGTTCAATAAAGAAAAAAGAGTAGCAAAATGGTTGTACTAAAAAAGCTGAAAGCTTCTACCTTAATGGAAACTATGGTTGCCACAGTACTTATTGTGGTCATTTTTATGCTTTCCAGCCTTATTTTGAATTCTCTTTTTTCAGCTCAAGTAAAGGGTAATTTGCAACCGATAAAATCACATTTGAATCAATTGGAATATCAATATGTCAATCAAAAGATAAACCTTCCGTACTATGAGGAGTGGAAGACATGGGATATCACGATCAGTATTACTCAAAATATGGTGCAGATTGAAGCTGTTGAAAAAGTGGCTTCAAGTTCCCGCTCAATAAAACAAAAAATCCACTATGCCAAGAACCTCTAAAAAAATAGCGGCGTTCACCTTAAGTGAAATGTTGGTTGTGTTATTACTGACCATTATTGTAGTGGGACTGGCTTTTTCTGTTTTGGGATTGGTACAAAGACAAATGTTGGGTATTCAAGACAATTACGAAGAAAAAACCACTGATAACCTTTTACAACAGGCACTATGGGTCGATTTTAATTCATATGCCCAAGTTGAGTTTTCCTCCAAAGCGCAAGCACTGTCTTTTAGTAATGAGGTAGATGGTAAAGCGTACCGGTTTTATAAAGGCTATATTTTACGTGACAGGGATACCCTTTACACTGATTTGACCATTGGCAAGGTGTTTTACAAAGGGGAAGAGGTGGGCAATGGCCTAATAGATGCTCTTGAGCTCACTAAATTTGATGAAGTTCCCAAAACACTCTTTGTCCATAAAAAGAATTCAGCAACCGATTTTATGAATTGATATGGGCTTTAAATTAGAAAACATAGCTGTTGATAAGGCACATAAAGCCGATGATGCCCAAGAAGAGCAGAAACCATCAATTCTTGAAAGGGAAATAACCTTATTTGGAAAATCATTTTCCAACAAGAAAAAAGAAGATTTTTATACGGAGCTAAGCGTGCTTTTAAAGGCTGGAATTACGCTTAAAGAATCCTTGGGACTTATCGAGGAAGGACAGAAAAAGGAAAAACAAAAAAACCTGTTTAATGATTTGGGCGAAAGTTTACTTTCAGGGAGTAGTTTTTCTGAAGCGATAAAAGATAAAAAAGAGTTTACCGAATATGAATACTATTCTTTGAAGATAGGGGAGGAGTCAGGAACCCTTACTACCATTACGAAAGAGTTAGGCTCATTTTTTGCCAAAAAAAATGAACAACAAAGAAATCTGGTCAATGCACTTACCTATCCCATTATTATTCTTGTAACTGCTGTGCTGGTGGTTATTTTTATGCTTAGGTTGGTGGTTCCCATGTTCCAGGACATTTTTGAACAAAACAATGTGGAATTGCCTTGGATTACCCGCTTTATTGTGGCTGTGTCAGATTTCATTAAAGACTATGGTTGGTGGATGGTACTCTTAATATTAGGCTCTTTGTTTTTAAGAAAAGCGCTTTTTGGAAATGATTGGTTCAAAAAAAGGCTGGATTATTTTTTGATGTGGATTCCTTATGTGGGGAATTTTCTTAAAGCAGTTTATTTGGCCCAGTTTACCCGAGCGATCAGTTTGCTTACCGCTTCAAAAGTTCCTGTATTGAACAGCATAGAACTTGCAGGGAAAATGATAGATTTTTATCCGCTGCGAGATGCGTTGGATAGTGTAAGTCATAAAATTCTTCAAGGTGAAAGTTTAAGTAATAGTCTTAAAGGAAATCATGTTTTTAGTAATAAGATGATATCCATGGTCAAAGTTGCGGAAGAAACCAATCAAACGGAATTTATGTTTGAGCGGTTAAACCAGCAGTACAGTGTTGAAGTACAGCAAAAATCCAAGTTATTGAGTACGTTATTGGAGCCAATGATAATTCTTGTGGTTGGAATTTGTGTTGGAGTAATTTTGGTGGCAATGTATTTGCCCATGTTTAAATTGGGTAGTGTTCTTGGTTGATTTTAAATTGTTCAAGGTTTATTCCTTAGTAAATTCACAAATACCTGACGAGTACTATTAAAGATATCTGCTAGCCTTCTATACAAACAGTTACAGGTTATAATCCAGTAGCGATCAACCAACAGCAAAATCTTTGGGTAATTTATTCAATCTTAATTTACCCTAGCCGTTCCTCATAAATCTCTGAAATCAAGTTTTTAAGTAGATTTTCAACGGGAGGTTTCTCGTAAATACCATCCATTCCTGATTTTTTGGAAAGGTTTTGGACTTCATCATCTATAAACCCGGTCAATCCAAAGATGGGAATGTCAATACCCTTGTTTCTCATCTCCTTGGTCAAATCATATCCATTTACCCCTGGCATATTGATATCCGTAAAAACTAAATCTGGACCAATGGCTTCCACTTGTTCCAGTAAATCTGCTCCATCTTCTAGCATTGTAATATTACCTCCAATTTTGTTGAATACTACTTCCGAAAGTGTACGCATTAAAATATCGTCATCTACAACAACAATATTCAATTTCTTATCATTTTTTTCAGCTTCAAAGCTCTTGATCAGATTGGACACTGGCTCCAAAGGTTCTTTCAATACTTTAATTGGAATCTCAATATTAAAGCATGATCCCTTGCCAACTTCACTGGTTACGTTTATTTCCCCATCATGTGAATCCACTATCTTTTTTACAATCATTAATCCAAGTCCAGTACTTTTTTCCCCAGCTGTAGATTTTACCGAAGTCTTGGTAAAGGGGTCGAACAAATGGCTCATTTCACTTTCTGGGATACCTTGTCCTTCATCTTGTACGGAAATATGTAAATAGCCCTCTTTCTGAATGGTTTTCAAGTATACCGAGGTTCCTTCATGCGAAAATTTTATCGCATTGGTAATTAGGTTGTTGAGAACTTGGTTCATTTTGTTTTTATCCAAAGCGGTTCTAAGATTTCCAACTTCAATTTCGCCTACCAGTTTGATGTTCTTTTTGTCAGCAAAAACCTGGCTAAATTGAATACTCGTTTCTATAAATTGGGTTACATCCACCATTTCTTCTTCCAGTTCAATAGTTCCAGACTCAATTTTACTAATGTCCAAAAAGTCATTGACCAGATTTTGGGCAAATTTTGTGGAAACAAAAATGTTCTCTAGTTCCTGTATTTTGGCTGGATCTTTCAGGATTGGTTTTAATTCACCAATTAAAGATTTGGAATAAAACTCGATAATGGCCAATGGGTTTCTAATGTCATGGGCAGCCATTCCAAGGAACTTGTTTTTAAGCTGATTCAGCGCATCAAGTTCTTCATATTGTAATTGTAAGGTTCTTTTTTGATTATAAAGGGTAACAAAAATATCTACCTTAGCTGAAACAATACTTGGATCAAGAGGTTTATATAAATAGTCAACTGCACCTTCTGAATATCCTTTTATAACATATTCTTTTTCTTTATTGATTGCTGTTGCGAAAATTACCGGAACGTTTTTGGTGTTCTTTCTTCCCCTAAAAATCTCTATAAACTCGAACCCATTCATTTCGGGCATTTGGACATCGGTAATCACCAATGCAAACTCGTGCAACCTTGCCAATTTTAGAGCTTCATTTCCGCTAGTGGCGGTAATTATTTCCCGGTCTTCCTTTTCAATGATGTGCTCCAAAGAATATAAGTTCTCCGCTAAATCATCGACAATAAGAATTTTCGCTTTTTCCATCTTAAAAATATTTAGCGGCGGTTTTGTAAATTTCATGGGCAGGTACAATATGGTCTACTTGTTCAACAGCCTCAATAACAGCTCCTGGCATTGCTTTGGCAAAGGCTTCAGCCGGACTTTGCACTATTACTTTCCCATTTCTTTTATTAACCCATTTAGCTCCTTCCGCGCCATCTGCGTTTGCACCACTAACAATTATTGCAATTAACTTGTCTTCTAGATTGTATGAGAAAGACTCAAGGGAAACATCAGCTGAAGGTCTTGAAAACATTACTTTTTCACTAAGATCAAGACTCAAGGTCATGTCTTTTTCCAATATGCAATGATAGCCCGCTGGGGCCACATAAATTGCTCCTTTTTCTAAATGTATTCCATGTTCTATTGCTTCTACTTTCATATGTACCATACTGCCTAAATAATTCACCAAGTGATCTTGCATGCTCGTTTTTCTGTGTAACACCACTACTATTGCCACTTTTGGGACTTGATTTATGTCCTTTACAAAGCGCTCCAATACATTGATGGCACCTGCGGAACCACAGAATAGTACCACTTTTATGAGCTCTTGATCATCTTTTCTTTCGATATATTTTGAGTTTGCCATTAATTACTTCCAATTCATCCAAAACAGGTGAAAAAATTGCACTTTCCTTTGCACCTAACACCAGATATCCCTTTGGAACCAAGCTGTCTAAAAATAGACGCAACACTTTATTTTGCTGTTCTGTAGTTAAATAGATAAAAACATTTCGGCACATGATCATATGCATTTGGTTGAATGAGGAACCATTTACCAAATTATGTTTTGTAAACACCATGTTTTTACTTAATTCCTTGTTCATTTTTACCTTTCCGTAATTCGCCACATAATAATCCGATAAGGACAATGCCCCTCCTGATTTTATATAGTTGGTAGAATACTCCTTTACCTCCTTTAAGTCATAGATTCCCTTTTTTGCATGATTTAGTACTTCAGCATTAATGTCGGTGCAGTATTGCACGGATCTTTGTAATAGTCCTTGTTCTTTTAATAATATGGCCAAACTCATTGGTTCTTGACCTGTAGAACATCCGGCATGCCAAATATTGATTCTGGGATAGGTTTCCAAAAGGCCGAACACTTCATCGCCCAAAAACTTAAATACTTCATAATCCCTGAACATTTCTGTGGTGTTCACCGTAATTTCAATCAATAACTCATCTTCACTAATACTCTGATTGGTCAAAAAATATTTAAAGGCCATGAACGAATCACACGATTTAAGCTTCATAAGTCGTAAAACTCTCCTTCTCAAAGATTCTTGGGCATAGCCAGAAAAATCTATTCCATAGAGCTTATTGGATAATTCGATAAAATCCTCCAGGTCGTTTTTCGAAATTTCAAGTACTACTTCCATTAATTATATAGCCAAACTCTTAATAATGACATTAACTTTTCAACATCTAAAGGCTTAGACATATAATCACTTACACCTGCCTCTAAACATTTTTCACGGTCTCCTTTCATGGCTTTAGCGGTCAATGCTATTATTGGAAGCTTATTATATCCCATTTCTCTTATCTTCTTAGTTGCCTCATAGCCATCCATAACGGGCATCATAATGTCCATTAGAATAGCGTCAAATTCGCCGTTCTTTACTTCGTTCACTGCCTCTTCTCCGTTGGTGGCAACGGTTACGATTACCTCTTCTTCTTCCAATATGGTTTCCAGAGCATATATGTTCCTCATATCATCATCAACAATAAGAATGCGTTTTCCTTTTACTATATCTTCTGAACCAAATTCCTTTGGAGGCAAAACTGGATATTCTGTCTGTGTGGAATTGAGCATATTCATAAACAACTCTGTTTCCTCCGAAAGACGGTCATAAGATTTTGGGGTCTTTAGTATTACAGAAGTATCCTTATGACGCTCAATCTGTTTCAATTCTTTTTTGGTTAATTCTCTACCAGTAAATACGATTACGGGAACTTCCTTTTTTTCGGTTTTCAATTCACCCAACAATTCAATTCCATCTATGTCTGGAAGTCCAAGATCCAATACAACTAAATCAGGATGTTCATCCTTAAAAAGTTTACGGGCATCTTTGGCATTTTTTGCAGAAATAGCCTCCAACTGTTTACTTTCTATCATTTCTTGTAAGGCCTTATTATTTAGCTCGTCATCTTCAATAATCAGCACTTTTTTCATATCTGTACCAGAAAGAGTCTTAGCGATATTGGAAAATGTATGTTCAAGTTTTTCCAATGCAATTGGTTTTACAAGGTATTCAACCGCACCCATTTCCAATCCCAATTTGGTTTTGTCCACACCTGAAATAACATGTACCGGAATGTGTGCATGTTCTTCACTTGCTTTTAGTGTTCTAAGAACTGTCCAACCGTCCATAACGGGCAAGGTCATGTCCAATATTATTGCATTTGGGCGGTAAAAATCTACATGTTTGAGAGCCTTGTCGCCTTGATCGGTGGCCAGTACTTTAAAACCATTTTCACGAGCTTGATCTACAAGTACTTTTGCGAACTGAAGATCGTCCTCAACTACAAGGAGTACATTATCGTCTTTTTCAAGTTGATCTCGGTCATCAGCTATTACAGCTTCTAACGTTTCACCTGGAACACTTTTTTCTATCTTTACTTCTTCCGGTTGATCAATATTCTCTCTAACCGATTTAGGTTCCGCTGTGGTCTCAACTTCATGTTCAATCTTTTTCTTAGGGGTTTCCAGTTGAATTATTTCTGAATTTTCAAAAGGAAGGAATACGGTAAAAGTAGATCCTTTTCCAACTTCGCTTTCAACAAAGATTTCCCCGCCAAGAAGTTTTACCAGTTCTTTGGAAATACTCAAACCAAGACCTGTTCCCCCATATTTTCGTTGGGTTGTCCCATCTTCCTGAACGAAGGCTTCAAATACCGACTGCAATTTCTCTGGGGCAATGCCTATTCCTGAATCCGTAACTGAAATTTGCAGTACTTGTTCATTTTTTATAAGTGCCGGGCTGGTAAATTTTGACTGGGTCTTACTGTTTTTAAAGTTTAAGGTTACACTTCCTTTTATATCTGTGAATTTGAAGGCGTTACTAAGCAAGTTTTTAACTACTTGATTCAATCGTTGTTTATCAGTTGTAAACGATTCCGGTAGCGATTCGTCTAGGTTCAATACAAACTCTACTCCTTTATCCTGTGCTATGGCAACAAATGTCTTTTTACAATCTTCGGCATAGCTACCCATGTCAAGCGTTTCCATTTCCAGTTCAATCTTTCCAGATTCCACTTTGGCCAAATCCAGTACTTCATTGATCAGGCTTAGCAGGTCCTCTCCCGATTTATTTATTATTTGCGCAAATTCAATTTGCTTTTCTGTCAGATTTTTTGCTTTATTTCCTTGGAGCAATTTTGAAAGAATGATCACACTATTTAGCGGTGTTCTTAGTTCATGGGACATATTGGCCAAAAATTCAGATTTATATCTTCCGCTTTTCTCCAATTCTTCGGTTTTGATGACCAAAGCAGCTTGGGCTTGTTCCAAGGCTGCATTTTTTTCTACAGTGCTTAAATGTTGTTCCTCTAACTGTTGGGCTTTTTCTTCCAACATTACATTTGCCTTTTCAAGCTCTTCCTGTTGTTGCCTCATTTCTTCTTCAGAAGCTTGCAACAAGTTGGTCTGTTTTGAGAGTTCTTCGTTAGATACCCTTAATTCTTCTTCTTGGGCTTCTACAACTTCTTTTTGTTTTTGAACTTCAAGTTGAATATTCTTTTGCTCGGTAATATCAACGGCTATCTTTAAAACCTTGTACGGTTGGCCTTCAGTATCAAGTAATGGATTGTAAGATCCTTGTATCCAAACACTTTTATTGTTTTTTCCTCTGCGTTCAAATTCACCTTGTTTAAATTCTCCTAGTTTTAGCTCTTTCCAAAACTCTTTGTATTCTGAAGACTTGGCATAGGTGTTTCCAACAAATATTTTGTGATGTTTTCCTTTTATTTCATCAAGGGTGTACCCCATTAAATCTAGAAAAAGGTCATTTGCCGTGAGTACATTTCCATCAAGGTCAAACTCAATGGCAGCGTTGGACTTATTTATTGCCGAAATCTGGTTATTGACCTCCAAAGAAAGCTCCTCTGTTTTTAATTGTTGTTCTTTTTGTTTGGTGATATCCACAGCTACCTTAAGAACTTTGTATGGTTGCCCTTCAACGTTAAGTATGGGATTATAGGAACCTTGTATCCATACGGACTTGTTGTCTTTTCGTCTTCGTTCAAACTCCCCTTGTTTAAATGCACCATGTTTTAGTTCTTTCCAAAATCCTTTGTACTCTGCTGAATTGGAATATGTTGTTTCCACAAATATTTTATGGTGCTTTCCTTTTATTTCGTCCAAACTGTAACCCATAAGATCTAAGAAAAGGTCGTTGGCAAAGAGAATATTTCCATTTAAATCAAATTCTATGGCCGCATTAGATCGGTTAATGGCAGAAATCTGGTTGTTGACCTCTATGGACAATTCTTCAGTTTTGGCTCGTTCCACCACTCCTTTTAGTATTATTCCAATAGATGCACATATTTCTTCAATAAATTCGTGCTGGGCTTCATTAAAAGGATGAATGGTGCCAAATTCCATTACCCCAATGTTTTCTTCATTATGTTTAATAGGTACGATGGTTATTTCCGTTGGTTGGGTCTTCCCCATACCCGAGCTTATTTCCAAATAGTTTTCAGGAGTATCAGTAATAATTATTGTATTTCCTTCAAGGGCACATTGGCCAACCAACCCTTCTCCAAACTTGAAACTATCAGGGAGTCCATTTGTGTTTTTAAAGGCATAACTTCCATACAGTTCCAATTCTTGGGAGTCTGGAGTAAATAATCCTTGGTTCAAATAAAAAGTACTGACTGAAGCTCCAAGTTGTTTGCTAATTATCTTGGTTAATGTTTGCGTTAATGTGTTGATGTCCTGCATACCTTTAGTAGCATCGTACACCTTAGAAATTGAAGTTTTGATCCAGTTTTGTTTTTCAATGTCATTGGTCCTTTTTTCAATTTCTTCCTGTTGTCGCATTTCGTCGGAAAGATCACGTACGATTCCAGTGAGGATTCTTTCGCCATTGACTACAACTTCGGCAATGGATAAATGAATATAAAACTCAGTTCCATCTTTTTTCCTTGCCCATTTTTTTTGTTTTTTTCCAAATTTTTTGGAACTATCGGTCTTCGAATCGATGGAATACTCACCAGGATTCTGAATATGCTCATTTGCCAATAATATGTCTATCCTTTTTCCAAGTACTTCTTCTGCTTCATATTGAAACAAGATTTCTGCAGCTCGATTGAAAGATTGTATTTCCCTATTACTGTCCATTGTAATGACACCATTTACTGAAGAATTTATGATTGCCTTGTACCTAGCCTCATTTTGTTCCAGCAATTCTGCATTTTTACGAAAGTTTATTGACATTTGTTGTAGAGCCAACTCTAGTTCATCCTGTTGATCGACCGAATCATTTTCTAGAATAAGGCTTCCATCTGCAATTTTTTGGATTTTGTTTTTAATCGTAACTAGCCTCTTTTGCATTCCAGCGTCATTGTAGAGGTTTGATTCTCTAGTAGAGATGATGGAAGAAGACTTTTCAGGTATTGGCACATTTTCACTAGTGCTATCAGGTTTTATTTCAATAGGACTTGGCGCGGCGATACTTTGAGATGCTGTTATGGGGTCTTTTGAATGTGCATAACTTTCTGATAATGAATTTCTATGATTTTTAAAAGCAAGAAAACTCCAAATAAGCGTTAATATCAAAAGACCTACAATGGCAATCCAATTTAAATTCTTCGAAACTCTGACCTTGCCTTCTGTTTGTGCCAATTGCGAAGTATTGATCAGGGTAATCCTATCCCGAATCTTGGCAATGATAGGTGAAATCTCATTCTCTAATATCGCTCTTGCTATCTCAGATTGTTCGAGGGTGTTGTTTTCTAAAATAGTAGAAGCTTGTAGTTGAACAACTTCCAACATATGGACCAACCTACTGGTTTCCGATAGTAATTTACTATCACTACCACTCCATTCACGTCCATTTTTTTTAAGCTTTTCAAGATTTGGTATAATATCGTTTTCCCAAATTACTTTTATATTAGACTGACTTTCATTTTCCAAATTGGCAACTATACCGAGCAAACTAAGTTCAGATTTGTAAATACTTCTTAATAATTGTTCCGAATATTGTACCGTTGATGTACTGCTTTCAGAAACTTTTAAAGCATTTTTGCCAAGCCATAAAATAAGAAGTAGAGATGCAATCGACAACAATGCTAGAGTTATTGTTCTTCTACGGAAATGGTTTAACTTATCATTAAATGCCACACTTTTATGTGATAAATTCATGTTTATTTTTGTTTTTCACTCTTGGTTGAGGTCTTGTTGGTTAAATTAGGTTTTGGTATAAAGCTGGTTTAGTAATTCAATATTACATTTAATGTAATCTTTTACTTACAACGAAGAATTGGTGCTATTTGTATACAGGACCGTAAAATATTTCAGAAGAAATTTGACTGTTTTGTATGAGTGCACTGTTTTTTTGAAGGAGTACAAATAGAGTATTTGAGCTAAAATTTAACCCAAAATATTCCAATTAAGTAGTTTAGAATATTTTTACCTATATTACTCTTATTGTCTTAAAACGAATATGAAAGGCATGGTTTTTAATGAGAATGTGCTTCACCAGCACCGCTAGGCACGCGAATGTTCTCAACAATTTCTTGAACTTCTTTAGGTGGCTTTGGAGTAACCAACGAGACTGTTATGGACACGATAAAATTAACTACCATTGCCAATGTTCCAAATCCTTCAGGGGAAATACCAAACCACCAGTCTTCTTTGGCCCCTCCTCCAAACCAATCAAATTTAAATTTCATCATATAGAACAGCATTAATAAAATACCGACTACCATTCCGGCAATTGCACCTTCTTTATTGATTCGTTTACTGAAAATTCCCAAAATAATTGCTGGAAAGAAAGATGCAGCAGCCAATCCAAAAGCCAAAGCCACGGTAGCAGCAACAAAATCTGGGGGATTAATACCAAAATACCCAGCAATACAGACAGCAAAAACTGCTGATAATCTTGCTACAACAAGCTCTCCTTTCTCAGAGATGTCCGGCTTAAACATTTTCTTTATCAAATCATGTGACACAGAGGCAGAAATAACAAGTAACAAACCAGCTGCGGTTGATAATGCTGCAGCCAGTGCTCCTGCTGCAACCAGTGCAATCACCCAATTTGGTAATTTGGCAATCTCAGGATTAGCCAATACCATAATGTCTTGATCAATGGTCAATTCGTTTTTGGACTTATCCGCCAGGTATTGCACCTTACCATCCTTGTTCTTGTCGTCAAATGTTATTAATCCCGTTGTTTCCCAATTACTGAACCATTCCGGAAGGTTTTCGTAATCTTCATTACTTACGGTTTCTATCATATTCGTTCTTGCAAAGACTGCTATTGCTGGAGCAGTTGTGTACAAAATGGCGATGAACAATAATGCCCATCCGGCTGACTTACGTGCATCGCTTACCTTTTTCACAGTAAAGAATCTAACAATAACATGGGGTAATCCCGCCGTACCTACCATAAGAGCTGCGGTTATGAAAAAAACGTCCATTTTTGATTTGCTTCCTGAGGTGTACTCATGAAAACCAAGCTCTCGATGCAGCCCATCCAATTTGTCCAATAAATAAGTGCCATCAGCTATTTTATCACCAAATCCCAGTTGCGGAATGGGGTTGCCCGTCATTTGGATGGAAATAAAAATGGCAGGAACCATAAATGCAAAAATGAGCACGCAATATTGCGCCACTTGGGTATAGGTAATTCCTTTCATTCCTCCCAGAACCGCATAGAAGAGAACAATGAACATTCCTATGATAACACCTGTATTGATATCAACCTCTAAAAACCTTGAAAACACCAATCCCACACCTCTCATTTGACCGGCGACGTAGGTAAATGAAATTAGTAGCGCACAGACAACCGCTATTCCCCTGGCCAGATTGGAATAATATCTATCTCCGATAAAATCGGGTACGGTGAATTTCCCGAATTTTCTAAGATAGGGCGCCAATAACAAGGCTAACAATACATAACCTCCGGTCCAACCCATTAGATAAACTGAACCGTCATAACCATTGAATGAAATTAAACCGGCCATTGAGATAAACGAAGCTGCAGACATCCAATCGGCAGCTGTAGCCAAACCATTGGCCAGGGGGGATACACCACCTCCAGCAACATAAAAGTCTTTAGTTGACCCTGCTCTTGACCAAATTGCTATTCCTATATAAAGTGTAAATGTGATTCCTACTAAAATCCAGGTCCATAGTTGAATGTCCATATTCTTATGTATCTAGGTTATATTTTTTATCCAACTTGTTCATCAACCTTATATACACAAAAATGAGTAGCACGAAAACGTAGATAGACCCTTGTTGTGCAAACCAAAAACCAAGTTTAAACCCACCAAGGCGAATGGTATTTAACTCTTCTACAAGCAGAATACCAAAAACAAAAGACACTAGAAACCATATGGTTAATAATATCCCCAGATACTTTAAATTTTCCTTCCAATATTTTTTTTGGTCTTCCATAATTGTTTAATGTTAGTAAAGATTAGTTTGGTTTTTACTAAGTCCTTAAAGATATTCTTTTTACTGGTTTTGTAACTTAGAGCATGAAAATGCAACATTTTTTTTTCAAAGTACTTTTTTTAGTTGGACTATTCCTAATGGAAAGTTGTTCGGCACAATCCCAACTTATTGAGGATGAGCTGCAAACGGTAACCACTGAAAATCTTAAGTATTATTTGTATTACCCTCAAGACTACGAGTCGGGAGACCAAAAAGAATTTGGGTTACTACTTTTTCTTCATGGAGGTGGGGAATCTGGTGGAGATTTGGAAGAAATAAAAAAAAATGGCCCTCCAAAACTTTTGGTTGAAGGAAAACAATTTCCATTTCTGGTGCTGGCTCCACAAAACCCATATAGAAGAAAGTGGTGGAACACAGAGGCAATTATAAAACTGTTGGATTCAGTGGTAGAGACCAATAATGTTGATAAAAATAGAATCTATTTAACTGGCCTAAGCAGAGGGGGTAGTGCAGCTTGGGAATTAGCAACACAATACCCAAAAAAGTTTGCTGCGATGGCTGTTGTTTGCGGAATGGCACCTTTACCTTATGCACATTGGATCAATAAAAAAATGCCTATTTGGGTGTTTCATGGAGATAAGGACAAAGTGATTTCTGTAGATGAGTCTGATAAAATGGTGGCCAAACTTAAGGAAATGAATTATGATGTAAGGTACACAAGATATGAAGATGTTGGGCATAACTCATGGAGTAGAGCCTATACCACGGAGGAGCTATATGAATGGTTTGTCAAACAAAAACAAAAATAGTTTAATGAAATATCACCTGGTTTTTATGGTTACCCTAGTTGCTTTGGGTTGCTGTCAAGAAGTTGCCAAAAAACAAAACAAATCAAACAGTTCTGATACAATAGAAACAATTGTTAAGGTTGATTCGGTGCAAAAGAAGGAACTAAAGTCTTTTGAAGGTTTAGCGGATACTACTTTTGTTCGGTTGGCTGATTTTAGTGAAGATTTTGCATACGATATGCGTTATGCAACAGAAAACAATTTCTTAAAAGCAAAGGTGTACGATTGTGCAGAATGCTATACACGAGTTAAAACGGCCAAAGCTCTTATAAATGCCAATAAGGATTTCTTGGAAAAAGGAGCAAAGATAAAATTCTTTGACTGTTACCGACCCAATTCAGTACAGTATAAAATGTGGGAGATTGTACCCAATCCCCAATACGTGGCAAATCCAGTAAAGGGCTCTATTCACAATAAAGGTGGGGCCGTTGATATTACCTTGGTTGATATGGATGGAAATGAATTGGACATGGGAACTGATTTTGATTTCTTTGGAAAAAGGGCTTACCATGACAATTTGGATTTGTCCAAGGAAATATTATCCAATCGAAAACTTTTAAAGGAAACCATGGAAGCCCATGGTTTTTGGTCTATACGAACTGAGTGGTGGCACTATAATCTTTCAGCCGGGTCCAATGATAAAATCGCTAATTTTAAGTGGGAATGTAAGCATTAGGCTTTTTCACAGTAGAGGACAATTAGCTTATTATTTACATCAGTTGTGAAAAACAAATAAACATCTCCACCATCTTTTATTTTGTGCCTTTTGCGTAATTCTGCAACTGTCGATGGAAAATTACGAGTAGTGACATTCGCTTTTTTCAGGCCTAGTTGGGTTACCCTATTTTTTGAATATGGAATGGTTTCTAGTATTCTGAACCTTCTCCCAGGAAAATCCACTAAAGCGTCTGAAGTGTACAAATGTGAATGTTGATGTAGCTTTTTAATTTTATAGGTTTTGGCGACGGTTTTGAATCCACCGGATTTTAAAATAGCTGCATTAGGTTCGTATAAATATTTTTTAGGAGTATCATGTTCCAATACTATTTTAGCTTCTACCATCATGATGAAGCTAAAATGCACTTCTTGATTTTTGGTAAGGTTTATGGTGTTTATTAAAATCTCATCTTTAAAACCATGTTCCAAAATATAAAGCAATTCTTTTACTTCATTGTTGATTGCCACAATATGAATTTCCTTTACAAAATCAAGCTCTTTTATACTCTGGGAAATATCTAATAGGGGAGAGGTTTTGATTAAAATATTCTTGGTTTTCTTAAAAAGAAAAGAAAGGTTTTCTGGAAGATTAGGCAAACAATCCTTTAACAGAAAAACTTTTCCTTTAACATCATCTCTTCGAGATGGATCAATATAAATCCAATCAAATTTTTTGGTGGTATTTTTTAAAAATTGAAATCCATCTTCCGCAACACAAATGATATTGTTTTGGTCAAGTATTTTAAAATTATGATTTGTAATTTCACTTAATTCTTGATCGATTTCGCAATGAAAAACAGTATCCAATTGCTTTGAAAAATAGTAAGCATCAACACCAAAGCCTCCGGTTAAATCAAGCAGTGATTTTCCATCCAAAAGCTTCGCTTTATAAGCGGCTGTTTGTTCTGAGCTCGTTTGCTCAATGTTCACTTTATTGGGATAATAAATATTGGTTGTATTGAACCAAGATGGGAGTTTATATTCGCATTTTTTTTTAGCCTCCAACTGTTGGAAAAGCTCTTTTTGTGAAATTCCTTCAAATAGTTGTTTTTTTAATAGTACTGACACGATGTCAGTATTTATATTATTTTTTATAAAATCCTGTACGCCAGTATTTAAAAGTAGTTTATTCAAACTAATACTATAAATTTTTGGTTAACTTTTTTACAACGGAATTTTCAGCTAAAAACTCTTTTAAAATTACTTTTATTGCGGTATAACCAGGTACGGCAACTACCATTCCAACTACTCCAAATACGAGTCCTGCAATGATGATTACCAAAAAGATTTCCAAGGGATGGGATTTCACACTTGTTGAAAAAATAAAGGGTTGAGAAAAGAAATTATCGATGAGTTGACCAATGATCAAACCGATAAAAACGTAGAGGGCTTTTGGTAAAATTACCGTACTAAAATCAGCACCTAAAAAACTGGTCATTGTTAATGTGATCATGATTGCCCCACCAATGATTGGACCTATGTATGGAATGATGTTGAAGAGTGCACAAAGGAACGCGATCACAATTGCATTTTCTACCCCAGCAATTAAAAGTGCTATTGTATAAATCACGAATAAAATAAAAAGTTGAAGCAAGATTCCGGCGAAGTATCGGGATAACAATCCATTGATTTTATCAACAGATTTGACAAGATTACTTTCCTTGTTGTCTGGAACAAAAGTCAACATTCCATTTTGAAAAAGGTTGCTATCCTTCAAAAAGAAAAATGAAATAAAAAGCACTGAAAAAAGCCCAATGCTAAAACTGCTTAGGGTATTTACAAATGAATTAAGAAAGTCTGGAATAAAACCTAAATCCAATCCTTCCAATACATTTTTCTCCAAATCGGAATCTTCAATTAAATGGGTGACATTATCTGTTGTGGCTCCAAAATATTCCAAGATTTGAAGATAGAGGGTATTTACATCCGCTTTTAAGGCATCAATATCCAATAAGGACAGGTTTTTACTTTGCTCAGAAATCAGGGGAATAAACAAAGCCAGAATCCCTAGAAAAATTGCCAGCATTATGACCATGGTCACAATTACCGCCAAGGTGTTTGGAAATTTTAATTTACGTCTTAAAAAGAGGACTACCGGTCTTCCCAGAAGAGCAATTACTGCAGCAATGGCCAAATAGGCCAAAACGGATTGAATCTTAAATAAAAAATAGCCCAAAAGAACAACACCAACAATAATGGCAACTGCTCTTAAAATTCCTTTGGATATCATTTTTGAAGTCATACGTTAACTTTTAAAGGCGTATTCAATGATATTAGCGCCCATCTGTAGTGCTTTTAATCTAATTTCTTCTGGGTCGTTATGCACGGACGGGTCTTCCCAACCATCTCCCAAATCACTTTCAAAGGTGAACAACAACAACAGTCTTCCTTCTTCAAAAATACCCAAAGCCTGGGGTCTTTTTCCATCATGCTCATGTATTTTGGGTAAACCAGCAGGGAAATTATACTTCTGGTTAAAAATTGGATGGTCGGCACCTAGTTCTTCCAATTGCTTGGTTGGGAATACCTTTTCCAATTCCCTTTTTAGGTAGGGTTGCATACCATAATTGTCATCTATATGTAAAAATCCACCGGACAATAAATAGGTTCTTAGATTTTCAGCTTCCTCGTCAGAAAAAAAGACATTTCCGTGCCCTGTCATGTGAAGATAGGGGTATTGAAATATGGAAACACTTCCAATTTCAACTGTTTCGGGTTTTGGATTTATTTTAGTGCCTATGTTGCTGTTACAGAACTTAATTAGATTGGGTAGGGCAGTAGGGTTAGAGTACCAATCACCACCACCACCATATTTTAAGATGGCTATATCCTGTGTATAAGATTGGCTCGTCACAAAAAAAGTTAAAAAAGCAAACAGCTTGGTAAGTTGTTTCATTTCACTACGAATAACTAAGAAATCAAAAATACAGCATTCATGTTTAAAAAAATCATAATTCCCACCATGGTCTTAGTTGGAATGTCTCTTACGGCCTTTTATTCGGGTAGGAAAGAAAATTTAACAAATCTTGGGAATGAAACAAAGACGGAGACATATGCACCTGCAATAGTTTTGGAGCTATTTACCTCTCAGGGATGTTCAAGTTGTCCTCCTGCTGATTTGCTTTTGGAAAAGGTAAAAAAACAATACCCAGAAAATATATATGCGATGTCCTATCATGTGGATTATTGGAATTATATTGGTTGGGAGGACCCTTTTAGTAAATCTGTTTACACAAAAAAACAACGGGATTATAACAGAAAGTTTCAGTACAGAAGCAATTATACACCTCAATTGGTCATAAAAGGTGAAGAACACTTTGTAGGTTCCAATCAATCAAAGATGTATTCTAAAATAAATGAATATAGGGCGAAAAAAGCGGAAAATACTTTGAGCCTTTCTATTAAAAAGGTTGATACCGAAGCAATTGTATTTGGTTATGTTGCATCGGGTGATTTAGCGGACAAGCAGCTTAGGGTTGTTTTGGTTTTGGATGAGCGTACCACATCCGTTAAAAGAGGGGAAAACAGAAACAAAACTTTAAAGAACAGTAATATTGTGGTTACGGAAGAGTACATCTCTATGATTGCCAAAAATGGAACGCATTCAATTGAGATTCCAACGCTTGTTTCTAAAAATGACAATCTAACCTTGATGCTACTTTTAGAGTCTGATAACTTGGATATTACTGGAGCTGCTAAGGCTCCAATTACTAGTTAACTATTGATTATGGAAACTGTTGTGCAAGCTACGATTGCAGCCGTTTCAGTTCGTAAACGGTTGTTTCCAAGAGATACTGGAACAAAATTTTTGGACTCAGCTAAACTTATTTCCGACTTTGAAAAATCGCCTTCGGGTCCTATGAGGATTATAATGTCTTTATCTGCAGCAACCCTTCTTTTTAGTTCCATTTTTTCACTTTCATCACAATGCGCGATAAATTTTAACCCTCCCATTTCTTGGTCCATAAACTCTTTATAAGAAATTGCAGGATTTAATTTGGGCAAATTGGTTTGTAAGGATTGTTTCATTGCGGATTGCAATACGCGCTCCATTCGTTCTTGTTTGATTACCTTACGTTCTGAGTGCTCACAAATTATGGGGGTTATTTCATCTACACCAATTTCTGTAGCTTTTTCCAGAAACCATTCGTAGCGATCGTTCATTTTGGTGGGGGCAACAACTAGATGAAGCTTGTACCGTTTTGGAATACTTTTTTCTGTGGAAATAATCTGTGCTTTGCATTTCCTGGCATCAGCAACAAGAATTTCAGCCTTAAAAAGATATCCTTTTCCATTGGTAATGTGTAAAACATCTCCTTCTTGCTTTCGTAATACTTTTAAGATATGTTTACTTTCTTCAGCAGAGAAAAAGAACTGTTTAAAACTATTGTCTAAGGAAGGATTGTAAAAGAGTTGCATATATTACAGTTTACTTTTTGCATGCTCCAAACCTAGTTCTATCCAGTTTTGAAGTTGTTCTTCAGTTTTAAAACCTTCAGGAGACACAAAAATAAACTCCTTCATAGCTTTACCTGTAAAATCCATTGGTCTAACATGTTCTTGCCTTAAAACAACATCCATTTTAGTACCTACCACGCGAACCATCAAATCATTCTTAACTGGACCCACAGTCATTTTTCCCTTGTACAAAAAAGCGACTCCTCCAAACATTTTCTTTTCAGTGAATTCTTCTGGAAATAGTGCTACTGCATGTCGAATTCTAATTGCTATTTCCTCGTTATATGGCATTTTATGTTAAAATAAAATTAGTTTCACCAAAAATCAACTTCCAATTGCATATCTGGCTTTGGCCCCAACACGTTGATCCGTGAATTGTTTTTCCTGAAATTTCAAATAGCCAACTATACCAATCATTGCGGCATTGTCCGTACAATATTGAAATTTTGGAATGTATGTTTTCCACCCCAATGTTTCTTCAGCGTCTTTGAGTCTTGCCCGTATACCGGAGTTGGCGGCAACGCCACCTCCTATGGCTACCTGTTCGATACCCGTTTGCTTAACGGCCAGTTTGAGCTTATCCATTAATATTTCCAATATGGTAAACTGTACTGAAGCACAGATATCGGTAATGTTTTCAGCTACAAAATCAGGGTTCTTTTTTGTTTCTCTTTGAACAAAATATAAAATGCTTGTTTTTAATCCACTAAAACTAAAATTAAGTCCTTCTACTTTGGGTTTTGGAAAATCAAACGCCCTTGGGTTCCCAAGTTGTGCATTTTTGTCTACTAATGGACCACCCGGATAGGGCAATCCTATTAATTTTGCACTTTTATCAAAGGCTTCGCCAACAGCATCATCTAAGGTTTCACCCAATACTTTCATGTCAAAATAATTGTTCACCCTAACAATTTGTGTATGTCCACCACTTATTGTCATACCCAAAAAAGGAAAGGTAGGAGCGGTCATACCTTCATCATCAATGAAATGCGCCAAAATATGAGCTTCCATATGGTTTACTTCAATCAATGGAATACTGAGTCCCAATGATAATGATTTGGCGAAAGAGGCTCCAACCAATAAAGAACCCATAAGTCCTGGCCCTCTTGTAAAAGCTATGGCAGATAGTTGTTTTTTATCGATATTTGCTTCGGCCAAGGCTTGATGTACCACCGGAACTATATTTTGTTGATGGGCTCTAGATGCTAACTCTGGGACCACACCGCCATATTTCTTGTGTATTTCTTGTGTTGCCACCACATTGCTTAGCACTTTTGTATTGCATAAAACAGCTGCAGAAGTATCATCACAAGAAGATTCAATTGCAAGAATGTAAATTTTTTTAATTGCCACAGGTTTTGGAACAAAAATTGGTTGAGCAAAGGTAAAACATAAAGCCCTATCAGAAAATTAAGGAAAATACTGTTACGATTTTTATTAGCTATTCTGCTAATAATGGTATTGGGCTCTTTAATACTTTCAATTCCGGCAGTACAGACCAGGATGGCCAAATATGCCACAAAAACCATTAATGAGGAATTTGGCACGAATATTTTCATAGATCGCCTTAGCCTGTCCCTGTTCAATTTAAATACCGGAATAAAGGGTATTTATGTAGAAGATTATAAAAAGGATACGCTGGCCTACATCCAAAAACTGTCCACCTCTATCTTAAACTTAAGGAATATGGCCAATGGTGAAATGAAGTTTGGCGATATTGAGATTGATGGACTTTTTTTTAATTTGAAAACCTACGAGGGCGAAAGGGACACCAATCTGGATATTTTTGTAGATAAATTGGATGATGGAAAACCGAGGGCGCCCGGAACCCTTCCTTTTTTTATGTCTTCGGATGAAATTCAGATTTCAGAAGGAAGATTCAAACTTTCCGATGAGAACGATGAAGCAGAGGAAATACTGAACTTTACGGATTTGAGTATACTGGCAACCGATTTTCAAATTTTGGGGCCTGAGGTTACCCTTGGGGTTGAAAATTTATCATTCTTGAGTGAAAGAGGTATCCGATTAGAAAATCTTTCAACAGACTTTAAGTATACCAAACAACAAATGCGTTTTGATTCCTTACGAATCAAAACCAAAGAATCGGCACTCAAAGGTGGTTTGGTTTTTAATTATAATAGGGAAGATTTTTCGGATTTTTTGAACAAAGTAAAAGTTGACGCTGCATTTACTGAATCCACAGTTGCTCTAAATGATATCAATAGATTCTACAATGAATTTGGTGGGAGCAAGGAAGTTTTGTTTTCTGGAAAAATGAGTGGGGTGCTTAATGGACTAAGTGTTGATGAGTTATTTGTTCAGACTGAAAATACAGGTATACGGGGGGATTTTGAGTTTGATAATATGTTCAGCGACCAAGCTCCTTTTATTATGCGTGGCGAAATCAACAATATTACCTCTAGCTATTATCAGCTAAGATCATTGTTGCCCAATCTTCTTGGGAAGAATATTCCGTCTTCTGTTCAAAAGCTGGGTCAGTTTACAATTCGCGGAGATGCCGAGGTTACAGAGACTTCATTGGATGTCCAAATAAATTTGAATACTGCAATTGGCAATAGTTATACTGATTTGCAGATGACCAATATTCAAACCATCGATGATGCATCGTACAGAGGGTTTATATCTCTTATTGATTTTGATTTGGGAAGTTTTATCGAGAATAAACAATTGGGAAAGGCTAGTTTGGATGTAAATGTTGAAGGAAAAGGTTTTATAGCGGAATACCTGAATACAGAGGTAATAGGAGAGGTTTATAAGCTAGAATTTAACGATTATGAATACAACAATCTCAAAGTTTCGGGAATTCTAAAAGAAAAACTGTTTGATGGGAATCTGGTAAGCAGGGATGAAAATATTCAGTTTGATTTTAAGGGATTGGCAGATTTTGGAGAGAATTCCAATAATTTCAATTTTATTGCTTCCGTTGCCCATGCGGATTTAAAAAAGCTGAATTTCATTAATGACAGTATTTCCATTTTTAAAGGCGATTTAAATATGGATATTACGGGAAATACCTTGGACAATATCGAAGGACAAATACGATTTTCAAGCACTACCTATCAAAACATAAATCAAACCTACTATTTTGATGATTTCGCGGTTTCCTCATCATTTGACCAAGATACTGTAAGAACAATAGATATAAATTCCCCAGATATTATCACTGGCTATGTAAAAGGAAAGTTTAAGATTGGAGAAATTGGTAAGTTGGTGCAAAACTCCGTAGGAAGCATTTATACCAATTACAAGCCCTTTGAAATTTCAGATGGTCAAGAACTTAGTTTTAATTTCAAGATTTACAATAAAATTGTAGATGTATTTTTTCCAGAGGTAACTTTTGATGCAAATACCTTTATACGGGGAAATATTGTTTCGGACGAGGGCGATTTCAAACTTACGTTTAAATCTCCAAGTATTAAAGCCTATGGAAATGACTTTGATAATATTGAACTTAAAATCGATAACAAAAATCCTCTATTCAATACATTCGTATCAGTAGAAGATATGTCCACGGTGTATTATGATGTTAAAGATTTCAGTCTTATCAATACCACATTGAAGGACACACTTTTCTTTAGAACCGAGTTTACCGGAGGAAGTGGGTTTGATGATAGTTATAACCTAAATTTCTATCATACATTCAACAAAGAAAACAAATCGGTCATTGGATTAAAAAAGTCCGATGTGAATTTCAAAGGAAACACCTGGATCTTGAATAAAGATGGAAATGACAAGAACAAAGTCATTGTTAACAGAACTCTAGATAGCATTCGGATAGAGGAAGTTGTTATGGACAACAATAATGAAGAACAAATAAGACTGCGGGGAGAATTGGCAGATTCTACATATAAAGACCTCGCGCTTCAGTTCAAAATTGTTTCCTTAAATAAAATAACTCCTGTAATAGATAGTCTTAAACTGGAGGGTTCTGTGAATGGTTTCCTCAATATTCTACAAAAAGATGGAAAATATCTCCCCACTTCTAGTCTAAATGTTGAAGACTTTAGTGTGAACAACATGCGGTTGGGAGATCTTGAAATAGGTATTTTTGGAAATAACGACCTTACCCAGTTTGGTGTGAGCACATGGTTAAATGACAATGGTCAAGAGAAATTGAGCATAAATGGAAATGTATCCAATGTAAATAACAACAGACAACTTGATTTATCCGCAAACTTTACAGGCCTTGCATTAGAACCATTCAGTCCCTTGGGAGATGGTGTCATTTCAAACATAAGGGGAAGTGTTGATGGATATGCCAAAATAACTGGAAAGGTTTCCAACCCTTCAATAAATGGGGCACTAAGTTTAAGCGATGCAGGAATTGGCATTCCCTATCTTAACGTGGATTATGATTTTGCCCCATATTCACGTGTTCGTCTTTTTGATCAAACATTCTATTTTGAGAATATTGGTTTGTCCGATGTAACCGAAGGCACCACAGCAACCCTAGATGGAACAATTAACCATACAGCTTTTGATGATTGGTCCCTTGATCTGGATTTGGATACCAACAATGACCGTTTTATGATTTTGAATACGGAGTTTGATGAAGAATCCTTGTACTATGGCACTGGTTTTATAAATGGAACAGGGAGTATTTATGGCCCGATAGATGCACTTACCATTGCCGTGGACGCAAGTACGGCCAGAGGTACATCATTAAAGATTCCTCTAAGTGATGTGACCAGCGTTGGAGACTATTCCTTTATAAATTTTATTGAAAAAGGCACTTCGGAATCATTTAGGGAAGAACGCGTGCTTCAAGATTATCAAGGCTTGGAAATGGCCTTTGATTTGGCAGTGACCCCACAGGCCGAAGTTGAAATAGTGGTTGACCAGAGCACCGGAAGTTCATTAAAAGGTACTGGTGAAGGTATTCTTTTAATAGAAATCAATACAAACGGTAAGTTTAACATGTATGGGGAATTTGTCGCAGTTACTGGAGAATACAATTTTAAATATGGGGGTGTAATCGATAAAAAATTTCAGGTTCGCCCAGGGGGAACCATTCTTTGGGAACGGGACCCATTGGCAGCACAACTTAATTTGGAAGCAGTATATGCTTTAAACGCTAACCCTGCACCCCTTTTGGATAGCCAAGAGTATAGTGCAAGAATACCAACAGAGGTTGTTGTACGTTTAGATGGTGAACTGGAAAGCCCTAATATTAATTTTGACATTGATTTTCCAGGAACCAATTCGGTTGTGCAATCAGAGTTGGAGTATAGACTACAAGATCCAACTGTAAAAGAACGGAATGCCTTCTTCCTTTTGGCACAAGGAACTTTTGTAAATGAACAGTCCGGAATAAACCAACAGGCAGTAACGGGAAACCTTATTCAAACAGCTTCCGGATTACTCAACCAAATTTTAGATAGTGGCAGTGATAAGTTCAATCTTGGGCTTTCCTATGAACAAGGATATTTGGATACCAGTGCTGATATTCGTACCGAGGACAGAATTGGTGTAACGGTATCAACCCAGATATCTGATAGAATCCTGGTAAATGGAAGGGTAGGAGTGCCAGTTGGTGGAGTATCTGAAAGTGTGGTTGCCGGAGATGTTGAGGTACAGGTATTGTTGAATGAAGAAGGAACCTTAAGTGCAAAAATCTTTAATAGGGAAAATCAAATTCAACAGTTTTTGGCAGAACGACAAGGGTACACACAAGGGGTGGGTCTTTCCTATAAGGTTGATTTTAATAGTTTTAAGGAACTGATGCAAAAAATATTTCAAAAACAGCAAAAACAGTCTACTCCACTTGAACAAAAACAGTCCAAGGAAATTATGGGAAAAGATAGCCTCATTAGATTTACTCCAAAGGAAAACACTACAAAAGGAATCCTCAACTAAGGTTATATTTTTACTTTTTTTTGATTAAAAATTTACGAAAACGTTTGCGAAAACGTCTGAAAATAAATTAGTTAATATGTCATTCATTAATTAAATAAAGTTTCCTAGCTTTGATCTTTTAAAATTTTGAATGGCTTCAGAAATTAAGAAAATAGGGGTGTTTACATCTGGGGGAGACTCTCCCGGAATGAACTCTGCCATTCGTTCCGTAGTTCGCACTTGTGCATATCTTAAAATAGAATGTGTTGGTATTTACAGAGGATATGAAGGAATGATAGATGGTGATTTTAAACCCATGGACGCCCGTAGCGTAAATAACATTATTAATAAAGGCGGCACTATACTGAAATCTGCCAGGTGCGAAGAATTTAGAACTCCAGAAGGCCGGAAAAAGGCACATGAACAACTTAAAAAAGCTAAGATTGATGCTTTTGTTGTAATTGGCGGTAATGGAAGTTTTGCAGGAGCTTTGGCCTTTAATGAAGAATTCAATTTTCCTATAATGGGAATTCCGGGAACCATAGATAATGATATTTTAGGTTCCAGTTATACCATTGGTTTTGATACTGCCATAAACACTGTTGTAGATGTTATAGATAAGATTAGGGATACGGCAAGTTCACATAACAGATTGTTTTTTGTTGAAGTTATGGGAAGGGATGTAGGACATATCGCATTGAACGCTGGTGTTGGAGCAGGGGCGGAAGAGATTTTGATTCCAGAGCAGAATCTAGGTTTGGAACGTTTGTTGGATTCCTTGAAAAGAAGCAAGAAATCAGGTAAATCTTCCAGTATAGTTATTGTTGCAGAAGGTGATAAGATTGGGAAAAATGTTTTTGAACTGAAGGAATATGTTGAAGAACATTTACCCATATATGATGTTAGGGTATCTGTATTGGGACATATGCAGCGAGGAGGAAATCCAACCTGTTTTGATAGGGTATTGGCAAGTAGAATGGGAGTGAAAGCAGTTGAAAGTCTTTTAGAGGGAAAATCAAACTATATGGTAGGTATAAGGGACACCAAACTTATTCTTACGCCAATTAGTGAAGCAATTAAAGCACATACAGAAGTTGATAAGGAACTTATACGGGTTTCCGATATCATGACAACATAAATTTAAATCAAACAGAGTAAAAATGTCAAATTTAAAAATTGGAATTAACGGATTCGGTAGAATAGGAAGATTAGTCTTTAGGGCTACTGTAAAGAGAGACAACGTAGATGTTGTGGCGATAAACGATTTGTTGGATGTTGAGCATCTCGCATACCTGCTTGAATACGATTCTGTTCACGGAAGATTTGACGGAACAGTTGAAGTTAAGGATGGAAACCTTATTGTAAACGGAAAAACAATTAGAATCACAGCTGAACGTGACCCCAAAAATTTGAAATGGGATGAAGTGGGTGCAGATATTGTTGCAGAATGTACCGGTATTTTTACAACTTTGGAAATGGCACAATATCATATTGATGGTGGAGCCAAAAAAGTAGTTATCTCAGCACCGTCAAAAGATGCGCCAATGTTTGTGATGGGAGTGAACCATCAAGAGGTAAAGGCTTCAGACACAATAGTGTCCAATGCATCTTGTACGACCAACTGTCTTGCTCCGCTTGCGAAAGTCTTAAATGATAAGTTCGGTATTGAAGAGGGGTTGATGACCACGGTACATGCTACCACAGCGACCCAATTAACAGTTGATGGGCCTTCAAGAAAAGATTATAGGGGAGGTAGAAGCGCAATGCTAAATATTATTCCCGCCTCTACCGGAGCAGCAAAAGCTGTAACCAAGGTTATTCCAGAGCTTTTAGGAAAACTTACAGGGATGGCATTTCGTGTGCCTACCGCCGACGTATCGGTTGTGGATTTAACCGTAAGGTTAGAAAAAGAAACATCGTATGAAGAAATAAAGAAGGCATTCAAAGAAGCTTCTGAAGGAGATATGGCCGGTATTTTAGGATATACTGAGGAACCCGTTGTTTCACAAGACTTTATTGGCGATGCAAGAACAAGCATTTTTGATGCAGGAGCTGGTATGGAATTAAACTCGAAGTTCTTTAAAGTTGTTTCTTGGTATGACAACGAAGCGGGTTATTCCAATAAATTGGTTGACTTGGCTCAGCACGTGGCAAACCTTTAATCTTTTAGTATACTTACATCAAAATCTGGGTCAAGGTGAATTCACCTTGACCCAGATTCAAAATAAAACCTGATATATGATATTGATTGTTGATAGCGGGGCAACCAAATCCGATTGGATTGCGTTAAATGATAAAGGAGAACAATTATTTCTTACACAGACTCTTGGGCTTAGTCCAGAAGTATTGACTCGCGAAGTTATTGAAGACCGTTTGGCCAATAACTTTGAGATTTCCAAGAATAAAGACGCGGTAAAACAATTGTATTTTTACAGTGCGGGATGCGGTACAGATAGAATGAAGGGTTTTATGAAGGAAATTTTCAGGGATTTCTTTCCAAATGCAAAAACGGAAGTCCGGGAAGATACATATGCAGCTATTTACGCTACAACCAACATGGGGCAGCAAAGTATAGTCTGTATTTTAGGAACAGGATCTAATTGTAGCTATTATGATGGTCATCAATTATTTCAAAAGGTAACTTCCCTAGGATATATTTTAATGGACGATGCAAGTGGTAATTTCTTCGGAAGAAAACTCTTGCGAGACTATTATTTTCACAAAATGCCCCAGGATTTGGGGATTCAATTTGCCAAACAATTTGATTTGGATGCTGATGTCATAAAAGAACATTTGTACAAACAGCCTAATCCAAATACCTATTTAGCCACATTTGCCCGCTTTATTATTGAAAATAAAGAGCATCCATATTGCAAAGGAGTCATTGAAAAAGGTTTACAACAATTCGTGAACAACTATATTATGCAGTTTGAACTGGCCACGAAGGTTCCCATTAGTTTTGTTGGAAGTATAGCACACTTTTTAAAGGACGAACTTACAACAATACTGGAGCGCAACGATTTGATTTTGGGAGTGATTAGAAGACGTCCCATAGATGGGTTGGTCGATTTTCATCGACAAACTATTTAACCGCTATCATAGAGATTTCAACATTAACAAATTTAGGAAGATTGGCAACTTCAACAGTCTCTCTTGCAGGTGCGGTTTCAGCATCAAAATAGGCCCCATAAGCCTCATTTATTTCAGAAAACTGATTCATGTCCTTAATGAAAATTGAAGTTTTCACTACATGATCAAAGGTCATTCCTGCTTCATCCAATATTGCCTTTAAATTTTCCATTGACTGTGTTGTTTCCTTTTTGATATCACCTTCAACCAAATTTCCAGTTGCTGGATCAATTGGAATCTGTCCAGAAATATAAAGTGTACCGTTCATGAGTGTCGCTTGATTATAAGGTCCAATTGGAGCAGGTGCATTTGGAGTATTGATTATTTTTTTCATATTGGATTTTAATATAAAGTTACTGGCATTTTTACAATCCAGCAATTATCGCTGACTTCTATTTTCCCACTTAAGGTCACTAAGAATGGAACTTTTTATTCCAATAAAGAAATACCATCGTTCAAACCTTCCAAAAGGTGTCCAATCAAAACTTAAACGGAAACTGTCCAAATCTCTTTTAAAATTTAGTCGGGTATCCGCAAAACCTTTATTTTTTATATCATATCCCGAATTAAAACCTACTTCCCACTTGGGTGAAAGTTGTACGTTTCCGGAAAACATCAGGGAATGATTAGTTATCTCATTTTGCCTATTGCTATTGCTATATGTGGCAACATAGGTAAGCCGCATATCCCATGGAATTTTTGAGGCATAGATTGGATTTTCAGTATCTCCGGAATCCTCCTCATCCTTTTTAAAATGCGGCTCTCCATCACGTGCACCTTGAAGTTCAAACGGGTTTGCGCCATAATCAGGTTCCTCTTTTTCAGGTTTCTCCCTTTTTTTATCACCACCTTTTTTAAACATTTCACTGTCTATGGAAAAGCCTGTATTTACCCGTGCGGAGGTTAACCTTAAAAGCCCACCCCCATTATTGATATTAAAGGTATTGATACGTGTTCCGTTATTATCGATAGCGTAGGGATCTAATGTGGCTGAAAAATTAATTGGAACATTCTTAATGATTTCAGTACCACCGCTAAGGCTTATAGGGCTCAATTTTAGAGAATCTGCCTCAAAATTATAACTCGTGGATAAGTTAAGATTGCTAAGAATACTTACTTTCCTTGGTTCAGTAGCTGTTGAATCTTTGTCTTTTACTTTTGCCTCGAGTGTATTTTGTAATGAAAAACCTATAGAATTGCCCTTGCTTAAGGAAGGACGTCCATAAATGCTGTTTTCAAAAGGTGTATATTGGACTTCATCACCGTCCTCATCGGTGTAGGTATTATAAAACTGTTCAAATGATGGGGCATAGCTATAACTAATTGATGGCCTCATGACATGGCGAATGGCCTGTATTTTTTTGTCTTCTCCAAAGTTAAACGTACCATATACCGTTGTACCAATACTTGTACTGAAACTATATCGGTTGAATCGGTCAAATCCGGCAATAGTATCTGTAACCACTTCTTCTAAATCGTCATCATACCTGCGGCTTATGGTCTCCAATGACCAAACGTCCTCATAGTTTCCTGATAGGCCCACGCTGAGATATTTAGCCACTTTGAAGTTGGTGGAAACTGGTATTCTGTGTCTAGCACCAACACGTGCACCATCAAACATTTCACTTGTGAAGAAATCCTCTTCGGTTGTGGTTATACTATTCTGTGCATTTACATCATATTGAAAATTCACATTTTGGATAATTCCCTTTTTCAGACCATCACGTTTGGCAAATGGAAAAATACGTTCCATGCTAGCCTGGAAAGTGGGTAGGGACATATTGATGACACTCTCTTCCGTTCTTGTATTTTGTGTGTGCGTTAAGGTGAGACTCGTATTTACAGATGGGTATTCTGGAAAAGTCTTTGAATAGCTTATAGACGAAGCAAATGTGTTGGTCTGCGTATTAGCTCTGTTTATTTGATTCAAAGAATTGGTGAAAAATTGACTGCTACCAAGGTTTACAGATGCAGAAAAACGTGAATTTGGGCTGGCCTTAGTATCTTGGGAATGACTTATCCTAATATTGTAGCTACTACTACGACTAAAATCATCAAACCCTTTTTGACTGGTGATGATATTTTCATAACTAAAATTGACATTTCCTCTGTATTTATAGCGTTTTGCATAGATGGACTGCGTTCTAAAACCATAACTGCCGTTGGTGTAGAAATCCCCAGTAACACTCAAGTCCACATAATCACTGATGGGTAAATAATACCCTCCATTTTGCAGGAAATAACCTCTGTTGGGATCATTACCAAATGTTGGAAAAATCAATCCTGCAGTTCTTCCCACGGTCAATGGAAAGTAGGCAAAAGGAAGAGCAATTGGGGTTGGAACATCCACAATATATAAATTACTATAGCCGGCTATAATCTTCTTTTTTGGAACAAATTTGGCTTTCCGTATTCTTATATAGTAGTCAGGATCAATAGTATCCTTGGATGTGGTCAATTTCCCCTCACTCAGAAAATAAACAGAATCATTCTCTTTTTTGGTGACTTCTGCATACACTTTCATGGCATCGCTGCCCAATTGCCCCAGGCCAGCTTGCTGTTCTGTTCTTGAGTTCCAGATTAATGCTTTTTGCGTATCAAAATTAAATCGAATGGAATCTGGCCTTACCTCATTGCTTCCCTGTTTAAAAAATGGAAGTTGTGAATAGGTTCCAGTAGAATCCCTTAATCTACCGGCATACACCTCATTTTTAATATAATCCATGACAATTACACCAGCTTTAAGCTCTGTGTCCTGATAATATATTTCGGCTTCGTTATAAAGGTATATTTTGTTGTCACTTTGACTAAGCTTCACATAGTCTTTAGCTTTGTATTTTATCTGATCTAATAAGAGCGGTTTTTTTCCTCCAACGGAATCAATCTCTAAAGAATCAAGAGGAATGGAATCATTTAAAATATTGATGGGTAAAAGCGGTGCGGTTATGCTATCCTGATGGGCTTTTATTGGTAAGGGCTTAATAAAATCGCCCTCCTGAGCCTTAAGATTTATTGTCCAGCCAATGAGAATAAATAGGAAAACTAAAATATGTTTGTTTGATTGCAACGTGATAAATCCTATTTTTGTTCTAGTTTGGCCTAGTTTTTGGGCTCAAACTTACATATATTTTTTGTTCCTTTCATTGGGGTTTACAATATTTTTAACCATTGGGGAACACTATAATTATTTAGTTCTTATGATTAAAAGTAAGCTAGCTTTTTTTGTTTTTTTACTCTCTGTCCTTTCTTTTACTTCATTCAACAAGAATGATACCGAAGTAACCCCAAAAGATAAGTTTGTTGTTGTATTGGATGCAGGTCATGGTGGTCATGATCCTGGTAATTTGGGAAACGGGTACCTTGAAAAGAACATTGCTTTGGGTATTGTATTGAAAGCTGGTGAAGAATTAGAGAAGAATCCTGATATCGAAGTCATCTATACACGGAAGGATGATACCTTTATAGATCTTTTTGTAAGAGGGGAAATCGCTAATCAAGCCAACGCAGATCTATTTGTGTCGGTACATTGCGATTCACATACTTCAGATGCCCATGGCGCAGGCACATTTGTTTTGGGACTACATGTGAATAGACAAAACTTTGAGGTGGCCAAAAAAGAGAACTCCGTAATTTATCTGGAGGACGATTATGAACAACGCTATGCGGAATACGATATTAATTCCCCAGAATCTGTAATTGGGCTTACCATAATGCAAGAAGAGTTTTTGGATCAGAGTATTTTATTGGGAAAAAAACTTCAAGATAATTTCACTAAAAAATTGAATCGAAAAGATAGAAAGGTGAAGCAGGCAGGTTTTATAGTACTTCACCAAACGTTTATGCCGAGTGTCTTGGTAGAAACAGGTTTTTTGACCAATAAAGGTGAAGGAAGCTATTTAAACTCTAAAAAAGGACAAGATGAAATGGGCAAGGCTATTGCCGATGCTGTTTTAGCCTATAAAGAGGATGTTACCAGTGGTATCTCCATTGATACACCAATTGTTAAGGAAGATACACCAGAGTCTACACAAGTACCTGTAAAGGAAGAACTGGTAGAATCAAGTAAGGAAGTAACATCAAATACAAATTCTCAACCCAAAGCTGTAACGGTAACAGAAAAAATTGAAAAAACAACACCTCCAGCTAAAACGGGAGTGATTTTTAAAGTACAGCTTATGGCCAGTGCCAATACAATTCCGCTTAGGAGCGAGAATTTTAATGGATTGGATATACTATCAAAAGAACCAGTTAAGAACCTTTTTCGTTATATGTACGGGAATGCAGATTCTTATGAAAAAGCAGAGCAACTAAAAAGAGAAGCTGTTACTAAGGGATATACTACTTGCTATATTGTGGCATATAAAAATGGCACAAGGGTAACTTTGACCGAAGCTTTAAAATAGGTTAACAGGTACAAAAATTGCCTTGTCAAAAATATTCCTAATTTTGTTTAGAACAGAAAACCGAGCCCTTTGAAGCTAACCAGAGAAATCAAAACCGGGATTATAGTAATTACAGGAATTTTAGCGGTAATCTTTGGATTAAGCTATTTGAAGTCTTCCCCATTTTTTGAAAACGATAAAATATTTTACGCAGTATACGACCATGTCGGTGGATTACAGACTGGTACACAGGTATCCATAAACGGACAGGTTGTGGGTAAAGTGGTAAGCATAAAATTTAAGGACAACAAATTTAGATCTGTTGTTGAGTTTACCGTTAATAAAGATCAGGATTTTTCCAAAAATAGTAGTGCAGAAATTTATGATACTGGAATTATAGGAGGAAAGGGTATACAAATTCTTCCAGTTTTTGATGACGCATCTTTCGCAAAATCGGGAGATACTTTAAACTCAAGTATTAAACCGGGAATTACCGCCTTGGTACAAGAGAAGCTGACTCCACTTCAAACTAAGGTAGAAGGAGCAGTATCCCATGCAGACACATTATTAATGAATTTTAACGATGTACTAGACAATCAGACAAGGTACGAATTGAGACAGAGCATAGCGGGCATAAACGCTTTGGTAAGTTCATTCAAGGGAAGTGCGGACAAACTAAATGGATTGTTGGAAAGCAACAAAGAACAACTGGATAATTCCCTTAAGAATGTGGATCATATCACGACCAACTTTTCTAAGCTTTCAGATTCATTGGCCAATGCCGGACTGGCAGAGACTGTTGCAAGTTTTAAAACCACCGTAGAACGCTTAAATGCCACCCTAGGAAAGATTGAAAAGGGTGAGGGGTCTCTTGGGAAACTGGCCAATGATGAAAAACTATATAATAACCTTGAAGCTGCTTCTAGAGAATTGGATTTATTGCTACAGGATTTCAGGCTCAATCCCAAACGCTATGTAAATGTTTCTGTATTTGGAAAGAAACAAAAAGAATATGAGCTTCCGGAGAATGATCCCGCCTCTCAAAATCAGAATTAATATATGGAGTACTTGCCCAATATACTTTTTACTATCGCCCTAATAGTGGGCATTGGTTTTTTTGCACGAAATGTGAGAAAACTGTCACGAAACATCAAATTGGGAAAAAATGTGGATGTCAGCAATGATAGACCACAACGTTGGAAGAATATGGCCAAAATAGCATTGGGCCAGACCAAAATGGTAGTTCGCCCCATAGCGGGACTTATGCATATTATTGTCTATGTAGGCTTTGTGATCATTAATTTGGAAGTGCTCGAAATTATATTGGATGGGATTTTGGGTACCCATAGGGTATTTGCTCCTTTGGGAGCCTTATATGATTTTCTGATAGGGTCTTTTGAGGTATTGGCATTCATGGTCATCATAGCCGTTGTTATTTTTTGGGTCAGAAGAAATATCATCAAACTCAAAAGATTCATAAAGCCTGAAATGGAAGGATGGCCCAAAAAGGATGGCAATATGATCCTATATATTGAGTTGGTACTAATGTTCTTGTTTTTGACCATGAATGCGACTGACTTTCAATTGCAACAAATGGATGTGGCACATTATACAAAAGCGGGAGCCTTTCCAATAAGCCAATTTATTGCACCCCTATTTGAAAACATGTCGGCATCAAACTTAATATTGGTTGAACGTACCGCATGGTGGTTGCACATTCTTGGAATATTGGCCTTTCTAAATTATCTGTATTATTCCAAGCATTTACATATTCTATTGGCGTTTCCGAATACCTATTATGGTAAATTGAAGCCTCAGGGTCAATTCAATAATGTGGAAGCGGTTACCAATGAGGTAAAGCTGATGATGGATCCCTCAGCTGATCCATTTGCTGCACCTGTTGAAGATGCACCGGACCCAGAAAAATTTGGTGCTTCGGATGTCATGGATTTAAATTGGGTGCAATTACTCAATGCGTATACATGCACCGAGTGCGGTAGATGTACATCAGAATGCCCAGCTAACCAAACTGGAAAAAAACTATCCCCTAGAAAGATAATGATGGACACTAGGGATAGGTTGGAAGATGTAGGGAAAAATATAGATGCCAATAAAGGAACATTTGTACCAGATGGGAAACAATTGTTGGGCGATTACATTAGCCATGAAGAATTATGGGCATGTACTACCTGTAATGCATGTGTAGAAGCTTGCCCTGTAAGCATAGACCCATTGTCCATTATTATGGAAATGCGCAGATTTTTGGTGATGGAGCAATCCGCTGCACCAACGGAATTGAACAATATGATGTCCAATATCGAAAATAATGGAGCTCCGTGGCCCTATAATCAAATGGACCGGTTAAATTGGGTAAACGAATAACTTTCTAGGACTATGAGTGAAGAAATCAAGGTGAAAACCATGGAAGAATTTATGGCTCAAGGTACGCAGCCAGAAATATTGTTTTGGGTCGGTTCCGCAGGTAGTTATGACGATAGAGCCAAAAAGATTTCCCGAGCTTTTGTGAAAATATTGAATAGGGCTGGGGTAGAATTTGCCGTTTTGGGACCAGAGGAAAGTTGTACCGGAGATGTGGCCAAGCGTGCGGGCAATGAATTTTTGTTTCAAATGCAGGCTATGATGAACATTGAGGTTTTAAACGGTTACGAGATTAAACGTATTGTAACCTGTGACCCACATTCATTCAATACTTTAAAAAATGAATATCCAGGTTTAGGTGGACATTATGATGTTGTTCACCATACGCAGTACATCAAAGAATTGATCGATAATGGACGTTTATCGATTGAAGGGAAAGTATATAAAGAAAAACGCATTACATTTCACGACCCTTGTTATCTTGGGAGAGCCAACTCCGTTTTTGACGCACCAAGGGATGTTCTTAAGAAAACCAATGCCGACATTGTAGAAATGAAACGTCATAAAAAAACGGCGTTGTGCTGTGGAGCCGGAGGAGCCCAAATGTTCAAAGAACCTGAAAAAGGGGATATGGATATTAATGTGCTGCGTACAAAAGATGCGCTGGAAACCAATCCAAACATTATTGCAACCGGATGCCCGTATTGCAATACCATGATGACGGACGGAATCAAAGCCCACGAAAAAGAAGATAGTGTTACCGTTTTGGATGTAGCCGAACTTATTGCAAATTCTATTTAAAATGCTAGTAGATTTTAAAACATTGCCGGAAACCTCGCGAATTTGGATATACCAATCCAACCGAAGCTTTAAGGAATCGGAATTACAGGAAATAGAACAAAATCTAATCAATTTTATTCAAGAGTGGACCGCACATGGAAGTGAATTGGAGGCGGGGTTTGAAATAAAATACAACAGATTCATCATTATTGCCTTAGATCAGACCAATGCAAGTGCCTCTGGATGCTCCATAGATGCCTCGGTACATTTTATACAAGCACTGGAGGAAAAGTACAATGTAAGCCTTTTGGACCGTATGAACGTTTCTTTTAAGCAAGGTGAATATGTAACGTACAAATCTTTACAGGACTTCAAAAAAATGGCAAAAGAGAAGGCCATATCCAAAAATACCATCGTATTCAACAATTTGGTGGCCAGCAAGCAGGAGTATTTGGAACACTGGGAAGTTCCTGCCTCTGAAAGTTGGCACTCACGGTTTGTGTAGCAATACTTTACAATAACTAGGTTTTAGAAGCTCATAGAAGAACATATTACCAAATTCGTTGATTTTACTCGGGCCATCCGTTAATTTACCCTTGAATCTTAACTTAAATTTCCCGAACTTCACTTATCGGTCGATATAGCTCATTAAAACAAGCGATATCTTAATCGTTGTAGGCAATGTCCAAAAAATGACAAATCAAGAATTTAAAGCGGAACTTGACCAACTTTTGAAACCTCATGGATTCAAAAAGAAAGGAAATAAATGGACTTCGGAAACAGAGGAACTGGAAAAAATTATTGAGCTACAAAAATCAAACTTTAGTAACAGCTACTACTTAAATTATGGATTCAATTTTAAGGACTTGGACTATACAGAGGTGACCATGCACATTTGGAATAGATTCGGTCCTTCTAAACGGAAGGAAAACAAGATATTTATCAAAACATTAGATTTAGAAAGTCCGCTAAACCCAACGGAACGAATTCAGAATTTGAAGCTTTTCATCAGTTCATTGCTGTTGCCAGAAATCAACGGAATTAATGCGAAAGAAGACGTTGTAAAGAAACTCAAATCACGGAAACACCTTAATGACGTATTCCTGCGTGTAAAACGTCACTTGAATTTAATCACGCAATAAAAAAACACTGCCTACAACAAAGGCTAAAATTCATTGCTTGCGGATTTCCTAAACGGAAATCACACGCAAAAAGCTATCTTTAGGTTCGGCTGGATTGTCCTCTCACCTTCGCTGAAAAAGCTTCGGCGAGCGTAGACGGACGAATCACAGCAACGAACCTTAGCCCAACCTATAAGTGCAATACCCATAACTTCTATCAAAAATTCTTTTTTTAAGAGAAAAGTCGTTTCAAAAGCAAAAAACGAATTTGCGACTTCGCTTACCCACAGAAAAACTTAGATTGAGAGTTTTAACGGTTAGCTATATATAGGACTTGTTTAAATTCTCTTAATTAATGTGTTTTCTTCGATGAAATACAATATTTTTATGCGTTATAAGTTCATGTCCTAGACAAGATTTTATGCGGATAAACCTTTACGTTCCCATTTTCTTATTAGTTTTTTTAAGCGCTAGCGGCCAAAATAACCCGTTAATAGCAAAAGATTCTATTGCACAATTTAATTGGGTGGAATCTACGTATGATGCTATGTCGGTTGATGAACGTGTAGGGCAATTGTTTATGGTTAGTGTTGCATCCAACCAAGATAAGGCTACAACAGATAAAATAACACAACTTGTACAGGAACACCATATTGGTGGGGTCATATTTTCAAATGGTGGACCCGTTCGTCAGGCAAAGCTTACCAATGAATATCAATCACACTCCAAAATACCATTGCTGGTTGCCATGGATGCGGAGTGGGGGCTTTCAATGCGATTGGATTCTACCTATGCCTTTCCTTGGAATATGACGTTGGGCGCCATAAAGGACAGCTCTGTAGTTGAAAAAGTGGGCCATCAAATAGGAAAACATGCAAAAAGGCTTGGGGTCCATATCAATTTTGCACCAGACATAGATGTGAACAATAATCCAAAAAATCCAATCATAGGAAATCGTTCTTTTGGAGAAGACCCTATAAGTGTTGCTCAAAAAGGAACAGCATTTATGCGGGGCATGGAACAAGCCGGTGTTTTGTCCTGCGGGAAACATTTTCCCGGTCATGGTGATACGGCAACAGACTCCCATAAAGCCTTACCAATTATAAACTCAACCAAAGAAAGGTTGGATTCCGTTGAGCTTTATCCGTTTAGAACGTTGATAAAAAATGGATTGAGCTCTGTAATGGTGGCACATTTAGATGTTCCAAACATAGAGATTAGGGAAGGACTTCCTTCAACCCTTTCAGAACAGATTGTCTCTGTGTTGTTAAAGAAAGAACTAGGATTTAAAGGTCTTGTCTTCACCGATGCGCTAAATATGAAAGCGGTTTCTCAATTTGCCAACGAAGGTGAGGTGGAACTTGAAGCCTTTCGTGCTGGGAACGACGTCTTATTAATGCCCGAAAATGTACTAAAAGCCAAAGAAAAGTTGATTGAAGCTTACAACAAGGGCATAATTACCGAAGCACATCTTTCATCATCCGTGAAAAAAATATTGATGGCCAAGTACAAGGCCGGTTTGCATAACTATCAACCTATTGAACTGGAACATCTTTATGAGGATTTAAATGGTGTTGAAAATGATGTAATTTATGAGGAGGCTATGGAGAATGCCATTACAGTGGCAAAAAATAACTTTTCCCTGCTTCCGATTAAAAAATTGGAAAACAAGAAAATTGCCTATGTGAAATTTGGTGACGATTCGGGTAAAACCTTTTTGGAAACGTTATCGATGTATGCAAAAGTTACCCAAATAGAGGCTAAAGATGCCGCTGGATATAGAAATAACCTGAAAGATTTCAATTTGGTGATTATAGGTTTTCACAAAAACAATGAAAGCCCGTGGAAGGGATATAAATTTTCAGAGAACGAACTTTTTTGGCTACAGGAAATTTCCAGATTAAGAACCAGCAACACCATACTCACTGTATTTGCAAAACCGTATTCGCTGTTAGATGTGGCGCATTTTAACACTATTGATGGGGTAGTGGTGGCATATCAAAACAGTGCCATCGCACAGAAAAAAGCTGCTGAGGTCATTTTTGGTGCCATTGGGGCAAATGGAAAGCTACCCGTTTCTTCGCATTTGGAACTTCCTGTACATAGTGGGGTTGAATTAAAACCGTTACACAGATTGGGGTACAGTATTCCAGAAAGAGTAGGGTTAAGTTCAAGTAAATTGGCTTCTGTTGATAGTTTGGTACATGTTGGATTGGATTCTTTGATGTATCCCGGAGCACAAGTCTTGATTGCAAAAAGAGGGAAGGTGGTATATAATAAGAGTTTTGGAAAGCCAACCTATACCTCTGAGGAAAGAATCAATGGAGAACACATTTACGACTTAGCATCTTTGACCAAAATCCTTTCAACATTACCGCTGATAATGAAAATGGAGGAAGAGGGCAAGATTGCTTTGAACAATACATTCAAAGAATTGGTTCCTGAATATGAATCTTCGGAATTAAAAGATGTAACGGTGCTAAAGGCGCTATCCCATTATGGGCGTTTGCCTTCTTGGATCGCATTTTATATTGATACTTTGACGAAAAACAGAAAACCATCTTCTGATTTTTATAGAAATCAACCCACAGAAGGATTTTCATATAAGGTTTCGGATCACCTCTATTTAACAGACGCTTACAAGGATTCAATTTACAATAGAATTGGTAGGCAATCCTTAAAATCCAATAGATATCGCTATAGCGACGTTGCCTATTATGTCTTTAAAAAATATATTGAGGATACGTACGGAAAATCTTTGGATGAACTGATTAATGAGTTTTTGTACACTCCAATGGGCTTGGAGCATACTTCCTTCAATCCATTGAACAGATTTCCAAAAGATGAAATAGTCCCTTCCGAAGAAGATAAATATTATAGGTACCAAACTGTACAGGGGTATGTACACGATATGGGTGCTGCAATGCAAGGTGGAGTAGGGGGTCATGCAGGATTGTTCAGTAACGCCAATGATGTGGCAAAAATTATGCAAATGTACCTACAAGGCGGGCTTTACGGAGGCAAGCGTTTTCTAGATGAACGGACCATAAAAAAATTCAACACCTGTTATTTTTGTCATAAAGATGTTAGACGGGGAGTGGGTTTTGATAAACCCCAGTTAAAAGAAAAAGGACCAACCTGTGGGTGTGTTTCAAGAAAAAGTTTTGGGCATAGCGGTTTTACAGGAACTTATACCTGGGCGGACCCAGAAGAGGAGTTGGTTTATGTGTTTTTATCCAATAGAACATACCCAACGGCAAGCAATACGCTTTTGGTGAAGTCGGGACTTAGGACAAGGATTCAGCAAGTTATTTATGATTCCATTATAAACTAGACTGTTAATATTGCATTAATTTTGCTCTTATGAAGATAGCAATTGTTTGTTACCCCACTTTTGGAGGTAGTGGCGTTGTAGCCACAGAACTAGGAATAGCCTTGGCGGGAAGAGGGCATGAAGTTCATTTTGTCACCTATAAACAGCCGGTTAGATTAGGACTTTTGGGTAACAACATCCACTTTCATGAAGTTCATGTTCCCGAATACCCACTTTTTCATTATCAACCCTATGAGTTGGCCTTATCAAGTAAATTGGTAGATACGGTAAAGCATTATGGAATAGAAGTTTTGCATGTACACTATGCTATTCCCCATGCATATGCGGGGTATATGGCCAAAAAAATGCTTCAGGAAGAAGGAATTTTTATTCCTATGATTACTACACTGCATGGTACTGATATTACTCTGGTAGGTAAACATCCATTTTACAAACCGGCTGTTACTTTCAGTATCAACAAATCAGATATTGTTACTTCGGTTTCAGAAGATTTAAAACAAAGCACGTTAAACATCTTTACTATTGAGAAAGAGATTGAAGTCATTCCAAATTTTATAGATACTTCAAAATATAGTGTTGATTATACAGATTGTCAGCGCTCTTTAATGGCTGATGAAGATGAACGCATTATAACACACATTAGTAATTTTAGGACGGTAAAGCGTATTCCAGATGTTATCAATGTATTTCACAAAATTCAAAAAGAAATCCCTGCTAAACTTATAATGGTGGGAGAGGGACCTGAAAAAGAAGGTGCTGAACAGCTTTGTGATGATCTGGGAATTAAGGAAAAAGTAGTGTTTTTGGGCAATAGCAATGAGATTGATCGCATACTTTGTTTTTCAGATTTATTCTTACTGCCATCAAAATCGGAAAGTTTTGGTTTGGCGGCTTTGGAAGCAATGATTAATAGGGTAGCGGTTATTTCAAGCAACACAGGCGGTATTCCAGAAGTAAATAAGAACGGTATCTCTGGATTTCTTGCCGATGTGGGTGATGTTAATGAAATGGCAGCAAAGGCACTTTATATTTTAAAAGATGAAGCTGTTTTGGAACAATTCAAGGAAAGCGCATTCAAAGTGGCCTCAAAATTCGATATTTTACATATTTTACCTCTTTATGAAGAAGTTTATGAAAAGGCCTATAAATCACGTTTTAAAAACACATACTGATCAGTGAAATATTTACTGTTGATATTATTGGTCTGTTTTACTTCCTGTAAGGCACAAAAAGAGACACAATTGACGTCAGAGCAAAAGGATAGCGGAATGATTTTGATTGCACATGACGAATACAGTGGTATTTCCGAGTATGAGACCATGGTTATTAGAGACGCAAAATCTTTGAATAAGTTCTATGCTAAAATCAACCGGACCCGAAAACCTGGACTGCCTGTACCTACTTTAGATTTCTCCAAAGAAATAGTACTGGTTGTGTGCTTGGGAGAACAGAAAGGGAAAAAACTGCTTACACTATCTTCAAATGAGGAAACTGAAAATGAGGTTTCAGTTTCAATTGAGATGGTCGATTCTGATGAGGTTGAAAAAGATAAAGTGCAATACGTTTCATATCCATTTTATATTTATAAAATACCTCATACTTCCAAAACCATAAACTTTGAAAAAATAGGGTGGTAGATTAACCAAGACTCTTCATTTTTTACTTCTTATCGAAAATTGAAGCACTTGGAAGTATAAAACAAGTGATTTTGCTTAGTTGACCTAATTTTGCCCCAGTTAACCCTCGAATCCTACATTATGAAAACTACAAAGACAACTTGCATAGCGCTCACCTTTGTGTGTACTTGGCTAAGTACCGCCCAAGATATTCAACTAACACAAAAAGATAGTATTGTCCAAAGTTTCTGGATGGTTTCTTTGGGAACAAATTTTGTTGATGACTCAGGGGACGAATTTGGGGAACTGTTTGATTTTAAAGAAGGATGGAACGCAGTTCCTTACCCTTCACGAATAAGTATTGGTCGTTATTTCAAAAACGGTCTAGGACTTGAGGCTATAGGAACATACAATAAATATAAAGAGGGGAAAACCGTTGATAATTCAATAAACCCTGAAGATGTGGATTATCTAGGTTTGGATTTTAGAATAAGTTATGACCTTAATATGATTTTAGGCGAAACAGGTTTTTTTGACCCATATGTAGGCATTGGTGCTGGATATACTGATGCTAATAATCAAGGCAGGGGAACATATAATGCTGTTATAGGTTTTCGGACTTGGTTTTCAGACAGATTTGGATTAGATTTTAATTCTACCGGAAAGTGGACAATGAACACGGAGAATTCGACAAATCATGTACAACATGCTTTAGGAGTTGCCTACCGATTTAATGTTGAAAAGGGGTTATCTAGAAAAGGTGAAGAGAAATTGGCACTTTTAGAGGAACTGGAAAAAGAACAAAAAAGAGTTCAAGATTCAATAGCAATAAAGCAGAGAGAAGATGAAGAGGCAATATTGTTGGCCGAAAGATTGGAACGTGAAAGAGAACCTGTCGAACTGGCCGAGGCCGAACAGGCAAAACTGGACGCCGAGCAAGCAAAACGGACTGCCTTAGAAAAGGAACTGGAAGGTCTCCAGAACATTTACTTCCAACTTAATTCATCGTATCTTTCCGCAAATGACAAAGTGCTACTAGATAAAATGGCCCAGTTGATGAAGAACCACCCCAATCTAGCGATCAAAGTTTCGTCACACACTGATTCTAGGGGAACAGACAAATACAATCAATGGTTGTCTGAAAGAAGGGTGAAGCGCACGACCGATTACCTAATATTAAAAGGGATAAGACCAGAGAGACTGAAGATGGAAGCAGCGGGCGAAACCCAATTGAAAAATGAATGCGACAATAAAACCATATGTTCGGAGGAAAAACACGCAGAAAACAGAAGGTCCGAATTTACGATAATATGGGACTAACTATTTTGGACAACAACCTAGATAAAAGTTAAAAAAATTCATGAATATGAATAGTAAAGAATTACTGGAGATTGCAATTAAGGCTTCAATTGAAGCTGGTGTAGAAATTCTTAAAGTTTATGATAGGGATGATCACGGTGTTGAATCGAAAAAAGACGATTCACCTCTTACTCTTGCGGATATAGCCTCAAATAATGTGATCAACTCCTATTTACAAAAAACAAATGTTCCAATTATCAGCGAAGAGAACAAGGAAACGGTTTATGCAGAAAGGAAAGCGTGGAAAGATTGTTGGATTGTTGACCCACTTGATGGCACAAAGGAGTTCATAAAAAAGAATGGGGAGTTCACTGTGAACATTGCCCTTGTTTCTGAAGGAGAACCAATATTGGGTGTAATATATGTCCCCGTCTCCAGAGAGTTGTACTATGCTGATGCAGGTTTAAAAGCCTCTTTCAAGACTGTCCTTACCCAAGATCATGAAGTTGTGAGTGAATTATTTAAGGAAGATGATAAAATTAACCCTTCCATACAATTAAAAGATACAATTAGAGTTGTAGGAAGTAGATCTCATATGAATGAGGATACTGAGAGTTTTGTTGCCGGTTTAAAGTCAAAATATAAAAATGTGGAGATAGTCTCTAAAGGAAGTTCGCTAAAGTTCTGCTTGGTGGCAGAGGGAATTGCCGACGTATACCCCAGATTTGCACCTACCATGGAGTGGGATACCGCTGCTGGACAAGCGATATGCAATGCTGTTGGTTTAAAAGTGACGGCCCAAGATTCCCAAAAACCATTGTTGTACAACAAGGAAAACCTTCTAAATCCTTACTTCCTGATTAGCAACTGATGGCTAAAATATCATACAAAAGACACCTTGCCAAAACAGTTACCTGGCGAATTTTAGGAACACTGGATACAGTGACCATTTCTTGGATTATTACTGGAAACCCGCTTACCGGGTTAAAAATTGGTTTCGCCGAGGTTTTCACTAAAATGCTATTGTATTATTTTCATGAACGTATCTGGATTAGGATTCCAATTCCAGAAAGTCAAAAAAGGCACTTGGCTAAAACATTTTCTTGGCGTCTTATTGGTACCACAGATACCATTTTGTTGTCCTGGATTATATCTGGAGACCCCTTGATGGGATTAAAAATAGGAGGTGTTGAAGTAATTTCTAAAATGATTCTTTACTATGTACATGAGAGAATTTGGTATAGACTGAATTTTGGACTTATTAAAAGGCGATTGAAAAAAATAAAAAATAAAACCACTTCCACGTTCAAAAGAAAAAAAATAAAACACGATAATGGAAGAGATGAGGTCAAAACCTCTAATTTTGAACATAAAATTAATTAGGTGATGAGTTCAAATATTGTGCCTCACGATTATAAAATCTCTAGAAGTAAAAGACAATCCAAGAATGGACATAGTTCTTTTTTAATTTTCTTTACGGGTCTTTCTGGGTCTGGTAAATCTACCATTGCCAATGCCATGGAACAATTCCTCTATGAGAATGATGTACATACATATACCTTGGATGGGGACAATATTAGAAGTGGAATAAATAAAAATCTTTCTTTTAGTCCAGAAGATAGGTCAGAGAACATTAGACGTATTTCCGAGATATCCAAGCTTTTCGTTGATGCAGGGTTGATTGTCTTGGCTGCTTTTGTGGCACCTTATGAGGCAGATAGGAATAAGATAAAGGAAACTGTGGGTGAAGAGAATTATATTGAAATTTTCGTCAATACTAGTCTAGAAGTTTGCGAGCAAAGAGACGTTAAGGGATTATATGCCAAGGCTAGAAGAGGCGAGATTTCAAATATGACGGGAGTCTCCGCGCCATACGAGCATCCCAATAAACCACACGTTGTTTTAACCGAGAAAAACTCTATTGAGGAATCAGTGGAAATCATATATAATGTAATTAAAAATAAACTTAAGTTATAAAGGATGAACGAGTACAATTACTCATTGAACTACATCGATGAACTGGAGTCGGAAGCAATTTACGTTTTACGTGAAGTGTGGGCTCAATTTCAAAACCCTGTGATTCTTTTTTCTGGTGGAAAAGATTCAATAGTTGTAACCCATTTGGCCAAGAAGGCATTTTACCCCAGTAAAATTCCATTTGCTCTCATGCATGTGGATACTGGCCATAATTTTCCCGAAACGATTAAATTTAGGGATGATCTAATCAATGAACTTGGTGTCCGCTTAATCGTTGGTTCCGTTCAGGAATCAATAGACCAAGGTAGGGTAGCAGAAGAAAAAGGTAAAAATGCAACCCGTAATGCGTTGCAGATCACTACATTATTGGATGCTATAGAGTCTAACAAAGTGGACTGTGCCATTGGAGGGGGAAGAAGAGATGAAGAAAAGGCCAGGGCCAAAGAACGTTTTTTCTCCCATAGAGATGACTTTGGACAATGGGACCCTAAAAACCAACGACCTGAACTTTGGAATTTGTTCAACGGGAAACATTTTGAAGGAGAACATTTTAGAGTCTTCCCAATAAGTAACTGGACAGAGATGGATGTTTGGAACTATATTCTTAGAGAAAACATTGCAGTTCCTTCTCTATATCTTGCCCATGAACGCGACGTGGTCTGGAGAAACGATTCATGGATTCCCAACTCAGAATTTCTGGTAATGGAGGAAAACGAAAAAATCGAAACAAAAAAGATAAGATTTAGGACTTTAGGTGACATTACTATTACCGGAGGTATCGAATCGGATGCAGATACTTTGGACAAGGTCGTAGAGGAAGTGTCCGCAATGAGACAGACTGAGAGAGGAAACAGAACTGATGACAAAAGGTCTGAAACAGCAATGGAGGATCGTAAAAAACAAGGCTATTTTTAAAAAATTGAATTGAACAACATGGGTATAAGTGATAACCAACTTTTAAGATTTACAACAGCAGGAAGTGTGGACGACGGAAAAAGCACACTGATTGGCCGTCTTCTGTATGATTCAAAATCGATATTTGAAGACCAGCTGGAAGCTGTTGAGAGTACAAGTAAGCAAAAAGGACACGAGGGAGTGGATTTGGCACTTTTTACAGATGGCCTTAGAGATGAAAGAGAACAGGGTATTACCATAGACGTAGCGTATAGATACTTTACTACACCTAAACGCAAATTTATCATTGCCGATACTCCAGGACACATCCAATATACCAGAAATATGGTGACCGGAGCTTCAACCGCCAACGCAGCAATCATTTTGGTGGACGCAAGGCATGGGGTGATAGAACAGACCAAAAGACACTCTTTTATAGCCTCACTATTACAGATTCCACATCTTATTGTGTGCATCAATAAAATGGATTTGGTTGATTTTGATGAGGAGGCGTATAACAAGGTTTTAAAACAGTTTGAGGATTTCTCGACCAAGCTTTTTGTAAAAGATGTTCGGTTTATACCAATTAGTGCTCTTTTGGGAGATAATGTCGTAAATCGTTCGGAGAACATGCCTTGGTACAAGGGAGCCCCTTTACTGCATACACTTGAAACCCTTCACATAAGCAGTGATATTAATAAAGTGGACTCAAGATTTCCGGTTCAAACCGTCTTGCGCCCTCAACGAGATGGGTTTATAGACTATAGAGGTTATGCTGGAAGAATATCAAGCGGAATCTTTAGAACAGGAGAAGAGGTAACAGTATTACCATCTGGTTTCACTTCAAAAATTAAAAATTTGGAAGGCCCAACTGGTCAAATCGATGAGGCGTTTGCTCCGATGTCAGTTTCAATGACTCTTGATGATGATATTGATATTGCACGGGGCGATATGATCGTTAGATCCAATAATATGCCCGAACCATCTCAAGAAATGGAGGTTATGTTATGCTGGCTGAACAGTTCCAAAGCGAAACCACGCGCCAAATATGCTGTTAGGCATACAACCAATGAACAAACGGCCATGATCAAAGAGGTTATCTATAAAATAGATATAAATTCCTTGGGGCGTGAGTTCGATGATAAGGATATAAATATGAATGACATATGTAAGGTAAGGCTTAGAACAGTTAAACCTTTAATGATTGATTCTTATAAAAACAATAGAATTACAGGAAGTGTTATTTTAGTAGATGAATCTACCAATGAAACAGTGGCGGCTGGAATGATTATTTAGTACGTTTTTACTGTAGAATAAAAAGGGGCTTTTGAAAAAAAAAGCCCCTTTTTGTTTAAACATCATCAGATTTTACTCTAATGGTTTTTGCCGGAACCCCGGCAACAATATGATTTTTTTCTACATCCCGTATGACAACTGCACCAGCTCCAACCAAAGCATCCTCTCCAATACTTTTTACCCCGGTCATTACAGAGGCGCCAACTCCAACAAACGACCTATCTTCCATAGTAATATTGGCTCCTATGGCAACACCCATTGAAAGAAAACATCCTTTTTTTAGCTTGGTATGATGGGCAACCTTGCTCCCAATACTAATTATTACATAGTCCTCTATGATAGAATGTGGCATTACTATGACACCAGGCATAAGGGATATTCCCCTACCTATTTTCACCGAATCATTGAGAATTACCGATTCATGAATTAAGTTTGGAATTTTGGCTCCCGCATTGTGGAGCTTTTCAAGATATTTGACCCTTGTTTCATTGTGGCCAATGGAACAAAAGATATGTAAGGAGGGGTCTGTTTGTACCACTTTCATTAAATCTTCAAAAGTTCCAAGAATTTGCACTCCATGAATTGTTTTTCCAATTTTTGAAGTGTCATCATCGTAGAAACCTATGGTTTCATACCCTTGTTCCGAAAGATATGTTAGAAATACCTCTCCATAGTAACCAGAACCAAGAATAACTGCTTTTTTTAAAATCATAAAATAGTTGGATTAATTGCTACCGGTGAAAAAAGGCATTGTTTTTCCCTCATCGCTGTTTATACCATCCTTGACAAGGATCTTTTTAATGGTCAAGAAAAAAATCTTCACATCGAAACCAAAACTCAATCTATCCACATATTCAATATCATATTCAAATTTTTTGGTCCAACTTATTGCATTTCTGCCATTGACTTGTGCCCACCCAGAAATACCAGGTCTAACATGATGTCTGCGTTTTTGCGCTGGAGAATATAAATCCAAATACTCAACCCTTAATGGCCTAGGGCCAATAAGGCTCATATCTCCTATAAGGACGTTTATGAGTTGGGGTATTTCATCAATGGAAAACTTTCTTGCAAAACCACCAAAAAAGGTAATCCTATCATTGGCAGGTAGCAGATTGCCATCCGCATCCTTTGCATCGTTCATCGTTTTAAACTTGATGATGTTGAATATTTTTTCATCCTTACCAGGTCTTGGCTGAATGAAAAAAGCACTTCCTTTATTGGCAATCCAAAAACAAAATGTAAAAAATAGTATAACAGGACTTAGTATGACAAGGCCTATGAAAGAGGCTAAAAAGTCTAGTGTCCTTTTTAAGAATGGATTATACATGTTTTTATGATGTTATGCTATGCGAACGTTTTTTTTGATTAAATATTACGGGAAATTTGAAAAGATACTACCAATCAAAAAAGAGTAAATCAGATTCCCCTTTATTGGGCATCACTAATGTTTTCAACTACACTAAGAAATTGGGAGCATAGTAGTGATTTGTCATATTTGGATTGGGCTAAAATTCTACTGTTTTTGCCAAGTTCTTGGCACCATTCGGGACTTTCTTTCAGCTTTAGTATTTGTTTGGTCATTTGTGCTGGTTCATTGATATCTGCATAAAGCCCGCATTTGGAACTTTCTACCAAATCTTTGGTCCATCCGGGGGAGTTGACTATTATTGGCTTACCTGCAGAAAGAGAATCAAAAAGTTTATTTGGAGAGTTGGTATATAGGATGGGTAGGTTTTTAAACGTGACCAATGAAACATCGCAAATATTTACAATGGCAGAGAGTCTATCCATGGGCACTCTTCCATAAAAATGCATATTCCCAATAGCTTCATTTTCACACCTTTCTTTCAGGGATTCCTCTGTGGACCCGCCACCAAGAAAGACAAACTCCACATTGTCCTCTTTTTTTAAAAATTTGGCTGCGTCCAAAATATAATCCATTCCATTGGCAACTCCCATTGCCCCAAAATAGACAACCTTAAAAGAATCTTCTCTAAGACCGAGTTCCTTAATTAAACCAGGGTCTTTTTCTCTTGGCCAAAACCTATCTATTTTGGACATATTGGGTATTGTGGTTACCCTTTTTTCGGATATGCCCGCGTTAATTACTCCAGCGGCCATTCCTGGTGAGAGTGCAACAATTTCCGATGCGTTATGATAAATCTTTTTTTCGAACCAATATGCCAGTTTTGTAAGGAATTTATTTTTCAAACCACCCATTTGAACTGGTACATCTGGCCATAAGTCCCTTACCTCAAAAAGATAGGGCGTGTTTCTTAGTTTTTTTGCTAGCAATGCAGGTAATCCCACAGTCAAGGGAGTGGAAGTGGCAATAATCATATCCCATTTTTGACCGAACAATACTTTCCAAGAAGACACCAACATAAACTTAATGAAAGCCGTTGCTCTTTTAACAACACCCATATTGTTGCTGTAGGGCACTTTCAAATAAACAACCTCGATCCCATCAATTGTCCTTTTTGTTGATTTTTTTCCATCCCTGCTGGAGGTAAGCATGGTTATTTCATGACCGGCTTCAATCAATTTTTGGGAAATCCAATAAGACCTGGTACCCCCGGTGTCGTTGGGCGTATTAAAGTATTGATGGATGTATAATATTTTCATGGAATTTGTTTTAAACTTATCAGCGGGATTTTAAAAATGAATTGAAATTCAAAAGAACTGGGATAAAGTGGATATTTTGGTATTTTGATTTCATCCTGACAAACTTATAAATAAATATTGTGCCCTAACATAAATTACCTAACTATGCTGTCTGGAGTGCCCAAATTTAAAAATTGGCACAACATTTTTTCAGGTCTATAGTTATATTCTATAATTTGTACTATTCGTTATGCTGATATCACATAAAAAGAAATTTGTTTTTGTCCATATTTATAAGACCGCTGGTACCTCTGTCATGAATGTTTTTCTACCCTATGGTAGGTTTATCGATAGGTTAGTTTTTGATTTTTGGTTTTCAAAAAAAATAATTTCCCAGATAATTAAGTTGATGAAATGGAATGATGACGGGCAACGGCAGTTTACAGGTGTCCATAAACATGCTCCTGCCATTGCTATAAAAAATTATATGGGACCCAGTTATGATGACTATTTCTCATTTGTCTTTGTAAGAAATCCTTATGACCTAATGGTCAGCCTCTATTTTTATATTTCCCAAGCCAAGTTGCACGTTGACCATGAACGTGTTTCCAAAATGACCTTTACAGAGTTTGCAACATGGCATATCTCAACAAATCCCAAAACACAATGGGATTTTGTAGCTGACCCTACCACCGGCAATCTTATGGTGGATTATGTGGGAAAGTTTGAAACGTTAAATTCGGATTTAGAGCATATTATGTCGAAACTGGACTTAGCGGATAATAGAGGACTCACTCATAAAAATCCTTCAAGAAAAAGAAAGTCCAAGGATTATAGGGACTATTATGATACAAGTACTAAAAAAATGGTATCAGATTACTTCAAAAAAGACCTTGAGGGTTTTGGTTATAGTTTTGATGGTATAACTGCAACTTAAGGCTTAAAGCACATGGTTATGTGTGCTTTAAGATTGGTTTGGAGTAACCAAATAGCTTTATGTCTTCTTGGAAAGCCTCGTTTACCAAATCAATTGTCTCTTGGGTATAATAATTTAAAAAGCTATCGGTTTTTGCTCTGCTGGCATTAAGCCTTGGCAAAGCGGACTCGACACCAATCTTTTTGCAAATTTCAGCAAAGTCATTATCAAGATTCTCCATTTTTCCGATAAAGTCGATCAAACATTCATCACCTACATAGAAAAACTTTTTCTGAAGCTGCAGGTCCTCGTTTACCCTCCAATTGATATATTCATCGAACGATTTCATGCCTTTAATAAGTTCATGTTGCCTATGTCCCTCTCTTTTCAACATAAACTTGTATAGAGACACCTGCCAGTCCCACGGGTTGCGTACAAAACCAAACTTAAAATAGGAATCGAAAATCTCTGGTGAAATATTCTTTTTGAGTTCAGGAGCATTAATGTGGTGGGCAAAAGCCTTTGAATACACCTTGGGATAGTCACCGTTGAGAAATTTGATTTTGTCTCCAAAGTTTGAGGCCCAAAAAGACTTATTATTATATGGTCTAAGGGCATTTCGGACGCTTGTTCCTGCAACTTTATAGTTATGGACAAATATGAATTTTTTGCTGTGGGAAAGAATCATTGTGGATGGTTGTTTATTACTAACTAATTTTAATGTGAAAATAATCATTTACAGCATAGAGAACGTTTTTACAACAACAATATTTTGGATGCCTTTTGCCCTCTACATGAGCTCTATTTTCGATATCTGTTTTTTCTAGAAAGAAAATTGACGTAGAATTTAGGAAAATACAATTTTATCCAACCGACAATCACCAAAAACGGATATCGCATTGGAAAAAATTTCTTCATGTACTTTAGATAAGATTCATAAGCTAGTCCAGTTGGCTTGTACAATTTCTCCCTTCTTTCTTTTAACGTTAAGGTGCTAAAATCCTCATAGATATCTGCGTGGTCATTTTCACAATGGCCGCAGTATTCTGGCGCTATCACCACGGGGATTTTATTTTTGTTTGCCATAAGTGAATAGTCGTAGTCTGCAATTCCATGGGAATAACCCGAGGAAAGTATTCCAATTTTCTCAACAACTTCTTTTGGTACATACATGATATTGGCGTTAGCCAGGTCACATTTCTGGTACCCTCCATTTGGTGCTAGTCTTTTTTGGGTATACAGGAATTTGTTCAGAATAATAGACCCACTGTAGGTTACAAGTTGGGTTTTTCTGTCCTCTGTGGCTCCAATGCAAATTCCAGGTCTACCTAAATTTTCTATGCAATGGCCATGACATTTTAGAAGCTGTGAAAATACGTTTTCATAGAGTTCCACATCATCATTGAGCAATAGGTATACATCATAGTTCCCCTTTAAGGCCTCATTCCACGAGTTTCTCATTCCTTCCGCCCAAAAGAGATTTCCACTCCCTGATAGTAAGATCACATCGGGAAATTGTTCTCGTACCGCCTCTGAGGTACCATCGGTCGATCCATCGTCTGTTAGAAAGACGTCGAGCTCAATAGCTGTTTCGCCCTCATATTTGGCATGGGACTGGTATAGCGTACTTAGGGAATTAAGTGTTTTTTGTTTTCTGTTGAAACAAGTATAAATACCGGCTATTCTCATAATTGACTTATATTGATTGGGTTTCTGCCCGCCTATGGTCAGGCAGGGCTTCTTTTTTACCCAAATGCTGTTTTTTTCTTTGAACTATCATAATATATTCTTTAATGAAACCCTGAAAAAAGCAATAGACAAGGAAAAAAGAGAAAATTCCCTCTGTTACTGGTTCCACAAAGAACATTAGATTGGATGCCAGGATTAAAGAAAAGAAAATGGTGGTTACACTCAGATGCCCATTACTTAAAAGAATGGCTTTTTTTGTGTTCAGAATAGACCTTATAGAGTATACTACCAATAAAATAAAGGGAATAACCCCATGGATCCTGGCCACATCCAGCCATAAATTATGGCTATATCCGAATTCTTCCTTATCCCAACCCAAAGGGCTTTTAAAAATATTTTCTATGGACATGCTCCATAATTTGGTCCTACCACCGGCACTACCGGTATTATCGCTATTCTGTAAACGTCTTCCCAAAGTAGACATGTATTCGGAATCCAGATCGAAAGGAACATACAGAAATACTAGAACTGCAACAAAGACCAATGAAAAAAAGAGTTTAAAATTTTGGTTCAACGATTGTTTTGGGATAATGAAAATCAAAGTCAATACAGTTGATATTAGAAAAATGGCCAATTGCGTTCTACTGCCCAGACGAAATACGCATAACAGCGATTGCACAAAAATGATGGCCGCTATGGCCTTAAACTGAATATTAAACTTTTTGAGTTTTACCAGCAATAAGGCGGGAATGCACATGTTGAAGGTCAAAAACGCAGCCATTAATGTTGCTTTAATGGGTTTGCTACCATTCCAGATCATGGGAATAGAGCGATCAAAATTTGCAAATCCACCACCCTTTAAATTTACCGTTACAGATATTAAAGCTGACAATGAATAAAGTAAACCAACTGTAAAAAAAATGTAGAAAATACTTTCAAGATTAGGTGTCTTACTCATAAAATACCTGCCCAGCATAAAAAACACGGGAGGAAATACACCATAGAAAATTACCGTTTGTGTAAATATATCTGGATCAATAATTGAAAAAAGCCCATATACGATAGCAAAAGCTTGGATAAGAAGAAAATCAAAATCAAGACGCTTTAACAAAAAATCCTTTTTTAGATAAACAAATCCGGTCAGGGCATATCCTGCCAAAAAATTCTTCTGAAAAGGATCTATGAGAAAAAAACAAAAGAGACCTACGATATGGATACCCAACCGCCTAAAATAAAATAAAATTTCCGCTATAAGTTTATGCATCCCTGTAGTAAAGGTTATATTGCTTGTTTGCAAATAGCTACACTATCCAAGTAACGTTTTTTTTGCTGTTAAAGTGCAGTTACTCAACATCATTTTTTTTACCCAATGTATTATAGATTTCAACAAGCCTCGACGCGTTTTTGTCTCGATCATGTCTATCTGAGGCAGCCTCCATACCATTTTTTGATAACGTTTTTGCCAGTTGATTGTCTTTAAATATATCCATAATGCGCTGTGCCAACATCACAACCTCTTCAAACCTATAAAGTAATCCGGTTTCTTTATCGGTTACCATATCTGCAACCCCTCCAACGTATGATGAAATACAGGGTACTCCCAATAACTGGGCTTCTCCAAGGGAATTTGGGCTGTTCTCAATACTTGATGGACAGATAAAAATATGGGCATTTAAATATTCTTCGACCATTTGGTCTGCATTCAATGGTCCGGTAAAGGTAACCTGATCTTGCAAACCATTTTTTTTGATCAAAGAATTAATATAGCTTCCATATCCTTTGATACTCATTTTATCTTTTAGGGTATTCTTTTTTGTAATATTACTTCCCGCAATCCTAATTGCAAGCTTTGGAAAAAACTTTTTGACAATTACGGAAGCTTCAATCACTTTATGGAGTCCCTTTAAAGGATAACCTGCTTGACTTAGAAATATAGTATGCTCTGTTTTTGACAAGATATCCCATTTTTTGGAAGTGTAGAATGGGTCTCGAAGGGATTCATTGCAAAAGTGATAGTTTGAACCGGGATTGACCGTTTTTACCTGATCAAAATCCCATTGTGTCCTTCCTATAAAATCTTGTATTCTTCTAAGATAGGTCAGTTCAATATCTATCCCTTTCTTTTTGAATTTTTTATATGCTTGAAAAACAGAATCTTGTTTAAATATATCCCTAAAGGTGATATGGCGATAGAAGTCTTTTGATGGTATTCCCCCAAAATAATATTTTGTGTAAGAGTAAATAAGACCTTGGATGGAGGTAACATAAACCAATTCTGGACAAGCGTTTATTAGGGCCAGGCCATGGGCGTACTCTGTTCCATGAATATGCACGAGATGTGGCTTTATCTGGGCAGTAATATTTTGCCATTCGGTCTCCAATGAACGATCGTATTTTTCCCGGGAGACCGATCCACTTAGTAGATAATACGTAATTCCCCCTATTTCTTTTTGAAATTTGGGCACGCTGGGCCTTGCCGTTACCACGGTGAGTTTTATACCCATTCCACATAAATCCTTTGCCAAACCATACATCCAACCACCAGCGGTAGGTGTTTTTTGATTTAGTGCGGTCGCTAAATCCGGAAATATGGTGTTGACCACCCAAAGCACATTCATATCAGCTTACTATTTTTTTCAATACTTCTAATTGAAATATTGGATTATACTTAGTATCAACGACTTCATAGGCGTCATTTCGTACTTGATTTCTTTTCTCTTTTGACAAGTTCGTCCATTCCAGGATTTTTCCAACCAAACTTTCCAAGTTATTTTCTTTAAAAAAACCTCCGGTCATCCCTTTTGTTATGACTTCATGCTCTGGCATTTGGAGTTCAAAATTGTCATTTGTTACAATAGGTAATCCGAAAGTCATTGCATGCACAGCAGTAAGGCCTATTGGTCCTGGCGACACACACAAATCCGCATTGAACATCATTGTTCCAATTTTATGTTCATCATAACATGGTCCGTAGAACCATACTTTATCCTCCAAACCGTGCTGAGCAACCAATTTTGGTAGGTTTACATCTTCCACATCCTTACCAATAATAATAAGATTGCAATGGTTTCCTTTTGCGTTTAGAATACTCAATGCCTCAATTAGCATGTCAAGTCGTTTGGACCATTGTATTCTTCCTATATAAAAAAGTGTAGGGAAGTTATTTCTAAAATGGTCCGAATAAATGGAAGAGGGACCTATTCGATCTCGAATTTTCTTTTGTACCAAGTAATCCAAGGAATTATAAATGGGAATTAACTTATTTTCTTTAAACCCTTCGCGAAGCATTACGTTTTTGGATAGATTGCCATATAACAACACCTTGTGACTTAACTTGTAGAACAATATATCCAGAAATTTAGCGACTCCAACTTTATTTCCCTTCATGCCATGGGTCCAAACGATTACTTTTTTGTTGAGAATTTTGGCGAAAATCAATATAAACCAATGGGAAAGGTATTTTGACCCACCCGATAGGATATAATATCTATAGGGTTTAAAAATTAATTTTGCAGAACCTTTGAGCCAGTAATACTTCCATCTTGATACCGTTTTATTTATCAATATTTTTTTAAAGCCCTTTAAACTGTCCAAATCCATTTGCTTAATGGGTGTGTTTGCAGAATCTCCAAAATAGAAATCGCAGGCAAGTTCAGAGTCCATCAATTTATAGATTGGAGCTCTGTAATGCGGAGCAAAATTAAAAATGCAACAAATTTTGGGTTTCAAGGAAGCAACAAATTTTATAACATTGAATTATGTGGAACAAACAGCACAATCTTCGGTTTTAACGTAAACTTTCCTGCAAAGATGTTTAATTAGAGTTCAAAAAAAATAAAACGGGCATAAAGTACCAATATATGCGTTAAAAGTAGTCAACCCTTCCATTAAAATCAATAAAGTTTCTCAGTCATTTTCGCGATGCTCTTCCAATCATAATAATCAAAAATCCTTGACCATACCTTTTCATCAGGATGTTTCTCTTTGTTTTTTGTTGCCTTGAGAATAGTATTTTTTAAGGTTTCCACTTTTAAGTCATCCAAAACGTACCCGATACTTCCAAAACGAAAGGGCTCTGTTAAACCACCTTTGTCGGAGACTATGACCCTTTTTTTCTCATTGAGCGCGGTCAATAGAAACCCACTTTGCGAAATCTTAAGATAGGGCAGGAGTACGTAGTCGGAGATTTCCAAAAATGCATAAAACTCTTCATTTGAAACAGCTTTGTTGATAATTGTGGTATTGTCAGCGCCTTGCAGTGTATTAAGCACAGGCGACTCTCCTTCACCGGCTATGATAAGATGCATTTTGTTTCTTTCTTCTGTTGAAATTGACATCCAGGCATCTACGATCAGTTCTATACCCTTGTAGGGATTAATTCTTCCAAGGGCACCAAAAACGGTTTTGTTTTGTAATCCCTCATTCTTTAAGAGCTGTTCTTTAATTATATTTATTTCGGACCTATTTAAACCTTCCGTTTTAAAAGTTCCATGTGGAATCACCTCAATCTTATCTTTTTTAACATTGAAGGTTTCCGATAGCTCTTCTTTTGTTCTGTCCGTGTGTGCAATCAACGTATTTACTTTAGAGTATATCTTTTTGTAAATAAAGTGGTATTTGTTGCCAGAACCATGCGGAAGCACATTATGCACCGTTAAGATGGTTTTTATTTTTTTACTATTTAGGATCAACAGGAGAAAAAAATCCAGATATGGTATTTTAAGCCATTGAAAGTGTATTGACCTGGGTTTGTACTTACCTACCATTTTTAAAAGCAAAGACTGACTTTTAAGATAACTCCATATTTTACCTAATCCCCTTTTGGAAGAGTAGTCATATATCCTTTTTATGTCTCCATCAAAATCGCTAAATTGGGTCTGCGTGTTGCAGAGGTACAATGTTTTGTGCTTTTCTATGTTGGATAAAATATTATAGTCGTATTTCCCAAGTGTACCATAGCCCATGGGATTGACAAAAAAGGTTATATTTTTTTTTGTTCGCATTTATCGTAGATCCTTTGTAGGACAAAAGTATGATGCCAAATGTACTTGAATACAATTTGTGGCTAAAATATTTAATTCGATAGTTATTAAAAATGACTTCATTTATTTTTAAAAAATCCTTTTGTTTTTTTGACCATTATAGATGACTCCTCAATTTTAAATGCCTTAATAAACATAGCATATATTGGGAGTGCCACGATGGGGGCAACAACCAATTTAATTAAGTTGGAATCAATGAAGAATAAAATAGAAAAAGTGAGCCCGCCCATTATGAGGCCAGACAAAGCTATAGGTGCAATATCCTTAAATTGCGAAAAGGGACCATAAGACATGATCTTGCCAGGGTAGTACGTATTCACATAAAAGTGGATTATAGTTGAGACAAGTTCTGCGAGCGCAATGTAAATTATACCATATTTTAAAGCAAAAATAAAGAACACGATTCGTATTGCCAGTTTTACTATTAACTGTCTTAGCGATAGGTCTGTTCTACCAATTACAAATAGCAGGTTTACATTAACACCAGATATGAGGGTAATCATACGGGCAAAACAAAAAATTTGCATAATTGGGACAGCCTTGAGCCATTTTTCTGTTAAAAGGGTAAGAATGAGAGGTTCTGCAACAATGGCCAACAATAAAAAAACAGGAACTACAATTACTGATGTTGCCCTAATAATTTTCCGATAATAAGCTATCAATACTTCCCTTTGGTCCTGTACTTGGGATAAACCTGGCAACAAGACCCTTCCCAACATTGATTTGATTATTTTTTGAATGAATGATGTAAACTGGGTTCCACGAGTATAATAACCCAAATCTTGAGTGGTGGTATATTTACCAATTAAAAGAGAGTAAATATTGTTCACTACAGCATTTAACAACGATGATATCAATATGTTGGATCCAAATGAGAACAATTTTTTAAATGATGATTTGGAAAAGACCAAGCTAGGTCTCCATTTAAGGAAAAACCAAATTAAAATTGATTTGGTTCCCGACCTGATGATTGTTTGCCATACCAAAGCCCACACACCGTATCCGGAATAAGCCATGTATATGGCAACTGCACCAGAGATTAGCACAGAGGTTAGGTTAAACTTTGTCAACGATTTAAAGTCCAACTTTATGGTAAAAAGTGTTGATGGTACCGCAAAACATGCATTTAACAACAATGTTACCGCCAGAACCCTAAGCAGTTGTGTAAGTTGGTCAATCTCATAAAAATTGGCTACCAGCGGGGAAACAAACCAGAGAATACAATAGAAGAAAATACTGATTAGGATATTGAATAAAAATACCGTGGAAATATCCTCAGGGGTACGATCCTGTTTTTGTATCAGGGCTTGCGAGAAACCACTTTCTATGAAAACTTCCGATATAACTATAAAAACGGTAAGTATACCAATGATTCCATATTCCGTTGGAGTGAGAATACGAGCAAGGATTATTCCTATTGCAAACTGAACGGTTTGTATGGAGATACGCTCAATTGCACTCCATGCCATTCCACTAAAGATTTTATCCCCTAGACTCATACAATAGGTAAGATATTATAGTTTTTATTTTCCTTTAGGTAGATACCAAATTCTTAGGATTTTTGGTACCAGTCATAAATTTGTTCTATCCCGTTTGGAAGGTCCATGGTATGTTTCCAGCCAAGGGCGTTGAGCTTGCTTACATCTGTCAATTTTTTTAAGGTCCCGTCAGGTTTTTGATCATTGTAGAACAAATTTCCAGTAAATCCTATTTTATCTTTAATTAGATTTGCCAGGTCAAAAATTGAAATATCCTCACCGGTGCCAATGTTAATATGTGTATTTCTTATTTCCGGGGTATCACTTGGGTATGTATCCTTGAAATTCAAACGTTCCATTATAAAAATACAGGCATCGGCCATATCTTCGGACCATAGGAACTCCCTCATGGGTTTACCACTTCCCCAAATTTCAACCTGTACTTTTCCACCTTTCTTGGATATACCGAATTTGGACAGCTTTTCAAGAATCTCCACTTCCTCCGAATTTTGGTCAATTCCCTCTATGGGCAAGGCGCCAATGTCTTTTTTTATCAACTCCCAGTTATCATTTTCCAAGGCTTTCCCCAAGTGCATCTTTCGGATTAGAGCGGGTAGTACATGCGATTTTTCAAGGTCAAAATTATCATTTGGGCCATACAGATTGGTGGGCATTACTGATATGAAGTTGGTTCCATATTGCAGGTTGTAACTTTCACAAGTCTTTATTCCGGCTATTTTGGCAATTGCATAGGGCTCGTTCGTATACTCAAGGGTATCCGTAAGGAGGTATTCCTCTTTCATGGGTTGGGGACAATTTTTTGGATAAATACACGTGCTTCCCAAAAACAAAAGTTTTTTTACCTTGTTTAAGTAAGAATAGTGAATGACATTGTTCTGTATCATTAAATTTTCATGAATAAAATCTGCGCGATAGGTATTGTTGGCCACTATGCCTCCAACCTTGGCGGCCGCCAAAAACACGTAATCAGGTTTTTGTTCTTCAAAAAACTGGCGTACCATTTCACTATCGGATAAATCCAGTTCAGAACGTGTTTTTAGCAGTAAATTTTTGTAGCCCCTTTTCTTGAGCCCCTTGAGGATGGCACTCCCAACAAGACCCCGATGTCCGGCAACATATATTTTAGAACCAGGTTCCATAGACTTATTCGTAGTAATTTAATATTCGGTACCCTCCTTTTTTCAAATACTGCTCTTTTTGCATGAGTTTGAGGTCACTTTGAACCATATCCTCAACGAGGTCATTTAAGTCGTACTCTGTTTTCCATCCCAATTTTTTATGGGCCTTGGAAGAATCACCAATCAGTAGTTCCACCTCAGTGGGTCTGTAGTATTTTGCATCCACCGCAAGGATCTCTTTCCCAATTTCAATCTGGTACTCCGAATTGTTGCATGCTTTCACACGGGCCGTTTCATTTACACCTTCGCCTTTAAACTCAAGTTCAATGCCCGCATGTGCAAAGCTCATTTTCACAAAATCTCTTACTGTCGTTGTCTTTCCGGTTGCTATTACCCAATCTTCGGCCTCCTCTGCCTGTAAGATCATCCACATCATCCTAACATAGTCCTTTGCATGCCCCCAATCTCTCTTGGCATCCAAATTTCCCAAATAGAATTTATCCTGGAGTCCTAATGCTATTCTAGCCGTGGCCCTGGTAATTTTTCTTGTGACAAAGGTTTCCCCACGAATTGGGGACTCATGGTTGAAAAGGATTCCATTGCATGCGAACATGTTATAGGCCTCCCTATAATTGACTGTTATCCAGTAGGCGTACATTTTGGCAACGGCATAGGGGCTTCTTGGATAAAATGGGGTGGTTTCGCTCTGGGGAACTTCCTGCACTTTGCCGTATAGTTCGGATGTTGATGCTTGATAAATTCTAGTTTTCTTTTCCAATCCCAATAAGCGAACGGCATCTAAAATCCGCAAGGTACCCAAACCATCGGCGTTACCGGTATACTCGGGTATCTCAAACGAAACATGAACATGACTCATTGCCGCCAAGTTGTATATCTCATCTGGTTGTATTTCTTGTATAAGACGTATGAGATTGGTACTATCGGTCATGTCCCCATAATGCAAAATGAAGTTTCTGTTTTCTACATGTGGGTCCTGATATAGGTGATCAATCCGATCGGTATTGAAAAGGGAGGACCTTCTCTTCAATCCATGGACTTCATATCCTTTTTTTAGTAAAAACTCACTCAAATATGCTCCATCTTGTCCGGTTACCCCAGTGATTAGTGCCTTTTTCATTTGTTTGTTGATGTTAATTGATTTAAGAATGTTGCCGTTAGCTTTTCCATGCGGACAGATCCTTATTAATAATTTGCTCTAAAAGTTCAATATCCTGTAAATACCAACGAATCAGTCTTTCACGTATTTCATTGGTAAATTTTGGTTTCTTTTTTTGTTTCAATATTTTGATAAATACGAGGTCATTGAAAAACTCTATTGATTTTATACATAGCCTATCCCCAAAAGTCTTCTTTTTTTGGTAAATACGTGTTTTATCCTTATTGTAATCAAAACGAAATCTATTCCTTAGCGTTAAAAACCGTGCACTCTGCAGAGAATAGTTGACCTTCATGGGCCTTTTGTCCAAAATTTGGTGGGGAATATACGAATCATCAACGCCTAAAAAGTGGTAGCACTTTTTTATCACAGCTAAATTGTCATGTTTTAATTCGTCAAAGGTAAGCGTTAACAAGTTTTCACCGAACATGCTTGTATATTTTTCCAGATGTTTTGAATATAATCCAAAATCTAGTACTTCGGATGTACGTGGGTACTGTTCCTTTAAGTCTCCATTCAATAGCCTTAAAGCCCCTGTGTTAAGAGGTAAGACTGGTCCTACGCCATAACTCATTTGATGAAAGTAGGCAGATTTAAAGCGATCAAGTGGATTACGCAGGATGGCGATAAGTTTCATTTTTGGATTTAGTTGATGGATTCTATCTGCCACCTCCGGTTTTCCTAGATAGTTGGGTCTTTTTATTCCCAAAATTTTACTTTGGTCAAGATTATCCAGCTTTTTTTTAAGCCTTGCCAATCCATTATTTGCATAGTCGGGGTCTTCAAAATGTGGACTTTCTTTCTCAACCATATTTATTTCTGGGTGGTTGTCTATAACATTTTGAATGTATGTGGACCCACATTTCTGCCCTCCGATAATTACAAAATCTAGTTTCATGTTCAGCTGTAGATTGACCCTTTGGATGGTTAGACTATTTTCTGTAGCGATTATTTTTTTGTGGATATCTGATAACCAAGGGTTTCAAAAATCTCAGGTTCAATTTTCTGATTGATCTCATCCAATTCGCCCTGTGTATAGTCTTCAAGATATTCTTTGTTTAAGTAATAGTCCAACCGATTGGATGTAAAGGCCGATGAATGGGAAACTTTTTTCAATGAACTCTGTATACCCTTAATTTTGGAGATCCAATTTTTTTTAAGTTCTAATTCATTTTCAATTTTCACCAACTGCTCCGCAGGGGCGGTGAGTAGGTCCAGATACTTTACAAATAGTATTCTGCTATCTTCCTTTGAAAATTCAATCCATTTTTTATAAAACAGATTGTATTCCTCTGCATAGTGGTGATCAACTTTGGGCCAATTGCATTTTGCACCCCATTTTTTATAACTGGTCAACCAGCTATACGGATCTTTGGAAACGACTATTACCCCATCTATATGGGGAACAGAACCCAAGGAATCTATATATTCCTGGAAATTTTTATATGTTAGATTGTTATTGTACTGGGGATCTGGCATTAAGTGCTTTTCATCATAAAGTCTAAAATGCTTCTGAATTGGATGTGACCTATCTAAATTACTGTTGAGAAAATTTATTCTAAAATTCTTCAGCAACAGGGTTTCCATGAAATTAGTACCACTTCGTTGCAATCCATAATGCAATAGGTTTTTTTTCATAATTTTAATTCTGCACTTTTTTGAAAATTAGAGATACCCAACTTTTTGGAACGATTCATAGAACAGGGGCAAATAAAACCAAATTTTAGCGAGTTTTACAAAAAAGCAGGTATTAAATAAAATTTATCGTTTATCGGCTTAAAACAGTTTATACTTGGTGCTCAAACCATTAAAATTCTTTCAAAAAGAACGAACTATAAAAAAGGAAATTGTTCTTAGCTGTTATTATTTGTTGTATAATTAGGAATGGTCGCTTTTGGAAATTAAAAATCATTGAAATAAAAAACCATCCCAAATTAGATAAATGGGATGGTGTATTGTTCGCACAATGCTTAACTTGAAGCAAGGAAATGTTAATTTTCTGGATAAACCCCTCTACCGTCATTCAAAAGTTTTCGGTTCATGGCGGCAATACCCATGGCCTGTGACTCTTGATAATTTACTTTTGAAGTGTTATAATGACTATGTATTCTGGCTTGAAGAGACTCATCAAACCTTCCAACAGCAATCATACCGTGAGAACCAGCGTCACCATTATTGGCGGTACCTGAACCATCAACATTTACAGTAAATTTTATTGGACTATCTGATTCCCAAACCAATTCATTGGTAGTTGCCACCAAAGACCTCATATCTTCGGCGTTCCAGTACATTCCATTTTCATATGCAGTAACCCAAAAGCTTACAACATCCGAACCATGGTTTACATCTTGTATATTATCTGATTCCCATGTTTCATACCAAGCATAGGCACTACCAATGTTAAAAATTCTGTCTCTTAGGCTGGAACCGGAGTACCTAGACATTCCTTTATAAGATACATTCTCAAAAACCTCTAAATATTCTGATTCTCCAGTAATGATATACAGCTCCATACCAATTCTGGCCCAGTGACTAGCAGTGTGGGATCTACTTCTATAAATTCCAGATAGGTTATCATTGAACCTGTACCATTTTTCCCAAATATGCTCTTCTGTAAAAGCAAGTATGTTATTATACCTTGATTGATACGAGCCTTGGGACATTAAGTTTGGCGATTGTTTCATAATACGGAGCAGCGTTGCCACGAATCGGTACATAAAGGACTCCCATAGATTAGTTCCTTCCTGGTTGCGCTTATCCCCATATCTTTCCAAATTTGAGGGCCATCCAAGATAACCGGAATTTTCGCCACTGACCGGAATGGCATCATCCATTGTATTTTCAATAAGGTCAAGGGCGTCATCCAAATATTTGTTGTCACCGGTGGCCTGCCATATTTGAATAAGCCCATCAAGGGAGTAGGACATATAATAGTATTCCTGCATGGCATTTCCACTTTCAGATTGGGCAACTGCCTTTGGGTACTGCTCTGCCCAAGCCTTGTCAAACAAATCTTTCCAATGTTGAACATCTGCACCAACTTCGTGGTTTATGTCTACTTCCTCATCGGTATTGGTGTCTTCATTAGTCTGGTCGGTATTTTCGCCATCACCCTCGCCTTCACTATCATTATCACTACTTTCTTCATTATTGACATTATCCTCTACCACAATATCCTCCGAACCCTCAGGTGCTCTATAAGTAACCTTTAATTTAGGCCCTTTGTTAGAAGTATGCTCCTTGGAGGCAATGGCAAGGTCATTTCCACTATTGTGCTGCACCACAACGGTTATTTTTTCATTGGATAGAGTACTGACATCTAAGGTCACCTCTTTGGTAACACCAATTTCGTAAGAATCATTAATGGAGTTTAATTGATTTCCCATGTCCGGTAGGGCAGATGGTTCATCTACATTTTCTTGCCAATTCGAAGATAACCCTTTTAGAAAGCTGATATTTCCATTTCCTTTGTCACCATAAGTGGTAAACTGTAGAACCACCTTTTGGATTTCTCCATTGACTTTCTCAATTGGTGATAAATCGAACATTAAATATCCTGTCCTATTACCCTCTTCAAGTCGCACAATTGACTGATTGTACACCGTTGATTTTTGTAAGAACACATCATTAATTGTAGAGAATGTGAACGTTTTGGTCTCGAATCCATCATCTATGTTTTCTTCTAGAACAATTTCTGGTTCCTCCAGAACAGCTTCATAGAACAAATCTTCATCTTTGCCGCAGGAAAACAGCAACAATACTAAAGAAAATACGGATAACAAATTTTTACGTTTTATGGGTGGGGTTTTCATAAGTAGGTAACGTAATTTAAGCGGTTACGAATTAAATCCGTAAGCAATATTATTTAAAAATGTTACCATATCGGCAAAAACACCGATTTTTTCGATGAAATGCACCAATAGTTAAAAACTGAGTAGGAATACTACCGAAATATCCTGTTAAGAAATCTATAATTTATTCTGCTGGAACTAAGCCCAAAGGCAATATTTTGACTTAATGTTTCTATGTTTCAAGATTTTGCGTAGCCGGTTTATCTCTTAAAATAATGGCAATTTTGATAACGCCAATGCAAAGCTATTTTTGGTTGGGGCAGAATACGTCTACAATAATCTGAGATTCATATATCTATAGTAGTGAGATTCGGAAAACTGGGTTTAAAATTGAAATGGTTATCCTAATATATGTGCAAATTATGTGAAACTTAGGATTCGATTCACTACGCTTGACCATGAGTTTTTAAGCGCAAGTGTTCTTATATTGTCAAGAATGATTGTCTTTTCTTTTTGGTCCAAAGATTCAAAAGTCCCAAGTACTTTGGCAACACTCAACTTTTCGTTTACCACCCATCCAATATTTTTTTTAGAAACATATTCCGTAAGGTCAGGGGGCCCAGAAACTATTACTGGCACGTTGTAAGTGCGGGCCAATTGGGCTGTGCCACTTTCATGTCTTATAAAGGGTTTGTACAAGTTAATGACAACGTCTGCTGCGGTAAAAAACAATCGTTGTTCATCGTTTTTAATAAACTTTGGAAATGTCAAAATCCTTTCCTCTACTTTTTCTTTTTTTCCTTTTTCCAGAATGTCGTTGTATGAATAATCGCCTTCTGGACCGGCAATGATCCAAACCCAATCTGTTTTTGATTTTAACGCAGATAGAATTGGTTCGTATTCCTTGTCAGATCTTAAAGTGCCGAAAGAAAGAAGGTATTTTTTATCCTTTTCAAGTTGAATTTTTTCTCTTGAAAGGACTTTTTCAGAAGATGTAATTTGCAAGGGATTGGGAGCTCCATAGGGAATCTCTTCAATTTTTTGGGCATACTTTGCACCCATTTGATGGATAAAGTTCTTTTTCATTTCTGCACCATGAACAAATGACCGTATTGAATTCTTTACAATCTTTTTTGCCGGAATCTTTGCAAACTGCTTGTATAAACCTGCGATTAGCGAAGTGTGCTGAAAATTGAAATTTGTATCATGAAAAACACAAAAATAATTGTTTGAAAAGGGAGCAACGGTCTTTGCAAGACTGAAATATTCAAAGGTTTCAAAAATTACAAGTGGCCTGTTTTCAAAATTTCCGTAAAATTTGGTGAAATCATTTAAAATCCTATTTGAGTCAAACAACCTTTTAAAACCCCATCTTAGTTTTTCAAAAAGAGTCTTTTTTTTCTGGGGATTTGTGTTTTTACGGGTCCTCTTCTCATTAACAAATTCTGGAAACTGCAATGGACCATCTATACCAAAAACATGTACAGTGTAACCCAAGTTGTAAAAAGCTTCGGACAGTCCTTTAGAATAATCAAAAGAATGTCCATAGGCTTGGTAAGCGCCTGGACTGTATAGTATTACTTCCTTCATTGCTATTTTATGATAATGGTTAAAAGTCGGTAATTCTTTTTAAATTTTGTGTGTCTTAATATCAAAAAATCACATAACTTGACAAGAGTTTGCCAGGTTATGCGATTTAAAATGTTGCGATGCAGGGAATCAAATGGTTTATGATTGTCCTATTTTGTAAAATTTGAATCCGATTTCCTCCATGTGTTCTTTATCTAATATCCTTCTACCATCAAATAGGAAGGCTGGCTTTAGCATATCATTGTATATGGAGTTCCAATCAAGGGTTTTAAATTCATCCCATTCAGTGAGAATTGCAACTGCATGTGCATCTTTCGCTGCTTCCATTGGGTCAGATACCACTGTTAGAAGTTTACGGTTTTCTTCAGGATCTCGACTATTCAAATAGTCCAAATCTTTATAAATCGTTTCAGCGTTCACTTTTGGGTCATAAACTGTAATTTCAGCCTGTTCATCAAGTAGCAAGTCGGCTACATAAATGGCAGCAGATTCCCTGGTATCGTTGGTGTCTTTTTTGAAAGCCCAACCATAAAAGGCAATTTTTTTGCCGGATACCGTGTTGTAGAGTGTTGAAACAATGTTGTCAGCAAAACGTTTTTTCTGATAGTCGTTCATGATGATGACCTGTTCCCAATAATCGGCCACTTCATTTAATCCGAAGCTTTTAGCTATGTAAACAAGGTTTAAAATATCTTTTTGGAAGCATGACCCCCCAAACCCTACAGAGGAGCTTAAAAATTTTGGACCAATCCTGCTATCAAAACCAATAGCTCTTGAAACCTCTGCGATATTGGCATCTGTTTTTTCACATAGAGCGGAAATAGAATTTATTGAAGAGACCCTTTGCGCCAAAAAAGCATTTGCAACCAATTTGGAGAGTTCGGAAGACCAAACGTTGGTTTGCAAAATACGCTCTTTAGGCAACCAGTGCTCATAGACCCAACTTAAGATATTTCTGGCTTCCCTTCCTGATTCCGTTTCTGCCCCACCAATAAGAACCCTGTCGGCTGATAAAAGATCTTCAACAGCCGTACCTTCGGCCAAAAATTCCGGATTTGATAAAATCTCGAAATTCACGTCATTTCCAGTGTTGTCCAGAATACTTTTTATGGCCTCTGCAGTTCTCACCGGAAGAGTGGACTTTTCCACTACAATTTTATCGCTTTTTGCCACTTTCGCAATATTACGGGCACAGAGTTCTATGTACTTCAGGTCGGAAGCTTGGCCTTTCCCCTTACCGTAGGTTTTTGTTGGGGTGTTTACAGAAATAAAAATCAATTCGGCATTGTCTATCGCTGTATCCACATCACTGGAAAAAAATAGGTTTCTACCTCTTGTCTCACCAATGATTTCCTTTAGTCCAGGCTCGTAAATGGGCAGTTCGTCCAAATTTTCGCCGTTCCATTGGTCAATTCTTTTTTGGTTGATATCAACCACGTTAACTTTAATTTCAGGACATTGTTTAGCAATCACGGCCATGGTGGGGCCGCCTACATAGCCGGCACCAATACAGCAGATCTGATTTACTTTTCTCATTTTAGAAAGGTTTGTTCAATTATGAATAATATTTTTCGAAAGATTCGTTGATACTATTGTGAATAAATTATGTAAACATATTTATTTAAAATCACTATGCAAAAATACTTCGATTTAACTTGCAATTCCATTCAAAAAGGGTCACTTAATCGGAATTATAATATGTTGAACGATTAATACGGCGTTTGCGTATAATGTCTTCTATTTTTGAATGTAAATAAATAATATATAACCCCATCTTGATGACAAAAACTAAAATATGGTTATCATCTCCCCACATTGGACTTGGGGAAAGAGGTTATGTGCAGCATGCCTTCGATACCAATTGGATTGCGCCACTTGGACCCAATGTTGACTTTTTTGAAGAATCAATCGAAAATTATTTGGGAGATGGTGTTCATGTAGCAGCACTGAGTTCTGGAACGGCCGCAATACATTTAGGGTTAAAACTTCTTGGTGTAGGCGCCGGTGATGAGGTTATCTGCCAAAGCTTCACCTTTTCTGCTTCGGCAAACCCCATTGTGTATTTAGGTGCTACTCCTATTTTTGTTGATAGTGAGGAAACTACTTGGAACATTTCACCTGAACTTTTAGAGGAGGCAATTATTGATAGAATGGAAAAAGGGAAAAAGCCTAAAGCAATAATTGCGGTTCACCTCTACGGAATGCCCTATCAAGTGAATACAGTTGAAGAAATTGCGTCCAAATACGATATCCCTGTTTTGGAAGATAGTGCTGAGGCCTTGGGGAGTGAATACAAGAATAACAAGTGCGGCAGCTTTGGTGACTTAGCCATCCTATCGTTTAACGGAAATAAAATAATCACAACCTCTGGAGGTGGAGCGCTGGTCTCCAGAAATGTGAATCATAAAAATAAGGCAGTGTACTTATCTACACAGGCACGGGATGAAGCTCCACACTATTTACACTCCTCTATTGGATACAATTACCGAATGAGCAATGTGCTTGCTGGAATAGGACGTGGGCAAATGGAGGTTTTAAGTGACCGTGTAGATGCAAGGAGGGCGAACTTTACATACTATAAGAGGGCATTGAGTCAACTTCCAGAAATTGAATTCTTGGATGAGCCCACCGGATTTTTTAGCAATCGGTGGTTAACCTGTATTCTTACACCTTCTTTTGAAATTAGAGAAAAAATAAGATTGGCCTTACTAGCGGATGAAGTAGAATCTAGACCTCTATGGAAACCAATGCACGAGCAACCGGTATTTAAAGACACCCCAAGCTTTTTAGACGGAACTTCTTCGAGTCTATTCGAAAGAGGGCTTTGTTTGCCAAGTGGCTCAAACTTGGAAATAGAAGATTTAGATAGGGTAATCTCCATAATATTAACGACCATTTCCAAATGATAAAGAACTACCTAACAAAAAATTTACATAGATACGCATCAAAATGGTTGGTGCTGTTAATAGATGTACTTACGATTTCAATATCGTTCATTCTGTCCTACCTCATTAGGTTTAACCTGACGCTCAACTTTGATGTGGGCAAATTATTGTTACAATTGCCCATTGTTGCGCTTACTGCAATTATCGCATTTTTAATAACAGGTTCCCATAAGGGATTCATAAGGCATACGGGTGTAAAGGATGTCTATAATATTTTTAATGCACTCTGTCTTTCCAGCATCTTTACCATTTTTATCGTAATGGTGAACAGGCAATTCGACTTTATGGGTGACTTTACTGTACCTCTATCGATTATTATTATTCATAGTCTTATAAGTTTTGTTTCCTTAACAGGGTCTAGATATCTATTCAAATCATTCTATCAAAGTTTGGTTCAAAAATTTACAAGAACCAAGAATATACTTATTTATGGAGCCGGAGAATCTGGTATAATAGCTTACAACGCCATAACCAACCATACGGGCACCAATATTAAGGTTGTTGGTTACATAGATGATGATGCCAAGAAGGTAGGTAAAAGAATCAATGGCACTATAGTTGTCAAAAGAGAGATGCTGACTCAGTATTTCTTGAAAAAAAAGGGTGTTGAGGAAATAATAGTTGCAATACACAACATTGATAGTATTGCTTTAAAGAATTTGGTGGAGAGTCTGGTAGATTTTCCAGTTCAGGTAAAAATCATACCACCAGTTCAAGATTGGATAAATGGAGAGTTTAAAATTTCCCAAATTAAAAACGTACAAATCGAGGACTTGTTGAACAGGGTCCCGATTAATATAAAGAAGTCCCGGGTTTCAGATGAACTAAGAGACAAAGTTGTTATGGTCAGTGGTGGTGCCGGCTCCATAGGTAGCGAAATTGTGAGGCAAATCACGAATTATGATTATAAATCTCTGATCATTGTGGACCAAGCGGAATCACCTCTTTATGATTTACAGCAGGAATTGAAACAGAACGGCAAACATAATTTTATCCCAATTGTCTCTGATATTAGAGATAAAAGCAAAATGAACTTATTGTTTCAACAATATAAACCAGATGTCATTTTTCACGCAGCAGCATATAAGCATGTGCCCTTAATGGAATACAATTCTTATGAGGCAATAAAGGTGAACGTTGCTGGCACCAAAACATTGGCAGACCTTTCCCTGCAGTACCATGTTGATAAATTTGTTTTTGTCTCCACAGATAAGGCAGTAAACCCAACTAATATTATGGGAGCTTCTAAGCGCATTGCGGAAATGTATATAAGTTGTATGCAGCACGTAAACAAAACTAAATTTATTACCACGCGATTTGGAAATGTTTTAGGGTCCAATGGTTCTGTGATACCCTTATTTAAGAAACAAATTGAGAAAGGAGGTCCTTTGACTGTTACACATAAGGATATTACGAGATATTTTATGACCATTCCTGAAGCATCGCAATTGGTTTTGGAGGCAGGAGCTATGGGAGAAGGTGGTGAAATATTCATATTTGATATGGGAGAGTCCGTCAAAATATTTGATCTGGCTAAGAACATGATCAAGCTGTCGGGTCTTAAGTATCCAGAGGACATAGATATTAAAATTACCGGTTTAAGGCCTGGGGAAAAGTTATATGAAGAACTGCTTGCAAATGGGGAGAACACTTTACCTACCTACAATAAGAAAATTATGATAAGCAAAGTTAGGGAGTTGGATTATCAAAAGATAATGTCTAAAATCGATGAGCTCTGTATTTCCAACCTTTTTCACAACGATTCTACCGTAAAGCTCATGAAAGAAATTGTTCCGGAGTTTATATCGAATAATTCTGATCTTTGTAAATTTGATGATAAAACAGCCCCCATCGATAACCCGAAAGGGCAAAAAACGATTCTTCAATCTTCTTAACTTAGAAAATGTCTAGCAAAACACCTAAACCATTTTTCATTCTTAATTTTTATTGTCTTTTTATTCTCATAGCACTATTGATAGGTTCTTGTGCTTCGAAAAGGGACGTTGTTTATTTTCAAAATTCCAACGATTTTGAAACTTTGGTTGACAAAAATACTTTTTCACCCAAATTTAAGGTTGATGATCTTATAGGAATCCACATATCTACTTTGGATTCTGAGGCCAGTGTTCCTTTCAATTTATATAGAGGATCTCAAGAAGGTGGAATAAAACCGGAACAGGTGGATTATTTGGTTGACAAGGATGGGGATATTGATTTTCCTGTAATTGGAAAAGTAAGAGTTCTTGGGCTTTCACCAGAAGAAGTCAGGGTTTTGTTGAGGGAAAAATTAAAGGACTATTTAAAAGATCCAATCATTAATATAAGACTCAAGAATTTTTCGGTCACTATATTAGGTGAGGTCAATAGGCCAGGAACATACCCCGTTAACGGAGAGCGAATAACCATTCTTGAAGCTATTGGACTTGCTGGAGATCTTACAATAAAAGGAATGAGGGAAAATGTCATGGTAATACGTGATTTTGATGGCACAAAAGTATATTCTAAGGTAAATTTAACAAGCAAGGAAGTTCTAACCTCACCAGTTTATTACTTAACACAAAATGATGTTGTGTATGTAGAGCCAAACCAATCTGCGGTAACATCGTCAAGTCTGGATAATAGGGCAACCATTGCAATATCTATAGCTTCCATACTAATCACGTCAACAGTTATTCTTATTACCAGAAATTAATCCAGAAATATAGAATTGATATGGATTTTCGTGAGCACGAACCTCAACTTGAGAGTAAAGACTTAAAACAGTTTATCAGCACTTATACAAAGCACTGGAAATATTTTATTCTTTCTGGAATATTTTGTTTGGTTGGCGCATATTTATTTATAAGATACGCTACCCCAGAATATAAGGCACAGGGCTCCATACAGATAATAGATGAAAAGGGCTCTTCCACAGGTTTGGACTTATTTAAAGAACTGGATTTGCTATCAAGCGGAAAAAACAATGTTGAGGATGAAATCCAGATAATTAAGTCGAGATCAAGTCTTATTGAAGTTGTCAAGGAATTAGGACTTAATGTGACCATCTTGGAGATGGGGAATATTAAAAATTCCGAACTGTATTCAAATCCTCCAATAAACCTTAATTTTATATCAGAAGACTCGATAACCGATAAATCAAAACAAGATTTTACGGTAAAAATTTCAGGAGACACAACGTTTGAGTTTAGTGTCGAAGAGGGAGCTCCTTCAAAAGCGTATGCATTTGGAAATAATTTCGATACTCCAATGGGAAGTATTGTAATCACACCAAATACATCCAACTATCGCAAGTACCTAGGCAAAAACTTGAAAATTCAAATTAGACCAATCTCTGATGTTGCAAGACAATACCAAAATAAAATTAAAATCAGTTTAACCGAAGATTTTTCTAACATTTTAAACATATCCCTACAAGATAAAAATAAAGCTAAGGCCAAAGATATAATCAACCAACTGGTCAAAGTATATAATGAAAATGCCATACAGGATAAAAAGACCATTGCGGATAGAACCTCAAATTTTATAAATGAAAGGATAGCGGAAATTTCCGGTAGCTTGTCATCTGTTGATCAGTCTGCCGAAGATTTCAAGTCTAATAAAGGCCTTACAGACATTACCTCTGAATCAAATATTAATTTAAACATTGGCGCCACAAATCAACAAGAATTGGCCAATGTAGAGACGCAATACAATATCGCTTCTTCAATGAAGGATTTGGTTGATTCCCAAAATGGGTTTGAGGTGCTTCCTACAAATATTGGCCTATCGGACCAGACCATTGCAAGCACTACGCAAAAGTATAATCAGCTGGTTTTGGAACGTGACCGATTACTTAAAAGTTCAAACGATAAAAATCCGGTAATTATAAATCTAAATCAGGAATTGGCGAGCCTAAAAAACACTATGCAGTCAAGTTTAAATAGCACAGTGAACAATTTGGGCCTAAGGGTTAATTCGCTTAGTGAGCAACAATCCATAATTAGATCTAAAATCTATTCGGCCCCAAAAAATGAGAGGGCCCTGAGAGACATTACCAGACAACAGCAAACTACCGAGTCACTTTACCTTTACTTACTTCAAAAAAGAGAAGAAGCGCAAATTGCAGTGGCCTCGGCTTCCCCAAAATCAAAGACTATTGATGATGCATATATACCAGATTCTGAGCCTGCATCACCAAGAAAAAAAGTTATCTATTTGGCCTCGCTTGTTTTGGCATTTCTTATTCCATTTTCAGTTATTTACGCAAATGAAATGCTGGACAGTAAAGTCCATAACATGTATGAGGTGGATATTTTGGCAAAGGATTTTCCGGTTTTGGGAGAGTTGCCCGCTCTAACTAAAAATGAAGAAAAAATAATTTCAAAGGATGATAGATCTGTTCTGTCTGAAGCTTTGAGAATATTAAGGACTAATTTAGACTTTCTTATCAAAACAAATAAAACCGAAAGCAATAAAAACAATATAGTTTTTGTAACCTCAAGTGTGCCGGGAGAAGGTAAAACTTTTCTATCTTCAAATCTTTCAATGATACTGGCTAGCACTGGTAAAAAGGTAATATTGATTGGAGCGGATATTCGAAACCCTAAACTCCACAGTTTTTTTTCAGATTTGGACCATGATAACATGCGAAATGAAAGACCAAATAAGGATTTGGGTTTAACAGAATATCTTTTTAATGATGAACTTAGGTTTAAAGATGTGCTTCATTCTATGAAGGTCTATGATAATGAAATAGATGTTGTTTATTCGGGTATGGTACCCCCTAATCCATCTGAACTGTTAATGAACAGTAGAATGAAACCGTTTTTGGACGAGGCCTCCGATAAATATGACTATGTTATTGTTGATACCGCGCCATTAATGGTTGTATCGGACACTTTACTAATTGCTGACAACGCTGACCATCTAGTTTACGTCACTAGGGCTGGAATCACTGAGAAAAAAGCAATTGAGTACCCAATAAAACTTAGTAAGGAAGGAAAGGTCAGGGGACTTTGTTTTGTCGTCAACGACGTTAAATCTGCGGATTTGGGCTATGCTGGCAAATATGGTTATGGTTATGGCACTAGTCAGAAAAAATGGTGGAAATTTTAGCCAAATGTGACATATCAAACCGGCCATTTTTTTATTGGGCTCAGTTTTTTTAGAAGATTTGTAATACTTTACTTTCAATACTTTTTATTTTTCTTTCAATAAAATCTGTATTGTGGTTGTTTTATGACGAATGCTCTCCGCTTTCGTTGTATAGATGCATGAATGTAATTTACCGATAAACCACCTATTTTAAACGAATAATCGCAATGTACTTCAAGCAGATTGTACAATTGTAATATCTTTGATTTTGGATTAAAAATGACTTTTTCAAAAGAAGTGTAGTCATTATGGTTTCTAAAAAAATTGCCTTTAAAGTTAAGATGCGCTATGAAAAATAAATACCCCAAAAACCTGCATTTTTTTTTAGTTTTACTACTAATTTTAGTTAGCACACTGAGCTATTCCCAAGTTGATTTTGAGGTAGGCAGCCTTGATTTCACGAACGGGGGTTCGGTAAAATCAGGTACGTCATTGATGTTCGGTCCCGATGGCCGTTTATATGTAGCGGAGTACCGTGGTCTGATCAAGATATTCGATATCCAGCGCAACGGTCCTGGTGACTATGAAGTTATCTCTGAGGAGGTACTGACGGTTCAGGACATCCAGAACCACAATGACGACGGTACGGAGTACAGTGATACCAAGCGTGAGACCACGGGAATCACCGTGGGTGGCACTTCCACGAACCCGGTGATATATGTCTCATCGAGCGACTTCCGTGTTGGTGGGGGAACGGGTGGAGGTGACGGTGACGAGAACGTTGACACGAACTCCGGCACGATTACGCGCTTTACGTGGAACGGGGCTTCGTGGGATGTTGTCGACCTTGTCCGAGGCCTTCCCCGATCAGAGGAGAACCATGCGACCAACGGTTTAGAGCTTGCCACGATAGGAGGGACCAATTATCTTATAGTTGCCTCTGGAGGCCACACGAACTGTGGTTCGCCCGGAGCCAACTTCGCCTACCTTACGGAGTATGCGCTCTCGGCTGCGATACTCTCGGTTGATTTGGATTATATAGATGCCCTTTCGACACAGGTCGACGGCAACGGGCGTTCCTACAAATATGACCTTCCCACCCTTGATGACCCGACCCGTGACAATGTGAACGGTATTACGGATCCCGACGACCTCGACTACGATGGCATCGATATCAACGATCCTTTTGGGGGGAACGACGGCCTTAACCAGGCCAAGATAGTTCCCGATGGCCCCGTACAGATATTTTCCCCTGGCTACCGTAACGCCTATGATTTTGCCATCACTGAATCGGGAGCGGTGTACATTACCGACAATGGTCCCAACGGGGGCTGGGGTGGTGTCCCGAACAATGAGGGCACGGCCCTTGTGGACAACGACTATGTTGTGGGCGAGCCCGGAGGTAGCAGCGGCACTGCTGCCCCCGATGGGGAGTATGCGAGCAACAAGGACCACTTGACCCTGGTGACCACTGACATGCAGAACTACACCTTTGGGGACTTTTACGGAGGCCACCCTGCCCCTATAAGGGCGAACCCCTCTGGGGCGGGTCTATTCACGGCCCCCGAGCCGAGTGGCACGAACAATGCGGTGTTCCGCACCCAGCTTTACGACCCAGACGGTTCGCGAGCTGGTTCCACGACAGATTCCAGTATTGCGCTTCCGGCGGACTGGCCCCCTGTTCCGGTTGGCCAGGCGAACCTTGTGGAGGGCAATTACCGGGATGCGGAACAACCGAACCCCGATGGTATCGATGATATCCATGTGACGATATGGGACAACAACACCAACGGATTGGACGAGTACACTTCCTCAAGCAGTTTTGGTGGGGAGATGCAGGGGGATTTGATAGCAGGGAACAGTGACGGGATACTTTTCCGGGTTGAGCTGAACCCCGATGGTAGCCTTTTGGCCCTTACGGAACTGGCCAGCGGCCTTTCCGGGATAACAAACCTTGGGGTTACCTGCAACAGCGATACGGACCCTTTTCCGGGGACGATATGGATCGCGCCCTATTCGACTGAGATTTTGGTCCTGGAGCCCAAGGAGAGCGTTGTGTGCATCAACCAAGGCGAGGTTGGCTATGATGGCAGTGCGGACTATGACTCTGACGGATATACGAACGATGACGAGATCGCCAATGGTACGGACCATTGCAACGGGGGCTCACGCCCCAATGATTTTGACTCATCAATAGGAGGTACCCTGGTATCTGACCTTAATGACCCGGATGATGATGGCGATGGGATATTGGACGCTGATGACCCTTTCCAGTTGGGCGATCCGGACAGTGTGGGGAGCGACGCCTTTGAGCTTCCCGTGGAGAACGAACTTCTTTCAGGTGACCCTGACCTCAAGGGGTATGACGGTCTTGGGATGACGGGGCTCATGAACAATGGCGCGGCGAATCCCAACTGGTTGGATTGGATCGATAACGGTATAGCGTCCCCGAACCCGAACGACATATTGGGCGGTGCCACGGGTCTTATGACCATGCAGATGACCTCTGGCACGGCCCTTGGAGGGACCAACACGCAGGAGAAGGCCTTCCAGTACGGTGTCCAGGTGGACCAGACCACGGGCATCTTCACGGTATCTGCTGCGATATCCAATCTTACGGACCCGATACAATTATATGGCAATGGCAGTGCTCCCAACGGTGAGCTTGGTATTTACATTGGAGATGGCACACAGAGTGATTATATAAAGTTTGTTGCCACACAGTCCGGCCTGGAAGGGCTACAGGAGATTGGTGATGCGTCACAGGCCCCGGTATCTGTTGCGATCGCAACAGGGAACCGGCCCTCATCGGCGATCACCTTCTATATGGTTGTGGACCCCTCCACTGGGGAGGTACTACTGCAATACGATTTCGATGCCTCGGGAACTAGGACCGACCTGGGGACCATAACGGCCCAAGGGAACGTACTGCAGGCGATACAACAGGCAGGTACGGACCTTGCAGTGGGACTTATAGGGACCTCCAATGCCCCAGGTGTCGAACTCGAGGGAACTTGGGAGTTTCTTTATGTATTTCCGGATGAACCTTTTATCCAAGAACAACTTCCAGATATTGATCAGTTTGCAAATGCTGCAGATGACACCATAGATTTGACAAGTTATTTCAACGATGACAATGGTGCAGCCAATTTAACATATACGGTGGAAAGTAATACAAGTGCTGAATTAATAGCTGATACCAATGGAACCCACATATTAACCATAGAATATCCTTCGGTGGCCACTGTGGGAGATATAATAGTAAGGGCAACTGATGGCGGTGGACTTTTTGTGGAACAAACCTTTACCGTTACAGTTTCGGATGCCCCTGTTGTTTTATACAGGGTTAACACTGGTGGTCCAGAAATAACAGCCATTGATGGAGGGCTTGACTGGGAAGAAGATAATCCGAATGGTGGAACCAACTCCGCCTATTTATCAGAACCAGGTAGTAATCAGACATCAGCTGTAAACATTAACAGCCATACATATGATCCTGAGATAAGTTTGAGTACAACACCAACCGATATTTTTAAAAGAGGAAGGTTTGATAATGCACAGGCTCCAGAAATGTCCTATTCATTTCCAGTTGGCAACAATGGCAATTATGAAATAAGACTTTATGTGGCCGAGGGTTTTGTGAATACCTCTGAAGCTGGAGAACGAGTATTTGACGTAACAATTAAAGGAATTCCATTACCAGACCTTACAGAAATTGATCTTTCAGGAACTTATGGTTATAGGGTTGCAACGGTGCTGTCTCATGTAGTAAATATAAACGATGGATTTATTGACATTGAATTTTTACATGGTGTCGAAAACCCAATCATAAACGGGATAGAAATTTTAGATGTATCGGACACAGATACGCCGATATATGTACACCAATTGGAGGATCAAAGAAATGCTCCAGGAGAAGAATTGGATGGAAGCCTTGGTCCTTTGGTATCTGGAGGGGATGGCAATCTCAATTTTAGTGTAAGCGGATTGCCAAATGGTATATCCATTGACCCTACAAATGGTCAACTTGGTGGTACAATTGACGAGGAAGCTGAGGATAATAGTCCTTATACAGTAACATATACGATTGATGATGAAGATTCAATTTCAAGTGATGCTGTAACGATGACTTTCACTTGGTACACAGAAGCTATTCGATCTTACAGAGTGAATTCTGGAGGAAACAAAATATTGGCCACGGACGTTGGAGTGAATTGGGAGAATAATAGTGATGAGGACAATCAAGTTGGAGAATATTATGAAGTTAACACGGGAAAAATCGTTGGCTTCGGTGGAGTAATAACCTATGAGAATAGAGATTCCTCTATTCCTGCTTATATTGATGAGGACACATTTGATTCTCTATATGCAAATGAGAGATACGATTTACCAGGGGGAGAAGAAATGGAGTATAGTTTCATTGTTCCAAATGGTGATTACACGGTAAACTTATATTTCGGCAATAGTTTCGATCAAACCAATGAGATTGGAGATCGAACTTTCGATATTGTTATCGAAGGAAATGTTGTGGAGAATGACTTTGATATAGTTGCACAGTTTGGTGATTTGGTAGGAGGTCTTATGACATATCAGACTACGGTTGCAGATGGAGAATTGAACATAGGTTTCAATCATGAAGTTGAAAATCCTGCTGTAAATGGTGTGGAAATTTATTTTGAAGACGCCGCTTTTACAGATTTAAGCATTCAGGCAATTGGTGATACTCAAAATTTTGTATCAGAAAATGTTAACATTCAAGTCAATGCGGAAGGTGGAGATCCTTCCAAAAACTTTAGTTACTACATTGCGGGACAACCAGCCGGTTTGTCAATTAATTCCTTAACAGGACTGATTTCAGGTACGATAGACTCATCCGCTCTTAGTGGAGGCCAAAATGGAGATGGACTTCATAATGTTATAGTTACAATTACCAAACCGGGGTCAGCTCCTGTCAATGAGTATTTTGAAATGGATTTACAGACCGCTTGGGTTGATAAGGATGAGGACGAGACATATACCGGACGCCATGAATGTTCCTTTGTACAGGCCGGCGACAGGTTTTACTTAATGGGAGGTAGAGAAAGTTCACAAACCGTGGATATCTATAATTATGCTGCCAATTCATGGACCGCTCTGAACAATTCTGCTCCATCCGTTTTCAATCACTTTCAAGCGGTTGAATATGGGGGACTTATTTGGGTAATCGGAGCCTTCACCTCGAACGGCTTCCCTAACGAACCTCCAGCAGAGCATGTTTGGATGTTTGATCCCTCTACAAATGAATGGATAGAGGGGCCTGAGATTCCTGCTTCTAGGAGAAGGGGTTCCGCAGGTTTGGCGATTTACAATGACAAGTTTTACCTTGTAGGTGGAAATACCATAGGACATAATGGGGGTTATGTCAATTGGTTTGACGAGTATGACCCAGCAACTGGAACATGGACCACTTTGGATGATGCACCGCATGCCAGGGACCATTTTCATGCAGCAGTTGTAGGAGACAAATTATATGCCGCCGGTGGAAGGTTGTCCGGTGGCGATGGGGGCACTTTTGCACCCACGATTCCCGAGGTGGATGTCTATGACTTTGTCACAGGTACCTGGAGTACATTGGATGAGGATATTCCCACCCCTAGAGGAGCTTCCACTTCAGTCAATTTTAATGACAAGCTAGTGGTAATAGGGGGAGAGGTCCAGGGCGAAGAAGTATATGGTGAGGTCGTAACAGATGCATTGAAGATTACCGAACAGTACGATCCGGTTACCGAAGTTTGGACTCGATTGGAAGATTTGAACAACGAACGCCATGGTACTCAGGCAATTGTATCGGGAGCAGGCATATTTATTACTGCGGGCTCACCTAAGATTGGCGGAGGAACAGAAGGTAACCAAAAGAACATGGAGTTTTATGGTGAAGATGCACCCGTCGGCTCCCCAAGTACTGCCAGTACCTTAGATGCGCCAACAGAAGTGGTAATAGCGGATGGAACAACTGAAAATATCGACCTTAATATTTCAGGAGGAACAGTTGGTATTCCGATAAGGTCCATGGAACTGAGTGGACCTGATGCCGGTAGTTTCAATATAGACACAGGTGAGTTGACGAATGGCTTTATTTTGCCAAATACAACTCATCAGTTGGCGATTTCTCTAAATGGATCTAGTGCACAGGAGAGTGCTACATTCACCGTAAATTATGGTGAATCATCTTCAATTGATATTTTGTTGTCAAACAATTCAAATTTTAATTTGGATGTAGGAAATCCAGGGACTCAATTCAATATTGAAGGTGATATGGTATCCTTGCAAATTGAAGCAACCAGTGGAAACAACATTACCAACTATAGTGCTACTGGACTACCACCAAATTTAACTATTGATTCCAACACTGGTGAAATTTCTGGAACCATAGCCAGTGACACCAGTGGTAACCCACCATTTTTAGAATCTGGAGGTTTGGTCGTAATTGAAGCCGAATCTGGGGAACTCGAAGATGATTGGAATGAAGTGGAACTTGGAGGAGAGACCTGCATCATTGCAGGAAGTAATAATCTAGGAGATGCTGCCGCAGGTAATGGAGGTACCATACCATACCAAATAACAATTTCAACTCCTGGTATATATCGAATTAATTGGAATAGTTTGTTTACTGGGGATAGTAATAGTGAACGAAACGATGCGTGGTTACGATTCCCGAATGATGATGATGTGTGGTTTTTTGGCCAGCAGTTTGCCGGCAATGAAAATAGTATGATGACAAACCTTCAAGGTGATCAGGATAATGTTGTTTTTCCTAAAGGAAGTTCTAGGATAACAACGGAAACCACACCGGATGGTAATGGAGGAAATGGCTTTTTTAAGGTGTTTAGATCCGGTGGTGATTCTGAGGTTTTAAAGTGGCAAGCAGTTACATCCGATGGCAATGGACATAGATTGTATGTTTGGTTTGTGAATGCAGGAACTTATACCATGGAAGTTTCTGAACGCTCTTTGGGACACGCCATAGATAGAATTGTACTGTATAAAAAAGATGGACCCAGTTATACCGACGCAGAGCTTTCCGCATTACCAGAATCGGAAAGGTCTGGAGCGGCAGCAAACAGCCCATATGAAGTTTCAGTGACCGTTGAGGATGGCGGAGACCCAGTTGGTTCAGAAACTGTTGAATTCAATTGGATTATTGGCGAAGCAGGTGAATTAGTGGCTATACCAGAGGCAGATACGGTTGAAGGAGAGGCTCCGTTAACTGTGAACTTTACAGGGAGCAATTCTACGGATGATATAGGAGTCAGTAGTTATTTATGGGATTTTGATGATGGTGGAGCAACTTCTACTGACGCAGACCCTACATACATATTTAATACCGCAGGAGTTTATGAAGTAGAACTGACCGTTGGGGATATAGACGGTAACTCTGATACCAATTCTATAACTATCAATGTGAACGAGCCAAATGGTTCCCCGGTTGCTGTTGCAAGCGCTACTCCAGAAGAAGGTGATGCTCCATTGGAAGTGAGTTTCACTGGTAGCAGTTCTACGGATGATGTAGCGGTGACAGGTTATTCATGGGACTTTGGCGATGGCAATGGTTCCACCGACGCCGACCCAATACACACATACACCATTGCAGGCAATTATACGGCTACTTTAACAGTTACAGATGCAGGAGGATTGACAGATATGGCCACAGTGGATATCACTGTGAACGAGCCAAATGGTTCCCCGGTTGCTGTTGCAAGCGCTACTCCAGAAGAAGGTGATGCTCCATTGGAAGTGAGTTTCACTGGTAGCAGTTCTACGGATGATGTAGCGGTGACAGGTTATTCATGGGACTTTGGCGATGGCAATGGTTCCACCGACGCCGACCCAACACACACATACACCATTGCAGGCAATTATACGGCTACTTTAACAGTTACAGATGCAGGAGGATTGACAGATATGGCCACAGTGGATATCACTGTGAACGAGCCAAATGGTTCCCCGGTTGCTGTTGCAAGCGCTACTCCAGAAGAAGGTGATGCTCCATTGGAAGTGAGTTTCACTGGTAGCAGTTCTACGGATGATGTAGCGGTGACAGGTTATTCATGGGACTTTGGCGATGGCAATGGTTCCACCGACGCCGACCCAATACACACATACACCATTGCAGGCAATTATACGGCTACTTTAACAGTTACAGATGCAGGAGGATTGACAGATATGGCCACAGTGGATATCACTGTGAACGAGCCAAATGGTTCCCCGGTTGCTGTTGCAAGCGCTACTCCAGAAGAAGGTGATGCTCCATTGGAAGTGAGTTTCACTGGTAGCAGTTCTACGGATGATGTAGCGGTGACAGGTTATTCATGGGACTTTGGCGATGGCAATGGTTCCACCGACGCCGACCCAACACACACATACACCATTGCAGGCAATTATACGGCTACTTTAACAGTTACAGATGCAGGAGGATTGACAGATATGGCCACAGTGGATATCATTGTAAACACTGTTAATTTGGAAGCACCAGTGGCAGTTGCAATGGCCAATCCCTTGGAGGGAGAAGCACCACTGGCCATAATATTTGATGGTAGTGGTTCAACGGATAATATAGGTATAGTAAGCTACGCATGGGACTTTAAAGATGGAACAACTTCTTCTGAGGTTAATCCAGTTACAACATTTGAGACTCCTGGAGTTTACAATGTAGATTTAACAGTGACTGATGGTGATGGCCTTGAAGATACAACTACGGTGATAATAACTGTTAACGCTCCAAATGAGAGTCCAATAGCAATAGCCAGTGCAGCACCTTTAAATGGAGAAGCTCCTTTACAGGTTGATTTTAATGGCTCAGCCTCAACGGACGACTCTGCTGTGGTAAGTTATTCATGGGATTTTAAGGATGGAAATTTTTCTAATGAAGCAGACCCAACACATACTTTTACCTCAATTGGAACTTTTGATGTATCCTTGACTGTTACAGATGATAATGGGGCAACAGACTCAGCAATTATCTCAATAACAGTTCAAAACCCTCAAGATAATGAGGCGCCTGTAGCGGTAGTATCGGCAGCTCCAGAGTCTGGTAATGCTCCATTGGAGGTATCATTTACGGGAAGTAATTCAACAGATGATGTGGGAGTAACAAGTTATTTATGGGATTTTGGTGATGGTAACAGTTCTACCGAAGCCGATCCAACACATACATATACGGTTGCTGGTAACTATACTGCTACTTTAACAGTTACAGATGCAGGAGGATTGACAGCTATGGCCGCAGTGGATATAACCGTGAACGAACCAAATGGTTCCCCGGTTGCGGTTGCGAGTGCCACCCCAGAGGAAGGTGATGCGCCACTTGAAGTGAGCTTCACTGGTAGTAATTCAACAGATGATGTTGAAGTAACAAGTTATTCATGGGATTTTGGTGATGGAAATTCATCTAGCGAACCTAATCCTGTAAATGTGTATACATTCGCAGGTACCTTCGAAGCTTCATTGACTGTGGAAGACGAGGAAGGTCTAACAGATGTAGCTACGGTTACAATAGTGGTTGAGGATAATAATGTGGCTGAAAACGGTGAATTACAAATTATTTTGGCTCCCAATCCTGCCACAGAGGTTGCTCAAGTTCGTATAATGTCAATACCTTCTGGAATTACAGTGACAAATATACACCTGCATGATTCAAGTGGTAGGCTAATTGGAACTTTTGATCCGGAGGAGGTTTCTATCGATTCAAATTCCTACGGTATACCCATCTATATGCTCAGGGATGAACTATATTATTTAAAGTTTGAAATGAGTTCTGGAGAGCCTTACGGAATAAGGTTACTGGTTAAAAATTAATAGTATTTTTACCTCATCTTCGGATGGTTTTTATAGCGTATTAAAAGAGGTCTTTTTGACCTCTTTTTTTATGGATAACATGTTGATAAACATAGACTTGTTTTTTATCGGCTAATTAGGACAATTAATCGAATATGATGGTTGGAATAATACAGAATTTGATGTAAGGAATACTTTTGCCTTATTCCCCCTTCTTAATAATTTTTTAATCCTTTAGATGTGATGTATATAAATTACACTGTACGCTTCGTTTTGCCTTTATTTTTTTTAGTTAGCACACTGAGCTATTCCCAAGTTGATTTTGAGGTAGGCAGCCTTGATTTCACGAACGGGGGTTCGGTAAAATCAGGTACGTCATTGATGTTCGGTCCCGATGGCCGTTTATATGTAGCGGAGTACCGTGGTCTGATCAAGATATTCGATATCCAGCGCAACGGTCCGGGTGACTATGAGGTCATCTCTGAGGAGGTACTGACTGTCCAGGACATCCAGAACCACAATGACGACGGTACGGAGTACAGTGATACCAAGCGTGAGACCACGGGAATCACCGTGGGTGGCACTTCCACGAACCCGGTGATATATGTCTCATCGAGCGACTTCCGTGTTGGTGGGGGAACGGGTGGAGGTGACGGTGACGAGAACGTTGACACGAACTCCGGCACGATTACGCGCTTTACGTGGAACGGGGCTTCGTGGGATGTTGTCGACCTTGTCCGAGGCCTTCCCCGATCAGAGGAGAACCATGCGACCAACGGTTTAGAGCTTGCCACGATAGGAGGGACCAATTATCTTATAGTTGCCTCTGGAGGCCACACGAACTGTGGTTCGCCCGGAGCCAACTTCGCCTACCTTACGGAGTATGCGCTCTCGGCTGCGATACTCTCGGTTGATTTGGATTATATAGATGCCCTTTCGACACAGGTCGACGGCAACGGGCGTTCCTACAAATATGACCTTCCCACCCTTGATGACCCGACCCGTGACAATGTGAACGGTATTACGGATCCCGACGACCTCGACTACGATGGCATCGATATCAACGATCCTTTTGGGGGGAACGACGGCCTTAACCAGGCCAAGATAGTTCCCGATGGCCCCGTACAGATATTTTCCCCTGGCTACCGTAACGCCTATGATTTTGCCATCACTGAATCGGGAGCGGTGTACATTACCGACAATGGTCCCAACGGGGGCTGGGGTGGTGTCCCGAACAATGAGGGCACGGCCCTTGTGGACAACGACTATGTTGTGGGCGAGCCCGGAGGTAGCAGCGGCACTGCTGCCCCCGATGGGGAGTATGCGAGCAACAAGGACCACTTGACCCTGGTGACCACTGACATGCAGAACTACACCTTTGGGGACTTTTACGGAGGCCACCCTGCCCCTATAAGGGCGAACCCCTCTGGGGCGGGTCTATTCACGGCCCCCGAGCCGAGTGGCACGAACAATGCGGTGTTCCGCACCCAGCTTTACGACCCAGACGGTTCGCGAGCTGGTTCCACGACAGATTCCAGTATTGCGCTTCCGGCGGACTGGCCCCCTGTTCCGGTTGGCCAGGCGAACCTTGTGGAGGGCAATTACCGGGATGCGGAACAACCGAACCCCGATGGTATCGATGATATCCATGTGACGATATGGGACAACAACACCAACGGATTGGACGAGTACACTTCCTCAAGCAGTTTTGGTGGGGAGATGCAGGGGGATTTGATAGCAGGGAACAGTGACGGGATACTTTTCCGGGTTGAGCTGAACCCCGATGGTAGCCTTTTGGCCCTTACGGAACTGGCCAGCGGCCTTTCCGGGATAACAAACCTTGGGGTTACCTGCAACAGCGATACGGACCCTTTTCCGGGGACGATATGGATCGCGCCCTATTCGACTGAGATTTTGGTCCTGGAGCCCAAGGAGAGCGTTGTGTGCATCAACCAAGGCGAGGTTGGCTATGATGGCAGTGCGGACTATGACTCTGACGGATATACGAACGATGACGAGATCGCCAATGGTACGGACCATTGCAACGGGGGCTCACGCCCCAATGATTTTGACTCATCAATAGGAGGTACCCTGGTATCTGACCTTAATGACCCGGATGATGATGGCGATGGGATATTGGACGCTGATGACCCTTTCCAGTTGGGCGATCCGGACAGTGTGGGGAGCGACGCCTTTGAGCTTCCCGTGGAGAACGAACTTCTTTCAGGTGACCCTGACCTCAAGGGGTATGACGGTCTTGGGATGACGGGGCTCATGAACAATGGCGCGGCGAATCCCAACTGGTTGGATTGGATCGATAACGGTATAGCGTCCCCGAACCCGAACGACATATTGGGCGGTGCCACGGGTCTTATGACCATGCAGATGACCTCTGGCACGGCCCTTGGAGGGACCAACACGCAGGAGAAGGCCTTCCAGTACGGTGTCCAGGTGGACCAGACCACGGGCATCTTCACGGTATCTGCTGCGATATCCAATCTTACGGACCCGATACAATTATATGGCAATGGCAGTGCTCCCAACGGTGAGCTTGGTATTTACATTGGAGATGGCACACAGAGTGATTATATAAAGTTTGTTGCCACACAGTCCGGCCTGGAAGGGCTACAGGAGATTGGTGATGCGTCACAGGCCCCGGTATCTGTTGCGATCGCAACAGGGAACCGGCCCTCATCGGCGATCACCTTCTATATGGTTGTGGACCCCTCCACTGGGGAGGTACTACTGCAATACGATTTCGATGCCTCGGGAACTAGGACCGACCTGGGGACCATAACGGCCCAAGGGAACGTACTGCAGGCGATACAACAGGCAGGTACGGACCTTGCAGTGGGACTTATAGGGACCTCCAATGCCCCAGGTGTCGAACTCGAGGGAACTTGGGAGTTCTTATACGTCAATTCGGAAACCCCAACCAATACAGAGGGTGTTGTTGGTCTTACTTTAGTTGACGCTGATGAAGATACAACTCTGTTCAACTTAACTGACGGACAACAAATTGATATTTCCGTGATAGATGGTATAGGGGTCAATGTAGTGGCTAACACATTACCAACAACGGTAGGGAGCGTATTTTTTCAGTTAGAAGGTCCGGTGAGCAATACCAGAACGGAGAATGGTGCCCCGTATACACTTTTTGGAGATAGTGGCGGTAACTTCTTTCCAGCAACATTGGTGGAAGGCAATTACATCTTAGAGGCTACAGCATATAATTCTAGAGGTTTGAAAGATGGAAATCTAGGAAGCACTTTTTCAATACAATTTTCAATAGTAAATCCAACAGGAGGTACAAATGAACCTCCCGTAGCTGATATAGATGCATCTCAGTTGACAGGTAATGCTCCTTTAGTGGTTAGTCTTAATGCCGCTGGTTCCACTGATGATGATTCCGTTATAGGATATACGTGGGATTTCAAGGACGGTAACACTTCCAACGAAGTTTCGCCCGAACATACATTTGAAAATTCTGGGGTCTACGAAGTTGAATTGACTGTTGAGGACACAGAAGGTCTTACCGATACGACAACAGTTTCAATAATAGTTGAGGACGGAACAGGGAACAATATCCCAACAGTTTTGTACAGGGTAAATGCTGGTGGTCCTGGTATATCTGCTATAGATGGTGGCCTGGATTGGAGTGCTGATGAGAAGGAAAACAACTCGCCCTATCTTTTGGATGCCGGTAGCAACCAGACAGCTGGAGCAAACATATCGAACCATACCTTTGGTGCTGAAATAGATTTGTCCACCACCCCAACGGATATATTCAGGCGTTCTCGTTTTGATGGTGCTGGCCAGTCCCAGATGGTATATGGTTTTCCAATAGCTGAGAGCGGTGAATATGAGGTACGGTTGTATATGTGCAACAGCCTTTCGAACACCTCTGAGGCCGGGGAGCGGATTTTTAATGTTGAGCTAGAGGGCAACTTGTTTGCGGATTTGACGGCCATTGACCTTTCTGGCACCTATGGACATCAAGTGGCAACGGTAATCACCCATACAGTGAACGTTGTCGATGGTACCCTGAACATTGAGTTCATCAATGGTCCGGTCCAGAACCCTATCATAGACGGTATTGAGATCGTACAAATGTCGGGGTCTGGAGGCGGAACTCCTATTTTGGTTGAGAGTTTGGATAATCAGTTTAATACCGAAGGAGAGGAATTAGATGGAAGCTTGGGAATTATTGCCAGCGGAGGTGATGGAAATTTAAACTTCTCGGCAATGGGTTTACCACCAGGTATATCAATTGAACCAACAAATGGTCAAATAGGTGGATCTGCAAATGCAGGAACATCCGCAAATAGCCCCTATAACGTTACAATTACAATTGATGATAGTGACGGCGAATCTTCCGATGCCAAAACGGTAGAGTTTACTTGGACGATAGTGGAAGAACCAGTGGTCGAAGAATGGACGGATAAAGATGAGGATGAATCATATACCGGACGTCATGAATGTTCCTTTGTACAGGCCGGGAATAGGTTTTATTTGATGGGAGGTAGAGAGAATTCACAAACAATAGATGTATATAATTATACCTCCGATTCATGGGAAAACCTTGAAGATTCAGCACCCCTTAGTTTCAACCACTTTCAAGCGGTTGAGTACGGAGGGTTGATTTGGGTAATTGGTGCTTTTACCTCGAACGGTTTCCCCAACGAACCTCCGGCAGAACACGTTTGGATGTTCGATCCCTCAACAAATGAATGGATAGAGGGCCCCGAAATTCCTGCTTCTAGGAGAAGGGGTTCCGCAGGTTTGGCGATTTACAATGACAAGTTTTACCTTGTTGGCGGAAACACCATAGGCCATAATGGTGGCTATATAAGCTGGTTTGATGAGTATGACCCGGCAACGGGGACTTGGACTACGTTGGACGATGCTCCGCATGCAAGGGACCATTTCCATGCCGTGGTGATAGGAAACAAGCTTTATGCCGCTGGGGGAAGGTTGTCCGGTGGTGATGGAGGTACTTTCGCACCCACGATACCCGAGGTGGATGTCTATGACTTTGTCACTGGTACGTGGAGCACATTGGATAAGGACATGCCCACTCCAAGGGGAGCTCCTTCGGCGGTTAACTTTAACGATAAGTTAGTGGTCATAGGAGGTGAAGTTCAGAACGAAGAGGTTTATGGAGAGCTTGTTACGGATGCACTGAAGATTACCGAGCAATATGACCCGGCCACGGATCAGTGGACCCGATTGGAAGACTTGAACAGCGAGCGCCATGGTACCCAGGCAATTGTATCGGGAGAAGGCATATTTATAACGGCAGGTTCTCCAAAGATTGGCGGGGGAGAAAACGGGAACCAAAAGAACATGGAATTTTATGGAGAGGATGCACCAGTTGGTAGTGCAAGTTTGGCGAGCTCAATTTCAGCACCAACTTCGGTGTTTGTTGAGAATGATTCCAGTTCAGACTTAAATTTAGAAGTTACAGGAGGATCTGCGGGTATTTTTATTAAGTCCATGCAATTGAGTGGCGTTGATTCCAACGACTTTTCTATTGATTCTGGAAACTTGAACAATGTATTTCTTACACCAAACACAATTCAACCCATAACGATTTCATCAACGGGCACAGGACCCAAAACAGCTACACTTTCTATTGATTACGGATTGTCATCCACAACAGATGTGGCATTGTCCTCCGATGTAGGACCGAACAATATCCCAACAGTTTTGTACAGGGTAAATGCTGGTGGTCCTGGTATATCTGCTATAGATGGTGGCCTGGATTGGAGTGCTGATGAGAAGGAAAACAACTCGCCCTATCTTTTGGATGCCGGTAGCAACCAGACAGCTGGAGCAAACATATCGAACCATACCTTTGGTGCTGAAATAGATTTGTCCACCACCCCAACGGATATATTCAGGCGTTCTCGTTTTGATGGTGCTGGCCAGTCCCAGATGGTATATGGTTTTCCAATAGCTGAGAGCGGTGAATATGAGGTACGGTTGTATATGTGCAACAGCCTTTCGAACACCTCTGAGGCCGGGGAGCGGATTTTTAATGTTGAGCTAGAGGGCAACTTGTTTGCGGATTTGACGGCCATTGACCTTTCTGGCACCTATGGACATCAAGTGGCAACGGTAATCACCCATACAGTGAACGTTGTCGATGGTACCCTGAACATTGAGTTCATCAATGGTCCGGTCCAAAACCCTATCATAGACGGTATTGAGATCGTACAAATGTCGGGGTCTGGGAGTGGAAATCAACCACCGGTTTCCATTGCAACTGCTTTGCCTTTGACAGGAGATGCACCTCTGGTTGTCAATTTCGATGGTAGTCAGTCAACAGATGATTCTTTGATTACTGAATACAATTGGGACTTTAAGGACGGGACAACTTCCAATGAAGTTTCTCCTGAAAACACATTTAATAACCCTGGAATCTATGAGGTTGAATTGACTGTAAGAGATGCCCAAGGTCTAACGGACTCATCCATTGTTACAATAAACGTCGGTGACTCTGGAAATGAAGCTCCATTTGTTCAAAATCCTGGAAATCAAAACAGTATTGATGGAGAAACAATTACTTTACCCATAATTGCCACTGATAATGGTGAATTAACTTATGAAGCTATGGGCTTACCGCCTGGGTTAGCTTTTAATGAAGATACAGGGTTGATTTCAGGCACAATATTGGATTCCCAACAAGGCGATGGAGCTTTTCTAGAATCTAATGGCCTGGTTATTATTGAAACAGAGTCTGTTGATATCATAGCGGACTGGCAACAAACCAATATTGGTGGTACCCAAGGGATAATTGCACAGGGGAAGAATTATTTCAATTCCCAGAATGGAGGTACAATGAGTTACGACATTACAATCACCAATGCTGGAGTATATAGGATAAACTGGAAAAGTTTGTTCACCGGGGATAAAAATTCTGAATCAAATGATAGTTGGTTACGATTCCCGAATGATACGGATGTATGGTTTTTTGGCCAGCAATTTGCAGGCAACGAAAATAGCATGATAACCAACCTACAAGGCAATCAGGATAATGTTGTTTTCCCAAAGGGAAGCTCTAGAATAACAGTAGAGACCACACCAAATGGATCCGGTGGAAATGGTTTTTTCAAGGTGTTCAGGTCAGGTGGAACCTCTGAAGCATACAAGTGGCAAGCCGTAACCAGTGATAGCAATGGACACAAATTATATGTATGGTTTTCATCCCCGGGAACGTATACTATGGAAATTTCTGAAAGATCCATTGGACATGCCATAGATCGGGTGGCATTGTACAAGGTAGATGGACCTAACTATTCGGATACTCAGCTTGACCAGGCACAGGAATCCAATCGTTCTGGTACCACTGGAGGCCCAGGAGCATCTGCAAATAGTCCATACAATGTAGAAGTAACTGTTTCTGATGATGCGGAACCACCATTGTCCACAACAATTCAGTTTGATTGGATCGTTGATTCAGAAGGTCAGCCAACGGGTCAGGTTCCGTGGATGGAAGATTTTCAAGGTCTTTTGAATGGCACAACTTCGGATGATGGTATTACGGCATGGAGCTCTACCAGGGATTCTGGGGTATTTTCTGTGGATAACAATACATTCATTGTCAATAGTGGGAGTACCAATGCGGGCATATGGACTTCAGAGATTATTGCATTAAACGGAACAGTAGATATATCTGTTGATGTTGATGATTTGGATGACAATAAAGAAAATGCGGATTTTATAAGGGTTTCCTATATTCTGGACGGAGGTGTGACCACCCTAATTGATGAATTAAGGGGTAACATTGATGCCCAAACTGTACAGGCGACTGGAATTTCTGGAAGTACTCTGCAGATACTAATTGAATCCAAAGTTAGCTTTAACAACGAAACTTATGTAATTGATAATGTTTTTGTTGATAATATTGGTGCGGCCGCTTTGAAAATAAATGTAACCAACTTTGAGGAGGTTCAGTACATGGTATTGCCCAATCCTGGAAGTGAATTCATAAGAGTTGAAGGTTCTACCAATGAAATGTTATTGCAGATATGGACGATGGATGGAAGAAGAATAAGAACAGTTAATGGCGGAACTCCTTTTTATATAGGAGACCTTAATGCTGGAACCTATGTTGTAAAAACCAATGATAAAAAGACCTTGTGGTTTATTAAAAAGTAGCTTTATGCCTAAATAGTTCGATGTAATATGGTTTTTTGGCTACCTAAAAGAATAAGAATATCAGTAGAATGTATCTATTGTTCTTTCAACAATGGGCATGAGATAATCCAAATTCTTTCTTGAAACCTTAAACTCCTTTAATGATACCAGTTGTTTAGAGTTATGGATATCGGAAGCAATGTAGTCTATGGTCCCTTTCCTTAAGAGTTTAAAAGAGACATCAGCTATTTTGCTTCCATAGAATTCGCATAATGACATGAGGTTCATTTGAAGCTTGGTATTTTGGTTTTTGTAGTGGAAGTACTTTTCTAATTTATTATGCAAAAAGAGATATCGTTCTGGATGGGCAAGAATTGGGAAAAAACCTTTTGATTTAACTTTTTCCAAACATCTTTCCAAATTTAGAGGTGGAGCTAAAAAGGGTGTTTCCACCAACACATACTTCCCTTTTATTGGCATTATATTATTGGTCTCCAAAATTTCCTCAAAATTATCGTCTATCATATGCTCGGCAGCCGCCCTGATGGAAACATTATCAATGCCCTGCTGTTGAAGCTCTTTTTCTAGGAGATTAAATGAATTTTGAATTGTTTCCGGGGTATTTGGGTAGTAATTGTGCATAATATGTGGTGTACACACAAAATTGGTCACTCCAAATTCTGAAAACCCTTTTATAAGATTGATAGAATCTTCAACAGTTTTTGCCCCATCATCGATACCTGGTAGAATATGGTTATGCATATCAACCAATCCATAAAGATGATCAATCAAGAAGATTTTTTTTTGAAAAAAACTGAACATACTTCTTATTTGATAGAGACAAAGATATGCTATAAGAATTTTTATAAGCATTATTTTTCTTACACTAAATTTTAAATACTTCAAACTAAATGATGATGTATTCAGAGAGTAATCTATATAACACTAAAAAACAGTCATATGCGAATCTTGAGTGCAAAAAACATAGCTGCAAAAAACCATCCAAAAAAAACACCAAAAACGATTCCTGTTAATACATCTAGTGGAAAATGAACGCCAATATAGATACGGCTGTAGCTTACCAGCAATACCCATGCCACTAACAAAAAAAACAAAAGTCTATTCCTTTTTATAAAAAGAATACCAAAGAAAATAGCAAATGCCGATGAGTTTGCCGCATGAGCAGAAAAATAGCAGAACTTACCTCCACAATATTCCTTTACCAGTCTTATTGTATTTTTAATTTCATCATCATAGCAAGGTCGTAATCTGGCAATTTCATGTTTAAAAAGAGTAGAAAGCTGTTCAGTACAGGTAATCAAAAGAGATATCAGCAGCAGCACAAGCAAAGTCTTTTTTAGACCAAAAATTCGATAGGTGTAAAAAAGTACACCAAGATAGATAGGGATAGTAATGAAACTTAGTGTACGCGATAGATACATCCAAAAGCCATCCCATAAAGGTGTTCCCAGCCCATTTAAGTAGAGAAAGAGTTCTTTATCGATTTTTATCAGTTCTTCTAGCATCTTTTATAAGTACTTGTGACCTTGGCAATGGCCAAATACTATGTAAACTTTTGAAAATGAATATAATTAAAAGCGAGCAGAAAAGCCTACTTGGCCTGGTCCAAAGTGTATATTCCAACTTACCCTTTTATCTTGACTATTATATTTTTGGTCATATTTTCTATCAAGGTACTTATCTATGGATTCTACAATGAAAATACTTATTGCTACGCCAAGGGCAACATCGGTAAACCAGTGCTGTCCTTCCCACAATCTGGATATTCCGGGAACAAGCCCCACAATATAAATCCCTGTTTTTACCCAAGGATTCTTAAATTGCTTTCCTATAGCATAGGCATTGGTAAATGCAAGAATGGCGTGTCCAGAAGGGAAAGAATGAAAATTCCTATCTGAGTTGAATGGGTCGAAGGTATCTTTGCCTTTATCACTAACTGGACGTGCCCGTCCAATTAAAGACTTTGTAACTTGCTGCAAAAATCCTGCTGAGGAAGCCGAAGCCAATAATAAGACACCGGTACGTCTCAATTTTTCATTTTTTACTAATAAACCAGATAAATATACGCCGCCGGTAAGCATATAATTATACTGAGGTTTTCCAATCCTTGTACCGTAATTACGGATAAAAGGGGGAACTCCTTGTTTTTGGTTTATTGAAAACTCAGATATCTGCTCGTCAAAAAGGTAGAGCAAACCAGTACCAGCGGTAACAGCTCCAAATGTTCCCCATTGTTTGCCTTTCCAATGGAAAGGTCTGGTGTAGGAATGTCCAATACTTCCAAAGACATTCCCTATATCATATTTAAACAGCTGCCACGTTGTTTGTGAGGAATCAATATTTCTATCATATTGACCAAAGGATTCAATAACACAAAAAAAGATAAAGAAAATTAAGGGCACTACTTTTTTTGAAAAACGAACTTTGTATGAGGTCATCAACTACTTTTGACCTGTAAAGATAGTTTTCCAAGCGTTTTATTTGACAAGATTAATAGCACTTTAACTACCTTTATTTGTAAATAAGACATCGAAAATCTCTTTCAAAAGTTTTAATTAGATGAGGTCAATGAAAAAGCTATTTCCCGATACAGAAATTTGAAAAAATATTGCCCAACAGATCATCCGTAGATACACTTCCAGTAATTTCCCCTAAATGATGCAAGGCTTGTCTAATATCTATGGCCATGAGGTCGCCGGATAATTCCATTTGCATACCTTCTTTTACTTTTTGTATTTCTTCCAATGCTTTGCGCAAGGCATCATAATGTCGACTATTTGTAATTATGGTTTCATCACCGCTCAAAGCTCCAGAATCTACCAATGAAAGTAGTTTTCTCTCCAAATCTGGGATGCCAGTTTTGTGTTTTGCAGAGAGAAAAATAGTTTCTGGAATTTCATTTTTGATTTGGGCTATTTCAGAGTCGTTCAACATATCCATTTTGTTGCAGATGGGCAACAATTCTTTGTTAGGATAACGCTGTTTAATTTTGACTAGCTCCGCTTTATCAAAATCCAAGGCATCAAAAAGAAAAACAACTAATCGTGCTTTTTCAATTTTGTCAAAGGTTCGCTCAATGCCAATTTTTTCGACAACATCTTTTGTTTCCCGAATCCCGGCTGTATCAATAAACCTGAAATTAATTCCGTTTATGCTTATTTGATCTTCAACTGTATCGCGAGTTGTTCCTGCAATATCACTTACAATAGCCCTTTCTTCGTTTAACAAGGCATTTAAAAGTGTTGATTTCCCAACATTGGGTTCTCCAACAATGGCCACTGGAATACCATTTTTTATCACATTGCCCAAGGCAAAGGAATCTATGAGCTTTTTAAGGACTTCACTGATGCGGTTCAATAATTCGTTGAATTGGGTTCTATCTGCAAACTCAACATCTTCTTGGGAGAAATCGAGCTCTAATTCTATGAGCGATGCAAAATTCAATAATTCCTCTCGTAATTTCTGGATTTGATCACTAAAACCACCTCTCATTTGTTGTATCGCAATTTCATGTGCAGCTTCACTATCACTTGAAATTAAATCGGCAACGGCTTCAGCTTGGCTTAGATCCATTTTTCCGTTCAAGAATGCCCGTAAGGTAAATTCACCTGCTGATGCCATTCGACAACCATTCCGTAAAAAAAGTTGAATAATCTGTTGTTGAATGTATGTGGAGCCATGACACGAGACTTCGACAATATCCTCCCCGGTATATGAATTTGGTCCTTTAAAGATTGAAACCAAGGCTTTGTCCATTACCTTTTTGCTTTCAACTATATGCCCTAGATGAATAGTATGACTCTTTTGATTCTTTAATTTTTTTCCTCTAATGGATTCAAATAAGGTGTCTGAAATGTCTATTGCTTTAGGACCGGAAACTCGAATCACAGCTATTGCTCCTGTGCCTGAAGGTGTTGCCAATGCTACTATTGTATCTGTGTGCGACATGGGGGCAAAAGTACAAATTCCGCTGATGTTGTAACATTACTTCTAAAATGTATACAGATATAGTATAATATCTTTAATCAATCAAAAAATGGAAATCATAAATCAAAAAGTAATCAGAAAGGATAATACACTTTTATCCGTTACACATTTATCACAATTATTACATTATGTAACCGGTTTTGGCGGTTTTATTGTGCCTCTTATCATCTGGCTGACATCCAGAAGAACGGTAGAAGGCATGGACGAACACGGAAAAGCGATAATAAACTTACAGCTAAGTTTATTGTTGTACATACTAATAAGTATTCCCACAATTTTACTGTTGGGGCTAGGGATATTGGGTTTAATTGGAGTTGCCATTTTAGGTTTTGTCCTTCCTATTGTAAATGCAGTGAAGGCTGCAAATGGGGAATCCCCATCTAATTTTTTGACCATACCCTTTGTTTAAAAAGCAAAAGGCCGAGACAATTATCTCGGCCTTTCAAGTATTTAGGTTGGGAAGTTAGTTGTTCAGCATAACGGGCATTACAAGCATGGTAACATGCTCGCCCTCGTCCAGTCCATCAACAGGAGTTAATATTCCTGCTCTATTTGGTAAGCTCATCTCAAGCGAAACTTCATCTGCAGTTAAATTATTGAGCATTTCTACCAAAAACCTAGAGTTAAAGCCTATCTGCATATCATCACCTTGGTAAGAACATGAAAGTCTTTCTTCGGCTTTATTGCTATAGTCTACATCTTCTGCAGAGATATTCAATTCGGCACCAGCAATCTTCAATCTAATTTGATGGGTTGTCTTGTTTGAAAAAATGGAAACCCTACGAACAGAGCTTAAAAATTGGTTTCTAGGAATGGACAATCTATTTGGATTCTCTTTTGGAATAACAGCTTCGTAATTGGGATATTTTCCGTCAATCAACCTACAAATCAATTCTGACTGGTCAAAAATAAATTTTGCATTACTGTCATTATATTCAATGGTCACTTCTGATTCAGAACCAGATAGAATGCCTTTCAACAATGTCAAAGGTTTTTTTGGCATAATGAATTCTGCCACTTCTGAAGCGGTAACATCATTTCGTTGGTACTTAACCAGTTTATGGGCATCAGTTGCAACAAAAGTCAAGCTTTCGGTTGAAAACTGAAAGAAAACACCGCTCATCACCGGGCGTAAATCGTCATTTCCAGCAGCAAAAATAGTTTTGTTGATTGCGGTAGCCAAAATATCACCAAGTAGGGTAGTGGAGCTTGGATTTGATACTTCCACTGCCTTTGGAAATTCTGCACCATCAGCATAGGCCAAGGCATATTTACCATGGTTGGAACTGATTTCCACAGTATTATTGTCCTCAACAACAAATGTCAAAGGTTGCTCGGGAAAAGTCTTTAAAGTTTCCAATAATAACCTAGCTGGCACTGCAATTGTACCTTCAGCATCTGAATCAACCTCTAAAACGGAACTCATGGTTGTTTCCAAGTCAGAAGCAGAGACCGTTAGTTTATTTTGTTTAAGATCAAATAGAAAATTATCCAGAATTGGTAGCGTGTTGCTATTGTTTATAACACCTCCCAAGACTTGTAATTGTTTTAATAAATATGTACTGGATACAATAAACTTCATCAAAGAAATTCTTTTAGAATTGTTGCCCATTCAAAGAATGGGTTAATAAAATCGATAAAAACAAATATATCTTAAAACCCGCTAGTAATGAAACAAATTTATCAACACTTATGCTCCAAACTTTCGCTTTCTGTAGAAGCTAAAGAAAACACCTAGTGCCAGAGTTAAAAGTACAGGGAGTCCTATGTTTATAAGTTGCCATTTTGTTTTTTCCGCTGCAATTTTCTCTACATCCAATACAAGAATGGATACTTTTTTATTTCTGATGTTTATAAGTCCCGTATCATCCAAAAGGTAATTCATACAATTTACCAAAAATTCCTTGTTACCGTAGGAACTATTGGTCCATTTGTCATAGCCCAATTCCAAAGGTTTACCATTGCTCAACTGATTTTTTATTACATCGCCATCTGAAATTAGTATCATTTTATTTTCACCCCCATCTTCAATTATATTGTTCAGTTTTATGGGTTTCACCCGATTTTTGAACATAGAACTGAACTTTCCTTCGACCAATACCGCTAGTGGTTGATTTCCATTCGTGTATAATGTCTTGTCTGGAGGAGAATCCAAAATATTTAACCCTATTTGTCTAGGGACCCCATCAGTTTTTGATAATGGGGAACTTTGCAACAGCACTGTTTTTTTATACTCATTTTCTAAAATATCCAAGGTACTTGTAAATTGATAGCGGACTGCTTCAATATTGGTGTTAATGGGGTGGTTGTTTTTGGAAAATACCATTGGATTATAGTACCATGGAACAGGATTGTACTGTGAATCATTCCCTTCGCCAGATGCCAATACTATTTGTGTAAAGTACAGATCATTGACCAGATCAGAATTAATCCTGACTCCATACGAAAAGAAAAAATCCTTTAGGTTTAAATCCCTGGGAAGGGCCAAGGAAGTTCCACCACCTTTAAAAATACTGTCAACTTCCATGGCTACCTGATCTATTAACCAAATAGATTTTCCGCCCTGCACTGTAAATTGATCTAACACATATTTTTCTTCATCGGAAAAGGCTTCGGTTGGTTTGGCAATTAGGGCCATGTCAAAACCTTTTAATTGATCCAGTACTGCTTGCGCATTAGTCTCAACTGAATCTAGGGTAATTGCCCCGATATTATAGTAATCCCGAATCGTTGTCAAATAATCTGCAAGAAAAATATCATCCAATTCTCCGTTACCCTTTATAACCGCAACCCTTTTCTTTTCTGTAATGTTCAGCTTTGTGAAGGCATCCGCAAAGACATATTCCAATTGTTGAACAGAATTGTTGATTCGATCTTCTGCGGAAGACCCCAGTTTGTTTTTAAGCAATGAGACTTTGACAGTCTGATTTTTGTAATTGACCATGGCCCATGGAAAAACCAGTTCTTGTGAAACTTTTCCATTTTCTTCAACGGTTACATTTGCTGGAGTAAGACCAATTCCTTGCAAGTCTGCTATGGTTTGTTGTGTTTGATTTTCATCTTCCAACGGATTCACCAAATTGTATTTGATATTCTTGTTCTCTGATGAAAACTCTTCCAACAACTGAACAGTTTCAATTTTGAGTTTTGAAAACTCCGAGGGAAGGTTTCCTTCCAAAAGAACATCTATGATAACAGGAGAGTCAAATTTTTTGGCCGCATCTATTGCAGGTTGGGATAAGGTAAAACGCTTATCTTCAGTAAGATCAAATCGTGCGTATAAAAGATTACCAATTATATTTAGAATTATTACAGCTGCTAATGCTTTGGCAATTGATATTAAAAACTTTCCCATTATTGTGGTAGTTGTTTTAATCTTAAAAATGTCAGGTATAGGAAGAATATTGTCAAGGAAATAAAATAAACCAAATCCCTTGTATCTACTATTCCCCTTGCGATGCTTTCAAAATGTGATTTTGCTCCGAGGCTTTGGATAATCTGTTGTGATTCTCCGGAAAATAAGGAAGAGACAGCTTCAAAGCCGTTAAATATTAAAAAACAAATCAATATTCCAATGATGAATGATACAATTTGATTATCAGAGATTGTTGAGGAAAACAAACCTATCGATGTATACAGAGCAATTAAAAACAATAAACCAAAATAAGACCCCAAAACAACCCCCAAGTCATAATTCCCTGGTATAATCCCCAAATCGGAAATTGCAAACACATAAATTATAGTTGGCAAAACAGCAATTACACATAATAAGGTTGCGCCCCAAAATTTCCCCAAGACCAGTTTCCAAACAGATATTGGTTTTATGAGCAATAATTCCAAAGTCCCCACTTTTCTTTCCTCAGAGAAGCTTTTCATGGTAATAGCCGGAATTAAAAAAATAAAAATCCATGGGGCCAATAAAAACAGATTTCCAAGATCAGCAAAACCATAATCAAAAATATTGAAATCACCTTTGAAAACCCATAAAAATAGGCCGTTGAGCAATAAAAATAACCCAACAATGAGATATCCGATCGGTGATGTAAAAAAGGATTGAACTTCCCGTTTAAAAATAGCGAACATTAAATATTGTTTGATGATTCTATTTTAGAAACACTCCAAGCTTCCGGTTTTTCTGAAAACAGTTTTTTTGTATTGCTCCAAACACCCTTGAAAAAATCTGAGGCCCTGTAGTTTTCCAAATCTGATTCGCTATCCCAAAAGCTATACGTAAAAAACACACATGGATTTTTAAGGTCTTGATACCCCTCTACAAGATTGCAACCTTCAAAATCCAATATGCTCGATTTTGATGCTTCAAAAATATGTTTAAAACTAGGAATATTTTCGGGTTTAAAAGTGAGTTTCACAATTCTAATAAGCATTTATAGGAAATTTATGGTAACTGTATCTCGATAGTTTAGCCCCAATAGCGTGGAAGCGCCCCCTACGGTGTTTAAATCACTTTTATATATGGCCAGTTCAACATAACCTGCGGAATTGAAAAGTGCCAATGCATCTCCAGGACCTTTACGCTGTGATCTATCAAAATTATAATTGATGATTCCATTGTAACTATCATGAATGGTCTTCATCGTATTTGTCCTAGCGGATATTTCAAAATCTCGTCCACTACGATAGGCTTCAAAAAGGCTCTTTTGAATGTTGGTAATTACATTTCCGTAATTATCAATATAAATTACATTGCCAACTATGCTTTTACCATTGTTGGTAATTCTGGGTTCAAATTCCCGCAATTCCTTTAAGTCGTTAAAAGGTTTTCCAATGACCTCTAGTTTTCCACCACGGGAAATATGACAAGCTGCCTGCACAAAGACGTCCAATACAGGAAAAGAACTTGTATTTAGATTTGGAATATTGATTTCCATTACTTTTTCTGGGGCTATTTCTGAAGTTATCAAGGAGATAACTCCATTGTTTGCACCTACAAAATAGTGCCCATCAACTTGTGCTGCAATGTGTTGGTTTTCAGCTGATAGCTCAGAATCTACACCTATAATATGAACCGTTCCGGTCGGAAAAGTACGGTACGCGTTCTTTAAAATATAGGCACACTCTTGGATATTGAATGGACTAACGGCATGCGAAATATCAACAACATGGACCTCAGGAAGATCACTTAAAATAGTTCCTTTTATGGCACCTACAAAGTGGTCTTTGTATCCAAAATCAGTAGTTAAAGTTATGATTGCCATGCAATACTGTTGATATGTTTTTTCTTGCTCAAATTGATTTTTGGTTAAGTTTGTGGGGTAAAATTAAATAAAAAAGAAAGAATAAAACTTCTTCAAAAATAACCACAAAAACACCCTACATTTTTTGAACGAATTAATCATAGAACTTACGGAGATTAGCCCCCAAGATTTTTTTGGGCAGCAGAATGAAAATATAGAACTTCTTAAAAAGTATTTCCCCAAACTTAAGATTGTTGCCCGTGGTAGCAAGATAAAGGCTTATGGAGACCAGGAGTTATTGGAAGAGTTTGATAAACGCTTTGATATGCTCACGACCCATTTTGCCAAATACAATAAGTTGGATGAGAATATGATTGAGCGGGTACTTACCAGCAACGGCAAAGAAGACTATGCTTCATCTAAGAGTAGTGGAGATGTTTTGGTACACGGTGTTAGCGGTAAATTGATAAAGGCCCAAACTGCAAACCAAAGACGACTTGTTGATGCCTGCAAAAAAAATGATATGGTTTTCGCCATAGGACCAGCGGGTACGGGAAAGACCTATACCGGTGTTGCCTTGGCAGTAAAAGCTTTGAAAGAAAAACAAGTTAGGCGAATTATTTTAACCCGGCCTGCGGTGGAAGCAGGAGAGAACCTTGGTTTTCTTCCGGGAGATTTAAAGGAAAAACTAGATCCTTATATGCAACCACTTTATGATGCACTTCGTGATATGATTGCACCAGAACGTTTGGATAAATATATTGAGGATGGAACCATTCAAATTGCACCCATGGCATTTATGCGCGGTAGAACTTTGGACAATGCCTTTGTTATTTTGGATGAAGCACAAAATACTACACACGCCCAGATGAAAATGTTTTTGACTAGGATGGGCAAGAACGCAAAGTTTTTATTAACGGGAGATCCGGGGCAAATTGATCTTCCCCGCCGAGTAACCTCTGGTTTAAAAGAAGCGCTTCTAATTTTAAAGGATGTAGAAGGAATCAGTATGATTTATTTGGATGATAAAGATGTTATTCGTCATAAATTGGTCAAAAAAGTTATTGACGCCTATAAAAATATTGAGCACCATAATTAGCAGCGCATGTCAAATACTTTAATGGATACTAATTTCCATTTTTCAGGTCAAAAATCCATTTACAAAGGAAAAGTTAGGGAAGTTTATACCTTGGAGAACGATGTTTTGGTAATGATAGCCACAGACCGTCTTTCTGCTTTTGATGTGGTAATGCCCAAAGGAATACCCTTTAAAGGCCAAATCCTGAATCAGATAGCGACTAAAATGATGGAATCTACCAAAGATATTGTTCCCAACTGGTTACTATCTACTCCAGACCCAAATGTTGCGGTAGGCGAGGCCTGTGAACCCTTTAAGGTTGAAATGGTAATTCGAGGCTATCTATCCGGTCATGCTGCTCGTGAGTACAAAGTCGGGAATCGAATTTTGTGCGGGGAACCCATGCCAGAGGGTATGAAAGAAAACGATAAGTTTCCAACACCTATTATAACTCCTGCCACCAAAGCTGAAAAAGGAGAGCACGATGAAGATATTTCAAAAGAGGAAATCTTAAGTAGAGGAATTGTAACCAAGACTGATTATGAAGTTTTGGAAAAGTATACCAAGGCTTTATTTCAAAGAGGCACTGAAATTGCTGCCCAACGGGGATTGATTTTAGTGGATACCAAATACGAGTTTGGTAAAACCAAGAATGGCGAAATCGTTTTGATTGATGAAATACACACTCCAGATTCATCAAGGTATTTTTATGCTGATGGATATGAAGAGCGCCAGAGTAATGGCGAAGCCCAGAAGCAACTCTCCAAAGAATTTGTTCGACAATGGTTAATCTCCAATGGATTTCAGGGTTTGGAAGGGCAAACTGTTCCTGAAATGAGTGATGCATATGTTGAATCTGTATCAGAAAGGTATATTGAATTGTATGAAAGTATTATGGGAGAGAAGTTCGAGAAAGCAGATATCTCCAATATTCATGAGCGGATTGGGTCCAATGTTGCCAACTATCTCAACTCATTATAACATTTCACCCTTTCCTTTTGATATATCCTGTAAAAGAGAATAAACACTTCCTTTTTTGCTATTTTTAAGCTCTAAACCTTATCGCATACATTCATGAGTAATTACCATATCAAACATTTAGAAGAGTACTTTCAAGTATATCGAAAATCTGTTCGGAATCCAGAGGATTTTTGGGAAGAAGTAGCCGAGGAGCACTTTGTCTGGAGAAAAAAATGGGACTCTGTGTTGGATTGGGATTTCTCAAAACCTGAGATTAAATGGTTTGATGGAGCACAGTTGAATATTACTGAAAATTGTATCGATAGACATTTGCACATTCGTGGAGATAAAACGGCCATTCTTTTTGAACCCAATGACCCAAATGAAGAGGCAGAACATATTACATACAGACAACTGCATGAACGTGTGTGCAAGTTTGCCAATGTTTTAAAAGATAATGGTATCCAAAAAGGCGACAGAGTTGTCATTTATTTGCCAATGATTCCAGAGTTGGCAATTTCGGTTTTGGCGTGCGCACGAATTGGGGCTGTCCATTCCGTGGTATTTGCAGGGTTTTCTTCTACTGCTTTGGCAACTCGAATCAATGATTGTGAAGCAAAAATGGTATTGACTTCGGATGGGTCATATCGAGGTAAGAAAGTAATCGATTTAAAAGGGATAGTTGATGAAGCTTTGGAACAATGCCCTGTTGTAGAATCGGTTTTGGTCGCAAAGCGAACCAATACCGAAATCGAAATGAAAGAAGGTCGGGATAAATGGTTGCAACCTCTCTTGGAAAGTGCCTATGCCGATTATACTCCCGAGGTGATGGAAGCAGAAGACCCGTTATTTATTTTGTATACATCTGGATCGACGGGACGTCCAAAAGGAATGCTTCATACCACTGCAGGTTATATGGTCTATACAGCCTATACGTTTAAAAATGTATTCCAATATCGTGAGGATGATGTGTATTGGTGTACCGCAGATATTGGTTGGATTACGGGGCATTCGTATATTGTGTATGGGCCACTTGCGAATGGGGCAACCACCGTTATGTTTGAAGGAGTACCTTCCTATCCCGATTTTGGACGTTTTTGGGAAATTGTTCAAAAACATAAAATAACACAATTTTATACGGCACCAACAGCGATTAGGGCTTTGGCAAAAGAGAATTTGGATTTTGTCACCAAATATGACTTATCCAGCCTAAAAGTACTAGGCACTGTTGGGGAACCTATAAATGAGGAAGCGTGGCATTGGTACAATGATCATGTGGGTGAGAAGAAATGCCCCATTGTGGATACATGGTGGCAAACGGAAACAGGAGGAATTTTAATTTCTCCAATTCCTTTTTCCACACCAACAAAACCTACCTACGCAACATTGCCAATGCCAGGGATTCAACCCGCATTGATGGATGAAAATGGTAAAGAAATTTTAGGTAATCAAGTTGATGGAAGACTGTGTGTTAAATTTCCATGGCCATCAATTGCCAGAAGTATCTGGGGTGACCACCAACGCTATAAAGACACCTATTTCTCCGCTTTCGAGGGGAAATATTTCACGGGTGATGGCGCCCTACGTGATGAAGTGGGTTATTACAGAATCACGGGTAGGGTAGACGATGTTATCATTGTATCGGGACATAATTTGGGTACCGCACCTATTGAGGACGCTATCAATGAACATCCTGCCGTTGCAGAATCTGCTATTGTTGGTTTTCCGCATGACATTAAAGGAAATGCTTTATATGGTTATGTGATTTTAAAAGAAACAGGTGAGTCACGAGATCGTGATAATCTTAAGAAAGAAATCAACCAAATGATTACCGAGCATATTGGCCCAATTGCCAAATTGGACAAAATTCAGTTTGTTCCCGGACTTCCTAAGACAAGAAGTGGAAAAATCATGCGCCGTATTTTACGAAAAATAGCATCCAAGGAAACAAGTAATTTAGGAGATACTTCAACCTTGTTGAATCCGGAAGTGGTAGAGGAAATTATTAAAGAGAGCCTATAATTCTCAAAGTCCAAATTTTAGTGGCTTTTGTTTGTTGATGAGGTCACCAAGGTTTTTTGGTTTAAGTTTATTCAAAATGGCAAGGAAAGCTATTACGGTAATGTAGGTATCTCCTAAGGCTGTATGCCTATCTTTTCTAGAAATACTGAATTTTTCTGCTAAATCATCTAATGAGTACTGCTCCTTTTTTTGTAATACGGAAGTAGTAAGTAATGTTCTTTTGTAAAGTAATCCGGTATCAAGTGTTTGATTCTTCAGTTTGGGCAGACCATTTCTTTTTAGAGCTTGGTTAATCATAGCAACATCAAACATGACATGATGCCCAACTAAAACATGATTTTTAATGTATAATAAGAATCGTTTCAAGGCTTCAACTTCAGTAATGCATTCTTTCTTTCCTTTTTTAAGAATACCATGAATCTCAGCACTATCAGCATTATAATGAGTTTGAGAAATGTAGACTTCAAAACTTTCTTTAACCAGAATATTTTTGTTGATGAGTTTCAAAGCCCCAATGCTGAGGATTCTATCTTTATCAAAACTAAAACCTGTGGTTTCTGTATCGAAAACCACAAACTCATTTTCATTGATATTGACAGGAAGTTTACTGTTAAATTGATTCTTATAGTCAATCCAGAAAGCTGGCAAATCCTTTTTTTTCTTTTGGAAAAGTCTCATTACCCTAAAATATTCTTGATTTGGAACCGTACCTGCAATAATTCTTGAATTTCCTTAATAGTCTTAAAGGTTCTCTTGAGCTTTATTTTCTCTTCTTTGTTCAGTTTGTCCAAAGCAATATACCTACCTGAGTCATTGTGTAGCAAACCTTGAATGGTTCTAAACTTTAACAACGCCTTACTGGCATAGGAACACGCCAAATAAAATTCTTTGTTTTGAGGCTCCAGCTCTGCCAGTTTCTCAAAACGCTCTGCAGTATTGTTAATGGACTTTACAGAATGGGAAAGAATCAATACTCTTGCTGCATCTATCAGAGGCATTAATGCGCGTAGTTTGAGATCAAAAAAATCTTTGTGCGCCCCATCTTGTTCTACCAAAAAATCTCTAAAGAACCCCGTAGGTGAGGGATTCTGCAAAGCTCCACCAGCTAAATGTGTTAAGAACAACGGATGCTTTTCTACGCTGGCAAAAATGTGTTTAGAAAGCTCGTCTGTAAGCTTTTTATCTCCATAAGTAACATTGTAATCAAAAAAGATAGAGGATAGAAGCACTTCATCTGGCCCAGGATTAGTGATCCAATGGGTGGTCACCTCTTTCCATTCGCTAAGACTATGGCACCATAATGGATTGGAAGCCATCATTTCGGCAGGGCAATACTCATAACCTATAGTATTTAATTCCTTGGTTATCATTGATCCAAGTTTCAAAAAGTAATCAGTGGTCTCTTTTTGCTTGTTTTTAGGGACATCTTCAAAAATAATGGCGTTGTCCTGATCGGTATTCAACAATTGCTCACCCCTTCCTTGACTCCCCATGGTCAACCAAGCGAATCTAATAGGAGATTCTGTATCCATATTTTTGATGACAATTTTGATAACTTGCTTGATTGCTGCATCATTCAGTTCAGATATAATTTTTGAAACTAACCTGATAGGAATATTTTCATCTAAATAACCCCTGAGTAAATTCATTACCCCATATCTTATGGAACGTAACCTTTTGGTGCTTCTACACCTTTTAATGGCCCTCATCAGTACTGCAGGATTATTACCAATAGCGACCATTACATCATGCTTTGACAGTATCCCCACTGCAGGTGTTTCAGGAGTTCCATCCTCAGTTAAGCATAAATGGCTTATGTTGCTTTTCATCATGGCCATTTGGGCTTGTGTAATGGTAAGCTCCCTCGGATATGTTATGACTGGGGAGGTCATAACTTCTTTTGCGGTCCCACTAATAGGAACAAGACCAGTGAAAATTTTGTTTCTGATATCTTTATCAGTTATAATACCAACGGGAAGTTCATCTTTTACAACCAGAATACACCCAACATTATTGATGGTCATGGTGTTGGCAACCATCTTTATTTTAGTACTCTCCGTACAGGTGACCAAATTTGTGGAATAACGGACTGGTTGAAGATCTAGAAGTTTATTTTCAGGATTAGTTTCAGTATGATTAGAAATACCGTACAGCTTTCCACTATGCTTTATAGAATATGGATTACGGGTGTTAGATGCAAAGCTTTCTATCAAAAAATCTCCAACCCTTTTATTTTCAAGGGCAATAGGCTTAAATTCCTTGATGGGGATAGCATATAATATGGTTTCCTCATGTGCTTTCGCTTCCAATTTGTAATTCTCCTTTGCCATTAGGGGTCGCAAACCAAAAATATCTCCCTCGTCACATATATCCAGAACACTGGTTGTGTCTTTTTTTGCAAGGGCTATGGCTCCTTTATGGACAACATAAAAGTATTCATGAGGTTCCTCATTTTCTGTGAAAATTATACTGTTGTTTTCTTTGTAGATAATAGATACTTCGTAGGAAAGCTTTTGTAACTGATTTTCCTCCAAGATATTAAAAGGAGGGAAGTTTTTTAGAAAATCTGCAACCCGTTCAGAAATGGTATTTTTCATACCACAAATTTAGACTTAAAACCAATTCTTAAAGTGTTTAAAAGGAAAAAGACCATCAATTGATGGTCTTTTTTTGTAGCGAGAGGGGGACTTGAACCCCCGACCTCAGGGTTATGAATCCTGCGCTCTAACCACCTGAGCTACCTCGCCGTGGTTGCGTTAAGCGGGTGCAAATATAAAGTTTAATTTTTGCTCAATCAAAATTCAAATTAATTTATTATTTGATATTTATTTTTATATCTTCCCAATCTATATTAAATATTGAAAGGCAAAATTAAGTGTAAGAATGAGTGATAAAACTAAATTTGAAATAGAGTTTGTAATACAGGCCTCGCCGCAGCTGCTCTATCAATATATATCCACTCCCTCTGGTTTATCAGAATGGTACGCAGACAATGTAAATTCCCGTAGTGAATTGTTCACCTTTATATGGGATGGATCTGAAGAAAATGCCAAGTTGTTAAAAAAGAAAAGTGATGAGTTTGTTAAGTTTTCTTGGGAAGAAAATGATGATGACAGTTTTTTTGAAATGCGTATAATTGTTGATGAGATAACCAAAGATGTATCGCTGTTCATAACAGATTTTGCGGATGATGATGAGGTGGATGAGGCAAAAATGCTTTGGGAAAACCAAGTGTCGGATTTAAAACAAGTATTAGGGTCAAAATAGAAGGATTCTTAACTAAAACGTATATTTGGCCTTGATTTTTTCAAGGCTTTTTTTATGGTCAATTTTAATGGCGATTTTTTTTCGGAAGACACTTCTATTTTAAAGCATGATAACCGGGCATTAAAGTATGGGGATGCTCTTTTTGAGACACTTAGAGTTGTAAATGGCACCGTTTTTTTCTTGGAAGACCATTATTTTAGACTAATGGCTTCAATGCGGATCCTTAGGATGGAAATCCCCATGAACTTTACATTGGAATTTCTTGAAGATGAAATTTCCAAAACAGTAAAGGAAAACGGTTTGGAAAATGGCTCCTCCAGAGTACGGTTGAGTGTTTTTAGAAATGAAGGAGGTCTTTATACTCCGGTAACTAATGAAATATCATATCTTATTGAAAGTAATCCACTTGAATCACCATTTTATATCATAAAGGACGAAAACTACGAGGTGGAGCTATTCAAAGATTATTATCTAAACAAGGATATGTTATCCAATTTAAAAACCACAAATAAGATTCTCAATGTGGTTGCTGGTGTTTATGCAAAAGAAAATGGATACAACAACTGCTTTCTTATCAATACAGACAAACAAGTGGCAGAAATGATTAATGGAAACCTTTTTTTGGTAAAGGGAACGTCCATTAAGACACCTCCTTTGAGTGATGGATGTTTAAATGGCATCATCAGAAAAAAACTTATTGAAATTATTGACTCCATAGACGATTTACAACTTTTGGAAGAATCTATTTCTCCTTTTGAGCTACAAAAAGCAGATGAGCTCTTCTTTACAAATAGCATTGCCGGGATTGTTCCAATCAGCAAGTATCGAAAAAAGAAATATGTAAATACTGTTGCCAAAAGCCTTTTGGGAAAACTGAACGCTAAGGCAAGAATGGATTCCCTTAATTAAGGGAAGGATTTTCAGGAGAATTGGACCACAAAAGATAATCACCACCCAATTCAACCATTTTTTCCTTCCAAAATGCATTGGAAGACTTTGTGAGAATATTGCTTTCGTATTCGTTTTTTACTACCACCCACGATTTTGAAGAAAGTTCTTGGTCTAATTGGCTGGAATCCCAACCGGAATATCCAAGAAAGAAACGGATATCCTGGTCCGTAATGGTTTTATTATTTATGAGCGCTACGGTTTTTTCAAAATTACCTCCCCAAAAAATACCATCCGAAATTTCAATACTATCATCAATTAGGTGTGGAACTTTATGAATGAAATATAGATTGTCCTGCTCAACAGGTCCACCATTAAAAACTTTAAAAGGAATTGTAATTTCAGAAATTAGATCACAAATATTGTAATCAAGAGGTTTGTTCAATATAAAACCTACAGATCCTTCCTGATTGTGTTCTGCCAAGAGCACTACAGATCTGTTGAAAGAAACATCGCCTGTCAATGTAGGCTCTGCAACCAATAATTTCCCTTTTTTTGGCTTAAGGCCAATCATAATATTAAATTCTTGATTTTAAATTTAATATAATATACGACAAATTCAAAAAAGCACTTATACAATAATAAAAAGGCACTTCTTGGAAAAGAAGTGCCTTTATATATTTTAAATACGTAATTGATTAGTTTACTGAACCGCTCAATTCTGCTCCTGCCTTGAACTTTACAACGTTCTTAGCTGCAATCTTGATAGTTTGTCCAGTTTGTGGGTTTCTACCATCTCTTGCATTTCTCCTGGATACTGACCAAGAACCAAAACCTACTAAAGAAACTCTGTTTCCTTTTTTAAGTGATCCTTCTACATTTCCTAAGAAAGATTCCAATGCCTTTTTAGCTGCTGCTTTAGTGATGCCTGCATCAGCTGCCATAGCATCGATTAATTCTGTTTTGTTCATAATTGAATCAAATTAATTGTTGTTAAAATAATTTTAATGCTAAACAAATTTATATGGATTTGCCTTTAACGCAAGTAAAACCAAGGGAAATAGGGGTTTTTGTTAATAACTTGAAACGTTTGTTGATAAAGTGGAAAGAAAATGAGGTTATTTGTGAGCCTAGTAACGGTAGGGGCTTAGAGAAGATGTGCGTTTTTTTCAAGATTTAAACCATTCAGAATTTCAGATACTTGCATTTTTCGCTTTCCGGGCAATTGTATTTCGAGCAGCTGAAGATAACCATCAATTGTTGCAACTTTCAATGTCTTTTTGTCTGCAAAAATTTTCCCAACAGCATCATGATGTTCAAAAGGCTCCATCCGGGTTTTATATATTTTTATGTTTTTTTGTTTTCCATTATTTATTAGATAGGTCCAAGCTGCAGGGTAGGGACTAAGACCTCGAATATGGTTATGGATATTCTTCATTGGTGCATTCCAATCTATTTTACAGGTTTCCTTATTAATTTTATGCGCGGGCTTTAAATTATCATATTCCTTTTGTGTTGAGGTTGAAAAATTTCCCAAAGCAATCTGTTCACAGGTTTGTACTACCAATTCTGCTCCCAGGTTCATCAACCTATCATGCAAGGTACCTGCATTATCCTCGATTGATATTGGTTCGGTTTTTTGTAAAATGATATTTCCCGTATCAATTTTATCATCTATAAAAAATGTTGTGACACCAGTTTCCATTTCACCATTAATAATGGCCCAATTTATTGGGGCAGCCCCTCGATATTGTGGTAGAAGGGAAGCATGAAGATTAAACGTACCATATTTTGGCATTTGCCAAACCACTTTTGGAAGCATTCTAAAAGCAACTACTACCTGAAGGTTAGCTTGCAGGCTTCGTAACTCTTCTATAAACGCTTCGCTTTTAAGATTTGTAGGTTGTAATACGTTGAGGTTGTGTTTTAGGGCAAATTGCTTTACCGCAGATTCTTGAACTTTTCTTCCTCGGCCCGCCGGTCTGTCGGGAGCAGTAATTACACCAACAATAGTATATCCTGCATCCAAAATATTTTTCAAACTCCCAACTGCAAAATCTGGAGTGCCCATAAATACAATGCGCAGCGTATTATTTTTTGATGTCATATTCATTTTTATGGTTCAACATGATTTCTTCATCCTCGAGGAGTATTTGCAAAGTTTCCAACAGAACTTCTTCTTCAAGGTCTATTGACATTGAAATTTGTCTTGATGTATGCGGATTGGTCTTTAGAAGCTCAACAATCTTACGTTCTAAAAAACCAGACTCTGGTTTGCTGGTTTTTGTGCAAATATCGCAAGTGCCACATTTCTCATTAACTTTTTCTCCAAAATAATTCAGCAAGAACTCGCTACGGCAAGCCGTAGTATTTTTTATATACTCCAATACCGCGTTCAAATTGTTCTTTTTTACGGTATTGAAATCTTTTATCTTTTTAGCAAATGTATTGATAGAGCGGTCATCCTCTCTGGGAACCAAAAAAGTAATCTCAAGGTCGCTGGTTGTGTTTTTGTATTCCGCAACACCATCTTCATGCAATTGCTTCAAGATTTTTTTTATGTGTTTTTCAGATTCTCCAGTTTTTTGCGAAATTAAATGGACACTTATTTTGGTATCATAATCGACAATACCTCCATAAGTTCTAAGAATGGTCTGAATGATTGATGCAGATTTACGATTGGAATTTAAATAATCAAAAATACCTGCTTTGGTGGCGATAAATTTTAGTGTGTGTTTTTCGTTATAATTTTCTGATAAAGAAATTACGGAGTTTTGGTCCAAAATTCGAAGCCCATTGTAGGTAACATTTGGGTTAAACTCGTAACGTTTGCAAAAGGCATTGAATTTCAGCACTAACGTTTCCGCTACGGACTCTCCGTATGAGATTTGAAAGTAGTTGCTCAATTGGACATATAGTTTCTTTACAAAATCAACATTGGGCAAAGAAGATAAGAATTGTTGTTTTGCCCTTTCCTCATCCTCACCTGTGGTAAGTAGTATTGCGGTGGCTTCATTTCCATCGCGCCCCGCTCTTCCAGCTTCTTGAAAATAGCTTTCCAGGCTGTCGGGAATTTGATAGTGAACCACCAAACGTACATCTGGTTTATCCACTCCCATACCAAAAGCATTGGTTGCAACCATTACCCCAATGGTATTATTTAACCATTGATTTAATTTTTCTTCTTTTTCAGCTTTGGAAATCCCACCATGAAAGAAAGTAGCCTTGAAACCATTCTTGTTCAAAAAATCTGAGAGGAACAATGACATTTTTCTTGAGCGCACATAGATAATTGCACTTCCAGGAATTTCATGTAAATATTTCTTTAATTGATAGAGCTTGTCTTCAGTATATTTTGCTTTGAAAACAATATTGGACCTAGAAAATGAATCCTTAAATGTTGATGCATTATCTAGTTTAAGGTTCTCAATTATGTCTTCAATAACCTTTGGGGTTGCGGTGGCTGTAAGTGCTATAATAGGTGCTGTAAGGGCCAAGTCTTTAAGGATTGCACAATCCAGATAAGCAGGTCTAAAATCATTGCCCCATTGGGAAATACAATGCGCTTCATCAATGGCGACTAGATTAACATTCATTTCCCGGATTCTTTCCTGTACCAAGGTCTGTTGCAGCCGTTCTGGAGATAGGTATAAAAACTTATAGTTACCATACAAGCAATTGTCTAGAAGATTGTTGAGTTCTTCGAAAGAAATCCCACCAACAAGTGCAATGGCTTTTATCCCCTTTTCTTTTAACGTGCTTACTTGATCTTGAATTAATGCCACCAAAGGTGAAACAACAATACAAATACCTTCTTGTGCCAAAGCTGGAACTTGATAACAAATCGATTTTCCTCCTCCAGTAGGCATTAATGCCATTACGTCTTTCCCGTCAATAACAGCATTAATTATATTTTTTTGGGAGCCCCTGAAATCATCATGACCCCAGAATTCTCTTAAGATATTTTGAATATCCTGTTGCACTAAAGTGGTTTAAGTGTTTCCAAAACGAATGCTATACGCTGATCAACTGGATTCTTTGGCACAATAATAGGGTCGTAACCAAATTTGGTGTACGTATTTAGTAAGGCGTCATGAATTTTTTCAGCTTCATCAAAAGTTTCCAATCTTTCGTTGTCCGACACGTAAATTTCCTTCCAAGGCGGTACGATGAATATGGTGTCATATTTATGGCTTTCACAAGCTTCAATAAATTCTTTGGAATAAGTTTGCTTAAAGAAATCCATATAAGCCAATACATCTGGCATACCTCTATCAAAAAAACTAATAGGTGTGTTTAAGTGTAAGGAATTTTTAAAATGCTCAGCCCTTCCCTTAAGCAAGTCTTTGTTAAATTGAAGGGAATCATCAACAAAAACCAAAGGATTGGAAACAACAGCGCTAGGGTCACCATTTTTTTTTGCTCTGGAGGTCATATCCCGTATAATCTCATGAAAACAATGGAATCCTCTTTTTTCCAACCCATTGACTATTGAGGTTTTTCCAGTTCCGGGTGCTCCAGTAATTACTACTTTTTTGGTATTCAAACACACATATTTATGAATACAAAGTAATGAAATAGGTAGAAGGAAAAAAAATTGTATCCTAACCCATATCTTTGTAAAAAAATAAGGTTTGGAAAAAGAGAAATCTGATGAGTTCTATGCTAGGCTCAAAGAACAGCTTTTAGAGAACACCTCTTGGCCATCTAATTATTTGTACAAGTTTATTGTACCTACTGATGAAGAAAGGATAGGTCAGATAAAGGATATTTTTAATATGTCTGGAGCTGTTATCGAATCAAAAAAATCTAAAAAGGGTACATATACCAGTATTTCTATAACCGTACATTTGAATAATCCTGATGAGGTCATAGCCAAGTACAAAGAAGTTTCCAGCGTTGAGGGAGTAATTTCCCTTTAAAACTTACAATTGCCATAATTTTAGTATTTTGCGAGCGTTATTGGAAAGACTTCCCAATAATTTAATTTCATTAAACTCTTTAATTTGAACGTAGTAGAAAATTTACAATATAATACGGAGCGCTCTAAGCTCTTTATCCCTGAATATGGTCGTCATTTTCAAAAAATGGTAGATCATGCCGTTTCCATTGCGGATAGGGAAGAACGAAACAAAGTAGCAAAATCAATCATAAGTGTAATGGGGAATCTTCAACCTCACTTACGTGATGTACCGGATTTTCAACATAAATTATGGGATCAACTTTTTATTATGGCCGATTTTAAATTGGATGTTGATTCACCATTTCCAATTACTCCAAAAGAAGTTTTACAACAACGTCCTGAACCTTTGGAATACCCACAAAACTTTCCCAAGTACAGGTTTTATGGGAACAACATTAAGAGAATGATAGATGTTGCCATAAAATGGGAAAAGGGTGATATGCGGTCTGGCTTGGAATATGCCATAGCTAACCATATGAAAAAGTGCTATTTAAACTGGAATAAGGATACGGTTGAAGATTCCGCGATTTTTACACATTTAAAGGAGTTAAGCGATGGGGAAATTGACCTTGCCCCAGACGGAGAAAGCTTAACCGATAGCGGACAGTTTCTTAAAAACCGTTTGGCCAAATCCAACAGGTATGGCAGTAATACCCATAACAACAAAAAGGGACAGCGGAACAACAGAGGTAAAAAAAGGTATTAATTCCAAAGGAATACATGGGAACATTTCGGATAGAAGGTGGTCACCAACTACATGGTGAAATTACACCTCAGGGTGCAAAGAACGAAGCGCTTCAAATTCTTTGTGCTGTTTTGCTTTCGGGAGAAAAAATTACAATAAACAATATTCCAGATATCATCGATGTCAACAAGTTGATAGCTTTGTTAGAGGATTTAGGTGTTAAAATCCAAAAAAAAGGAAAAGGCTCCTATACGTTTAAAGCAAACGATGTTAATCTAGAGTACCTTCAATCAGACCAATTTAAACAAGATGGTCGCGGACTAAGGGGATCTATTATGCTGGTTGGTCCATTGTTGGCACGATTTGGAAAAGGGTATATTCCCAAACCGGGTGGTGATAAAATAGGCAGAAGACGTTTAGACACTCATTTTGAAGGTTTTATCAAATTAGGCGCGAAATTCAGATATAATAAAGAAGAATATTTTTATGGTGTGGAAGCGGAGAAACTCAAAGGCACCTATATGCTTTTGGATGAAGCTTCAGTCACTGGAACTGCGAATATAGTAATGGCCGCTGTCTTGGCTGAAGGAACGACTACCATTTACAATGCTGCCTGTGAACCCTATTTGCAGCAGTTGTGCAAGATGTTGAATAGGATGGGGGCAAAGATTTCCGGAATTGGCTCCAATCTTTTGACCATTGAGGGAGTCGATACTTTGGGAGGAACAGAACATACCATGTTGCCCGATATGATTGAAATTGGGAGTTGGGTCGGTTTGGCTGCTATGACAAAAAGTGAACTCACCATAAAAAATGTAAGTTGGGACGATTTGGGGCAAATACCCAATGCTTTCCAAAAGTTGGGAATCAAATTGGAACGTAAAGGAGATGATATCTATATTCCAAAGCACGAGAATGGTTATGAAGTACAGAATTATATTGATGGCTCTATTCTTACTATTGCCGATGCGCCTTGGCCAGGTTTGACACCGGATTTGCTAAGTATTTTATTGGTTGTTGCAATTCAGGCTAAAGGGGAGGTGGTCATTCACCAAAAAATGTTTGAAAGCCGATTGTTCTTTGTGGATAAATTAATTGATATGGGAGCTAAGATTATTTTGTGCGACCCACACCGCGCTACGGTTATTGGACATGATTTTAAATCTACCCTAAAAGCTACAACAATGGTTTCTCCTGATATTAGAGCTGGAGTCTCCTTATTGATAGCAGCACTTTCTGCCAAGGGAACTTCAACAATCAATAATATTGAGCAAATAGATCGCGGCTACGAAAATATTGATGAACGATTACGTGCCATTGGGGCAAATATAGTTCGTGTTTAGTTTTTGAGGCTATTTAATAGAATCCTTTAATTCTTTGGAATTAAGATTGTCACCTTTGTTCCGGTTTTGGTACTATCTGCTATATTTTCAACAGTAATTAAATTTTTATCTGTGAACTTTTGCATTGCCTCAATTCTTTTGGCAGTAATGGACATTCCCCTTGAGAGTCCCTTATATTTATGATTTGCGGCGGGTTTGGACCCAAGCCCAATACCGTTATCTTTAACAATACACTCAATAAATTGCATTTTATCAGTAAAACTGACGGAAAGTTTTTTTGGACCATTTTTGGGCATTAGGCCATGTAATATTGCATTTTCAAGATAGGGCTGGACCAGCAACATGGGTACTTCTTGTTCCATAATGTCAATAGAATCGTCCACATTAATGGAGTACGTAAATGAATTGTCAAATCTAAGGGACTCCAATTCGAGATAAATTTTGAGCAATTCAATTTCTTCAGAAAGAACCAAGTTGATATTAACTGAACTTTCAAGGACTTGTCGTAGCAGCTTGGAAAATTTTGAAAGGTACCGTAGTGCGTTGATTCTGTCGTTAGAATTGACCAGGTGTTGTATGGAGTTCAAGGAATTGAACATGAAATGAGGATTTATTTGCGCCCGTAGCATACGTTTTTCGAGCTCTAGGTTCATGTCCTCAATAATCTCTTTTTGTTGGGAAATCAATTGATTTTTATTATGTAACAGGATATTGGCCCTTTTTTTGGTCCGAAACCGAAAGTAGAGAAGTCCAGCAGATAACAACAACAATAATGCAATGATGGAAAGATAGACCATTCTTTTGTTGTTAAGGGCCACCTCTGTGTTAAGCAGTGCTAGTTGCAGCTCATTCTCCTTTATTTCCCCGTTCATGAGATATACCTCATGTTGTATCTGCAGGTTTTGTATTTCCCTGACCTTTGTCTCATTAAGCAGACTGTCCTTATACACCATGGTCTGGTTCAGATGATAAATGGCCCTGGGCATTTGACCCGACTCTTGAAATATGGTATAGGCCAGTTCATGGGCATCCTTTTTGTTCTCATAAGAGCCTATCATTGCTTCTAAGGATTTCAAGTTTTTATTAGAGTAGTCAATTGCTTCCGAATATCGTTTTTGGCGGAATCTAAGGTCGGCAAGATGGGAATATGCCTTAGCAATCTCCTGTTGTAAGGAAAGCTCTTTTGCAAGTTGAAGGGATTTGAAAAAATAGTCTTGAGCCAATTGCCATTCCTTTAGATTTAAATAGCAAATACCTGCATTGGCGTATTGTAATGCCTGACTTGTCTTTTCTCCTTGTTCATCATAATAGGCAATAGCCGCCAAAAATTTATCCAATGCGGTTTTATAGTCTTTATTATCAAAATCTATAACTGCTAGATTAGACAAAACAGAATTTTCATAATGTGCCCGTTCAGCTTCAGGTGCTACTTCAAGTGCTTTATGATAACTTTCTATGGCTTTATCCTGTTGGTCCATTAAATCATACAAAATCCCTAAATTGACATAGGTGCGTGATAGATATTCATCAAGTTTCAGCGAATCATGGAGTTTTATATTCTTTAGGTAGTATTCTTGGCTTGTTGGATAGTCCCCAATACGCTTGTATAAGATGCCGAGATTATTATGAGCATTACTTATTTCTTCAAACATCTGATATTCTTTGGCCAACTCAAGAGATTGTCTAAAATACCTAAGTGATTCAGAGTAGTCACCTGCCATGCCATAACTTATCCCAATATAATTTATCCCGCTGACTTCACCACTTATGTATCCTATTTGTTTGGCCTTTTCAATACTTTGCTGAAAGAGTTCACGGGCCTTTTTAAGATTGATTGATTGTGTATAAATGCCCTGACTACGTATCAAATTAACCATGGTGGTGTCATTGGCCGTCTTCATGAGGTTTTTAAGACTATCTATTTTCTGTGTTTGTGCAGAACAAAAACCGGTAACCAAAAAAAGGGGTAAAAAGGTTTTAAATATGGAAGTAGGAACCCTCATAAACGTGAAATCACTGATTTGTTCGTTTAAACTTAGATGAAATCCTTACTAAAACTAGGGTTTTTATACAGAAATACTACTTGATGTCTTGCTTTTAACAGTAATGGCAAACATTGTTATGATTTCTAAAAGCAAATCAAAAATTGAAATAGGGTTAACCTTTTTTTTCTAAACTACCATTTGGATACAGAGCAAAGCGCCCTTTTTCTTTGTCATGTACATTATCAGGGTAGGGCCAAGGCCAACCTCCAAACTGGGTCAAACGGTATTCTTTCATAGCCTGTTGTATTTCCTCATCTGTATTCATAACAAACGGACCATATTTGGCTACGGGTTCCTCAATGGGTTTTCCTTGCAATACCATAAAATGAGCTTTTTCAGCAACTATTTTTATGAGAACCTCTTGTGAAGCATCCAAAGTAATTCCAAAATTGGGATTTACTTTTTGGTCACCAATACGGATTTCAGAACCTTCGTAAAAATAAAGCGTTCTGGTAACGGATGTATTTGCCTTGGGTAAGATATATTCTGTATCGGCATCCACATGAATGTTCCAAATAGCCACGTCATGTTCCGCTTTCGCTGCCCAAGAATCTGGAGCAGGATTACTGGCTTGATTGCCTTTGTAATTGCCTGCTACAATTTTAATTTGTGCATTTTCCTCTTCAATGACGGGAATATCTTCGTGCCATAACATTTTAAAATGGGGCTCTACAAATTTATCTGCTTTGGGAAGATTCAACCAAATCTGAAAAAGTTCAAGAGGATTTTCCTTATCTGTGTTCAATAAGGGAAACATTTCGGAATGTTGAACACCTCTTCCTGCGGTCATCCATTGCACATCGCCTTGTCCAAATCTACCTGCCGCTCCCAGAGAATCTGAATGGTCGCAATAGCCTTTGTTTACAATGGTTATGGTCTCAAATCCGCGATGGGGATGGTAGGGAAACCCTGGAATGGTCTGTCCATGATACATACGCCAACCATTTTTTATGGTAAAGTCGTTCCCGATACTCCTACCTTCCAACAGTTTAGGGTCGGGCCCCATTGTTTCATTTCCCTTTGGATAATGGTCTAAGTGGTATACGCAAAAAAGAAATGGATCTTGCGTCTGCCATGGAAAACCTAAAGGGAATATTTGAAGAATTGCATCCGACATACTCAGTGTTTTGCGTCGTTTATCTCTAACCAATAACCATCGGGATCTTGAATATATATTTGTTTTACCCCATCGGCCCGATTTGTAATGGAACCTTTGGTGCCTGGCCAATCATAAAAATCAATATCCTTGGAAATCAGACGTTCAATAATTTTTTCTAAATTATTTACCGCCAAGCACAGATGCATGCTTTTATTCTTTTCGAACTCAGCTACATCTTTCTTAATCAGATGTAATTGTGAATTCCCAAACATTTTAAACCATCTATATCCAGGCTTTCCCTCTGGATGGGGAATTTCTTCAAAACCAAAAACATCTTTGTAAAAATCACCGGTTTCCATCAGGTGGGTTACTACAATAGCTTGATGGTCAAAACTATAAGACACTCCCATGGTTTTAGGAGAAGTAAACTGGGTAGTTAAATACTGTTGCTTCCACTTACCATCTTTATAGGCACCAACAGTAAAATTATATGTATTTGAATCTACATACTCCCAATAATCCGTTACTACCGACTCTCCGTATGAATACGTGTAAATGATGTCCTTGCCCTTACTTTTAACAGTACCTTCCGTAAGGCCCCCAAAAACATCAAATTCCCAAAACTTTATGGTATTGGTTTCCATATCAAATTTTCGAACCCCATGATTTCTTGAACCATATGCCGTCTGTTCTTTATTGGTATATCCTTTGGCGTTCGTAAGCACCAAAGCACTGTCCAAATCATATTGAAATTCAATTTCCTGTTTAAATTTAGAACCATCACCCCAATTACCTTCTGCAATCCATGTTCTTCCGATAAGATTATCAAAAATGGCCAATTTGTTCTGCTGGGCATCTACTTGGGCAACTAATGGTAAAATCCATAATAGGATGTATTTTTTCATTTTAATGTAATTGTTTTTTAATTGTTTCCGATGGGTGGGGGACCATCAATCATGGCTTTATATTTCTCGTCGCCTTTTCTAGTGTTATATTCTTCTTTTACTTTTTCTACCAGTTTTGGATTTTCAAATAGATCTGCCATGGTCATTGCCATTGCTTTGGAGGCATAGACCATTCCCTTATGTCCAATACTCATTCCTCCACAGGCAACAACTGCCCATGAGTGCCATGGTGTATCTTTGGGGGCTACTGTTACCCTTAGATTAATGTTTGGGACATTCCAACTTACATCACCTACATCGGTAGAACCACCACCAGGATTTTTTTCCGTTTCCCTAAGCGGATTTATTTCACTGTCCATTCCTAATTCTGGTTTTCCAGTGGCATTTTGAATTGCTTTTCCAAAGTCAATTTCTTCATTTGTATATGCGATAGGGCCCAAAAGTTCCAAATTCTTCTGCATGATTTCGCCACCAGAACGGTTTACCAAGGTTTCATAGATTCCGGAAACCAAAGAAATTTTATAATCAACATTAGCCATGATAGCGGCTCCTTCTGCCATTTTTTTTACCTGTTCATACGTAGGAAGCATAATAGTACGCTTTGGATCACGCACCCGAACCCAAATTTTGGAGTAATCCGGAACTACATTTACAACTTGACCCCCATCTTGGATATGGTAATGAATACGTGAGGTTGGTTTGATATGTTCTCTATAGTAATTGATTCCGGTTGTGTATAGTTCCAATGCATCTGAAGCACTGCGCCCGTTCCATGGATCTGCAGAGGCATGGGCCGCTTGTCCATAAAATTCCACAATAAAATCAATTAAAGAGAGACCACTCTGTACATCCGCCTCAATATTGGCACCGGGATGCCAGCTAATATTTACATCAACATCATCCCAAAGACCAGCTTCTACCATCCAAACTTTGGCAAAAAACTTTTCCTCGGCTGGTGTTCCCAAAAACTTTACAGTTCCTTTTAGTTTGCCCGCCTCAATTTGCTCTTTAATGGCAATTGCAGCACCTAAGCTGGCGGCGCCGAACATGTTATGACCACAACCATGACCAGGAGCTCCATTTACCAAAGGGTTTTTGGTGGGCTCTGTTTTTTGGGATAGTCCGGGTAGCGCATCAAATTCCCCTAATATGCTGATCACAGGTTTACCAGAGCCATATGTTGCCGTAAAAGCGGTTGGGATATCTGCAACACCCCTTGTAACTTTTAGTCCGTTTTCCTCAGCGTAGCTTGCTAAAACCTCAGCAGATTTGGATTCATTAAAAGCAGTTTCTGCCAATGCCCAAATAGAATCGCTTATTTGAATAAGACTTTCTTTATGTTTTTCTACAGAGGCAATAATTGCTTTTTTGTTTGAAGTAAGTTTTTGTCCTGTAAGATGTACTGAAACAGTACAGAGCAGTACTAAGGTGATGAGTTGTTTCATTTTGGTATGTTTGAGTTAGTTAAGACTTTCCGACAAAGCGCTTTTGAGTCAATTTATAGTAACTGAACCAAAAAATAAAATCGAATCTTAAAAATACTGAAAAAGGATTAACCTACGGCTTCTTTGTAGACTTTTAAGCAACGTTCGCGAGCCATTTTATGATCTACCATTTTGGGTGGATAGGTAAGTTCTTGAAGTTCAGGTACCCATTTGCTGATATATTCCCTTTGATTGTCAAATTTATCCACTTGTGTCATGGGATTGAAGATTCTGAAATAGGGTGCTGCATCTACACCACTACCTGCAGCCCATTGCCAATTGCCAACATTACTGGACAAATCAAAATCCAATAATTTTTCAGCAAAATAAGCTTCTCCCCAGCGCCAATCTATCAATAAGTGTTTGCAAAGAAAGCTAGCCACCAACATTCTAACACGATTGTGCATATAGCCTGTATGATTTAGTTCTCGCATTCCGGCATCAACAAGCGCATATCCGGTTTGTCCGTTTTTCCAAAGTTCAAATTCACTTGGGTTATTTCGCCAAACAATACGATCATACTTGGGTTTGAAAACTCGGTTAACAGTGTTTGGAAAATGCCAAAGAATTTGCATAAAAAATTCCCGCCAAATCAATTCGTTCCAAAAGATTTCATTTTCTTCAGAGATGGCTTTCGCAATCATTCTTCGGATGGAAACTGTACCAAACCTTAGATGTGGACCTAACCTTGATGTTCCTCCTTCAATAGCAGGAAAATTTCGCGTATCCTCATAGTTTTGAATTAATCTGGGTGTTACATTATAATCGGAAACGTGAATTTTTGACAATTCAAAACCTATGTCGCTAAGCTTTAAATTGGGAAGATTTACACTTTTAAACAGATTGGTAAAGTTGGAATAGGTATCGTAATTGACAAGATGGATTGAGGGGTTGAATTTTTCTTTCCATCGTTTTTTGTACGGTGTGTAAACCACATACGGGTTTCCATCATCTTTTACGATTTCATTTTCTTCAAAAATGACCTGATCTTTATAGGTTTTAAAAACAATTTGGTTCGATTTTAAAAAAGTCCTTACTTCCTCATCTCGTTTTTGGGCATAGGGTTCGTAATCATGGTTGGTATAGACAGTATCTATATTGAATTTGGTTAACAGTTGCTTTAGAATTTCGACGGGACTGCCAAAATATATTGCCAAACTACTTTGAAACTGATTTTGAAGTTCACTCCTTAACTTTTGAAGTTGTCCATGAATAAATGAGACACGAGCATCATCTTTTGGAAGTTTCTCCAGAATTTCCACATCAAAAATAAAAATGGGGACTACAGGAAACCTGTTTTGAAGGGCATGATATAAACCTACGTTATCGTTTAGGCGTAAGTCACGTCGAAACCAAAAAATTGATACCGCTTCCTTCATTAATTTATATTCAATGTGGACATGCCTCCATCAACACCTAAAATTTGTCCAGTCATCCAACCACTTTTATCACTTAACAAAAACACTGCTAGATTGGCAATGTCCAATGTATGGCCGTATCTTTTTAAAGGGTGCCTTTCAGACATGAGTTCTTTTTTTCTATCATTGTTTAGAAGACGTTTTGCCAAAGCGGTATCCACTAAGGAAGGGGCAATGGTATTTACACGAATATTTGGTGCATATTCCGCGGCCAATGATTTTGTAAACCCTTCAATGGCTCCTTTAGCGGCTGCAACACTAGTATGAAAAGGCATTCCCATGCTTACTGCAACTGTGCTGAAGAATACCATTGATGAACCAGTAGCCATTCTTGGGAGGATTGTTTTTACCACATTGACCAGTGCGAAAAAGTTTAGTTCCATATCCTCTTTAAAAGTATCTATGGAAAGCATTTTAAATGGTTTTAGGTTTATGCTTCCTGGGCAGTATGCGAACCCGTGAATTTCATTTGGAAGCTGCGCTTCATCAAGCGTATCCGTTGTGGCATCAAAAGAAATATAATTTACATCCAGATTTCCCAACTGCTCATTGGTCCTGGAAGCTACGTACACTGTATGTTCATCCAATAAATCCTTTGCAATTTCAAAACCTATTCCATGGGAACCACCAATCAGTAATATATTTTTACTCATTTTTAAATGGATTTTAATTCCAAAATATTTGGTACATCGTCTACTTTTCCGAAAAGCTCCACTAGTTTTTCTTCGCGATATTTAAAAATTTGGTGTAGTTGCTTTTTTACTAGAATTGGATATGCAATTTGGCCTAGAATTCCAAATGGAAGCTTTAAATCAATAATATCCTCCATTTCGACACCCTTCTTGGTTTCCTTCAAAAAATGCTTGTGATGCCATAGCGCATAAGGTCCAAAACGTTGCTCGTCAACAAAATACTCACCTTCTACCACATGGGTTATTTCTGTAACCCATTTGGTACTGAAGAATGGAAAAGGTTTAACAATATACTGTATTATTTGCCCTGAAAACATCGGTCTATCTGCACCCGAAAGTATGTGAAACCCCATATGGTCAGGAGTTATGACCTTTAAATTTTTAGGACTGGAAAGAAATTCCCAGGCCTTTTGCTTTGAAATGGGAAGCAATTGTTTTGAATAGAGTTGGTAGAGCTTCATTATTTTTTTTACAAATATAAATTCAATTTGTTTAATAAAAAATTAAATTAATTAAACAAAATATCAGATAATCTAGTATTTCCCTTCTTAATCGTTATGTTTTAGTAGAAATTGATTTATGGAATACCTTAGCGTCATGAGAAAGATTTCCATAATTCCATTATATATCTTTTTGATGTTCAATGTTTTCATCTATGGACAAAAAGATTTAGTGCAATTGGGAGCATTGGATGCTAGCATTAAAGAAACCTCGGGGCTTATCTACTACAACGGGAACCTTATTACTCATAATGATTCAGGAAACACACCACAGCTGTTTGAACTCAACCCAGAGAACGGGGAAATTTTAAGGACGGTTACCATTACCAATGCCCAAAATGTGGATTGGGAGGATTTGAGTCAAGATGAAAATTTTATTTACGTAGGTGATTTTGGTAATAATAGGGGAAATCGGGAAGATTTAGGATTCTACATCATAAATAAGAATGAGTATCAAAACTCCACCACGGTTTCAGCCGAACGGATTTCATTTGCTTATCCTGACCAGTTAGATTTTACTACTACCGTTAACAGTGATTGGGACGCCGAAGCTTTTTTTGTTTTGGATGATAATTTAATTGTGTTGACAAAACAATGGCAAGAAATGGGAACTGTAGCCTATAAAATTCCGAAAACGGCTGGTAACCATATAGCCCAACGAATGGATAGTTACCAAATTGATGGGCTCATTACCGGCTCCACGTACAATGAAACTGAAAACAAGTTAGTGCTAACGGGTTATTCAGAATTGTTGTTCCCATTCATTGTTGAGATTGATGGTGTGTCTGACACCACGATTTTTGCTGGTACGGTCTCCAAATCACCTTTGGATATTGGCATAGCACAGATAGAAGCAATTGCAAATTTTGAGGACACCTATTTTATTACATCTGAAGAATTTATAAATAGTACACCGCAAATAATCTCAACGTCACGTTTATTTTTATTTACACTAGAAAATATAGTTCAAGCGAATGAGAAACTGGTTCTATATCAGCCAGATGGCAATTTCTTGCTTAATTATCGATTGGATACTGAAGATGAAGTATTTGAGCAAGCAATTTTTGATGTTTCGGGCAGAAGGGTTTTCTATAATCCCATCGCAATTTTCAAAGATGGTTCAATAGATACTTCTTATTTGCGCCCGTCCCTTTATTTTCTATCATTTTTCTTGGAAGAAGGAAAAGTTGTAAAGCCATTTATAATAAATTGATGCTGTTTCTCTTTTAAGTGTTTCTTAACAAGTTGGACATCCCTTTATATTTAGTTTTGTTTCACTAACAAATCTAAAACACTTTTCAAATGAAAAAATTACTTTTATTACTATGTGTTGTATCCGTTTCCATTACCATGGAAGCCCAGATTACAACACCTGCGGCAAGCCCTGGCTCTAAATTGAAGCAAAAAGTAGGTTTAACCGATGTTACGGTAGATTATTCACGCCCTTCAATGCGTGGAAGAACAATTTTTGGAGACTTAGTTCCCTACAACAAATTATGGAGAACAGGAGCTAATGCATACACAAAAGTTAGCTTTAGTACTGATGTTACCATAGCCGGTACAGAAGTAAAAGCTGGAACATACTCCATTTTTACAAAGCCAGGTGAATCTAGTTGGGAAGTATTCTTTTATACTGATACTGAAGGTGGCGGAACTCCAAGAGAATGGGACGATAGTAAGGTAGCGGCAAAAACAACGGCTCAAGTTTACCCAATCCCTATGGATATTGAGACCTTTACTATAACTATTGATGATTTAACCAGCAATGGTGCTAATTTAGGATTGATGTGGGAAAAAGTTTATGTTGGAATTCCTTTTACTGTTCCTGCTGATTCTGCCGTTATGAAAGATATTGAAACAACCTTGGCCGGGCCAAGCGCTGGAGACTATTACACCGCGGCGGTTTATTACCTCAATGAGGATAAAGATATTTCCAAAGCTAAGGAGTGGATGGAAAAAGCAATGTCCATGACCAAAGAGCCTAGATTTTGGCAACTGCGTCAGCAGTCCTTGATTTATGCCAAAGCCGGGGATAAGAAAGCAGCCATTGAAACGGCTAAAAAATCACTAGCTGCATCTGAAACTGCAGGTAATGACGATTATGTGAAAATGAACAAAGATTCATTAAAGGAATGGGGAGCACTTTAAGAGCTTCAAACTTATAAGAAAATTGAGCCCACTTTTTAAAGTGGGCTTTTTTTATACTTTAATGGGAGGTTTCCTTAAAAACCAGTCAAAACCTTCAATAAGTATTGCTAATGCAATGACCAAAATACATCCAAAGGCATTGAGCCATAGGTAGGACATCCAATCAAAATACCAGCCAACAATAACAATAGCCTGTGTAATAAGGGCAGCAATAAAAACAGCATTCCCTTTAACAAACTTAAAAAAGAACGCGAGGAGAAAGATACCAAGTACATTACCATAAAATATGGAACCAATGATATTGACCAATTGTATGAGGTTATCAAAAAGGTTTGCGACGCAGGCAATCAGAATGGCAATTATTCCCCAAAGCAATGTGAATGCCTTAGTGGCAAGTACATAATGTTTCTCACCTTGTTCCCCTTTCTTATTTCGTTTATACAAATCTAGGGCGGTAATTGTACCAAGTGCATTTAATTCAGATGCTGTGGATGACATTGCTGCCGATAATATAACTGCCAAAAGAAGTCCTATCAAACCAACGGGAAGGTTGTCCAATATAAAATGAATAAACACATAATCCTTGTCATTGGTTTCTACTGACCCGTCTGCTTGGGCTATCAATGTTTTGGCTGCATCCCGGCTAGCTCTTTCTTTTTGATTTATTTTGATAATATCCTGTTTTGCTTGTTCTACAGCATTGTACTCCTTCAATTTAAGCGCGGCGGAAAAAGCGTTTTGGGCCATTTCCTTTTCTTGTTCCAAAATCAAATGTCCCTCTTGTAAAGCTTTGTAATCTTCTGAATATTCTGATTGCAGTACAGCCTCGGTAGCTGCCGGATTAAAACTTAATGGAGAGTGGTTGTATTGATAGAAAACAAAGACCATGGCTCCAACAAGTAGAATAAAAAATTGCATTGGAATTTTAAACACCCCATTAAAAATCAATCCTAATTGACTTTCCCTTACCGATTTTCCAGAAAGATAGCGTTGCACCTGACTTTGATCTGTGCCAAAATATGCCAACGCTAAAAAGAAACCTCCGGTGATGCCGCTCCAAAAAGTGTAACGGTTATTGGTGTCCAGACTAAAATCAAGGATTTGAAGTTTGTTGTTTGCCCCAGCAATCTTTAAGGCCTCTCCAAAAGAAACACCTGTTGGCAAGGAACCCAAGATAAAGAAGAAGGCAAAGAACATGCCCACCATTATAATGAACATTTGTTGTTTTTGTGTTACGCTTACTGCCTTCGTGCCTCCTGACACAGTATAAATAATCACCAAAATCCCGATAATGATGTTCAAGCTTCGCAAATCCCAACCCAGTACTGCCGATAGAATTATTGATGGTGCAAAGATTGTGATTCCTGCCGCGAGCCCCCGTTGAATTAAAAACAGAATGGCTGTAAGTGTACGGGTCTTTAAATCGAACCTGCCTTCCAGCATTTCATAAGCCGTAAAAACCTTAAGCTTTCTATAGATAGGTATAAAGACCAAGCAAATAACTACCATGGCCAAGGGCAATCCAAAATAAAACTGCACGAAACCGAGGCCATCATGAAACGCCTGGCCAGGTGTGGACAGAAACGTAATGGCACTTGCCTGGGTTGCCATGACCGAAAGCCCAATGGTCCACCATTTGGCATCATTCCCACCACGAATATAGTCGTCTACATTTTTACTGCCCCGCGTTTTCCATACTCCATAACCTACAATAAAAAGCAGGGTGCTCCCTAGAACAATCCAGTCTAATACTCCCATTCAGGTTTAATTATTTAGTATCATGATGAAGTAAAACAATATAATATAGAAGACGTTTAGCAGTAATACTGCTGTGTATTCTTTTTTCCAATTTAATTTATTGTTCATCTTATCCTTTGATATCACTTTCTGTTTTCACCTCACTTTTGCCAATGGAAAGCATATTTGCAAAAAGCTTATATGCTCCAGAAACTCCAGCGGGGAGTTCTCTAAAAAAGCTTAGACCTGTGTAGATATAATGGCCTTTTCCATGAGGAGCAACAAGAAGACTACCATCTTTTGGGGTTTCACCTTCATCTCCCATTGAAAGAATGGGGGTGAAATCCGAGCTCCACTTATTTGGAAAATACAAACCTCTTTCCTGTACCCAACCATCAAAATCACTTTCTTCTATCGTATTTGGAAAGTTAACCAATGAATGATCATTGGCAATGATATTTACTTTTGCCGTTTCGTCGGTAACACGATCTCTGGACAACGTAAGATTGTATGGAGCAATATTTTCAAATTGTTTACTCCATCTACCGGCAGTATTATATTGCACAATCATATTACCACCATTTTCAACATAATCAAACAATATCGGCTGCTTAAACTTTAAATCATCATCAACATTATAAGCTCTAATTCCCACAACTACGGCATCATATTTAGTGAGTGAGCCTTGTTTAATATCTTTTGGGTCGATGATATGAACCTGATATCCAATTTGTTCAAGACTTTCCGGCACTTTGTCTCCAGCCCCAACAATGTAGCCGATATGTTCTCCGGATTTTTGAATATTCATACGGACCACCTTGGCTTCAGAAGTCAATAAAACCGACTGTTTGGGTATATGGTCATACGCAATTTCCACAAGTTCCTTGTCAAAAGACTTAGTGGCCATGCTAATCTTAGGGACAATTTTTCCTTCACTATCTTCAGCGGGGGGCGTAACCTTAAAAGTAACCGTTTGCTCCTGTCCTTTTTGGGCAATTGAAAATGAAATATTTTTTGGAGAAACATTCCATCCACTAGGATGTTGTAATTCAATTTCACCAGATATGCTGTCTTTTCCCGCCTTTATATTGACCAATACATCTTTCGTTTTGGAATCTGAAAAGATTAAAACCTTTTCCAGAATTGTTGAAGTTGCATCGGGAAGTACCACAAATGGTTCATATAGTTCACCTTTATCAGGCTTTGAAAATCTATGAACAACTGGTTTTTGAAAATCAATTTCAGCACCATCAAAATCTAAAGTCAATTTCGCAGTAAAAGCGCTTGGTGTTTCCGCTTTTCCAATCATTTTTTGATCTCTAACTTCATACATGCCCAAACTACCCTGTTCTTTTAACCAATATGGGCCTGAAATCGTTGCCGTCTCTGGAATAGGGAATTCAATACTCAAGTTTTCTTTTTTGTTCTCTGCCAAAACTTTGTTCTGAATAGTATTAGTTTCTGTTCCCAACAACCTAATTTCCTTGAGAATAATGTTTTGTGAGCTTCGATTTAGAGCTTCCACATTAAGTTTCTGAGTATTGCCTGGGGTAGTGGAAGCGGACTCAGAGCTTACTTCTAAATACAAGCCTGAACACGCCAAAATTATGGACTCCAGTTCTTTTGATTTTAGAGTTTTCCAATGTTTATCTTCTATTTTTTGTAATAGTCGATATGCTTCAACCAGTTCGGGAACATGCTTTGAAGGGTTAGTAAAGTCAAACTCCTCTTCAACTTTGTAAAGAATATCGCCAATTGCTTTCCCGCCTTTTACTCTTGACCATGTTGTGTTTATTCCATCAAAAAGATCATTGTTTTGGGGAAGGTCTCCTTTTAATAATTCTACATATTCATCTTGCGAACCTCTCGTACTTATCCTTCCAAACCCCTGGCATAAGTGCTGACTACTAGCTAACGAAGCTATTTCGTTGTTGGAAAGACCCAAATCTGGATAAAATACACCAACATCCATCTTCAACAAATTGGACTTGTCCGCTTTTTCAAAATTTTCACGACTTCCATAAAACCACCATGAGGTGTTAAAAAATACCCGTTTGGGTTGCCATACTTGTGTGAGTTGTAATTGGTCTGCATATGCATTTGGGTCATTTGTCAAATCAAACGCTTCTAAACTCAACATAGCAGATGCCGTATGATGCCCGTGCGTGGATCCTGGAGTTCTATGATTGAATCTATTAATAATAACATCTGGCTTTATGTTTCGTATGGCCCAAACCACATCGCCCAAAACTTTTTCTCTGTCCCAAATTTTTAAGGTTTCATTGGGATGCTTTGAATATCCAAAATCATTGGCCCGTGTAAACCATTGTTCCCCGCCATCAACTCTTCTGGCCGCCAAAAGCTCCTGTGTTCTTAAAACACCTAAAAGTTCCCTTAATTCTGAACCTATCAAATTCTGCCCACCGTCTCCTCGAGTCAGGGAAAGATATGCGGTACGTGCTTTGGTCTTGTTGGATAAATATGAAATGAGTCGCGTGTTCTCATCATCTGGATGCGCAGCAATATAGAGTGCCGTACCCAAAAAATTCAATTTTTGAAGATTGTGATGTATTTCTGTAGAGGATAGTTTTTCCGGCCTTTGGGCTAAGGTATTTGAAACAACGGTAGCTATAGTCAGCACGCTGACCCAAAAGTTTCGCATAGGGAGTTTTTTAGTGGTTGCGCCAAATATAGAAAGATTAAAAGGAGGTGGAATGGAATTTAGAACATCTTTAACAGGGTTATTTCTGACAAAATCCAGCCCAAATTACAATCCCAAACTGTCCCTTAGTATCAAATCTTCGTTCCCATTCTGACCCCAGTAGGGAGTTTTTAGGGATTTTAATTTAGTTGCTTTCGTAGTCATCATTTTTGCTTTAGGACCAAAACCACTTTTAAATTCTTCGGACCAACTTTCAATAGTATGGGGGAATTCGGTTGTAAAATTGATGGTGAGGCTTCTTTCCAAATCAGGATAGTTAAGCGTATATGAGCTAATATCTCTTTTAGAGACCAGTGTTGCTTTTGCATTATACGCCTTTATTTCTTTGTGTCTGAGACGAATATATTCCAAAGATGGGATTAGCTTTAGATCGCCAACGGGCAAATCTTCAGGATGTATTCTAATTTTAGTCCAGATCTCATTTTCAAGAATGTTTTTTTCAAGGGACAGGTTTTGATCGGCCTCATTTTCAAAGTAGGAGTGCGATGTAAATTCAAACAGTTCCCTATTGTTGATTTGTGAATAAACATGCCCGCACCATTCTTGCATAGACAAACTAGTCTTTATGGCATGTTGGTTGTCATAGACAGGATAAAAAGTACTGCTCATTATGGAATAGGGGTAAATCCCGGTCAAGTAATTTTTTGTAGCATTCAGTTTTAATACATTGACATTGTCAGGATTATTTCCATCAGCTTTTACCTGTTTTCCCGGTAAAAAGGGTTCCGTGACATAAATCAGCACAGAATTCCCATCTCTTAGTTGGCCATAACGTGCCTGCTCCAATTTATAGGAAGTGATTTCGGCTTTTCCTGCATACCAGTATTTCTTAAAGTCTTCCGAAAGTTGCTTTTTTGGTATAGCAGCTGTCTTTAGTTCCTCGTTGGTGTTTAGCGCAATTTCTTTATTTGAGGCATTGGTTTTATCAATGCAGGAAGTTATAGTGGATAGACCAACTATTAGAGTTAGAACCTTAAATACAATTTTGGATGATTTTTTCATGGCAATAGGATTTTAGTAAAATTACGTATCCCCATCTAAGAAACCATGCTTGTTAACGTTTTGTAAACTAAATGAGTGGGTAATCCAACAACATTGGTATACGACCCCTTTATTTCCGAAATTCCAATCATGCCAATCCATTCCTGTATACCATAAGCTCCAGCTTTGTCGAATGGGTTACACGAATCAATGTAATAATTGATTTCATCATCTGTGAATTCAGTAAATTTCACTTTTGTTGTTTCATTTACGGTTTGTTGGGAAGTTTTTGTGGTAAAACATACGGAGGTTATTACTTCGTGCCAATCCCCAGATAAGGTGCGAAGCATTTCAAAAGCTTCATTTTTATCTGAAGCCTTGGCAAGGGACCTATTGTTGTGCCACACAACCGTATCGGAAGTAAGTACAATTTCATTCGATTTTAAGTTGGTTTTAAAAGGAGTGGCTTTTAATTCTGCCAAGTAATCCGATATTTCTTTTCCTTTTAAGTAATCCGGATAGATTTCTTCAACAGATTTTGGCTGTACTTTAAAATCCAATCCCATTTCCTCTAAAAACCTCTTTCTCCTAGGTGAACCTGAGCCTAGAATCAATGCATAATTTCTAATTTTTTTGTTTAATGGACTGGGTTCAATCATTTTTGGCGCTAAAATTATCATTCCAATCACCCCGTACCTTCAATACCTGTTCAATGATATCACGAACACAACCTTCCCCACCATTTTTGTGTGAAACGTAATCTGAAATTGCCTTTACTTCAGGCACTGCATTTTGCGGGGCAGCAGCAAGCGCTACCATTTTCATTGGAGGAATGTCAGGAAGGTCATCACCCATATAAACAACGCTTTCGGCATTGATATCATAAATATCCAGATATTCTTCCAAAGGATCTTGTTTATGGTGTGCACCCAAATAAATATCAGTTACCCCAAGGCCTTTTAAGCGTTCTTTTACACCCTGGTTAGTACCTCCTGTAATAATACAGACATTGTACCCTTTTTGTAAAGCGGTTTTAAGGGCGTAGCCATCTTTGACGTTCATTTTTCGCAGCATCTCACCGTCATTGGTGATTAAAATGGAGCCATCTGTGAAAACACCATCCACATCAAAAACAAAGGTGGTGATATTGGCCAATAGTTCCTTATAGTTCTTCTTCATACATTTTTTTTATGGCTTCACTGAATAAAGCGTAAAGTTCGGTTTGTTTTTCGTCTTTTAATAAATTTAAATGTCTTTCCAAGGTTTTTTTATTATTACGTCTAGCTGGCCCAGTCTGAGCATCTCTTGGTGATATGGATTGTACTTTTTCTGCCGTTTCAAGGATTAATGGTTGCAAAAGTTCAAATGGCAGGTCTTCTTGTTCGCAGATTTTCTCACTGATACTGTACAGATGATTGGTAAAGTTATTGGCAAAAACAGCTGCAAGATGTAGCCTCTTCCTTTTATTGGAATCAATTTCATGAATATTGTCCGATATGAGATTTCCCAACCTACGCAACACGCTAAGAGCTGATTCATGCTTTGCTTCAATACAAATGGGAATAGCGGTGAAATCCAACATTTTACCTTTGGTAAAAGTTTGAAGCGGATAAAACACGCCGCAATTCTCCAAACCAATAACATCCATTTCCACTGTTCCTGAAGTATGGGCAACAATTCCAGATTTTTTTGCAAGCAATTTGGAGACTGGTGCAATGGCGCTATCACTTACAGCAACAAGATAAATGTCTGCATCAGCAATTTGAGTGAAATCCGAGGAAATAGCGGATGTTGACCCAAAACTTTTAAGTGCATCCTGATTTCTGCCCACTACTTGTGCAACTTTTACTTCTCTCGATTTGGTAAAAGCATTGAACAAATGATTGGCAACATTTCCTGTGCCCACTATTACAATAGATAGCATGCCCAAAACTACGAATTTAGGTAGAAACCATTTTGTGGAATAATTAACAAATCTGTTTAAGCTTTTCTACTGCCATCAACGAAGTTAAATGGCAAAAAGATGGTATTTTTGCAAGCTGAAAACACATCTGCAATTAGATGATAGATATTCTTAAAAAGACCCTTTTCTCTACAAAACTTATGGCTGTTCTTTTTGTGGTATTTGCTACGGCAATGGCCATAGGAACTTTTGTGGAAAGTTGGTACAGCACGGAGACGGCCAGAATCTACATTTATAACGCCACTTGGTTTGAGGCCATTATGGTGTTTTTTATGATCAACTTTTTGGGAAATATGTTTCGTTATAAGCTTTTTAGCTGGAAAAAATGGCCTGTTCTTATATTACATCTTTCCTGGATTTTAATTATAATTGGCGCTTTTGTTACCCGTTACATCAGTTATGAAGGAATGATGCCCATTCGTGAAGGTAGCACTGAAAATCGATTTTATTCAGATAAAACATATTTAACGGTTTTCGTTGATGGAGATGTAAACGGAGAGACCAAAAGAAGAATTTTAGAAGATGATTTAATTGTTACCCAAGAAGGAAAACGTTCCAGCCTTCCTTGGAAATCAGATTTTAACGGACAACCTTTTACCATTTCCTATGTGGACTTTATTGAAGGTGCTGAAGAAGGATTGATTCCAGATGAAAATGGAAACGAATATCTTAAAATAGTTGAAGCGGGGGATGGGCAACGTCATGAACATTATCTGGAAAATGGAAAAGTAGCAAGTATTCACAATGTACTGTTTGCATTGAATAATGACACCCAAGGCGCCATAAACATTTATGCCAATGGGACTGACTATCAAATTAAGTCACCTTTTAAAGGTGGATTTATGCGAATGGCGGACCAATTTAAAGGAGATGTGGTCAATGATAGTCTACAGCAGTTTCAGTTACGTTCTTTATATACCATGGCAGGAATGCAATTTGTAATTCCAGAACCTATTGTTAAGGGAAAATACGGAGTTGTAAAAGTTCCGGATAGTGAGGTTACAGATGCTACTCAGGATGCATTGGTTGTTTCTATTTCTGCAAATGGGGAAACTATTGAGCAAAAACTGTTAGGTGGAAAGGGTAGTTCCAATTTTTCAGATAAGATAAAAGTAGGAGGGTTGGATTTTTCCTTGAATTATGGTTCCAAGGTTTATGAACTTCCTTTCTCCATTCAATTGAACGATTTTATTGCTGAAAAATACCCGGGTACTGAAACAGGTTATGCTTCTTTTATGAGTAAGATTACTGTGAACGACGATAGACCTTTTGATTATGATATTTTTATGAACCATGTTTTGGACCATAATGGATATCGATTTTTTCAATCCAGTTTTCATCCAGATGAAAAAGGAACTGTTTTATCAGTTAATCATGACTTTTGGGGTACATGGATTACCTATACTGGCTACTTTTTACTTTATCTAGGGCTAATGGGCATTATGTTTTTTGGAAAAACACGTTTTCGTGACCTCCAGAAATCTTTAGAAAAAATCAAAGTAAAAAAAGCGGCATTATCCGCAATTGCATTTTTGATGACCACAGCCTTGTCATTTGGACAGCATGATACTTCTGAAAATCATGGGCATGCGAACCTTCCCACCCAACAACAGGTAGATTCGATTATTAAATCTAGCATAGTTGCAAAAGAGCATGCTGAAAAATTCAGTGAATTGGTCATTCAAGACAGTGAAGGTAGAATGAAACCCATTCACACTTTTGCATCAGAAGTACTTCGTAAATTAAGCGGAAAGAGTACATATAATGGATTGACTGCAGACCAAGTGTTCCTATCCATGATGATGAATCCTGGTGTTTGGTACAATACGGAGTTCATTGCTTTGGCAAAAAAAGAAAATGACAGTATTCGAAAAATCATAGATGTTCCCAAAGGAACTGAATATGTAAAAGCTACCGATTTTTTTGATATCAAAGGGGTATACAAATTACAGCCCTATTTGGAAAAAGCTACATCTACAGCCAACCCTTCCAATTTTGAAAAGGATTTTAAGAAGGTTGGTGAGCGGTTAAGTTTGTTGAACATAGCGCTCAGTGGCCAAATCATTAAAATTTTTCCCTTATTGAATGATGAAAATAACAAATGGATTTCCGCAGTGGAATACCGTTCTGGACAATTCCAGGTTTCAGATTCATTGTACGCCAATTTTATTAAAAATTCAATACCCTATTACTTGAGCACACTTAAAAGTGCTATTGTAACCGGCGATTATAAAGAATCGGATAAACTGTTGGAGGCCTTTAAGCAAAATCAAAAAAACCATGGATTTGAGGTTTTACCAAATGAGAAAAAAATAAAGACAGAAATACTTTATAACAAACTGGACATTTTTAATCGCTTGTATAAATATTATGCGTTAATCGGGGTACTTCTCTTTCTTGTTTTGATTTTCAAAATCTTTAAGGACCGAGAAATTTGGAAGGCAACCGCCTATGCGCTTAAAGGATTGGTAATTATCTTATTTATTTGGCATACCGCTGGTTTGGTATTGCGATGGTATATTTCAGGGCACGCTCCGTGGAGCGATGCCTATGAAAGTATTTTATATGTTTCTTGGGCAACCATGGGTATAGGTTTGGCCTTTGGCCGCAAAAGCGAGCTTACTATTGCTGCAAGTGCTTTTGTAACCTCCATGTTGTTATGGATAGCACACCAAAGTTGGGTAGACCCCTCCATTGCCAATCTAGTACCGGTACTGGACAGTTATTGGTTAATGATACATGTGGCAGTAATTGTTGGTAGTTATGGACCATTGACAGTAGGTATGATTTTAGGGGTAGTTTCTTTGCTGTTGATTATCCTTACCACCGAGAAGAATAAAGAGCGCATGGAGCTCAATTTGAAGGAACTCATTATTATTAATGAACTCGCACTTACCGTTGGGCTCGTAATGCTAACTATTGGTAACTTTTTGGGTGGCCAATGGGCCAATGAGAGTTGGGGTCGTTATTGGGGCTGGGATCCCAAAGAAACTTGGGCCCTGATTTCCATTATGGTTTATGCCTTTGTTTTGCACATGCGTCTGGTTCCTGGACTAAGAGGAAATTGGATTTTTAATTTTGCCAGTATCATAGCGTTTGCCAGTATTATGATGACCTACTTCGGTGTCAACTTTTATTTGGTTGGGTTGCATAGCTATGCCAGTGGCGACCAAGTAATAACCCCCAGTTTTATTTGGTATACGGTACTTGGAGTCTTTGTTTTAGGAGGTATAAGTTTTTGGAGGTATAGAATACATTACATTAAATAATTCTTCCAAAAGTTATCTATTTCAAAAAAAGTTGCATATTTGTTTCATCATGAAGTTATAAGAATTATGTACACCATAGATGTCACCTTTGGTTTGGAGCCAAATAACTAACCGAAAATCCTTTTCGGCAGAGTGACATTTACCTTCTTTTTTAAACATAATTCTTTCAAAAATGACAAACTTTAATATACCTTCTTTAAAACAATTATTTAACTATTTCTGGATTGCGATATCTGGTAAAGAGACAGAATTTACATCCGGCAGTATCCGCAAGGCCATATTTATGCTTTCCATTCCCATGATTTTGGAAATGCTCATGGAATCCATCTTTGCTTTGGTGGATATAGCCTATGTTTCCCAAGTCAGTGTGAATGCAGTAGCGACCATTGGACTTACAGAGTCTGTAATTACCTTGATATATGCATTGGCCATAGGTTTAAGTATGGCAGCTACAGCGGTTGTTGCCCGAAGAATTGGCGAGAAAGACGTTCAAGGAGCTAAAGAGGCTGCAGTACAGGCTATAGGTTTGGGAATACTAATTTCTATTTTGCTTGGTATTTTCGGAATCTTATATGCAAAGGAAATATTAGCGCTAATGGGCGGTGAACCCGACCTGATTGCTGAAGGGTATGGCTATACCAAACTCTTAATAGGAGGTAACATAACCATAATGTTACTTTTTTTGATCAATGCTATTTTTCGAGGTGCCGGTGATGCGTCAATAGCCATGTGGACCTTGGTATTATCTAATGGATTGAATATTATTTTGGATCCTATCTTTATTTTTGGCTGGGGTCCGGTGCCCGAGTATGGGGTCATGGGTGCTGCAATAGCCACAAATATTGGACGTGGAACAGCAGTTTTATTTCAATTGGGAATTTTATTTTTTGGTTGGGGTAAAATAAAGCTGGCTTTAAAGGATTTGGTATTAAACTTTAAAGTCATGGTCAATTTGGTCAAAGTTTCCTTAGGCGGTATAGCCCAATTTTTAATAGGAACTTCCAGCTGGGTTTTCTTAATGCGCATTATGTCCGAGTTTGGAAGTGAGGTGCTGGCCGGCTATACCATTGCCATTAGGGTAATGATGTTTACGCTAATGCCGTCTTGGGGTATGAGCAATGCTGCGGCAACATTGGTCGGACAAAACCTAGGAGCTAAAAAACCTGAACGTGCAGAAATATCAGTTTGGAAAACTGGAAAGTACAACGCCTACTTTATGGGATTGGTTTCTTTGGTGTATCTATTGTTTGCCAAATCAATAATTTCATGGTTCAATGCAACACCAAGTGTGGTAGAAAATGGAGCATTATGTCTGCAAATTATTGCAGCTGGCTATATTTTCTATGCATATGGAATGGTACTGACCCAAGCATTTAATGGAGCGGGCGATACCAAAACACCTACCAAAATAAATTTTTTCTCCTTTTGGATGTTCCAGTTGCCAGTTGCATATACTGCCGCTTTGGTTTTGGACTGGGGTGCCACAGGGGTCTTTATTGCAATTACCGCTGCCGAGGTAGTATTGGCCATAATGGCAATGATATGGTTTAAAAAAGGAAACTGGAAAAAAGTAGAGGTGTAATACGTAGTCTTTTAGTGATTGTATTATTTTTATACATCACTTATTTGGGTAATGTACTTTTATAGATATTTATTTCCAATTTTTCTTGGGATGATTTTCAATGGTCATGCCCAGAACTTATTGGAAAAAGAAAATATCGTTCCGGCTAACGCAGCTGATGCCGAAAAAATATATGTACAGCTTAGTGGAAATACCTATAGCACCATAGAGACCATTTGGTTCAAGGCTATCGTAGTTAATGCCTTCAACAATACACCAACAACAAAAAGTGGTATCCTGCATGTGGAGCTAATTGATCTTTTGGACCAACGTATTGTTGATAATAAGCTTTTAAAAATAAACAGCGGTATCGCAGATAGTTTTTTTCAGCTGCATTCCAACTATCGTGAAGGTAAATATATAATTAGGGCCTATACGGAGTGGAATAAAAATTTTGGAACGGACTTTATATTTTCAACTCCCATAAATATCTATCAATTCCAGCTAAAGGAAAATAAACCAAACCCTATTAGGGATGTTGTTTTTACGAAGGACCTATCAGAAAATAAATTTACTATTTCCTCTAAGGTATTTCCCTTGGAACTGGACAGTCTTCATAAGGGTAAATCAATGGTATATCTAAATTGGGAAGGAGGTACCGATTCCATTGAAGTAAAACATAAAAAAAACCTAGGAACCTTAATTGAATACAATGTACCTCTTGATGCGCAGATAATTAATTATCAATTAAATACACAGAACAAGAAATTTATAAAATCTGTGGTGCTGGATGAGGAATATGGTTCTTTAAGTTTTTTTCCGGAAGGAGGATCATTGGTAAATGGTCTTGAGAGCAATGTTGGATTCAAATATCTAGATTATAGAGGGAAGGGAGCAAAAGTTGAGGGAATTGTGATGGATGAAGAGGAGAACAAAATCATAAGTTTTGAAAGCAATGCATTGGGCATGGGGAAAGTAGCTTTACAGCCCAAAGCAGGAAAAACCTATTATGGTGTTTTACAGACAAAATACGGAAATACGTTTAAATATGCATTGCCAAAGGCCAAAACGGAGGGTACGGTTCTTAACATTTCCAATACAAAAAGCTATCGGAATCTTTTTTTTCGGGCCAAGTCCAAAAAACCCGATAGTGTTTTTGTAAAGGTATTCCATAAGGGAAAGGATATTTTGTTTTTAAAATCGAAGTTAAAAAGGGGACGATTTGCCTATCGTATTATGAATGAACAATTACCTCACGGGGTAATTCGCGTCACCGTTTATGACAAAAATTATAAACCAATAAATGAACGTCATTTTTTCAATTCATTACCTAATGAAAATTTGAAAGTGTCAATTAAAATTGATAAACAGGAATATAAATTGAGGGATAGTGTTGTAGTTTCAATTGGCACACAAAAAAACAATACTCCAATTCCTGCATCAGTATCCGTAATGGCGATAGATTCAGCGTATTTTTCGGAAACCAATGTCAGTAGAAGTAGTATTATATCATATTTTTTATTGGAATCGGATATAAGAGGAGAAATAGAAAACCCATTCTATTATTTTCAAAACTATAAACACTTGTCAGATTTGGATGATTTAATGTTGACTCAGGGATGGAGCAACTATAAATATGATGAACCAAAAAAGGCCAAATATATTCAAGCGGAAAAGGGTCTGGAATTAACTGGTACCGTAGGAGGAGTACAGAGGGTCAAGAAAAGAAAAAAACTAAAAAATAATACGTATACCATCAATATGGTTTCCTTTAGTGACCCAATACAGGCGTATACCCAGGAAATTGACAGTACGGGATACTTTAAGTTTGCACTTAATGAAAGCTATGGAAATGGGATGAAATTTGTCATTCAACCAGCGGATTTACGTAACAAAAGCGATTTTTTCAAAGTAAATATTAAAAGACGCAAAATACCTGAGATAGCTTACGAACTTGACAAAGTTATTGTACCCGTTGATAGTATTATTGAAAAAAGGGTTGTTGAAAAAATGAAGGAGAACATTCGTTTGGATCCTTTTCTGTTGCCGAACACCATAGCGCTCAATGAAGTAGTTGTAAGCGATTATGAGCTTACCCCAAAAAGGACGGAAATGAAGGAGCTGCATGGTCTTCCGGATGTTGTCATTGATAACAATGAGCTTATAAAAAATAAAAAGAATTGGACAGGACAGTTATATCAATGGCTATTGTTCAATTATCCAGAAGAATTGGAAGTCATAAGGGTAGGTCCAGGGGGAGGTTTTCAGATAGCACGTGTGCATGGGGCAGGATTCACGTATGTTGTAGTTGATGGAATCCCAGTGGATATAGATAATTATGATATCATTGGTAATATTCCATTGGAAGCAATAAAAAGTGCAGAGATTTTAAGAACCGCTTCTACTGCCAATAGGTACTGTTTGGAAGTTTTTAACTCTCCTTGCATATCCCCACCTGAATTTCCAGCTATTTTGGCCTTATATACCTACTCGGGCAAAGGACTTTTCGGTGCCTTTCCTAAAAAAACCAGCCTGCTAAAGGACACTGCACCCCAATATTCACCGAAAAGGGAATTTTATGCACCCGAGTATACGAATCCTTCCAGCATAGATTGGAGTGCGCCAGACCTTAGAACTCTACTTCATTGGCAACCCAATATTAGTACCAATAAAGATGGTACTGCTGACATAACTTTCTTTAATGGGGATACCACCGGAAAAATGATAGTAATTTGCGAAGGTATAACGGTAGATGGGAGCGTGGGCTATTCAGAAATAACATATGAAATTGTGGAATGATTAAACCACTAAATTTTGTAACTTCATTTCTCTATTAAATCAGGGAGAGTAGAAGGAAAATCTTTTGTAGTAATTATTTTGATAATTTATATGGACCAAAAAGGAGTAAATACGGTTTGCATACATACTGGGGAATTGGAGGATAAAGAATTCAAGGGAGTCATTTCCCCTTTGTACATGAGTACTTCTTATGCTTTTGAAGATGTTGATGTAAAACGTTATCCAAGATATTTTAATACACCGAACCAAGAAGCATTGTGTAAAAAATTAGCAGCATTGGAACATGCCGAAGCGGCAATGATTTTTGGAAGTGGGATGGCGGCCATTAGTACAGGACTGATGACTTTTTTACAAGCAGGGGACCATATTGTCTTGCAACAGACTCTTTATGGTGGCACTTATAATTTTGTAGCTACCCAACTGGAGAAGTACGGCATTGGGTATTCATTTACCAGTGGATGGGCGGTTGAGGATTTTGAAAAAGAAATCAAACCAAACACCAAGGTGATTTATATTGAAACTCCCTCAAATCCGTTATTGACGATAACCAATTTAAGGGAAGTTTCAAACTTGGCTAGGCAGCGTGGCATTTTAACAATGATTGATAATACTTTTGCCAGTCCCGTTAATCAAAACCCTATTGATTTTGGTATAGATGTGGTGCTCCATAGTGCAACAAAATACATGGGTGGCCATTCGGACATCTGCGCAGGAGTTATTGCATCATCCGAAGAAAATATGGAGAAGGTTTTTCAGACCGCTATTTGTTTTGGTGGTAGTTTAAGCGACTATACCGTTTGGCTTTTAGAACGAAGTATCAAGACAATGGGAATTCGAGTTAATGCCCAAAATGAAAATGCCATGAAGATGGCGATGTATTTAAGTAGCAACAAAGATGTTGAAAATGTGTACTACCCTGGTCTTGAATCCCATAATGATCACAACTTGGCCAAATCCCAAATGAAAGGGTATGGAGGAATGCTCACCTTTGAATTAAATTCAGATATTGATGTTTCTTTGTTTTTTAAGAGCCTTAAACTAATTAAACCTGCAATGAGCCTAGCGGGAGTGGAAAGCACAGTGTCATCTCCAGTGCATACTTCACATGCACTTATGAGTCCTGAAGACCGAATAAAACAAGGAATCAATAGTTCCCAGGTGCGTTTTTCGTTAGGAATAGAAGAAATTGAGGACTTAGTAACCGATATTGAACAGGCCATCGCCAAAGTTAAATCTGCGACAGTTCCCGCATAACAGAATAGTAATGAAATTAGACATTTTAGTATTTGGAGCCCATCCAGATGACGCAGAGCTTGGAGCTGGCGGAACAATTGCAAAAGAAGTAGCTAGAGGCAAGAAAGTTGGTATTATTGATTTGACCAGGGGTGAATTGGGAACGAGGGGGTCGGCTGAAATCAGAGATAAAGAGGCCGAAAAAGCTGCAAATATTTTAGGAGTATCCGTGCGGGAAAATATGGAATTTGCTGATGGTTTCTTCGTAAATGACAAAAAACACCAAATGGAGGTCATTAAAATGATTCGAAAATATTGTCCGGAAATTGTATTGTGCAATGCTATTGATGACAGACATATTGACCATCCAAAAGGGAGTAGATTAGTTAGTGATGCATGCTTCTTAAGCGGTTTAGTTAAAATCGACACAATATTGGCAGGTGAAGACCAATGGCAGGAGGCTTGGCGACCAAAAAAGGTATATCACTATATCCAATGGAAAAATCTGGAACCTGACTTTGCCGTTGACGTTTCCGGTTTTATTACTAAAAAGACAGAATCCATTTTAGCGTATTCCTCACAATTTTTTGACCCGAAAAGCGATGAACCTGAAACTCCAATAAGTAGTAAAAATTTTATTGACAGTGTTAATTATAGAGCTAGGGATTTAGGAAGACTTATAGGTGTGGAACATGCCGAAGGCTTTACCGTAGAACGTATCCCTACAGTGGATAATCTAGATGATTTAATTTGATGTACTAGCCAGCTTTTTGATATCTTTTTTCCGCTTTTGGTACAGTAAAGAAAAAAGTTGAGCCTTTTCTGAGTGCACTTTCTACCCAGATTTCACCCTTGTTCATTTGAATCATTTCTTTACATAACGAAAGGCCTAAGCCTGTACCTTTTTCATTATTGGTTCCGTAGGTGGTAATGTTGGTTGTGTCGGTAAATATCTTTTTTTGGATATCCTTGTTCATCCCAATTCCAGTATCCCGTATCATCACTTGGAAAACATCCCTCTTTTCTTCCAATTCAATTGTAATAAGACCATTTTCGGGCGTAAATTTAATAGCGTTGCTCAGCAAATTTCTAACGGCGATATCTATTTGATTTTGATCCGCCCAAATAAGCTGGCTTTCATTAAACTCTTGAGTGATTATTTTTATTGATTTACTGGCTGCTAGTTCGGACAGCAATTTCACATTTCCGGATATTATTTTATCTATGGAAGTTCTTCTGGGTTTGGTAGTTACACCATTAAGTTGGGTTTGTCCCCATGACAAAAGATTGTTCAAAGAGAATGATATGTGCTCAACATCAGCCTTTAATTTTGGAATGAACGAGATAAACTCGTCTTTTCCAATTTCGCCATCTGTGAATAATTTAAGCATTCCCTGGAGTGCCCCAATAGGACCTCTTAGATCATGGGCTATTATTGAGAAGAGTTTGGTTTTGGTTCTATTTATTTCATGTAATTCGGATTCTCGTTCACTTACCACTTCGGATTTTTCATGCAACTCCTTGTTTAACTTCTTTTGAATATTCTCACTTCGTCTTATCAAGAATGTAACAACGGCTAAAATTAATAGGATGATGACCGTAAAGTAGATGTAATTGCGCTGTTTGGCCAAGGCTGTTTTATTTGAAGCAATAAGCTCTTTTTTTTCCTGTTCATATCCTATTTTTGCTTCCAATAAAGACAGACTTTGTCTATTCTTATCCAGTGAAAGTGAATCTGAAAGTTTTTTGAAGATTTCAAGATAGTTTAAAGCAACAGAATGGTTTTCATTGTTTTTATGAAGTTCATATAGGGTCTCCGCACATTCTATCTGTCCCTGTAAAGTTTTAATTTTCTGTGATAATTGTAAGCCTTCGTTAGCGTATTGTAAAGCAAGACTATCTCTGCCCAAACCTAAATATACTTTTGCCATCCCCTTTAAAAGCTGAATTTTAGCTCTTTCGTCATCAAGGTGTTGCCTATGTAGCATATCACTTTGATCGTACCAATATAAGGCCCATTGGTATTTTTTTTGTTCAAGATAGACATCCCCTTTTACGGCATAGGCATAGGCTAACCAGTCATAAATTTTATGCTTTTCAAAAGTTATAATACTCTTGTTAACATTAAACATGGCATAGTCAAAGTTTTTTGCCTCCTTATACAGGTAGGCCATATTACTTTGGGTTTCGGCATGAATTTTATCATTCCCCAATTGTTTGTTTATTGCTATAACGGTATCATAAAAACTCAATGCATTTTTAAAGTCCTTTTGGTCAGCATACAGATTGGCAATACTTTCGTTCAAAATGGAAAGCATATGTTTATTATCTATTTGCTTAGCAACATCAATTCCTTGTAAGAAAAGATTAAGGGCCTGAGCGTAATTACCTTCATAACTATAATCATGTGCAAGACCGTTGATAAGGTTTAATTCGCTTTTTTTATCCTGGGTTTCCTTACAAAGTTTGAGTGCTTTCTTGAATATGAATTTTGATTTCTCTCTATCTCCTTCATCTGAATAGTAATTCCCAATGTTCTCCAAAGCTTTTATTTCTCCATGTACAAAACCAATGGCCTTACTGAATTTTAAGGCCCTCTGCGATATATTTTTCAAACTATCGTTGTTTATAAAACGGTACACATGGGCAAGGTCGGCAAGTAAGTTTATATGGGTGGTATCCTTTGGATTGAACTTATTTGCGGTTTCCAATCGTTTTAATCTGAATGTGAGGCTATCCCTTTTGTTTTGTTGACCTTGTGATGGGAGTGCAAAAAGGAGCACGCAAAAAAGCATGATTGCTTTTCCAAGGAATTTTCGGAGATTAAAGTAATTCGCCATTTGGGACATAAGACATTTAAATCTTAAATAGTAAAAATAGTTTTGAGGTTCATTGTTTTGAAGTATTTGTTGTGAAAGTGCAAAAAATGTGTGTTTTGGCCATGAAAAAGTGTATTTCGTCGATGATAGGCAACAAAAGCTTTTCTAAATCTTGAAATATAGGCTAGGAGTTATAAAGTCAATTTGAACAATTAATAAGTTGATGGCACCAAAAAATTTGGTTTTACAAGTTGTTTAAAATTTACCTTTAGGTAAACAGTAATTTATTTTGGTTGAATTGATAAAAAAGGTATTTTTGCAACCGCTAAAATGGTGGTTGTAGCTCAGCTGGTTAGAGCATCGGTTTGTGGTACCGAGGGTCGCGGGTTCGAATCCCGTCTTCCACCCTTTATAAACAAAGTAAATCCTGGCAAAATTCCTTGCCAGGATTTTTTGTTTTTCTAAGTTTTTGAAATAAAAAAGCCTAAGTTTTTCAAGGCTTTTTTATGGATGACCTAATTATACTTTAATTATTCACTGGTGAAGAGCGGGTATAGCTCATATCTCCAAATGAATTGGAAATTGAATCAAAGGTTAAGGTTAAATAGATATCTTCTTCTACGAGCCAAACCCCAAGGGATTTTCCTTCCAAGAATTGAAATCTCAGAGTATCAAAATCAAGATACTCCTCTTCGTTTCCTTCTACACCAAAGTCATCAATAATCCGAATTAGGTCAAAATTTCCATCCAGTATATCACAGATTGAAGCAATATTATTTAAACTATAAAAATGGGTTGGGTCGCCTAGGGTACCATATAAGTTAAAATTATCCCATGCTTTTGTTTCCCCACCTTGCTCCAAAATAGCCCAACGAACACCTTGGGGACCACCTGCAGGTTCAGCAGTGCCAATATTGGCAACTGGCTCAGAATCTCTACCTTTATATTCCCATTCAAGGTCCTCATTTTCAGTAGGTACTTGAGTAATTTCATTTACCCACCAAGATATATTGGTTATATAACCATTGTTTGATCGGGTTAGGGAGACGTTTTCTGTTAACTGGTCATGGAATTGACTACCATCAACCCAGTTCGTTAGCCCTCCAGGTTTGGAGAACTGCATATCTGGTCCTGTCCATATAACGGCTTTGACCAATTCAATGCCATCACAATTATTGTCGATACCATCATTGGCTATTTCTGTTGTGTCTGGATTAATGTTGGGATTAGTGTCATCACAATCAAAAGTGGTATCATTATCTGTATATAAATCTTCATCAGGATTTTTGCAGAATGATAAGGGATCACCAACACCAAAACCATCATTATCTTCATCCAAATAAAAAACCAAATCGCATCCAGGATTAATGTTTGGGTCATTGTCATTGGTATCACCATCCTTGGTAACATATTGCCCCACAGCTGTAGTTGGTGCTTTACAGGCAGAAGTGGATTCTATTCCACCAAAACCATCTAGGTCTTTATCAAGGTAGAAGGTTTGGGTAGTGCAATTGTCATCGTTGCTGCAAGAAATCATAACAAAAAGGGCAATACCGACAAAGCTTGCCCTAAAAATTGAGGAATAACTAGTTTTCATTACTAATGAAATTAAGGTTGATAAAAAAATAAGAACACAGTAAAATTAGAGATGAGGAGTATTGTACTGGAGGATAAATTGGCGGTTGGCCTGTTTGGGTTGACAGATAATGTTATTTGACCAATTATCCGATGAAAGGATAAGAATATACGTTGACCTGCAATTTGAATTTGAATAGTATTCAACTAATAAAAGGTCTAAGAATCAAAAATAATCTTGTATCATAAAAAAGCCCTCTTTTAAAGAGGGCTTTTTTTATGTTTTAAGTATACCTTTCTTTATTTGGCTGCTTTGTCTACCACAACTTTATTTTCTCTATTGGCCACTTCCCATGCTGTATAGAAAACAAGTCGAGTTCTATTTTCCAATAGATCGTAGTTTATCTTGTCCGGTGTATCTCCGGGCCTATGGTAGTCTGCATGTGTTCCATTAAAATAGAATATGATCGGAATGTTGTTTTTGGCAAAGTTGTAATGATCACTTCTATAATAAAACCGGTTTGGATCATTTTCATCATTGTAAGTATAATCCAGTTCAATGTTCATATATTTTTCATTTACTGCTTCGGAAAGCTCATGTAGCTCTGTACTAAGTTTATCCGATCCAATTAGATAAACATAGTTTCTATCACCATCACGTTTTGGGTCGATTCTACCTATCATATCTATATTAAGGTTGGCCACTGTTTGTGCCAATGGTAGAATAGGTTCATAATCTGTATAATATTTTGAACCCAAAAGACCTTTTTCCTCACCGGTAACATGTAAAAAAACTATGGAACGTTTAGGTCCTTCACCAGCATCAGCAGCTTTTTTAAATGCTTCTGCAATTTCAAGCAACGCCACACTTCCAGAACCATCATCATCTGCTCCATTGTTGATTTGACCATCTGAAGAGATGCCTATATGATCCAAGTGGGAGGAAATTACAATATATTCATCAGGTTTTTCGGAACCTTTAAGTATGGCAGCTACGTTCTCAGAACTTACTTCATCATTCCCACTAGTTATATCAAGTATAATATTGGTTGAAACTACCTTGGGAGTATCGTCATTTTCAATATCGGATTTGATGGTACCAACGGCTGTTTTGTTCAACAAAATCATAAAATCATCACTTGCCTCATCCTTCAATGTCATTTTTCCACTCTGGTTTTTTTTCATGTAATTAAAATAACCTTTGAAACGCGAAAAATTTTGTGCATCAAAATAGAGAACCCCAGCAGCCCCTTTGTCTAGGGCTATCTTATTTTTTTTGCCAACTCCTTCAGACATATTGCTCCATGCCGATTTTTCATTGGTTTTTGATAAAGTATAGGTGCCATCGGCATTTTTTGGCTCTCCTGACTTGATCAATACCAATTTTCCTTCTACATCGATTCCGTTGTAGTCTGAATAATCTCCATCTTCAATACCATAACCGAGATAAACAATTTCATTATAGGTGCCTTTAGCTGAACTAAATGTGACCAAATCTTCCCCTATTTGAAAAGCTGTCCCATTAAAAGTTGCATTTCCCGTGGGCACATTAGCCACTTGCAATGGAACATTTTGGAAATAATCACCGTCTTTTTTTGCAGCGGGAATACCCAGAGCCTCATATTGTTTCTTAAGGTATTCAACCGCTTTTTTCTGCCCTGGCTGGCCAGTTTCCCGACCTTCAAACTCATCGGATGCATAGGTGTAAAGATGGCCTTTTAATTCATCTTGGGTTATTGTTTGGGCATATGTGATGGGACTAATTTCTTTTGTTTTAGCAGGAGTTTCTGAAACTGTTTTTTGTGAAGTATTACACGAAAAAACTGATGCTAGAACGACCAGAGCTATTTTTTTCATATTTAAATTTATTAAGCAAAATTTTCCAAAAATAATCAAAAGATTGCTAAAGAAATGGTATTGAATCAGTTTACTTTTTCATGCTCATTTGTGTATCTTGGTATAACATAAAAACTTTTAAATTTCCTAGTAGATGAAATGGAGTGGAGTTATGCCAGCTGTTACAACCAAGTTTACCCAAAAAGATGATTTGGATTTAGAAATGTTCAGCATAAATATCAAGGCACAGGTAGATGCCGGTGTACATGCAATTATTCTTGGCGGTACTTTGGGAGAGGCAAGTACGTTGGATGATGATGAGAAAAAGATTTTAATTGAGCATACAGTTAATCTGGTTGAAGGTAGGATACCGGTTGTTATCAATATAGCCGAGCAAACCACCAAGAATTCCATAAAATCTGCAGAAAATGCAGAGAAATATGGTGCTACGGGAATTATGATGCTTCCCCCAATGCGTTATAAATCTACAGATAATGAAACCCTGGCCTATTTTAAAGCCGTTGCAAAAAGTACTTCCCTACCTATAATGATTTATAATAATCCGGTCGATTATAAAATTGAAGTGACCTTGGAAATGTTCGAGGAACTTTTGAAATGCGAAAATATTAAAGCTGTAAAAGACTCTACCCGAGATATTACAAACATAACCCGAATTAGAAATAGATTTGGAAATCGGTTGAAAGTTCTGTGTGGGGTAGATACTCTTGCCATGGAAAGCTTACTAATGGGGGCCGATGGTTGGGTTGCCGGTTTGGTCTGTGCATTTCCAAAGGAAACAGTTGCCATTTTTGAGCTGATTAGAAGCGGAAGGGTAGAAGAAGCGCTTGAAATTTATCGTTGGTTTATGCCTTTACTGGAATTGGATATTAGCCCACAATTGGTTCAAAATATAAAATTGGCCGAAGTTGCGACCGGGATTGGAACTGAAAATGTTCGCTTACCACGATTACCTCTGCAAGGAAAGGAACGGGATAGGGTGCTTTCAATCATTGAAAATGGTATGAAAACAAGACCAAAACTCCCTATGCTATAATGGGTGTACACACTTTTAAATGCATTGATGCACATACCTGCGGAAACCCAGTTCGCTTGGTGATGGAAGGTGGTCCAAAACTTCAAGGGAACACCATAGAAGAAAAAAGACAGCATTTTATTAAGGAATTCGATTGGATAAGAACAGGATTGATGTTTGAACCTAGAGGTCATGACATGATGAGTGGGAGTATTTTATATCCACCCGCCAATCCAGATAACGATATAGCGGTCCTTTTTATTGAAACAAGTGGTTGCTTGCCGATGTGTGGTCATGGAACAATTGGAACAATAACCATAGCACTGGAAGAGGGATTGTTGGAACCCAAAATACATGGAAAGATAAAGTTGGAAACCCCAGCAGGTTTGGTTGAAATTGATTATCACAAACCAGCTGCAAAGGTTGAATGGGTTAAACTTACCAATATTAAAAGCTATCTGGCTGGTGAAAATCTTACCGTCAACTCTTCTGTACTTGGTGAATTAGTCTTTGATGTAGCGTTTGGTGGAAATTTTTATGCCATTATTGATCCGCAAAAAAACTTCTCTGGAATACAGGATTTTACAGCCAGTCAGTTGATTGGTTTTTCACAAGAAATCAGGAAGAAAATAAATGAGGCGTATCCAACAGATTTTATTCATCCTGAAAACTCTAGCATAAATCAAGTATCTCATATTTTATGGACCGGTAATCCAATCGATAAAAATTCATCGGGTAGAAATGCTGTTTTTTATGGTGATAAAGCAATAGACAGATCACCTTGTGGTACCGGAACCTCGGCGCGAATGGCGCAGTTGTACTCAAAAGGGCATTTAAAATTAGGAGACGAATATATTCACGAAAGCTATATAGGTTCTAAATTTGTAGGAAAGGTGGAACAAGAAACAATGATTGGCAATACCAAGGCAATTATACCAAGTATTAAAGGGTGGGCCAAGATTTATGGAAGGAATACAATTACAATAGATACTGATGATGACCCATATGCTTATGGGTTTCAAGTAATTTAATATGGGGAAAAATAAAAATGTAATAGTTGTTGGAGGAGGTATTGTAGGCCTTTCCACCGCTTATTTTTTACAAAAAGAAGGGCATCAGGTAACAGTATTGGACAAGTCAAATATGGATTCTGGTGCTTCTTATGTAAATGCTGGGTATATAACACCAAGCCATATAATTCCCTTGGCCTCACCGGGAATGATTACAAAAGGAATCAAATATATGTTCAATTCTTCCAGTCCATTTTATATGAAACCACGTTTGGACAAGGATTTTATAAAATGGGCCTGGTACTTCAAAAAATCTTCAACAAAACATAAGGTCGAACGTGCAATGCCCATCATTCGGGACATAAATCTTTTGAGTAGGGAACTGTACGAAGGAATAAAGGCATCTGGAAATTTAGGTAACTTTCATTTGGAACGCAAGGGATTATTGATGGTATATCAAACCGAAAAAGCAAGAGATCATGAACTTGAAGTTGCACAAAAGGCAGATGATCTAGGCTTGGAAGTAAGCAATTTAGATAGTAACGGATTACAAAAAATAGAACCCAATATTAAACTCAACGCCAAAGGTGCTATTTATTATGAATGTGATGGACATACAACCCCAACACAATTTATGAACCGGATGATAGACTATTTATCGGAAAATGGAGTTGTCATTCAAAAAAATGAAGAAGTATTGGACGTTGTTTTCAATGGTGACCAGCTAAACGAAGTAAAAACAAGTAAGAATAGTTACAAAGTTGATGAAGTGGTTTTAGCTGCAGGTTCATGGACCACAGGCCTTTCAAAAAAGCTAAATATTGATTTGCCATTGCAGGCTGGAAAGGGTTATAGAATTAATGTAGGGACACCCACAAATATTTCCATGCCAGCAATTTTAATGGAAGCAAAGATGGCTGTAACCCCTATGGAAGGCTATACACGTTTTGCAGGAACAATGGAGTTTTCCGGAATCAACAATATTATTCGAAAAGAAAGGGTAGAAGCCATTGCAAAAGGTGCTGAACGTTATTACAAGGGGCTAAAAATTTCTGAAGAAGACAAAAGTCAGGCGCAATGTGGGTTAAGACCTGTTACTCCGGATGGCTTACCTTACATTGGGAAATCGAAACAATATAAAAACCTAACCTTTGCAACAGGTCATGCAATGATGGGCTGGAGTTTGGGGCCAGCCACAGGGAAATTGGTCTCAGAACTGATCTCTGAAAGGAACCTCTCCATGGATATAACACCCTTTGATCCGCAACGTAAGTTTTAGCGCGTATTATTTTCTTTACGTTATTTTCGATATCAAACACGTTTTTAATTTTTTAATTGCTTCAGTAAGAAGTAATTTTGCAACATGCTGAAAAATTACCCTTTACTTTTAGTATTGTTGTTCAATCTTAATTTGTGGTCTCAAGAGATACAAATATTTAAGGTTCAAGATTTTGATCTTAAAGGGAATGTAAAATCATGTTTGGTTATTACCAATTATGGCAAGGAACAATTTGAATTCAACCAAGACGGATTTTTAACAAAGACAATTACCCAGTACAACGATACAGATCAGGATATTACCTATTATAAATACAGCAATGGTGTACTTCTTGAAAAGCGGATGGAAAGCTACAAGGGTAATGTGCTGGATGCGGCAACATCAATGGTAAATTTTTATTCTGTCGATACTACCAATCAAAAAAAGATTTTTGAAAAAATTATTTCTTACGATAAGGAATTCTTGGAGCAGCAAGAATATATTTATAATGAGAAAGATAGATTAACCAAGATTGTGACTTCCAATGCTGGGGGGGTGGACGAAACCACTTTGGACTATGTGACCGTTAAAAATGAGACAACTACTAGCTACTATATTAATGGCATAGTTGAAAAATCCATTCGTATTTCAGAAAGAAAAAAGGCAAACAAATCCCAAAAAGTTGTTTTGACCAAAGAATATATAGATGGCGATCCCCATATGGCCACTGAAGAAGTATTTGATATGGATGGAAAGTTGATATCGAAAGAAATTTTTATTTATAATCTTGAAAAGAAAGCATTTGACTCTGAGAAAAAACTATTCCATTTTTACGATTTGGAGGGAATGCTCACAAAGGTCATTACAAAAACTAAAACTTCAGAAGCCTTCAAAGAATATATTTTTCAGTTTGATAATAGCGAGGAAAAGAATTGGGTAAAACAAATCATTACTCCTGAGAATACATACACAACGCGCAAAATATCCTATTACCCCGCTGGGATGAATCAAGAAGCTCCAAATTAATAGACTCAATTTGGGTTTGGAATATTTTTAAATGAGGCTTTTAATTATTTCTGGCTTTATTTCATGGCCGCCACTAAACATTTCTATTTCTGCATTTCCTTTAAATAAAGAATCCACTTTGACCTTTTCTGATTTTAAACGCACTGTATTTAAATACTCATCAGATTCGCCATAAATAACCTTGACTTCTGTTGTGTTGAAATCCAAATGTTCAAAATCTTTTTCAGTTAACTCATTAGGAATACCTCCTGCATAAAGAATCAATTTTTTACAGTGTATTTTTCTTTGGGCTACCCATCTGGCAACAACTGAGACACCTTGCGAGAATCCAAAAAGGATAAGATTTAGATGAGCTGGTATTTTTTCGGTCTCAAAAACGGTATCAACATAAGTAATGACATTGTCTATTTCTGTTGAAGTATTTTCCTTGGTCAACCAGCTAGCACCAACATATTTATACTCATCTTTTAAATAATACTTTGAGGGAGCCTGTGGTGCCACAATATAGTTTTCCTCGGAATTCAGACTTTCAAAATGTTTTATAAAGTATTTACTCAAATAACCTATCCCGTGAAATACAAACCAAACGTTTTTGGTTTTTTGTGTAATTGTATTTAAGGTAACATAGGTATTCTTTGTAGTGTAGGATATCGTCTTTTCCATTTGATGCATTATTGCGATAGCTTTGCGTAATTTTACAAAAATTTGGAGGATGAACGAGCATAAAGAAAAAATTCTATCCATCTGCAATGGTATATGCAAGGATACTTTGATGGAAACTTTGGATATTACCTATATAGATGTTGGAGAAAATTTTTTGGTGGCCAGAATGCCCGTTACCTCAAAAGTCCATCAACCTGATGGTGTTTTGCATGGAGGAGCCTCAGTTGCTTTGGCAGAGAGTGTAGGCAGCGCAGCTTCCTACGTTTTTTTGGATGGACAGAAATTTTATGTAAGAGGTATTGAAATTGCCGCAAATCACGTGAAATCAATTCGTGATGGGCATGTTTATGCCAAGGCTACCATAATCCATCATGGAAGAACTACCCAACTTTGGGAAATAAAAATCACGAATGAAGCTGGAGATTTAATTTCCAACTGTAAACTGACTACCATTGCCTTACCAAAAGAATAAGGGTTTTTACGCACTTTTAAATCTGGCAAAGGTTAGTTTGGAACAAAATCTACCATTTTGTTTGTACCGAAAGCCTACTGAAACTTTGGTAAATGGTGTTTTTCAATCTAATAGCGAACTTAATCATACGGTTACCTTTACTGAAAAAGGATTTGTTTTTGCTCCTTTTGATTTAAATAATGATGCTGTTCTTATAGCTCCGGATAAAATTGTTGTTGCTTCTTTTGAGGTTGAAGAAGTTGTAAATTCCAGTAAAGATTTTATAAATGATTCAGGAAGGAGTTCTCATATTGAACTGGTTGAAAAAGGAATAAACGCGATTAAGAAGGGAGCACTCAAAAAAGTAGTGCTTTCACGGAAAATAGAAATACTACTTTCAAAAAAGCCCTTAGAGGTTTTTCAATCCCTATTGGGAAAGTACCCAAATGCCTTTTGTTATTTATTTTTTCATCCAAAATTGGGGATGTGGTGTGGTGCTACCCCAGAAACTTTGGTACATATAGAGGGAGAAAAATTGCGAACAATGTCCCTGGCAGCAACAGTACCTGTAAACGATTCAACCAAACCAGAGTGGGGTAGTAAGGAAGTTGAGGAACAGAAGATGGTAACCAATTATATTAAGCAGAAGCTACATTCTAGCATGAAAGAGCTGCAAGTTGAAGATCCGGTATCAATAAAAGCAGGGAAACTTTGGCATTTAAAATCTGAGATTAAAGGAAGCATAACACCCAAAACGACCATTAAAGAAATTATAGAAACTTTGCATCCAACCCCTGCCGTATGCGGTATACCAACCCAAGAAGCCAAGACCTTCATTCAGAAAAATGAAAACTACCAACGTACTTTTTATACTGGTTTTTTGGGAGAATTAAATCTTTCAAAAGAAAAACAGGCCGCGTTATTCGTAAACTTACGGTGTATGGAACTAAAAAATGGAAAAGCTTCCGTTTTTGTAGGTGGAGGAATAACAGAAGCATCAATTCCTGAGAATGAATGGACTGAAACCCAGAACAAGAGCAAAACCATGTTGAGCATTACATAATTTGTTTGGGGTAATAGCTTTTTCAAGTGTATTTTTGTAGTCAATGATGTATTCAGATATTCCCTCGGCGCAGACTCTCGTTCTTTATTTTAAATCTAGGGGTATTCAAAATATTGTTATTTCCCCTGGTTCCCGAAATGCGCCATTGACACTTAGTTTTACAAAAAACCCCTTTTTTAAATGTTTTAGTATTGTTGATGAAAGATGCGCTGGTTTTTTTGCTTTGGGCATGGCACAACAACTCCAAAAACCGGTTGCGCTGGTGTGTACATCTGGTAGTGCTCTTTTAAATTATTATCCAGCCGTTGCGGAAGCGTTTTATAGTGATATTCCTTTAATTGTAGTTTCAGCAGATAGGCCAAACTATAAGATTGATGTAGGAGACGGGCAGACCATTAGACAAGAAAATGTTTTTGAAAGACATATAGGTTTTCAGGCTAATGTGAAACAAGATGTTTCACATGCCACCGAAACAATGCAGTTTTTTCTTAAAGACGGTTTTGCGGAAACTCAGGAAGAAATTCAGAAGTACAATGAGATAGAAATAGCAGCTGCTTTGGACCAAGCCATCCTTGAGTGTAGCCCTGTTCATATAAACATCCCTTTTGAGGAACCTTTATACGGTCAGGCTGATGAGGTTACGGTAAGGCCTCCAGAAGTGTTCAACTTTCCTCTAGATACTGCGGAGGTGGACAATTTGGAAAGGCTAGTTTCAATTTGGAATACTAGCAAACGCAAGATGATTCTTGTTGGGGTTAACGCTCCCAACACTATTGAAGCAAGTATTATAAACTCACTTGCCAGTGACGATAGTATTCTGGTATTTACTGAGACCACTTCCAATCTGCATCATCCCAATTTTTTTCCAAGCATTGACAGTATTATTGCACCTATTGAGAAATCCGAAAGGCAGGAGGAATTATTTCAATTGCTCCAGCCAGATTTGTTGGTGACCTTTGGTGGATTGATTGTTTCCAAAAAAATCAAAGCCTTTTTAAGGAAGTATCAACCCAATACGCATTGGCACATCGACACAAAAAAAGCTTATGATACTTTTTTCTGTCTTTCTGAACATGTAAAATTGAATCCAAATGAGTTTTTTAAGTCCATTTTTAATCAGGAAGCAAAGAGGTACGGATGCAATTACAGAACGTATTGGGATGGAGTAAAGAATAAATATTTGATAAAGCGGGAAGGATACCTAAAACAGATAGATTTCTCAGATTTCTCTGCCTTCAACTCAATATTAAAATCTATACCAAGTAAATTCCAAGTACACTTGGCAAACAGTTCTACAGTTCGGTACGCTCAACTTTTCCCCATGGATAAATCATTGAGAGTTTATTGCAATAGGGGAACCAGTGGCATAGACGGAAGTACTTCAACTGCGGTAGGAGCATCAATTCATAATGAACCACCAACCTTGTTGATTACCGGGGATTTGAGTTTTTTCTATGACAGTAATGGATTGTGGAACGAGTATATAAAATCTGATTTCAGAATAATTATCATCAATAATTCCGGTGGAGGGATTTTTAGGATTTTACCTGGATCTGAAGAAACTAATGAATTCTCCACTTTTTTTGAAACAAACCACGAGCATACAGCGGAACATTTGGCTAAAATGCACAAGTTTGATTACAAGAAAGTAGATAGTTTAGAGAAACTGGAAAGTAGCTTGCTTAACTTTTACGATGTTTCTGAAAACCCTAAAGTTTTAGAAATTATGACCCCTCGTCTACTAAACGACAAAATTTTGCTCGGTTACTTTGATTTTATATCTTAGAAGCTAACTAATTAGTATAATAACTATAGAACACTAACAATCATGAGTAAAAGAGATGAATTAATTGTAAAGTATGCGGCCGACATTAAGGACAAGTTTGGTGAGACTCCTGACATGGACCTTTTGACCAAGGTGGCTATTGGGCTTGGACCAGCCATTTATAACTTGGATGCCTCAAAAGTTTCGGGATCGGATGATAAGGAATTAGAGACGGTTAAAAACAATTTTTTAATTAAGAAATTGGGACTTTCTGACAGTTCAGATTTAATGAGTGCTATAAATGCCGTGATAGATAGATACGGTAAGTCCAATAAGAACAAGCATCGTGCAGTGATATACTATATGTTGGCAAAGCATTTTGGAAAAGAATCTATTTACAATTAGTATAACGGATACCTTTAAAATATAAGCTGCCTTTTGGCAGCTTTTTTTATCCTTAAATTTCAATATAACTTTGCCACATGATAGAATTGGGAAATTATAATGTTTTAAAAGTATTGAGAAGCACAAGTGTTGGTCTTTTTTTAGGTGATGCCGAAGGAACGGAAGTTCTTCTGCCCAATAAATATGTTCCCAATGATTTTGAGATTGATGGTGATTTGAAAGTATTTTGCTACTTGGATAGCAACGAACGACCTGTAGCAACTAATCTTGAACCCTATGTTACCAGGAACAACTTTGCATTTTTGGAAGTAGTGGAAGTTGGTTCTTATGGTGCATTTTTAGATTGGGGGTTGGAAAAACATCTTTTGGTGCCTTTTCGTGAACAAGGAGTTAGAATGGAGGAGGGGAAAAAATATATTGTTCATTGTTATTTGGATGAAGAGACTTTTAGGTTGACAGCCTCAAGCCGATTAAATCGTTATTTATCCAATGTAGATTTTAATATTGAAGTAAACAGCGAGGTAGATTTATTGGTAAGCAGAAAAACCCCTATGGGGTGGGAAGTGATCATAGAGAATAAATTTAAAGGCTTGGTATTTGACAGTGATGTTTTCAAAGCCATAGCCGTTGGGGACAGATTGAAAGGGTACATTAAAAATATAAGACAGGATAATAAGATAGATGTTTCATTACAGCAGATAGGGGCAAAAATGTTGGAGCCCACCGCCGAGATGATTTTTGAAAAATTAAAAGCAGAAGGCGGTTTTCTGGCATTGCATGATAAATCTTCCCCTGAAGAAATTAAAGAGCTATTGCATTTGAGCAAAAAAGCTTTTAAAAAGGCAATTGGGACACTCTACAAGGAACGAAAGATTACAATTGCCAATGACGGAATTTATTTAGTGTGATCTGTTGATACAATTATGTTTTAAAATCGTTAATTTTAAGTGCAGTTAATTTAGTGCAGTTGATTTTTTTGTTTCATCAAAAATTTTACATTTGCAAAAGCAGATATTAATCCATTGAAAGTTATGCCTTTAGCGTAAGTTCAGAACACACTCACAGCATATGCCTTTTATTGAAGAAAGTGATTTATTAGACCTTCACAAGGATATAGACAAGGCCCAAATCATTAACGAAAGACTTTTAGATCAAATAAAAATTAAGAATAAAGATGTCCGAAAAATACGATTGCAGCGTAACATTCTTTTAGGTCTAACAACCATTTTTTTGGTAGGAACTTTGGCCATTACTTCTTTTACGGCAGGGTTGAGTAGTAAAAAATCCTTTGAGAACCAAAACAATTTGATAGTCTCCATTGACAGTTTGGATGCGATAAAAACCAGAATAGATAATCTAAAAGTTCAAAATGAAGAGCTTAGTTTGGTCCGGGAATTTTATTTGGCCAAAGCATTTTTAGAAAAAGATAAAATATATTCTGTTCAAATAAAATCGTTTGTAGATAACAATTTAACTTTGGCCTCAGAGGCATTGACAAACACCTTATTTGTCAAAACCAATCCTTTTTATGCATATTCTCTAGGCAACTTTGAGACTTTGGATGAAGCTCGGTCTTTTAGAAAACAATTGGTAGATATGGGCTTTAAGGATGCATTTGTTGCATCATACCAAGATGGTAAAAGAGTCAAAATAGAAGATCCGTATTAACTTTGAGTAGCATAAAGGCTTGGATAAAGGCTGCTAGATTACGTACACTTCCGTTATCCCTTTCCGGTATCATTGTAGGCACTGCATTGGCTAGGAAAAATGATTTTTTTGAGATTTCCATTTTTGTTCTGGCACTATTGACCACAATAGGGTTTCAGGTAACTTCTAATTTTGCCAATGATTATGGAGATGGTGTAAAAGGAACGGATAATGAAGATAGGATTGGACCAGCAAGGGCGCTTCAAAGTGGTTTGCTGACCAAAAAAATTCTTAAGCAAGGGATTCTTATTGCTTCAATCATAAGCATGCTATTGGCCATAGCCCTTATCTATTTAGCCTTTTGGAATGGTGCACGTCAATATTTCATTCTATTTCTGGCACTAGGTGTACTATGCGTCTGGGCGGCCATTAGGTATACCATGGGTTCACAACCTTATGGTTATAAAGGTTTGGGAGATATATTTGTATTTCTTTTTTTTGGTCTTGTAGGTGTTTTGGGTAGCATGTTCCTGTATACCAAATCAATAAATTTAGTTGCATTGTTCCCTGCAATCACCATTGGCCTTCTTTGTGTCGGTGTCTTAAACTTGAATAATTTGAGAGACGTTGTTTCGGACAAGAAATCTGGAAAGAACACCCTAGTAGTTAAAATGGGGTTTGAGAATGGAAAACGTTATCATTTTCTTTTAATTACAATTGCGTTTAGCTGTCTTATTGCATATACTTTGATTGAGGGATTGGCGCTTACGGAGTCATTTTATTTAATCGCTTTTGTCCCTATCTTTCTTCACCTCCGTACCGTGATGATAACTAAGGAACCCATAAAATTGGATGTAGAGTTGAAAAAATTGGCATTGAGCACTTTTCTACTTTCAATACTCTTCCACATAGCTGTTAATAATTTTTTGTAATTTTGATTCATAACCCACTAAACCTTTTCACAACTTGGAGCAACCCATTAAAATATTAATTGTTGAGGATAATGTCATCATCGCCGATGACATGCAATCCATGCTGGAAGAAATTGGCTATGAGATTGTTGATAATGTAATTGTATATGAACAGGCTGTTGAAGTTTTAAAAAACAACCATGTTGACTTAGTGCTTATTGATATCATTTTAGCTTCGGATAAAACAGGGATTGATCTTGGAAAACATATTAGGGATGTGTATAACATTCCTTTCATCTTTGTAACATCGAACTCGGATAGGGCAACTGTTGAAAATGCCAAATTAGTTAAACCAGATGGCTATTTGGTAAAACCATTTGAGCAACAAGATTTATACACATCAATTGAGATTGCTTTGTCTAACTTTAACTATTCCAAAAAAGAGAATAGCAAAGAGATTGCTGGCAGTGATGGTGATGCTTTTACATCTAACTCTGTCTTAAAGGATTCTATTTTTGTAAAAAAACAACATCTTTACTATAGAATTCAGTTTGGTGACATTCAATTCATCAAAGCGGATAATGTATATTTAGAAGTAAACACGGTTGACAAGAAATTTTTGGTAAGGTCTCCACTTAAGGATTATTTGGAAAAGCTACCAAAGAATAAATTCTACAGAGCCCATAAGTCTTACATTGTAAATGTAGACCACATTGATGCTATCAACTCAAAAGATATTATGATAAACAATAACTTGATTCCTATTTCCAAGGATTTTAAGGAGTTCATTATTTCTTCAATGAATAGTTAATAGTAAAATCAATGTAACGATATAAAAAGTGCTTTAGGGCACTTTTTTTTATGAAATAATGTCAAATAGAAAAATAACCACAACTTTTATCCAGTTCACAACAATATTTTTCTACTGGGCAAGGATGCCTGTACATTAGCAGTGTTATTAATTCAAAAAGTAAATTTTTTCATTTTCATATAGTGTTCTCGTAAAAGGGTCTTGTCAATTTGGCAAGGCCTTTTTTAGTAAATGCCCTCTTTTCAAACAGTTCAGTTCCATGAAATGCACAAAACACCGATAAAAAGCTTTTTTACATACTCTTAAATAGCTTTCACAACAGAAATCGGCACTTTCACAACAATACTGAATAACTCTTTTAGAATGGATTTAATTTTGATGCTAAACTAGCGTTCTTTATATAGAAGATTATAGGAACGAAAAACAACAATCATAAAACGATTAAATCACAAAATTTCAAATCTTTCGTATTAGCACCGATTAAATTAATGATGCACAACCTCAAAAAAATCGTATCAATATTGTGTTGCGTTCTAGTATTGAATGTATCTGCCCAATCAACACAAAACGATGAAGGTAGTACGTTAACGGAGTTTCAAAATACCAATGTCCCCCAAGATCGGTTCGATGTTTTTTTCAACGCTGTAAACAGATATAATGTAAACTCGGCCTATGATTGGTTGGATACCATTAAAGTGTATCTCTCCAACGCTCAAAAACTCAAGGATACGGCTGCTATACAACTTTACAAGCTTATGCAGACCCAAGTGTATAATGACTTGGGAGAATATGACAAGAGTACCGCTTTGGCAAAGGAACTATATTCAGCGAAAGACTCCTTGGATTCAACCTCTAAAAAGATTGTCCTGAATGTTTTGGATGATAACTATGCCAATCTTCAATTATACGACAAGCAAATAGAAATCAGAAAGGAAAAGCGGGAACTTGGCTTCACCGAGAATGTTGCTTTTTACGATATCTATAGCAACCTAGGCCTACACAGAAAGGCTAGAAATCAATATATAATGGAAGTTAAGCCTACCATTGCTGATAATGATTCATATGGTCTGGCGATATATCATAGCAAGGTTGGGAATTATTTGCGATTGGACAATTCTGCACCAACGGCATTAAGTGAGCTAAAAAAAGCAAAAGCCTATTTAGATGTTTTTATCAATGATATTTCCAAACAAAAAACAGAGGAACAGCTTTTTGAAAGTGACCTCTTAAAAGCTGAGATCGAAGGGAACATTGGAAAATGTCATGTGCAGTTAAATGAATATGAGGAAGCAATACCGTTACTTGAGAAGAGTATAGAGATTTTGAGTTCTTCCTCTAAGAAGGCCCATAAAAGTGAAGTAATAGAAAACACTTTAAATCTATCTGATGCCAATTTACAACTGGAAAGATTCAGTGAGGCCAAGAAAAACTTGGATATAGATTTTGAGAACATCAGTATTCTTCAAAACATTAAGCGCAATAGTTTATTGGCGGCGTATTATGATAAAGTAGAGAGTTTTAAGAATGCAGCGATGTATTATAAGCGGAATGAGCGGATAAAAGATTCCCTGAACAAAAAGCAATCCTCTTTAATAAAACAACAACTGGTTACCATTGTTGCCAATGAAGATTTGGTGAACTCCCAACGGTTGATAGACGAGCAAAAAAGAATAAATGAACTTGCCCGCAGTGAGATGAAAGCTAAGGACGAGCGAATAAACCTTGTATTTATTTCCTTGATTTTCACACTTTTGGGTTTTGCGGGATTGGTTTATGCCTATTTAAAAAGTATAAAGAACCAACGTTTGATTGCCGAGCAGAAGCATATTATTGAAAATGCTTTGGTGGAAAAAGATTCGTTGCTCAAAGAGATTCACCATAGGGTCAAGAATAACCTTCAAATGGTCTCCAGTTTATTAAGCTTACAGACTAAAAATACCCGAAGTAAATCTGCGATAGAGGCTTTGGAAGAAGGGAAGAGTAGGGTAAAGGCTATGGCCTTGATTCACCAAAAGCTCTATCAGAATGATGATTTATCTGTGATAGAGATGCAGGGATACATAGAGAGCTTGATCAACAGTGTACAATCAGTTTATAAAAAGGGCGGACATAATATCAGCATAACCATTGACGCCGAAGGAACGGAATTGGACATTGATAGAGCCATTCCATTTGGTTTAATTTTGAACGAGCTGGTTTCAAACTCCTTTAAGTACGCCTTTCCAGAAAATGATGAGAACGGCAAAATATATATCCATCTACGCAAAAATGGAGACCAAGGTTATTTTGAATATACGGACAATGGTATAGGACTTCCGGAAGATACTGAAGAACGCACCCACTCCTCAATGGGGATTCGATTGATGAATAGACTCGTTAATCAACTACAATCCAAATTAAACATAGACAAAGCAAGCGAAGGTGTGCGCTTTTGGTTTAATTTCAACTGATTTATTTCTCTAACTCTTTTTGACTAACTCTGTATTCCTATAATTGGTAGGCTATCCTGTATTTTAGATTTAAAATATGACTAAATTTGGAGCTATTGGATGAAGGCTACCTATAAAAAGTACATTCTTAATTTCAAAATACCTAGCGGAACATCACGCGGTGTAATGACCGAAAAGGAAACGTGGTTTCTTATTCTTGAAGATGATACTAATTTCGGATTAGGTGAATGTGGTATTCTAAAAGGTTTAAGTTGTGATGATGTTCCCAACTATGAATCCAAGCTTTCTTGGGTCTGTGCAAATATTGGGCTGGGCAAGACAGCATTATTGAAGGAACTAAAAGAATTTCCATCCATTCAATTTGGTATAGAGCAGGCTTTTTTGTCTTTAAATTCAGATAACCCATTTGAATTGTTTCCTTCGGAATTTACCAGGAATGAATCGCCCATTTCAATAAATGGCTTAATTTGGATGGGCAACGAAGCATTTATGCTCAAACAATTGAAACAGAAATTGACAGATGGTTTTGATTGTATTAAAATGAAAATCGGTGCTATTGATTTTAAAAAAGAAATAGCCATTCTAAAAACGATTCGCTCCAATTTCACTAAAGAGGAAATAGAGCTACGTGTTGATGCAAATGGTGCTTTTTCTAAAGAGGATGCATTGGAAAAATTACATCAATTATCAGAATATCAAATACACTCCATTGAGCAACCCGTTAAACCCAAACAATGGGATCTAATGGCGGAATTGTGCAAAGAGACCCCATTATCAATTGCTTTGGACGAGGAATTAATTGGTATTTATGATGTAACGGAAAAGGAGAGATTGCTACAAACAATCCAACCACAATACATTATTTTAAAACCAAGTTTGGTTGGAGGTTTTAGTGGCTCGCAAGAATGGATAGGTTTGGCAAAAAAGCATAATATAGATTGGTGGGTGACCAGTGCTTTGGAAAGCAATGTGGGGCTTAACGCCATTTCGCAATGGACATACACGTTGAATACCATTATGCCACAAGGCCTTGGAACTGGTAGTTTATATACAAACAATATTGATAGCCCGTTAGAAGTTACCAATGGAAAACTTTACTATCGAAAAGGGAAAAACTGGAAGACTAATTTAATAGAACATTTATGTACATAGAACAAGGGTATAAAGGAGACATAGGAATTTGGAAATACTTTATTATTCCGAGCTGTTTTATTGGCTTTATGGCACTTAATTATATAGCTACAATAAATTCTCCGATTAATGTTGAGGATGCCATGCAGCAAATGATTGACCAACTGGGCTCCAATATAGTTTTGATAATTCTATTGGCTCCATTGGCGGTCGGCCTGTTTATAGTTTTAGGTTGGACATACATTGTCCATAGACAATCCATTACGTCATTGACAACATCCAGAAAAAAGATTGATTGGAAACGAATTTTCTTTGCCTTTGGGCTATGGGGAGGTGTAACCATTTTGCTAACGCTAATAGACGTTTACTTTTCTCCTGAAGATTATGTTTTCAATTTTAATATGTCCAAATTTATACCCCTGGCCATTATTGCAATCCTTTTGATTCCTATGCAAACTAGTTTTGAAGAGTATCTTTTTAGGGGGCATATGATGCAAGGATTGGGAATTCTCGCTAAAAATAGATGGGTACCCTTGGTGGTGACTTCAGTTTTGTTTGGGCTGATGCACATTGCAAACCCCGAAGTGGAAAAACTCGGTTATGGCATTATGATCTATTATATAGGAACTGGTTTTTTCTTAGGAATATTGACTTTAATGGATGAAGGGTTGGAATTGGCACTTGGTTTTCACGCCGCTAATAATTTGATAACCGCACTTTTGGTTACTGCGGATTGGACAGCTTTCCAAACAGATTCTATCTATCGAGATATTTCTGAACCTATTTTAGGTTGGGATGTTTTAATCCCCGTTTTTGTTGTCTTTCCAATTCTATTGTTCTTTTTTTCTAAAAAATACGGTTGGAAGAATTGGAATGAAAAATTGTTTGGTAAAGTACTGAGCAAGGATGAATTTGTAGCCCTTTCTGCGAATGAATCCGACCTGGCATAATATTCATCCACATTTTAAACTGAATGGAATCCATTACAGTATTGATGAGCTACCGGAAATTGGATATAGTCTTATAAAAGAAGGCAAACCATTTGAAGGTTTAATAGGTGACTTTTTATTGGATTGGATAAGTGAATCTCCAACTTTGGAAGTTCTTACCTCTGGTTCAACAGGAAAACCAAAGAAAATCGTGCTCAAAAAAGAGCATATGGTCAATTCGGCAATGGCCACCGGAAGCCATTTTAATATGGATTCTGGAAAGAAAGCATTGCTCTGTTTGCCATGTTCAGGAATTGCAGGAAAAATGATGTTGGTACGTGCTATGGTTTTGGGTTGGGAATTGGACTATATGGAACCATCTTCAGAACCTTTGGCGAATACTACTAAAGTATATGACTTTTCTGCAATGGTACCTCTCCAAGCAGAAAAATCCTTGGAAAAACTGTCTCAAATAAAAACACTGATCATAGGTGGTGCTTCAATCTCGTCTAATTTAAAAGAAAAGCTATACTCCATTCCAAGCAATATATTTGAAACGTATGGAATGACTGAGACCATTACCCATATTGCAGTAAAACGAATTGATGATAGCTCTGTCAGGTCGAGCGGAGTCGAGACCTACTTCAATACACTGCCTAACATAAAAGTTTCAACAGATGAAAGAGGTTGCTTAGTTATAGATGCGCCTACCATTGCCAATGCAAAGGTGGTAACCAATGATATAGTTGAACTTATTGATGAAACCCATTTTAAATGGCTGGGGAGATATGACTCGATCATAAATTCTGGAGGAGTAAAACTTATCCCAGAACAAATAGAGGAAAAATTATCTAAAATCATCATGTCCCGTTTTTTTATAGCAGGTATTCCAGATGAAGCGTTAGGGCAGAAATTAGTTTTATTGGTAGAAGTTGAAAATTTGGACAAGGAAGAACTACTACAAAAAATTAAAGCATTGGATTCAATAACTAGGTATGAGGTTCCAAAAGAAATATATGCCATATCATCTTTTGTTGAAACTAAAAGCAACAAGGTAAATCGTTCCAAAACAATGGAAACCTTATTTGGATAAACTCATTCAAAAGGAGCATTCACTTTAAAATTATACCCTTAAACTAATTTCCGGTTTTTTCATTTTGTAATTGATAATAGGTTAGCGGTAAATCTAAAAACCACTTCAATTATGAAAAATTTAATCATTCTTTTTATCGTATCCTCGACATTCCAAGTAACTGCACAAACAAATACTATTACTGGAGTGGTAACTGATACTAGCAACCAACCTTTACCTGGTGTAAACGTAATGGTTGAAGGTACTTCCCAAGGTACACAAACTGATTTTGATGGGAAGTACAGTATTAATGCCTATCAAGGACAGACATTGGTTTTTAACTATATCGGGTTTAAAACTTCAAAAATAAAAATTGGAATCAGCAACATTATAAATGTAAGTATGGAAGAGGATATACAGGCACTTGAGGAAGTAATTGTTGTTGGCTATGGAACTACTAAAAGGAAAAACATGACCGCTTCCGTAACTAGTGTAGTACCTTCTAAGGCGCAACTTAAAAGACAAAAACAAAAGGCTTATCACAATTCCATCTCACAAGCTTTACAAGGTCAGGTAGCTGGAGTGCAGTTAACAAACAAAAATGTCACTTCCAATACTGCAGCTAACATAAAAATTAGAGGTGTTGGTTCTATTAAGAGAGGCAAAGAACCATTATATATTGTTGATGGGGTGCCTATTCATAAAATGAACAATAGTGTTATTTCTAACATAAATCCAAAAGAAGTAGAAAAAGTAAATGTTTATAAAGGAGCAAAAGCCAGACAATTGTTTGGTTCTTCGGCAAGCAACGGATGTGTGGTAATAACGACCAAAAATGGAAATTATCAAATTCAGAATGACGAAAACTATGCCCACATAACCGAAAATAAGTTTGAACATGTTAGTCTAAGCCCTCTGTCAACATTTTCAGTTGATGTTGATAAGGCTTCCTATAGCAATGTTAGAAGAATGATCAACAATGGTCAGCAGATTCCTGTAGATGCAGTCAAAGTTGAAGAAATGATAAACTACTTCAATTATGATTACCCTCAACCTACAGAACATCCATTTTCAATCAACACTGAAGTTGTACAAACCCCTTGGAACATGAATACCAAATTGGTGCGGATAGGATTGCAGGGAAAATCATACACTGATGAAGAATTACCTCCTTCAAACCTAACTTTTTTAATAGATGTATCCGGTTCTATGGGAAGCGCCAATAAATTACCTTTATTAAAATCAGCTTTTAAGCTTTTGGTAAATCAGTTACGTGAAAAAGACAAAGTAGCTATTGTTGTTTATGCCGGTGCTGCTGGTGAGGTTTTAAAACCAACACGCGGCAACAAAAAGGAGGAAATAATAAATGCTTTGGAAAACCTGGAATCAGGAGGGTCAACTGCCGGCGGTGCAGGTATTGAACTTGCCTATAAACTGGCACAAAAGAACTTTATTAAAAATGGAAACAATCGTGTGATATTGGCTACGGATGGTGATTTCAATGTAGGTCCGTCAAGTGATAAGGCCATGGTTGAATTGATTGAGGAAAAAAGAAAAACAGGAGTATTCTTATCAGTTTTGGGTTTTGGAATGGGAAATTACAAAGATTCCAAAATGGAAAAACTTGCGGATAAGGGTAACGGCAACCATGCATACATTGATACTATGCAAGAGGCACAAAAGGTTTTCGGGCAAGAGTTTGGCGGGACATTATACACTATAGCCAAAGACGTGAAGATTCAGGTTGAGTTTAACCCACAAGCCGTCAAAGGATACAGATTGATAGGATATGAGAATAGATTGTTGGATGACGAAGATTTTATTGATGACACCAAAGATGCGGGGGAATTGGGGAGTGGCCATACGGTAACAGCACTATATGAGGTCATTCCATCTGGGGTGGATAGTCCTTACCTTAAAGAAGTACATAATTTAAAATATTCCGATACAATTATTAAAGGGAATCCAGATGAATTCTTAACGGTAAAATTCAGATATAAAAAACCTGATGGCTCCGTAAGCACTGAGATAAATCAAGTATTGGAAAATGAAATGGAAACCATTTCTCCTGACTTCAGTTTTGCAGCATCAGTTGCGCTGTTTGGGCTTCATTTAAGGAAATCTCAATATATAAACACTACTACTTTGAATGATGTAATCGTTTTAGCCGAAAATGGAATGGCAAATGACCCACAAGGATATAAAGCGGAGTTTGTACGGCTCGTAAAATCGTATATGGACAGTATGTAAATTAAAGTGCCTTTGGGCACTTTTTTTATGCATAAAATGACGTATTTTCAAGGAAAAGATTTTAAATGAAAAATTCTATACGCTGTTTTTTCCTTCTTCTTTCCCCAATTTTAGTAGCACAACAAATTCTTCCAGAATCTGAGCGTGCGCGAGTTGTAGATGAAATTTTGGAAGAACGCTTCAACACCCTGCTTCCAGAATTGATGGATCATACCGAGATTGACATGTGGATTGTAATTTCACGAGAGTACAATGAAGACCCAGTGCTAAAAACAATGCTACCAGCCACTTGGTTGAACGCAAGACGAAGGACAATACTGCTCTTTTATCGAAATAAAGAGAAGAATACTATTGATAAACTGGCCGTAGCCCGGTACAATGTAGGCAAGAGTATAGCATCTGCATGGGATAAAGAAAAAGAACCCAATCAATGGAAAAGACTAATGCAACTTATTGAAGGGCGAAACCCGAAAAAGATTGGGCTCAATTTTTCCAGAGATCATAATATTGCCGATGGTTTGGATAAGACTGATTATGATGAGTTTATGGCAAATCTTCCCAAGGCATATCGTTCTAAGGTAATATCGGCGGAGCAATTGGCAGTCCGGTGGATTGAAACACGTACAGAACGGGAAATGATAACCTACAATCAGTTGGTAGATATTACCCACGATATTATTGCCGAAGCCTTTTCCGAAAAAGTAATTACCCCAGGCGTTACAACCACAACAGAAGTAGAGTGGTGGATGCGCCAAAAGGTGACGGATTTAGGGTTGGAAACCTGGTTTCATCCTACAGTGGATGTGCAACGCACAAGCGAAGAACTTGTTGGACATCTCTATTCATTCTCCGGTAGGCCAGATGATTTGATTATTCAGCCTGGTGATTTGCTGCATTGTGATTTCGGAATTACTTATTTACGGCTAAATACCGATTGTCAGGAACTGGCCTATGTGTTAAAACCCAACGAAAAAGAAGCACCAATGTTTTTAGTAAACGCATTGAAAGATGGGAACCGAGTCCAAGACTTTTTAACACAAAATATGGTTACTGGAAGAACAGGAAACGAAATTTTGTCCAAGTCCCTACAAGAAGCAAAAGATGAGGGCCTACAACCTGCAATTTATACCCATCCATTGGGAAGCTATGGACATTCAGCCGGAACAACAATTGGCATGTGGGATTCGCAAGGTGGGGTCATGAAAGATGATGGTGATAGCTATCCACTTAACCCAAATACAGTGTATGCAATAGAACTAAATACAACAGTCAACATACCGGAATGGAAAAGAGATATTCGGATTATGTTGGAAGAAGCTGGTTTCTACGGTAAAGACGGTTTTCGTTATGTAAATGGAAGGCAGACAGATTTGTTGTTGATTCCAAGAATTAAGGAATATTTAAGAGATTGAAAATATGTTTTTATTAGCTTTTAAAGTAAATTTAAGTTGTTGATAGCTAAGCAAATAATTCATATAAATTTAAATTGAATCGGATGAGGACACTAGCCATATTCTTATTTTCTTTCCTTACTTTTTCCCTTAGTTTTTCACAAGAGAGAAAAATAACAGGCAAAATAACCGTTGGGGAGAAACCGTTATCAGAGGTGATTATTAAAAATTTAGATACGGGCCTGTCGTCTATTACTGATAAAAATGGGAAGTATACCATAATTGCAAATAAGGGTGAAGTTTTAGAATACACTGAAACTGCCATGAAGACAGTGATAATAAGGGTTGAAGATGTTACTAGGGTTTTAAATCTTGCCATGCAATACAATGCAACCCAATTGGATGAGGTGGTACTAGTTGAAGATTTAAAGAAAAGGTCACCTGAAAAGTATTTGGAAAGCCAGTATTTAAAAAATGATAAAATCATTTATACGAGATACGGTTACATGGATGCATCTGTGTCACCTGTCAATATTCAAGTAATATCTGGAAAACGATTGGGTCTTAGCGGAACGTGTTTTTTAAGTTTATTGGAATCAAGGTTCCCTAACTTGATTGTACAAGGCGATTGCGCCAGAGGAGCTATTGTAACTACTAGAAGAGGTATTGGTTTTGGAAATTCCAATGGATTTGTTTCTGACGCTATAGGTGACAACCCCAATGGTGTAATTTTTGATGTCGATGGGCAGATATTCCGCGAAGCACCAACATGGTTGTTCTCTACTGATATAGAACGTATAGCATTTATCAATGGAAGGTCAAATGCAAGCTTTTATAGTGTTCTTGGAGCTAGTGCTGTAATAATCATCAACACAATACATTCCATCCCTATCGGCCTTAACAAAGGCAATGTTGTTTTAAAGGACTCAAAAATGATATTTTCGGTATTGGATAAAGAACAAGTTCGTACAAATTGGCCAAACTATTTAAAGGAACTCCATGCATCATCGTCCTACGAACAAGCTAAAAAAGTTTATGACAAACTAAAAGACCGTCATTCGGGATCTGCATTCTTTTTTTTGGATGCCTATCGTTATTTCCATGATAATTGGAATGAGAAAGAATATGCCGATACAATTATTAATGACAATATTTTTAGATTTCAGGACAATCCAGTGCATCTAAAAGCCTTGGCGTATATCTACGATGGTCAAAATAGATTCAAAATGTCCAACAGAATTTATAAAGAAGTATTCATTCTAAGGCCAAACTATACCCAAAGCTATTATGATATGGCCAATAGCTATTTAAATACAAATGAGCCAGAAAAGGCAATTTCCATTTATGCACGATATGACTATTTACTGACAGAAGGATTTATGCAAGCCGATGTTCTTGGCTTTTCACCTATTATTAAAAGGGATTACGAAAACCTTATTTTTTTAAATGATATCGATAATGCCATGGTAGATGATATAGAAAATAATCTAAGGGGAAAAACAAGAGTGACCTTTGAGTGGAGTGATAGTGAAGCTGAATTTGAAATAAGTTTTATCAATGCTAAAAAACATTTTAGCAAGTTTACGCATAACATAGCCGATAATGCGGATAAGGTGCTACGCTCAAAAGATTATGGATACAGTATTTTTGAACGTTTTTTGGAGAGTTCCACAACTGATGACTGGACGATATATGCTACTTATTTAGGAAATAAAAGTTTGACTCCAAGCTATCTTAAAGTAACATTGTTTCATAATTACGGAGAAAAAAATCAAAGAAGAGAGGTACAGACTTTTAAACTATTCATAAAAAATAAGACCAAGGAATTAATTAGAGTAAAAAACAATGAAACGCTGGTTATGCAATAAAATGACTATAAAATATACCCGTTTCTTTCTAGTTGGTCTTTTTATATCACTTAGTGGATTTGCACAAAAAGATTATAAAGGTATTATACTAGATGCCAATACTAAGGAACCCATTCCATATGTAAATATTGCGATTGTTGAAGATCGTCTAGGTACTGTGAGTAATGAAGAAGGAATATTTCATTTAGAAATGAATCCTGTGGACTTTAAGGGTAAAAAAATTCAATTTTCTTGCCTTGGCTACGAGACGAAGGAAATACATGTGGAATCAGCCGAAATGATATTCAACGGCTATCCTAGGATTTTGATGAAGCCATATGTTCATGCATTGGAAGGGATATTACTGACTGATGCCAATGGGAGGTTTTTTAATGATGAGATTGGGTATAGGAATTATGGTAACAATATTTTTGGATATTGGAAGGAAGGTACTAGTCTTGGTGCTGAACTTGCCACTCGTATCAAGGCGAAAAAAGGTCTACGAAAGCTAAAGACATTTGAATTTGAGGTTTGGCACACAAATTTGGACAGCCTTTTAGTAAGGATAAATTTCTATGACGTCAATAGAAAAAAGGGAGGTAAGCCTGGTGTAAATTTGAATAAGTCTAGAAAAAATATCCTTTTTACCATTACAAAGAACACCAAAATTGCTAAAATCCACCTAGAATCTTTTAATATTTACACAGAGAATGATTTTATAGCATCTCTAGAGTTATTAGAAGTCTTTGGAGAGGGCGATATAGAACTGATGTTGGCAGGAACTTTAAATACACCCGGATCTTTTAGAAGGTATACGAGCATGGGCCAATGGGAGAGACTCAGTCATTCCATGGCTTACCATATAAGTTCAGATCTATTTGTTGAAGATGGTAAGTATCAGAGAGTTGAAAATAAAGCCAAAAGGTCAGAGTCCAAAAAAAGTTATATAACTGGATTTGTATTGGAAATGGGAAGGCCGGTGGCCAATGTGAAAGTAAGTAATACCAATACCAAAGCTGTAGTTGTAACTGATGCAAATGGGAGATATAAAATTGAAGCCAATAGAAATGACACCCTCCATTTTTTCAAAGATGGATTTAAACAAGCATATAAACAAGTGGGGAATAAACCAACACTAAATGCAAATCTTTACAGGGAAGCTAAATGAAGGTTACTTTAAACCTGCAAAACCCCCATATTAAAAGGCTTCTCAATGGGTGCATGGTTCGCGGCTTCAATTCCCATGGATATCCATTTTCGCGTCTCTAGTGGGTCAATAATGGCATCCGTCCAAAGCCTGGAAGCTGCATAATAGGGTGAAACCTGATTATCATACCTGTTTTTTATTCGGTTGAACAAGGCCTTCTCCTTTTCTGCAGTAATTTTCTCCCCTTTCTTTTCCAACGAGGCTTTTTCTATTTGCAATAATACCTTGGCAGCGGAATTTCCGCTCATAACCGCCAATTCTGCACTGGGCCAAGCTACTATAAGCCTTGGGTCATAGGCTTTACCGCACATGGCGTAGTTTCCCGCTCCATAGCTGTTTCCAATAACTACGGTAAATTTTGGGACCACGGAATTACTAACGGCATTCACCATTTTGGCCCCATCTTTAATAATGCCGCCATGTTCACTTTTGCTACCCACCATAAAACCGGTCACATCTTGTAGAAAGACTAATGGAATTTTCTTTTGGTTACAGTTGGCAATAAAACGGGTGGCTTTATCAGCAGAATCAGAATAGATTACCCCACCAAACTGCATTTCTCCCTTTTTGGTCTTTACCACTTTACGCTGATTGGCCACTATCCCAACAGCCCACCCATCAATACGGGCATAACCTGTTAGAATGGTCTTTCCAAAGCCTTCTTTGTATTGCTCAAATTCAGAATTATCAACCAAGCGTTTAATAACCTCCAACATATCGTATTGGTCGCTCCTCGAAGCAGGAAGAATACCGTAAATATCTTCTTGGTTTTCTATTGGATTTTTTGTTTCAATACGATTGAAACCCGCTTTGTCAAAATCTCCAATTTTACCTACAATGTTTTTTATCTTATCCAAGGCATCCTTATCATCTTTGGTCTTATAATCAATTACACCGCTAATTTCGGAATGCGTAGTAGCACCGCCCAAGGTTTCATTATCGATACTTTCCCCAATAGCGGCCTTGACCAAATAACTACCGGCTAGAAAAATGCTTCCGGTTTTATCAACAATTAAAGCCTCATCGCTCATTATGGGCAAATAGGCCCCACCTGCAACGCAGCTACCCATAACAGCGGAAATTTGAGTAATTCCCATACTACTCATGATGGCATTGTTCCTGAAAATTCGGCCAAAATGTTCTTTATCTGGAAAGATTTCATCTTGCATAGGCAGATAGACACCTGCGCTATCTACCAGATAAATCATGGGGAGTTTGTTTTCAATGGAAATTTCCTGTGCTCTCAAATTTTTCTTTCCGGTTATGGGAAACCATGCACCTGCTTTTACGGTAGCATCATTGCCAACAACAACACATTGTTTACCCTGGACATATCCAATTTTCACAATAACTCCGGCTGAAGGGCACCCTCCGTGTTCTTCGTACATGCCATCCCCCGCAAATGCCCCAATTTCAATGACATCTGTATCGGAATCCAAAAGATAATCGATACGCTCACGTGCTGTCATTTTTCCTTTGGAATGATGCTTTTCAATCCGTTTTTTACCACCTCCAAGCTTTACCTCGGTCAGTTTTTTGCGCAGCTCAGAAAGTTTTAATTTATTGTGGTCTTCGTTCTTATTGAAGTTAATATCCATAGCTTGTAACCCAATTTCATCTTGTTGGATAAAGATAAGGAGTTATAATCATTACTTTTGATTTCTTATGGAAAGTAAAACTAGATGGGGCATCATAGGCCCGGGAAATATCGCCAGAAAGTTTACATCGGATCTGCAGCTTATGGAAGATGCCGAAATTTCTGCCGTTGCATCAAGAACTTTACCTAATGCTCAAAAGTTTGCTGATGAGTTCAACATCACAAATGTATTTGGCAACTATGACGAGCTTTTTGTTTCAGACAAGGTGGATATTGTTTACATAGCCACTCCCCATAATTTTCATAAGGATTTGGCCATTAAGGCTATGGAATCTGGGAAACATGTACTTTGTGAAAAGCCTTTGGGAGTTAACAGAGCTGAAGTATTGGAATTGATTGAAGCTGCAAAGAAAAATGGAGTTTTCTTAATGGAAGGTCTATGGTCCAGATTTAATCCATCAATTCAAAAAATAAAAAATATTATTGATGATGGAGGTATAGGCGAGATATCGTATTTGCATGCAGATTTTGCCTTTTATGGTTTGGATAGGGGGCTGGATTCAAGGCTATTGAACCCTAATTTGGCCTCTGGATCATTATTGGACATAGGAATTTACCCTATTTTCCTATCGTATTTGATATTGGGCATGCCAAAAGAAATCAGTGCATTTTCAAATTTTCACGAGAATGGAACTGAACTACAGACTTCAATGATTTTTCAATATTCAAATGCACAGGCCATATTGTATAGCGGACTGACAAGCAAATCGAAAATGGAGGCAGAAATTTCTGGTAGCGATGGAGAATTGTTTGTTCATCCCAGATGGCATGAGGCGAATAGCTGTTCTATGGAAAAAGATGGGGAAACCAAAATATTTGAACTTCCTATCAAAGGGAATGGATTTGTATATGAAATTGAAGAGGTGCATAAATGTTTAAAGGCGAAAAAACTGCAAAGTGATTTATGGTCGCATCAAAACAGTTTGGATTTATCAGAATTATTGGATGCAGTACGTGGGAAAGCAGGCATAAAATTTCCCTTTGAACTATAAACATCCCAATAGATAATAAGATTTTATCAATTTTTACGATATTTGATTTTCTACTGAACGATATATATGGGAATGAATAAAAATACAGTGCTGGCATGGGCCACATTTATCATGATTTTTGTGGGTATTGGCATGATAGCGCTTGGTGCTTTTAAGTATGATGATATTGCCGGATGGGGTTTTGCAGCTGTAGGTGTTGGATTTTTGGCAATTGCCTGGGTTTTTAATGCACTTAAGGGTAGGGTTTAGCTTTCCATTTTCTTAATTAAAAAACAATCAAATGTCAGACGACAAGAAGGTCATTTTTTCAATGTCCGGGGTCACCAAGACCTTTAAAACGGCCAACACACCTGTTTTAAAAAATATCTACCTAAGCTTTTTCTATGGTGCCAAAATTGGAATTTTAGGGCTAAACGGTTCCGGTAAATCAACCTTATTGAAAATAATTGCGGGAGTCGATAAAAACTATCAAGGTGATGTAGTCTTCTCTCCAGGCTATTCGGTGGGTTATTTGGAACAGGAACCTCAGTTGGATGATGAAAAGACAGTTCTTGAAATCGTAAAAGAAGGTGTTGCAGAGACTGTTGCTGTACTTGACGAGTACAATAAAATCAATGACATGTTTGGTTTGCCCGAGGTTTATGAGGATGCAGATAAAATGCAGAAGTTGATGGACAAACAAGCCGCACTTCAGGATAAAATTGATGCTTCCAATGCGTGGGAATTGGATACTAAGCTGGAAATTGCAATGGATGCCCTACGCACACCAGAATCTGATAAGAAGATTGGAGTACTATCCGGAGGTGAAAAAAGAAGGGTGGCCTTGTGCCGATTGTTGCTTCAAGAACCAGATGTATTATTGTTGGATGAGCCAACTAACCATTTAGATGCCGAGTCCGTGCATTGGTTGGAACACCATTTAGCGCAATACAAAGGAACTGTTATCGCAGTAACGCACGACCGTTATTTTCTGGATAACGTTGCGGGGTGGATTTTGGAGTTGGACAGGGGAGAAGGGATTCCTTGGAAAGGAAATTATTCCAGTTGGCTGGACCAAAAATCCAAACGACTGGCGCAGGAAAGTAAACAAGCTTCCAAACGCCAAAAAACCTTGGAAAGGGAATTGGAGTGGGTACGTCAAGGGGCCAAAGGAAGACAGACCAAGCAAAAGGCTCGTTTAAAGAATTATGACAAGCTTTTAAGTCAAGATCAGAAGCAGTTAGAAGAAAAATTGGAGATATACATTCCAAATGGACCACGGTTGGGGACCAATGTAATTGAATCCAAGGGTGTAAGTAAGGCATATGGGGATAAATTATTATACGAGGATTTAAGCTTCAATCTTCCCCAAGCAGGCATTGTTGGTATTATTGGCCCTAACGGTGCTGGTAAGACCACTATTTTTAGAATGATTATGGGTGAAGAAACCCCGGATAAAGGTGAGTTTGTTGTTGGGGATACCGCCAAGTTGGCCTATGTGGACCAAAGCCATTCCAATATAGATCCAAATAAAACCATTTGGGAGAATTTCAGTGACGGACAGGAATTGGTAATGATGGGAGGGAAGCAGGTAAATTCGAGAGCATACCTTAGCCGCTTTAATTTTTCTGGAAGTGAACAAAACAAGAAAGTAAATATGCTTTCTGGTGGGGAACGCAACCGCCTGCATCTGGCTATGACCTTAAAAGAAGAAGGAAATGTTTTACTTCTGGATGAACCTACAAACGATCTGGATGTAAATACATTACGTGCGTTGGAAGAAGGCTTGGAAAACTTTGCAGGTTGTGCGGTTATCATATCTCACGATAGATGGTTCTTAGACCGTATCTGCACACATATCCTTGCATTTGAAGGTGATTCACAAGTGTATTTCTTTGAAGGCTCTTTCTCGGATTATGAGGAAAACAAAAAGAAACGCCTGGGAACGGATATCATGCCCAAGCGTATTAAGTACAAAAAATTGATTCGTTAGTCCGAACTAATTTTCTTCTTCAAGTGCTTTTAATCCTTTTTCAAGTAATTCTTTAGCTTCTTGCAAGTATGCTTTTTGATGGGATACTAGGCTATTTGAGTCATTATCCTTGTCGGATGTGCTATGGTCAAAGGACTTTGAGAATACTACCAGTTGTTCTATGGCTTTTTTGGTAGATTTCAGTTTGTCCTGTGCATGCTTATCAAAAACTTTTACCATCTCTAATTCCATGGATTCCTGATTAGCTTCATCAGAATCCACATAGGCCTCATTCTCAATGGTACTATTGGCACTATCTTCCACAACAACGGGGGTACCTAAAGTACATTCATCTAAAATGGTAATTAATTCATTGATGATGCCCATTGACTTTTTAGAAAAATAGCGCCCTGCATCCCAATCAACGGGTTCAATGGCCTTGTTCAAACTTTCAATGGCATCCAAGGTTTTGTCCTCAGATTTTTCGCATCCACATTCGGACATATACGCTTTTGATTTCTCAAGTGCAGTCAATGCTCTTTCTGCATAGTACATTTGATGTTCAAAATTGGTTGCACTCAATGCCTTCTTAGTATGGCTTAGGCCATAAGTCACCTTGGCGTAAAAATTATCGCACTGATTTGAAAATGAAATATTTACAATAAGGAATAATGCAAATACGGTTAATGTATATGATTTGGGTATCATGGCTAAGTATTGATTTGGTTGAATCAATTACATAAACGATAATAATCCATCAATATTTCATAAAATCAAAAATCATTATTTGGATACCAATCCAGTTGGATCACCTTTATGTCAGGGTTGCCCTTGTTTACAATTTCTTTGAACTTGTTCACATTGCTTACATTGGGCCTTCCTCGATAGTGATATGGGTATATTTCTTTGGGCTTAAACGCTAAAACCGCATCGGCTGCACTTTCTTCCGTCATGGTGTATGGAAGGTTCATGCAGATAAAAGCTTTGTCAATATTTGGTAAGGCACGCATTTCAGGTATGCCTTCCGTATCTCCAGAAAAGTAGATACGTTGTCCATCAATATTAAGTACATACCCGTTACCTCTTCCTTTGGAATGAAATTTTAAGGCCTCCTCCCTTAAATTATACATAGGAATGGCTTCAACTGTAATTCCATAACGCTCTTTGGAATCCCCGTTGTTCAAAACGTCTATTTGCGGTGTAAATTCCTCAGGTATTTTGTCCGCAACGGCCTGGGGAACCATAATTTTAGCTTTTTCGGTATTCAATTCCTGCAATGTCTCTAAACTGAAATGATCTCCATGGATATCGGTAATCAAAATTAAATCGGGAAGTTTTTGATTTTCAAAAGCTTTTTTCCCACCTACAGGGTCTATATATATGGTGATGTCTTTCCACTCCAGAATTGTGGTAGCATGCTCAATAGGAATGATTTTCAACGCATTCAAGGCAGTTTGCGCTGTAATTTGGGTACAAGAAACAAGAAAGAGCAAACAAAATACAGTAGATGTGATATTTTTTTTCATGATTGTACTATTTGGTAGTTCCTTTAAAATTAAGGCTTCTACAGGTTTTAAAGCTAATTTTTCAGCATTATTTCATCTGATATAATCCAAAACAAACACATACCCGTATATAAACCAAACACAATTGATCAGATACACTTAAAAACATAAAGATCAATTAATTTAAAAGATATGACTGAAACAAAAAGTAACAACGGATTAAAGGTAATAGCTGGCTTACTTGGAGTGGTTCTTTTAGGAACTATTATTTATACTGTAAGTCTTTACCAAGATAAAAAGAAGACCACTACTGCGCTTACGCAGGAAAAAGAATTGGTTGTTGAAGATTTGAATAGCTTAAAATCTGAATATGATAAAGCTATTTTGGAAAGCAATGCTACAAACGAAGAATTGGTAGCTGCTAGGGACAATATTGCAAAATACATTGATTCTGTAAGTGGAATGAAGGCTGATATTGCATCACTTTCTAGATACAGAAGACAAGTTAGCGTTCTTAAAGCCGAAAGAGAAGCATTGTTAAAGCAGGTTGATTCTTTAACATCTTCCAACACCTTGTTGGCCATGCAGAGAGACAGCACATTTGTTGAGCTTGAAAAGCAAACTGTATTTAATGATTCTCTTGTAGTTCAAAACACACAATTGGCTGATGCCGTTGAAAGAGGTTCTGCGCTAAGCCTTACTACTTTTACTGTCGATGCTGTTAAAGAAAGAAGCAGCGGAAAATTGGTTTCTACTTCAAGAGCTAAGTCTACAGATAAATTTAAAGTTTGCTTTACAATTGCTGATAACGTAATTGCTGAAGCTGGTGACAGAGAATTTTTTGTTGAAGTATTAGATCCTCAAGGTAACGTATTGGGAGACAGTTTTTCTAAGTCAAATGACGAAGGAGCCTCTATTACGTATAGCAAAGGAACTAACTTTTACTATGAGAACAGTTCTTTGGATGTTTGTGATTACATCAATAAGCCAGCATCTGATTTCCAAAAAGGAAATTATATGGTAAACGTATATGACAATGGATTAAAATTATTGGGAACTTCCAAGTTCGCATTAAAATAATATACACTATCCACTTTATAAAAAAGCCCGGTTCTATTTGAATCGGGTTTTTTTTATCTCTATTTGATAGAACTCTATTTTAAGCTTCCCACCATATCTTCGGGTTTTACCCACTCATCATATTCTTCAGGGGTAACATAACCCAAATTAACGGCTTCTTCTTTTAACGTAGTTCCATTTTTGTGTGCCGTATTGGCAATCTCGGCCGCTTTGTAATAGCCAATCTTGGTGTTTAAGGCGGTGACCAGCATTAGAGAGTTGTTCAGTAATGTCTTGATGACCTCATGATTGGGTTCAATACCAACAGCACAGTTTACGTCAAAACTTACACAGGCATCACCAATTAATTGCGCTGATTGTAAAATATTGGCGGCCATCATGGGTTTAAAAACATTCAGTTCATAATGTCCCTGGGTTCCACCAACGCTTATGGCAACATCATTACCAATAACCTGGGCACATACCATGGTCAATGCTTCGCATTGGGTTGGATTTACCTTTCCGGGCATAATGGAACTGCCGGGTTCATTGGCAGGAATGATGATTTCCCCAATTCCAGAACGCGGCCCAGAAGCCATCATTCGAATATCATTTGCAATTTTATTCAGGGATACCGCAAGTTGTTTCAAAGCCCCATGACTTTCAACTATGGCATCATGGGATGCGAGAGCCTCAAACTTGTTTTCAGCAGTAATAAAAGGAAGCCCCGTAAATTGTGCAATGTATTTGGCCACAAGCACATCGTACCCTTTTGGAGTGTTTAATCCTGTACCTACAGCGGTTCCACCCAGCGCAAGCTCACTTAGATGCCCTAAAGTATTTTTTAGCGCCTTGAGTCCATGGTTCAGCTGTGCGACATAACCGGAAAACTCTTGCCCCAAGGTTAGGGGAGTGGCATCCATCAAATGCGTACGTCCTATTTTTACAACTTTTTCAAATTCCTTGGATTTTTTATCCAGAGTATCCCGCAATTGTTCAACACCTGGAATAGTAACCTCTACAATCTTTTTATAAGCAGCAATATGCATTCCCGTAGGGAAGGTATCGTTAGAGGATTGACTTTTATTCACATCATCATTGGGTTGAATGGTTTTTTCGCCCTCCCCAATTTTTTTACCGGCAATTTCATGGGCCCGGTTTGCAATGACCTCATTTACGTTCATATTGCTTTGGGTACCTGAACCCGTTTGCCAGATGACCAAGGGAAATTGGTCGTCATGCTTTCCTGTTAGGATTTCATCACAAACCTGGGCGATCAAATCCCGTTTTTCAGGAGCAAGAACACCAAGCTCATGATTGGTATAGGCGGCGGCCTTTTTTAAATAGGCAAACCCGTAAACCACATCCAGTGGCATGGATGCCGGAGCACCAATTTTAAAGTTGTTTCGGGAACGCTCGGTTTGTGCGCCCCAATATTTTTCCGATGGCACTTGTACCTCGCCCATCGTGTCCTTTTCTATTCTAAAGCTCATGTTCTAAGTTTTATCACTACAAAGGTAAGCCTTAGGCGTTTTATCCCCCAACCAATTTTTGGTGGATACCTAACAGTGCCATGGGCACCATGGTATTAGTTGCGGTACTTGTTGATTGATTTTACCCAAAAGGCCAAATAGAACAAAAGCCCCAAAAAAACTAAGGTTTTTCTGTAATGGGTTTTGTTGGAAAAATTATAATTTCACGGTTCTCCCCAAAACTACTTACGAATCTGTTTTTGATGGACCCAATGGCCCTACACTAAGTATGTGTAATTGGTGTGTCAAAAACAACTAGGATTGGAATGGATATATCTTTTGCCTGTATGGGCATTTTGTATACTACCTACTTATTTATGAGTTGTGCATAATTTTAAAAATAATGAATTCTTGGATTGGTAAATACACTCTTAACTGGAAACAAATTTCCGTATTGGGGCAGAATAAGATAGTAAATAGCTCTTACATATATCTATTTATTGTCCCAGTAATTGCCAAATTATTCTCAAGCATTAATTCTCCTGTTGATCTCATACTAGGTGGTTACGAATTCCAATTTGTTCTCACTTTACCCTTCAATTGGAAACTATTCTTTTTTGCTGCACTATTATTTACTATTGGATCATTAGTCTATAACCTAAGGGCTCCCAACATCATAAAAGAAAACGACTCTTACTCCAATTTCACTACCAACAAAAAAAACTTTGGTCATCTAATCGAGTACAAAAATGAACTTGGTATTACTCACAGTTTAATGAATAAAATTGGTTTTATCGAGAATCTTTTTGAAGGTGAAAAACGGATAGGATATCTACAAAAAATCGAAATAAGGGAGCTTGAAGAAAAGTATGTTGAAAAAGCAATGGTTTACACCTTTGTAGAAAACTCATTGGAAAGTTATTATGAATCTGGGAGTAAAAATGAGTCAAAAGTGTTTTGGAGGATATACAAATATGCACTTGCTTGTAGAAAAACTGAATTAGTATTGACTAACATCGCATTTTTATCCGGTTTGATATTAATAGCGATTATAATAATTCAAGGGACAATGAATGTTATAGGAGCAATTTAATTAAAACTATGCACAACATTGGCTAAAATTCATTGCTGCATTTTCGTTAACTTCAAACCTAATAACAATTAACAAGGCTAGATTGCATACGGACAATTTCCGTTGGAAATGTCCGCAACGAAATCTTAGCCGAACCGTTGTAAGGCATTTGAATTAAACTATGGAACAAAATACATTAAAGAAATTACGATTGTTAATACCAGGTATAATAGCAGTTATAATTGGTACTTATTACTACTTCATAATAACAGATAAATCATTTGCAGAAATAGAATTTGAAGAATATTCAATCCCACTTCTTATTGCAATTGCTTTTGGTACGTTATTTTACTTAACAGATATTAGGTTTCTAATTACCAATTTTTCTCATAAAAAAATAGACTTGAATATTAAAAATCATATGATTAAACTACACACTAAAAGTTTAACAGATGAGCAGAAACAATTTTTATATAAAAACAACAGACTGAAAAGTGGTGTATTTTATAATATTATTGATAATGATGAATCTTTAAAGAAAAAACAAATCAATGTTTTTTTCAATGGACTTATCTGGACATCAACTGCTGATTTAGTTTTAATTAGTTTTTTCTTCTCAATCGTATTTTTGGTTTCAATTATGATTTTTAAAGAAGCAGCCAACTCATTATTAATGGGTAGTTTTATTTTAATTTTAATATCTCTTATTTCATTAGTCTCCCACATTTTAGCTTTTCTAAAGCATATTAAATTATCTAACGAACAAATCGAATATATAGAAACACACCACATCAACAGAGTAGATGAGATAATTGATGGTATGGTAAATAATATTTGATTTGATGACCAAAGGAGATAAAAATGCTATGGAAATGATAATTCAGGAATATCAAAAAAATGATATTCCTTGGTTTATTGGCTATAGTGGAGGCAAAGATTCTTCCTCTATGCTATCATTAGTTTTCAATGCTCTAATGAAAATTGATAAATTTCACAAAGATGTTACTGTAATGTATTGTGATACAGGAGTCGAGAACCCGATAGTAACTGATTATGTTTTTGAGACATTTGAGAAATTAAAGAAAGAATGCACCCTACATAATATACCGCTAAAGTTTAAAATACTTAAACCTAAATTAAACGATAGATTTTTTGTTAAAGTAATAGGTCGTGGATATCCTACACCAACTAATATTTTTAGATGGTGTACTGATAAACTGAGAATAAATCCAGTAAAACAATTAATTGAAAAAGATGACAAGGCTATTATTTTACTTGGAATTAGAAATACAGAAAGTGAGCAAAGGGATAGAACTATTAAAAAACACAAAACAGTAAACGAGTATTATCTGAAACAAAATGGTTCATCAAACAAAATTATTTTTAGCCCAATTATTAATCATACATTAGAAGATGTATGGTTGACTTTGAGATATTCCGATTTTCCAAAAAGTATTGATTTCTCTAAAATTAGAGATATTTACCAAGATGCTGAATCCGAATGTCCGGCGTATAAAGAAACAAAAGGTTCATCTTGTGGTAACTCAAGGTTTGGATGTTGGACTTGCACAGTGGTCAGAAAAGACAAATCAATGGGAAATCTAATTGAAAATGGCTATTCGGAATTAAAAGAATTATATGAATTTCGTAACTGGATTTCAGAATTTAGGAATAATGAAAAATATCGCTGTGATTTCAGAAGAAATGGTGTGAAAGGATTAGGTCCAATAACATTGGAAGGTAGAGAGATAATTTTAAATAGGTTATTGGAGACCGAAAAAGAAAGCGGATTAAATTTGATAAGTGATGAAGAAATCGAAAGGATATATGAACTTTGGGAAATTGATAAATCTAATAAAAAATATATAGAAAAAAACGCCTTACAAAATTGGCTATAGGTAATTGCTTGTTCCCATCAATCTCAGAAAAATCAATTACTTAAAGGAGAAAACGTACGGGAAGTAGACATTTTTTAACCAGAGATTTGTTTTTTTATAGCAATTCAAAGTATCTTTGTACAACAAAAGGATAAATCATGTTTGACTTTGACCAATATTTAGGTTTTATAGCTTTTTTAACCATTTTAACCATAGGTTTTTGGTTAATGATTTTCTTATTGACTTTTGTAGTACCCTATTGGTTATTTGGAAACCTGATGGAGATGTATAAAGAAAGACGCGAGGCCAAAAAAGCCCAGCGAAACGAATAAAAAAAGGAGCTTTTAAGCTCCTTTTTTGTTACCCTTCAAAATCAAAATCTTCATCACCACCACCATTTCTGTCGTTGCCTCTTCCGTTTCTTTCATTCTGGGGTTGGTTAAACCGGTATAAAAATGATACCGTGAGCTGTCGTTCCCGTCGCTGAAACTCACTTTCCGTAAAAACAGTTTCCGTTCTCGTTTCTGTTATTCTTTTTCTTGAATTGAACAAATCACTAACACTTAGCGATAACGTGGCTACATCTTTTATAACATCTCGGCTGAACGCGAGGTTAGCATAAAGAATGCCCTTGTTCACATTTTGTGCATCTACTTGTTTGCCACTATAAAAAATATTGGCTTGCGACTCTATTCCCGCAGGAAAAGGTATTTTGGAGCTTAATCGGGTAAACCAAGTAAAATTGTCCGCATCAAAATTTTGTGTTATTTCCTCATTTTGAAAGTTGATGTATGAGAAATCACCTCTCAAGTTTTGTTGAAAAAGATTTAGGTTCCAAGTAAGTCGCCAGTTCTTTTTTGGGGTGTAGGTTGTGGTCAACTCTGCCCCATATCTGGTATCTGTGGCTAAATTTATGGGTGTCCGTACCTGAATGGGCACTAAAATTGGGTCTGCAGGATTGTCAGGATCTTCTATTTCCACAAAACCTCCCGTTTCTTGGGTTATAAATTGAAATACTCCAGTGGAATGATTGTAATAGGCCGAAGTGGTGAAGGTCACTTTTTCACCCCGAACCAAATACCCCAAGTCGAAAGCATTGGTGTAAGTCGGGTCCAAATCAGGATTTCCTTGAAACAGATTGGTGTTACTAGATCTTGAAGGAAATGGATTGATATACCTAGACCTTGGTCTTCTTAATCTTCGGCTATAACTGATTGTGAATTGTTCATACTCGGAAAACTCATATCCAAGAAAAATGGATGGGAACCAGTCCACGTATTTCTTTGTGCTAAGGTCGTTGGTATTGACCAATTCCACGCCAATATCCGATGCTTCCATACGGATACCGCCCAATATGCTGAACTTGTTCATTTTGGTTCCCAATTGGGTATAGGCAGCATTTACATTTTCAGTGTAAATAAGTTCATTGCTAAAATCTGGATCAGGAGTTAAAACTCCTTGGTCCACTATCCCAAATACAAAATCGGTATTGAATGTGTTAAAAGTACCGCGATATCCTACTTCAAACTGGGACTGGTTATCCTTTCCAAAGGGCAAGACATAATCAAATTGCAACAGTTGGTTTGTTTGACTTTCATCATTAATGGTCTGTTCGGTGGGCAAGGTGGTATTTTCACCCAAAACAACTTCTTCAATCAAGGAATCCTCTATTTCAGTCCCCTTTGAATATTGATAGTCTGCCGTTAGGACATGTCCGTCTTTTTTAAACTTTTTTTGATAATTCAATGCGTATTGTACGTCTTCATCCGCCTCATCTTCCATTGTAAACCGATTTCTCTGAATGGTTGGGTCCCTTACTTCATCAAAATTAAAAAAGTCCACGTTTACCGTATTTTCTCCAGATGACTTTCTATAAACAAGGGAATTGGTAATGCTACTTGTTGCATCTTCATCCAAAAACAGCTCAAAACCAATATTGGTGTTGAATCCGTCATCTTCCCGTTGGTAATTCCTGAACTCATCCTGGAAACTTACCGTGTTGCCATCATCGTCAAAGTTTTCCTGTATAAACTGGGCATTTCCCGGGGCGTTTCTATAGCGATAGGAGGTATTTGTGAAAATATTGAATCTATCCCGTCTCAAGTTTAAACTTAAGGCCCCTCCCAAAACATCTGGATTTCCTGCAAAAAGATTTACGGAACCATTTAATCCTGCTGTTTTACTCTGTTTAAGGATGATGTTTAGGATTCCTGCAGTTCCTTCGGCGTCATAACGGGCGGATGGGTTGGTGATGACTTCAACTTTTTCAATTGCTTCTGCCGGAAGTTGTTGCAACGCATCTGGGCTTAAACCTGAAAGGGCAGATGGCTTTCCATTGATAAGGATACGGACACTTTCATTTCCACGAAGGCTTATATTTCCTTCAACATCCACGGTAACCGAGGGTACATTGTCCAGGACGTCGGTCACCGAGCCTCCTTTTACGGTTAGGTCGCTTCCAACATTGTATACCTTTTTATCCAACCGAAGTTCAACCGTAGTGCGTTCTCCAACTACTTCTACTGCCTCAAGTTGTTCAACATCAATGGCCAATTGTATAACGCCCAAGTCCTTTGAGGTTCGTAACTGCTGTTCTTTTAGTTCATAAGTGGAGTAGGAGATGTATTCAACACGTATATTGTAAAGCCCAGGTGTTGTTTCTACTTCAAATTTTCCTGTTTCATCTGAAATTCCGCCTGTTACATTATCAGGTTCTTTGGCCTTCTGTAATACCAAAGTAGCGTATTCCAGAGGTTCTCCAGTGTCCTTATCCACTACTGTTCCGCTTATTTTAATTGGCTGGCCCTGTTGCCCCCTTGGTCTTTTTTGTCCAACGGCGTTGATTGCTAAAAACAACAATACCAGTATAATAAGCTTTTGCATTTTATCGCAGTTTTTTGATTGATTCTACTGCGAAATTTAGAATAGAATTGGAGGTTAAAAAAAATAAACCACAAACAACAAAATTTAACCTGTCATCGACAGAGTTAGGTTGATTGAGAAAAGAAGTTGATGCTAGGACTTGTCCTTATCTTTTTTGGATTTCTTCTTTTTTTTCTTTTTGGTCTTAAACTTGTTCTTTAACAGCTCCAAATAGGCATCGTATTTTTCTTCGGGAAGGCCTGCTTTCATTTCCTCGTTCTGCTCCTTTTCCAATCGTTCCATTTCCTCACGCATTTTTGTAGGCTCGAGTTCCAGGATTCTAAGTTCTTTACGCTGTTGGACATATTTTATTAATGTGGTTCGTACAACGGCTTCTTCAAAAGGATTCAGTTCCAATGTTTCAGTGATAGCGGGCATTTCCTTGTCCACTATTTCTTCTACAGTAAGTGGTTCTTCTTTTTTTGGAGTGTCTTGAACTTGTGGCAATGTACTTCCCCTACCGTTTCTACCTCCATATTGACTTCCATAGCCATATTGGGCAATTAGTGAGTTAAAGGAGAGTAAACCGAATAAGGCAGTGAGTAAAATGTTGGTCTGTATACGTTTCATGACTTTAGTATGTTGTGTGATCTCAAATTTAATTAGGGTTTAATCCAACCAAGTTAAATCCTTATTTAGGCAATTTAACGTTATACTGTTACAATCAAAAGTCTTGCCACTATTATTTAGTTGATTAGCTCATTGATTTTTTCCGAGGGTCTTCCAATTACAGCCTTTTTTCCCTTCACAATTATTGGGCGTTCTATTAGTTTTGGATTTGTAATCATTGCATCAATAATTGCATTTTCACTTAGATCTTTACCCTTGTATTGTTCTTTCCAAACGGTTTCGTTTTTTCGAACCAACTCCATTGGGGGGATTCCAAGTTTTTGAATTAGGGTCTCTAACTCTTCTTTGGAAGGAACCTCATCCAAATAGAGAACAACCTCAAATTCCTTTCCTGATTGTTCCAAAAGTTCCAACCCTTCTCTGGATTTTCTACATCTTGGATTGTGATATATTTTTATCATTTTTTAAATTTTGAGGTATTGACTTATTCTTCTTTTTGTCCCATCATCATCAGAAAGGCTTTTAGAAACTGATTCAGTTCTCCATCCATCACTGCATCAACGTTACCCGTTTCTTCTCCCGTTCTAACATCTTTAACCAATTTGTATGGGTGCATTACATAATTTCGAATTTGCGAGCCCCACTCTATTTTCATTTTGGTAGATTCAATTTCTGCCCTGGCTTCTTGTTTTTTCCGCAGCTCAATTTCATACAACTGGGATTTCAGCATTTTCATGGCTGTGGCCCGATTGTCATGTTGTGAGCGGGAATCGGAACAGGAAATTTGGATTCCGGTAGGTTTGTGCACCAATTGCACTTTGGTTTCAACCTTGTTTACATTTTGTCCACCCGCACCACTAGACCGTGCTGTTGTAATTTCAATATCTGAAGGATTCACATCTATTTCTATGGAATCATCCACAAGCGGATATACATAAACGGAAGCAAAAGAGGTATGCCGTTTTGCATTGCTATCAAACGGAGAAATTCGTACCAATCTATGCACTCCATTCTCTCCTTTCAGCCAACCAAAAGCAAATTCTCCCTCAATTTCTAGGGTAACTGTCTTTATTCCAGCAACATCACCTTCTTGATAATTGAGCTCTTTGACCTTGTAACCACTCTTTTCACTCCACATTAAATACATGCGCATAAGCATTGCGGCCCAGTCACAGCTTTCCGTACCTCCGGCACCAGCCGTTATTTGAAGTACTGCGGTAAGCTCGTCACCTTCATCGGACAACATGTTTTTAAATTCCAAGTCTTCAATTAGAATACGGGACTTATCAAATTGTTGCGTTACTTCGTCTTCAGAAACCTCACCTAATTGTTGGAATTCCATCAATACCTCAAGATCGCCCACCAATGATTTGGCAGAATTGAAATCCTCAACCCATCTTTTCTTGGACTTAAGCGATTTCATTTGAATTTGAGCTTGTTGGGAATTATCCCAAAACCCTGGAGCTAGGGTCTTTTCTTCCTCATTTTCTATTTCAATGAGTTTGGCATCAATGTCAAAGATACCTCCTCAACGCACCAAGGCGCTCAATAAGATCCTTCTGTTGATCTGTGGTAACCATATTTGTAGAAATTTTGGGCAAAAGTACACTTCTTTATTGAAATAATGGATGCTTATTATTGTTGGGATGCCTGCACTTCCACAACATATTTTGTAGTGTTCCGTCCTTTGGAATATACCACCCCTTTTATTGGGGGACAATCATGATAGTCCTTTCCGTGGGCAACTTTTAGATGGTTGTGCTCCACTAAAATATTATTGGTTGGGTCAAATCCCACCCACCCAACATTTGGAACAAATGCTTCTACCCAAGCATGCATTTGGGAATCTCCAAAATAGCCATTGCCTTGATGTAAATACCCGGACACATACCTGACCGGAACATTATTTTCCCTTGCAATGGCGCAGTATAAGTGTACAAAATCCTGACAGACCCCATGTCTTTTTTCAATAATCTCATCCAAGCTTGTATGCACATCCGTAACGCCCACTTTAAAATATAAATGCTCAAAAACCCAGCTGTTCAATTCCAATAAGTTATCGAAAATCAATTTTGTTGAATCAAATAGAAATAGTGATTTGTACTTTTCAGCAAGTTTTGTAAAACGTGTTTTTCTCAAGAAGGGTTCATGATCGGCAATGAACACAATACTGTTAATAGTAGCGTAATCTTCTGAAACTTCATGGTTCAGAATAAAATCATAGGGGTTTATTTCTTTTTTGATGAGCTTAAAACTGGCTTTAAAGGTTATTTTTTTAAAAAGTTGTTTAGGATGGATTCGAACCACTTGAAAACCAAATCCATTTATGGAAACTTCGTTCAACGCTTTTAAACTGTTATCAAAATCCCAGGAAATAAGATCTTGGGTGGTGTTGTTTTCTGGAATAATACAGAACTGCCAAAAGGCTTCGGAAACATCATTCTCATAAGAGTTTTCAGTACAGTAGGTTACTGTATATTCAAGCGACATAGGGGTATAATTGATTAAATATGGAAGGGGAATTTAGTAATTAAAAAACTCTTGCTCCATTCTTTCACTAATTTTAAAAAGATCATCCAAAATCTGGTCTATAAAGCCTTTGATGTCTTTTTCAATCTCTTCGACCTGCATAAAGCTAAATTTAGACCTTAGTTTTCCAACTAAACAGGAGGTAGAATTTTTTACGGGATATTTTGATTGGTCCAAGACCTGGACATGACTGCAAATTTGATTTAGGCTGTTCATTACCGACCGCGGACAATCTGCGTTAAGCACAAGGAACTCAAGGGTAGTCACACTTGCGGGTGTCTTTTTATATAGGCGTCGCATCATGTCATAGGCCTCTGCACATTTCAGAAGCGTAGACCATTCGGAACTGTGGGCAATTTTATTGCCATAGCTTCCTTGAGCGTTTAAGGCATCATTGTATTTGGTATTGATTATTCGTATTATTTGTGTTGCCCTTTCAATGTTTATTCCAAGCATAATGATTGCATAAACCTGATCATGTAACAATGTTCCCCTTATTTTATTTCTTAGAATGGAAGAACTTTCGGTAACGTTTACAGTGAAATCATAAAGACCTCGTTTTACCAAAACATCAGATTCATAATTTAATATGAAATGATAAAACTTATTTATGGCCTCATATAGTTCGGTAGAAATTAAATCCCTAGCGCTATTGGCATTTTCTCGAATTGCTTTAATATTATTTAATATGGAATACGGTTTGTCCGAATTTAGACCCAAATCATATATTACTTGTTCCTCGTTTAGAATCAGTTCATCATTGCTTACCGGTCGCCCAACCATAAAAAGCATGGATTTCAATACAAACTGTCTAGACTGGGATAATGTATTGGGAGCATCCAAGGATGAAAAGTAATTTACGTTCATAAATCTGGCAATGTGCTCGGAACGTTCTATGTAACGACCCATCCAAAAAAGATTATTTGCAACTCTTGCAAGCATATAGGCTGTTTATTTTTTTAGAACCCAAGTATCTTTGGAACCACCACCTTGGGATGAATTAACGATTAAGTTTCCTTCCTGTAATGCAACTCGGGTTAATCCTCCTTTCAATACAAATTCTTTATCCTTTCCCAATAAGGTGAATGTTCTCAAATCAATATGTCGTTGTTCAAAGGAATTTTTGTCCTCAATATATGTGGGGTGTACGGATAATGATAAAATTGGCTGGGCAACATATTTTCTTGGATCTTTGAGTATTCGTTTTTTCACCTCTTCAATTTCATTTTTGGTTAGTTTATTTCCTATTGAAATTCCATAACCTCCGGCTTCATCAACAGGTTTGACCACAAGTTTGTCTACATTTTCCAAAACATACTTTAACTCATTCTGTCTGCTGCAATGGTAGGTTTTTACGTTACTGAGTATGGGTTCTTCATCCAAGTAATATTTTATGATTTCGGGCATATACGTATAGATTGCCTTGTCATCAGCAACTCCTGTTCCAGGTGCATTTGCCAAACAAACATTACCTTTTCTATAGGCTGAAAATAGACCTGGAAGCCCTAGTGTAGAATCTGGGTTGAATTCTAAAGGGTCTATAAAAAGATCATCTATGCGTCTATAAATTACATCTACTTTCTTTGGTCCATTGATGGTTTTCATGTAGACAAAGTCATTCTCCACAAACAAATCCCTGCCTTCAACAAGCTCAACCCCCATAGCTTTGGCCAGATACGAATGTTCGTAATACGCAGAATTATACATACCGGGTGTAATGACCACACAGGTAGGTATATCTACACCTTGTGGTTTGACACTTTCAAGAATCTCCATGAGGTTTTCGGCATAATTGGTAACGGTATGCGCTTGATAATGATTAAAAACCCCAAAAAGTGCTCTTTTAAGTGCTGTACGATTACATATTACGTAGCTTACCCCAGATGGACATCGAATATTATCTTCCAACACATAATAATTTCCATCAGCATGCTTAATAATATCAATTCCGGAAACATGATTGTATATGCCATTGGGAGGATCTACACCAATCATTTGATGGAGATAGTTTGATGATGAGCTCAAAAGCTCTAGAGGTACTATTTTATCCTTGATTATTTTTTTGTCATGGTAAACATCCCATAAAAAAAGATTTAAAGCCCTACTACGTTGAATGGATCCGGCTTCAATGGTGTTCCACTCATCAGCGTCTATTATTCTGGGAAAGAGGTCAAAGGGAAAAATCTTTTCCTTTGCTTCCTTTTCACCATAAACTTGAAATGTGATCCCTTGATTAAAGAATGAAGCCTTTGCCTTGTTGTTCAATTGGACATACTCAGCAACAGAGTGGTCTCCGTATAGGTCAAACAGTTTTTTATAAATGGATTTGGCATCTCCATTGCTGTTAAAAACTTCATCAAAAAAGCCATCTTTTTTATTGTAAGATGAAAATATTTGGTGTTCGGTGTTTGGCTTCATAAATCTTCATAAAAATTATAACATTAAATTCACAATATTGATGGGATTATTGTAAAAATGAACCTTTAAAATGATGAATTTGATAAAAATTATGCCATAATATTACAGAATCATGACTCATAAAAAGCTAAGTGTTATACGTATACTTTAGGTCTTTTTTAACTATTTTTAGATAGAACTAACTCAGACATGAAAAAATATATTTTTTACATTTTGCAAATAGTATTTGCAACAGGATTTCTAAATGCCCAAAGTTTTGATAAGACCAAAAATTACCAAAAATTCAATGGGTACTTTAACTTTTATTACGATGACGCAACGGACAAGATTTTTTTGGAGGTAAATGAACTTGAAAAAGAATTTTTGTATGTGTATTCCCTGAGTAGCGGAATTGGCAGTAATGATATTGGCTTGGATAGAGGTCAATTGGGCAATGAGCAGGTTGTTTTCTTTAGAAAAGCAGGGAACAAGTTATTATTAATACAGCCCAATTTGAAGTTTAGGGCGCTTACCCAAAATGAATTGGAAAAAAAGTCGGTGGAACAAGCGTTTGCCAAATCTGTTCTTCACGGGTTTAAAATTGAAGAAGAGTCCAAAGGAAACTATTTGGTTGATATAACTGATTTCTTAATGCGGGATGCCCATGGTGTCTCCAATAGGTTAAAACAAAGCAAACAAGGCTCCTACAGTCTGGATAAATCCAAGAGTGCGTTGGCTTTTGAGCGAACCAAGGCTTTTCCAAAAAATGTGGAGTTTGATGTAACCCTTACTTTTACCGGTAGTGCAGAGGGTGGTTTTATTCGTTCCGTAACTCCAAACCCTGGTTTGGTAACGGTAGCGCAACACCATTCCCTAATTGAATTGCCAGATGATACGTATGAAAAAAGGGTTTTTGACCCACGCTGTGGTTCTTATCCTTTTTCCTATTATGATTATGCAACTCCCGTACAGGAACCGATTCTTAAGCGTTTTGTTACCCGGCATCGACTTAAAAAAAAGAATCCTGCAGCTGATGTTAGCGAGGCAGAAGAACCCATAATCTATTATTTGGATAATGGAACTCCAGAACCTGTGCGTTCTGCATTATTGGAAGGAGGTAGATGGTGGAATCAAGCTTTTGAAACCATAGGATATAAAGATGCTTTTCAATTAAAAATTCTACCTGATGATGCTGATCCTTTGGATGCCCGGTATAATGTTATCCAATGGGTACATCGTTCAACAAGAGGTTGGAGCTATGGAAGCAGCATTACAGACCCACGCACAGGTGAAATTATAAAAGGACATGTAAGTCTGGGAAGTTTACGAATACGTCAAGATTTTTTGATTGCACAAGCTTTGATGAACCAACCTTTTGCCGAACGTGATGATAACTACGAACCTATGCTAGAAATGGCTTTGGCCAGGATTAGGCAATTATCCGCACATGAAATTGGTCATACGCTTGGCTTTGCACACAATTTTGCTGCAAGTACAAACGGCAGGGCTTCCGTTATGGATTACCCACACCCGCAGTTTGAAGTGGAAGGCAATACAATCAGTTTTTCAAATGCTTATGATATTGGAATAGGGGAATGGGATAAAGTTACCGTGGCTTATTCCTACTCTGATTTCCCAAACAACACTAACGAAAAAGATGGATTGGATGCAATATTGAAACAAGCGCAGGCCGATGGCCTTCGGTATATTTCAGATCAAGATGCACGTCCACAAGGAGGTGCACATGCACTTGCGCATCTGTGGGATAATGGAAAAGATGCTGCCCAGGAATTGGATAAGGTGCTAAACATCAGAAAAACTGCAATCGCTAACTTTTCAATGGATAATATACGTACTGGAGAACCAAACTCTATGTTGGAGGATGTTTTTGCACCACTCTATTTTTTTCACAGATACCAAACGGAAGCTGTTTCTAAACTTGTGGGAGGATTGGATTACAATTATACTATCAAAGGAGATGGACAACGTACGGTTCATATCATAAATTCAACTACACAGGAAAATGCCTTAAAGTCAATTTTAAAAACTCTAAATGCGGAAGAAATTGCTATTCCAAAGGATAAATTGAATCTATTTCCTCCAAGAGCTATTGGCTATGGACGCAGTCGCGAGTCTTTTAAAGGAAGAATGGGGGTTTCTTTTGATGCCCTTTCAGCAGCTGAAACTTCCGCAGATATGACCTTAAGACTTTTATTGCATCCAGAAAGAGCGTCGCGTTTAATTCAGCAGAAAAGTTTGGACAAAAACCAAGTTGGGTTGGCTGACGTTTTAAATACTTTGGTCAAAAGTACTTTGGAAAAATCCCGCAAAGAACCTTATTTGGATGAAGTACAACAGACCATAAATTTTAGGGTACTCAATCATATTATAAATTTAGCCGCGGCAGATGCAGTGCACCCGCAGGTAAATGCAATTTCAATTGAGGCATTAAAAACAATTAGAACTTCACTCCTAAATAATGGGAAGAGCGCAATTTCTGCGGAAATGGTCAGACTCATAGATAGTTTTCTTAAAAACCCTTCAAGTTTTAAAGTAGTTCCATCCCCTAAGATTCCTGATGGTTCGCCCATTGGGATGAATTGTATGGACTAAATCAAATACTTTATGAAAATCAATCTGATTAGTGATACGGTCACCAAACCAACTGTGGGAATGCTGGAAGCCATGATGACCGCTGAGGTGGGTGATGATGTTTTTAAAGCTGATCCAAGTGTGAATGCTTTGGAAGAAAAAGTGGCAAAACTTTTTGGTATGGAAGCCGCACTTTTTTTTCCTAGTGGCACGATGACTAATCAAACAGCAATTAAACTGCATACCCAACCAGGAGAACAGTTGATTTGTGATAAATATGCCCATATCTATAATTATGAAGGGGGCGGTGTAAGTTTTAACAGTGGAGTGTCCTGTAAATTAGTAGATGGTGAGCGGGGAATGATGAAGGCCGAACAAGTTGAACAAGCCATAAACCCTCCAGATTTTTATCATAGTCCCTTAACAAAGCTGGTCTGTATTGAAAATACCACCAATAAAGGAGGAGGAGCCTGTTGGGATTTTGAGGAATTGAAAAGAATCAAAACGGTTTGTGATTCCAATGGACTAAACTACCATTTGGATGGTGCACGTATTTGGAATGCTTTAGTTGCAAAAAATGAGGCTGCAAAGGATTATGGAGCCTTATTTGATTCTATCAGCGTTTGCTTGAGTAAAGGACTGGGTTGTCCTGTAGGTTCGGTTTTGGTTGGAGATAAAAAGTTGATAGATGATGCGCTTCGAGTAAGAAAAGTATTGGGAGGTGGCATGCGTCAAGCAGGATTTTTGGCTGCTGCAGGTATTTATGCGTTGGACAACCATATTGAACGATTGGTTGATGATCACAATCGGGCAAAAGAAATTGGCGAAGTTCTTTCAGGACTGGATTTTATTAAAAAAGTAGAACCCATTGAGACCAATATTATCATTTTTGAGTTGGATGAATCAAAACTTTCTTCTGAACTATTTTTATCCAAACTGGAAGAAAATGGAATTTCAATTATAGGTATGGGACAAGGGAAACTAAGGATTGTCACCCATTTAAATTATACAAAGGATATGCATTCTGTTTTTTTAGAAGTACTTCAAAAAATAGTGTAAACTTCCGAATTCCTAGAGAAATAGCGCTTTTCGCCATTGACAAAATATAGTGGCTAGTTATTGAATATTTAATAATTCTTCAGGTTTTGTGACTTTTTTAAGAAATAGGTTTCTAATAATTATAGAAATGCTAATTCAAATATTAATCACTAACTATTATTATTAAAATGAAAAAACTAGTACTCTGCCTTACAATTTTAGGCACTGCATTCATGAATGCACAAGATTTACCTTCTAACCCAGAACCTGGAAAATGTTATGTACGCTGTACTACACCAGATGTTTATGTAAATGAAACTGTAACAGTGACCGTAAAACCTGCGTATAAAGTTTTAAAAACAATCCCTGCTACTTTCAAAGAAGTAACAGAAAGGGTTCTTATAAAGGAAGAAGGCAAAAAATTGACCATAATTCCAGAGAAATGGGGAACGGAAACGGTAACATTTGTTGCTAAAGAGGGAGGAAATACCCTTAGGATTGTCCCAGCATCGTTTTCCTCAAGTTCAGAAACAATTGAAATTAAACCTGCTTATGCCCTTTGGGAACTTGGGTCACCTGCTCCAGATTGCGCATCTGGAAACCCGGATGATTGTAGATATTGGTGTTATAAAGGATATCCTGCAGAATATTCTACAGTAAGTACTCAACTTCTTTCCAACAATGCAAGCTCCGTTGCTACCCCTATTGGGTCAAAAAGCTCTTCCTATACAAAACGTGTTTTGTTGGAACCTTCAAAGGTTGTTGAAGAGATAATTCCTGCGGAATATGCAACCATTACAAAGACAGTTTTGGATAAAGATGCTTATACCACCGAAGAGACTATTCCGGCAGTAACGAAGACGGTAACTAAAGAGGTTTTAAAGGAAAAAGGTGGATTGACCACTTGGAAAGAGGTGGAATGCTCGCTTGTTGAGTACCAAGCGCTTCCAATTAATTGGAATTTGGGTAGTGCAACCTTAACCAGTGAAGCAAAACGAATAATAGATACACGATTAATGCCCGTTTTGGCTAAAAACCCAGGTGTTAAATTGGAAATAGCATCGCATACGGATGCTAGAGGAACTGCTTCTTCAAATCAGGATTTATCGGATAGAAGAGCAAAATCGGTAGCTGAATATTTGATTTCCAAAGGGATAAATTCAAGTCTCTTGGTAGCTAATGGCTATGGAGAGAAAAGATTAAAAAACAGATGTTCGGATGGAGTTTCTTGTACAGAAAGGGAGCATTCAATAAATAGAAGAACAGAATTCAGGTTGATAAATAACTAAACACTATCTTAAACCTTTGAAAAGCTCCTTTAACCGGGGGCTTTTTTTATTGGTTTTTTCTGAAAAAATCCAAATGATAGCTAACATCACCATTCATACTATATCCGGAGTATTCGTCCACTATCTTTTCACTTGATTTTACAATTTTAAATAATGGAAATACACCCTTTTTATTGAATTGTGAAAGCAACTTTTTGTTGTGTGCCATTTGATCGCCTGAAATCAAATCATGGTTTCTAGGGATATCCACATACAAAAGCGTGAACTTTTTGGAGATTTGTTTAAAATCATTGGTGTCAAACAAATCAGTTTTTAATTTTTTGCAGGGTGAGCACCAATCACTCCCTGTAAAATAAATTAGGATATTCTTTTTTTCTTTTTTTGCTACAGTTTTTGCATCTTCAAAATCAGTATGCCATACTATTTCATTATCAGTGCTTGATGTTTCTACATATGTGAACAGAACAAAGATTATGGATAGAAAAAATTTCATTGATTAATCTTTATTTAAATAACGAATCCATACCTGGAATATTGGGCATCCCATCCTTAGCAACGGCTGCCAACTCTGTTTCATTGACATTGGTTGCCTTTTCAATAGCCTTGTTTAGTGTAAGAACAAGATAGTCTTCAAGCTGTTCTTTGTCCTGCAAAAGAGAATCATCAATCTCTATTGACTTGATTTCTCTATTGGCTGTTAGCGTAACCTTCAATTTTCCATCTGAAGATGTTTCATCAATCAATACGGTATTCAGTCGTTCTTTGGTCGCTTTTACCTTTTCTTGGGTTTCCTTTAATTTCCCCATCATTCCCATAATATCTCCAAACATCTTAGTTCCGGTTATAGTTAAAACATTTCAAAAGTAGTAATTTGCCATAAATCAAAAACTATGAACCACTTAGTTTTAAAAAGTACTTTTTTCATTTTATATCTTACTTTTGCCGCCTCTTGTCAAAATAGTAAAAAAGAACCTATGGGTGCCCAATATCCAATTGCAAAAAAGATTCCCACAAAGCTTGAAAAGCATGGCGATGTTAGAATAGACGATTACTATTGGATGAACAATAGGGAGGATCAAGAAGTGTTGGATCATTTGAATGCGGAGAATACATATTATAACACAATGACCGCGCATACAAAAAATTTCCAAGAAGCGCTTTTTCAAGAAATGAAATCCCGAATAAAAGAAGATGATTCTTCTGTTCCCTATAAATACAATGGCTATTGGTATATCACCAAATATGAAATTGGACAAGAATACCCCATCTATTCACGAAAAAAGGAAACCCAGCAGGCAGACGAGGAAGTCATGTTCAATTGCAATGAATTGGCAAAAGGCCATGACTATTATAATTTAAGAGGAATTTCAATCAGTCCAGATAATATGCTGGCTTCATTTGCCGTGGATACCGTTTCCCGAAGGCAATATGACATTCAAGTTAAAAATTTGATAACAGGGGAAGTGTATCCAGATAAAATTGAGAACACCATGGGCAGTTCCGTTTGGGCAAACGATGGAAAAATATTGTTCTATGCGAAAAAAGACCCCGTCACTCTTCGTTCGGACAAAATTTACAGACATGAATTGGGAACTAATTCCGAAGATGATGTTCTGGTCTTTCATGAAAAGGATTCAACGTTCAATACTTTTGTTTACAAATCCAAATCGAAAAAATATATAATAATAGGGTCTTCAAGTACACTCACTTCAGAATATCAAATTTTGAGTTCTGATGAGCCTAAAGGTGATTTTAAAGTTTTTTCGCCAAGAGAACGAAGTTTGGAGTATTCGATTTTGCATTACAATGGAAGCTTCTATATTCTTACCAATAAGGATGGCGCTACCAATTTTAAATTGATGAAAACTTCTGAAGAAAATACCGCTTCAAAAGATTGGGAAGAGTTTATTCCCCACAGGGAGAACGTTCTATTGGAGGGTGTTGACATATTTAAGAATTACTACGTGCTTTCAGAAAGGGAGAATGGCCTAAACAGGTTGAAAGTTTCCCGTTGGGATAAAACCGCTAGCTATCATTTGCCATTTGAGAGTGAAACCTATGTAGCCGGAACCTCCGTTAATCTTGATTTTGATACCAATATACTTCGATATTATTACAATGAGATGGGCGCGCCTTATGCAATCATTGATTTTAATATGGATGACAAGACTAAAAAGGTCTTAAAAGAACAAGAAGTCTTGGGAGGACATTTTGACAAAACAAACTACCGAACAAAAAGAGTATGGGCCACAGCCCATGATGGTGTAAAAATACCTATCTCACTGGTTTATCATAAAAATATCAAGTTGGACGGATCAAGTCCGCTTTTACAATATGCATATGGATCCTATGGAAGTACAATCGATCCCTATTTCTCATCTGTTAGACTAAGTCTGTTGGACAGAGGGTTTATATACGCCATTGCCCATGTACGGGGAGGGGAGTATTTGGGAAGGCCCTGGTATGAAAATGGGAAACTGCTTCAAAAGAAAAATACGTTTACGGATTTCATTGATTGTTCTAAATTTCTAATTAAAGAAAAGTACACAAGTGTGGAACACTTGTACGCTTCAGGTGGTTCCGCAGGAGGGCTTTTAATGGGAGCAATAGTAAATATGGAGCCAGAACTGTATAATGGGGTAGTTGCAGCCGTACCTTTTGTTGATGTGGTAACAACTATGCTGGATGACACCATTCCCTTGACCACTGGAGAGTACGATGAGTGGGGAAATCCTGGCGATAAGGAATATTATGACTATATGAAATCCTATTCCCCATATGATAATGTAACGGCAATGAACTATCCAAATATGTACGTTTCAACTGGACTGCACGATTCACAGGTGCAATACTGGGAGCCCGCTAAATGGGTGGCAAAGCTAAGGGAATATAAAACTGGTGATAATCTCTTGTTTCTTGATACGAATATGGATGCCGGTCATGGTGGAGCATCAGGGCGTTTTGAATCCCTCAAGGAAACTGCAAAAGAGTATGCCTTTATTCTAGATTTAGAAGGAAAAATCCTTTAAAATAAAAATACTATTTTTGTGCCGGACTAATTTTGATACAAACAAGATTAATTCCTTACCTAAACCCAGTTATGAAGAAACAGATAAATGCGCATAGCAATATTCTTGATTTAATTGGAAATACCCCTTTAGTAAAGCTGAATAAAATTGCAGCTCCCCTTACCGGAAATTTTTACGCTAAAATTGAATCCTTTAATCCTGGACATTCTTCCAAGGATAGAGTGGCCTCATACATTATTGATAATGCAGAGAGCAAGGGCATTCTTAAACCAGGAAGTACAATTATAGAGACTACCTCAGGTAATACGGGTTTTAGTTTGGCAATGGTGAGTATTGTAAAAGGCTATAAGTGTATTCTGGCTGTTAGTTCAAAGTCGTCCCCGGACAAAATAGATATGCTACGGTCCATGGGTGCTAAAGTATACGTTTGCCCAGCTCATGTTAGCGCAGATGATCCCCGATCATACTATGAAGTGGCAAAAAGACTGCATAAAGAGACCAAGGATTCCATATATATCAATCAATATTTTAATGAGTTGAATATAGAGGCTCATTATAAAACCACAGGTCCAGAAATCTGGAATCAAACAGCTGGTTCCATTACACATCTTGTAGCTTGTAGCGGTACGGGAGGCACAATTTCCGGTATTGCACGTTATTTAAAAGAGCAAAATCCAGATGTAAAAATATTGGGTGTTGATGCCTATGGGTCAGTATTGAAAAAATATCATGAAACTGGTGAATTTGACCATAATGAGGTCTACCCTTATAGAATTGAAGGTTTAGGAAAGAATTTAATTCCCACAGCAACAGATTTCAATTGTATAGACCGATATGTAAAGGTTTCTGATGAAGAAAGTGCCCATATGGCTAGAAAGATAGCCCATACCGAAGGTATGTTTGTTGGGTATACCAGTGGCGCTGCAATGCAGGCGCTTTACCACATGAACACAGAAGGTGAGTTTGATGAAGACAGTAATGTTGTTGTAATCTTCCCTGATCACGGTTCTAGGTACATGAGTAAAGTCTACAGTAATGAATGGATGGAAAACCAAGGGTTTTTTGATACAAAAAATGCGGAAACTCCTGAAAAAATAGAATATATAAAGTAGGAAACCACTTTAATTCATAAACAGTTAAACGACAATGGAAACCATTGTCGTTTTTTTATATACTGATTTCGTTATGTGAGGTTGGCAAAAATCTATATTTTTGCACTTGAAACAATTTTAGGGTAGATGAGAGATTTATTTGATAGAATCATTGAAAATAAAGGTCCCTTGGGGAAATGGGCATCACAAGCAGAAGGTTATTTTGTGTTTCCAAAATTAGAAGGGCCTATCTCCAATAGAATGAAATTCCAAGGTAAGGATGTTATTACTTGGAGTATCAATGACTATTTAGGGCTTGCAAATCTACCTGAAGTCAAAAAAATTGATGGCGATGCTGCCCACGAGCATGGTTCAGCTTACCCTATGGGCGCGCGTATGATGAGCGGCCATACAGATTTCCACGAACAATTGGAAAATGAGTTGGCGGAATTTGTACATAAAGAATCTTCCTATTTATTGAATTTTGGCTACCAAGGATTTATGTCTGTTATTGATGCTTTGGTATCGAAAGATGATATAATAGTATATGATGTAGATTGTCACGCCTGTATCATCGATGGGGTTCGTTTGCACATGGGTAAGCGTTTTACCTTCAAACATAATGATGTTGAGAGTTTAGAGAAAAACTTGGAACGTGCCACAAAAATGGCCACAGAAACAGGTGGAGGGATACTTGTAATTTCCGAAGGTGTTTTTGGCATGCGCGGTGAGCAGGGAATCTTAAAAGAAATAGTTGCGTTAAAAAGCAGATTTAAGTTTAGATTACTTGTTGATGATGCCCACGGATTTGGAACACTGGGAAAAACTGGTGCTGGAGCAGGAGAGGAGCAGGGAATTCAAGATGATATAGATGTTTATTTGGCCACATTTGCAAAATCTATGGCAAGTATTGGAGCTTTTGTAGCTGCCGATAAGGAGATTATAGAATATTTAAAATATAATCTCAGGTCACAGATGTTTGCCAAATCATTGCCCATGGTTTACGTAAAGGGAGCGTTAAAACGATTGGATATGCTCCGTACCATGCCTGAATTGAAGGCAAAGCTATGGGAAAACGTGGACGCTTTACAAAATGGTTTAAAGGATCGTGGTTTTGATATTGGAACCACTTCGAGCTGTGTTACCCCAGTATATTTAAATGGTAGTATTCCGGAAGCTATGGCTTTGGTAAAAGACCTTCGCGAAAACCATGGAATATTCTGTTCAATAGTGGTGTATCCTGTAATACCTAAAGGATTAATTTTATTACGTTTAATACCGACAGCCACGCACACCATGCAGGATATCGTGGAAACTTTGGATGCTTTCTCTTCAATACGGGAACGCCTGGAGAATGGAACTTACAAAAGACTTTCTGCTGCAGTTGCAGCGGCAATGGGCGAGTAATCGAAAAACTGATAAGGCTCAATTTTATTGTGTTCTAATACTTGGTTCTTTTATTCCATAATTTTTAAACAAACGTGTGTTTTGCTTTAACAGTTTATAGGCTTTTCTATTGATTTTTTTTCTATTGATTTTTTTCCATTCGGATAAATCTTTTTCAAAATCATTATCAAACAAAACTTCTGAAAGATTTTTGATTACATGATAGCTCGCCAATGGATGTGGATTTTCACTTTGTCCATTACCATTAGAAATAAAATCATCAATTAACTTGTAGAGCGTTGTTTTTGCTAAACTCAATTCAGAAAGTTTGGACCGATACTCCAAATCAGCATTATCCAATCCCGGAAACATTTTATTATCTAAAAAATGCCTTCCTTCATGCGCTAAATAGCTGATTTTAAAATCTTCACTGGTTATGTCATAAGCACCTTCGACACAGTAAATAGTGTCTTCTGTAGCCCATCCACCAGGATAATACTTTCCAAAAGTTGCATATTCCTCCCAGCCTAGAGTCACAAAATCATTCATAAAGACAACCTGCGTTTTTATTTTTTCTTTCTTCAATCTGAAAGAGTAGGTAGTGTCTTTTTGCGACTGCCATATCAATAGATCATAAATGCCGCCCGTTTTGTTTACCGATGCTGTTGTAAAATATCCTTTACTTTTTATGTATTCGCTCAAAAAGAAGCCAAGACTATCCCTTGTAATCTTTTTATCCCTAACCTCAGGAAAATGTTTTTTTAAGTATTCAATGGCATTCATTCCAAGTGATCGTTCATGTTTTGAATCTGGATTTAAAAGGTATTGTCTCCAATAATCCCTGAAAATCAGTTGCAGTTCATGTATTTTTGATTCTTTTTTTTTCAAATACTCCGAACTATCAATCGCTGATTTAAATCGTTTTTCAAAATTCCTTTTAAACTGTTGGTCTTTTTTATTCAAATCGGAAAAAGGCATGTCCAAAAGAGGCAGTGCAGCTTTAACATTACCATCCAAACAATGCGCATAAATTTTTGTGTAGTCCAAATTAGATGGTGTTTGTGCCCAAACAATCGTTTGAAAAACGAATAGCATTAGCGAAAATAAATGCTTGTTATACGAAATTTTGTACATGAGTCTAGTTTATAAACCAAAAGTATACCCTTGCCGGTAGATAAAATTGTACAGGATTAACCTCTCAGAATATTTCTAAACCTATGCGGTGGAACCCCATATACTGATTTGAAAGAGCGAATAAAATGTGAGTCATCATAAAATCCCGTTTCGAACGAGATTGCGCTAATACATTTTGATGAATTTAATAGAAGATCAAGTGCTCTATCTATTTTGAGACGAAGTTGAAACTCTCCAACGGTACAACCTTGTTGGATTTTAAAGGCTCTTGATAAATAAACAGGGTGAACATTCACATTGTGAGCCAAGCTTTCCAAGGAATGAAATTCTCCTATCTCATCATTTAGCGCAGCTATAACTTCATTGACCCATTGCTTACTCCCTGTAATCTGTTTTGATGTTGTAAAATCTGAATACCAATCATAAACATGTTCAAAAACTGTATTGGTATCCTCACCATATTTTACATTCAACAAGAGTTTATAAAGGGCTGGATATTTAGAAGCTTTGAACTTGCGCAACCTTACATCATCTTGCTTATGGTGCTGTAGGTTGAACCATTTTGGTTTAAACTCTATGTTAAAACAAATGCCCTGAGTTTCTATGAAAGAGTTCTTGTGTTCATAACCCTTGGGTCTAAACAGCGCATCCCCAGCAGATATGCATTGGGTTACGCCATCTCCATCCTCTATATAGCTTCCAGAAAACAAAACACTCAAATAGGTATTTTCGTGATGGTGTTTTTCAATGCTGGTTTCCTTGCCATGTTTGGTAATACATAGCTTAAGAAGTTCATTTTCAACAGCATTTAAACTATTTCCAAAATACTGTCCTGAAGCTAAATTCACAATGGTTGTATTAAAGCTGTTTACTATTTAGTCTGGCAAGTTTGTTTTTGTTACAACGGAATAGCTTTTCAAATTAAATCAATTGAATTTCACACACTCAAATCTTTACGATATGTCCGCCGTCTTTTGTGTGTGACCGGGTCAAAATGCCGCCACATTTGTCGTATCGCCGTATTTTCTTCCAATTCTGGAGTACGAATACAATTTACAATACCTTTTAACTGGAACGTTTTATGGTATTCGTTGAAAATAATAGCTGTTACACCCCTGTTTTGGTAGTCTGGATGTATGCCAATAAGATAAAAGATTACATCCTTACTTTCTTTTTTGGCCTTCAACAAATGAAAAACGCCAGTGGGAAACAACTTTCCCTTCGCTTTTTGTAATGCTTTTGAAAAGGAAGGCATCACAATGGCAAAGGCAATCAGTTCATCATCTGCATCAACCACAAATTTTATATACTCTGGATTAATAAAACTGATATATTTCTTTTTAAAGTACGCTTTCTGCTCATCTGTAATCCTTACAAAGGAAGCCAAACTGGAATACGTATCGTTAAACAGGTCGAACATTTTATCTACCCAGGGCATAATTTCCTTACTCTCTGTAAAATTGAGTTCCCTTAGATTGTAGCGCTTCTTAATTAAAAGATTGGCCTTATAAAAGTGTTTGGGATCTGCATTGGCCGCCAAAAACTTATTTTCCAAGTATTCTTTTTCCTTTACAAAGCCATGTTTTTCATAATGCGATTGGTAATAGGCGTGGTTGTACCACGTAATCATGTTGCCAATATGGTCAAAACCTTCAGTAAGCACCCCAACTTTATCTAAATTGGAAAAACCTACAGGACCTTCCATGTATTCCAATTCCATTTGTTGTCCAATTTTTGCTACTTGATCTATAAGTGCCTTTGAAACTTCAAAATCATCCACAAAATCAAACCAACCAAACCTCATTTTTCGGATTCCCTGCTCATTTACTTCCAACCAATTTATTATTGCGGCCACCCTACCAACAATTTTATTGTTTTTATAGGCCAAAAAATAAGATGCTTCGGCACTTTTAAAAACAGGGTTTTTTTTTGGGTCAAAAGATTCCAGTTCATCTTTTATAATGGGTGGAACCCAATAAGGCGAGTTTTTGTATAGGGAAAACGGAAACTTTACAAACTTTTTTAAATCACTCTTAGATTGCACCTGTTTTATAGTGACCATACATCATTTTTTGTAAGGTCAATATTAGGAATATTCTGGATGGAAGAAAAATGATACTGTTAAAACTTAGAAGTCAATTTTATCTTTCTTTTTTTTCCGACCTTTCTTTGGTTTTTTCTTCGAGGCATTCTTTTTGATTTTTCCATTTACCCCTCCCTTTTGATCTTCTATAGCGACCAATTTATCTTTATGAAGGTCCAATCGATATGAAAAACCTAAAACAGCAAAGATTCTAGATGGCGTATTTTTAAAACCGGAACCCAAATGAAAATCTGCCTGAAAGTTTGGACTAATTAAATAAGCAACACCGGTACGAAGCAACATATCAGAATACCGATCACTTTTAATACCTTGATTTTCAACAAAAATACTCCATTTAGGATCTCTGAAAGAATGGGAGAGTGACACTGCATAGCTCCATTCTGGAAAATCGGTTCCAATTCTGTCATAGGCAATATTTGAAATCAATACAAACCTTGGTGATAGTCTACTCTGCGTGGCAATTGCCGCCCTTGGTGATGCTATTGGGTCTCCTACGTAAAATGGGTTATCTCCAAGATTAAATGTGGCTCCAGCATAAACGGAAACTGCTGGAATCAAATTTTTCAATTGAAATACATTGTTGGCACGCCAGCTATATAGATTGGGTTTGTTGTTTTCAGGATTTTTAAATGGATCAAAAACCAAAAACTTTAACCCTAATCGATTTCGGGAAAAATCCGTCCTGGTTTCATCAGTACCTAAATCGGTGTACGTTATGTTTTGATTTATGAAAGACCCTTCATACTTAATTTCCAAAGTTTCAAAAAGTAACCCATATCTAAGAGAGATATCCGTGCCGAAAATATTTGAATCAGAATTTAAAGTAGCATCATCCTGTTGTTCATACACAAGTCCAACTTCGGCCTGTATTACATTTCTTCCTACTGCATATGCGCTAACAGCTCTACCGGGTCTATTGGAATTAATGACATCCGTATATTGCGCAAGTGCTAAAAGCGGAAAAAATAGAAGAAGTACAAGGGGTTTGCTAATACGAGAACGATCCATATAACTTATTTTAATACTTTTTTAAGATACTTTAACGCCTTTTGAAGGACTAACAGTGTAATTTTGATTCAATAGCTGTTGTTATATGGTTTTATTACAAACGATTTTAGTTATCATCTTAGTATACTATGCCCTTAAATTGCTGGCAAAATGGTTGGCACCTAGGGTAATCAACTATGCCATGCGCAAGACCCAAGAGCGTTTTGGACAACAATTTGGAAATTATCAGGATTTTGGAGGTAAATCGAATAGTAATGATAAGACCACAACTACCAAGAAACCTTTCAAAAAATCCAATCCGTCAAAAAAAGTTGGAGAATATATAGATTTTGAAGAAATTGACTAATATTTGTCTTTTCAAAATCAATCCATGAATCTTTCTCTAAAAGCTATTATTACCCATATTAGTGTAATTGCTTTCTTCATTTTTGCTTCCCTTATTTACTTTTATCCGGTGCTACAGGGAAAAGCTATTTTCCAATCAGACATTGCCCAGTACAAAGGTATGTCCAAGGAGCGGAATGACTATAAGGAATTGACGGGGGAGGAATCCTATTGGACCAATAGTGCTTTTGGTGGGATGCCTACATATCAACTTGGGGCCAATTATCCACATGATTATATCAAGAAATTAGATAGACTGATTCGGTTTTTACCAAGACCGGCCGACTATCTTTTTCTATACTTTTTGGGATTTTACGTTTTAATGCTCTGCCTTAAAGTGGAGTATCGTTTGGCCATTTTAGGAGCATTGGCCTTTGGTTTTTCAACCTATTTGATCATAATACTTGGTGTGGGGCATAATGCAAAGGCTCACGCTCTGGGATATATCCCGATGGTTTTGGGCGGAATAGTGCTGGTGTTTCGAAAAAAATATCTGTTCGGATTTATATTGACTGCCTTGGCAATGGCCTTGGAAATAAATGCCAATCACTACCAAATGACGTATTATTTTATGCTACTGGTACTGGTATTGGGATTGGTACATTTAATTTATGCCATTAAGGATAAGAAATTAAAGCATTTTTTTGCATCTATCGGTATTTTGATTGGTGCAGTTATCCTCTCTATAGCTACCAATGCAACAAACTTGATGGCTACCAAGGAATATGCAGATTGGAGCACGCGTGGAAAATCAGAATTAACCATAAACCCTGATGGTAGTCCTAAAGAAGTTCAAAATGGGTTGGACAAAGATTATATAACCCAATATAGTTACGGCATAGCAGAGTCGTTGAATATATTTTCACCTCGTTTGTTCGGAGGTTCTGGAAATGAGGATTTAGGTAAAGAGTCCAAAGCCTATGAATATTTGACCAGTCAAGGGCTTTCACCAACAAAAGCCTTGGAATTTTCAAGCGGAATGCCTTTATATTGGGGAAATCAGCCCATTGTGGCCGGACCTGCCTATATTGGGGCCATAATATTCTTCTTATTCATTCTTGGCCTATGTTTGGTGAAGGGCAAAAAGAAATGGTGGCTGTTGACAGGTGCTATCTTGGCCTTGTTGTTGTCTTGGGGAAAAAACTTTCCCGCTTTGACCAATTTCATGATTGATTATTTCCCATTGTATAATAAGTTTCGCGCTGTATCTTCCATTCAAATCATTCTAGAATTATGTTTGCCTATTTTAGCTGTTTTGGGTGTTCGGGAGTTGTTCAAGTCCAATGATAAAATTTCAAAAAAAATAGCTGCCTTGAAGTTGAGTTTTTTCATAACCTTAGGCTTGGGAATATTTATTTTTATCTTAAAAGCGTTCTTTGATTTTGTTGGATTGAGAGATGATACCTATCGTGGTTATTTTGGAGATGAACTAATGACCATGATTCAACGGGATAGGGAAGCAGTTTATGTGAGTGATACCATTAGGTCGTTAATTTTTGTTTTGTTAACAGCTGTTACCCTTTGGTTGTTTATCAAAAACAAAATAGGGAAGAACCTGATTGCAATTGTTCTTGGAGCACTTATTTTATTTGATTTAATTGGAGTGAACCTCCGGTATGTAAATGAGGATGATTTTGTTCGTCAGAGAAATGTGAACACACCCTTTCAAGCCTCTCAAATAGATGAGCTGATTCAACAGGATGATTCTGTATATAGGGTTTTTGACCCACAAGAAGGATTGAATGGTGCAAGAACCTCATATTTTCATAAATCTATTGGGGGATATCATGCGGCCAAACCCAGACAACTTCAAAATTTATTTGAATACCACCTATATCAAAATAATATAGAGGTTTTGAATATGTTGAATGTAAAATATATCATTCAGCAAGATGAAGAGGGGAATAGTTTTCCCGCGGTTAACGATAATGCAAATGGTAATGCATGGTTTGTTGAGGATTTGATTTCAGTGTATTCAGTAAATGATGAAATTAATGCCCTAAGCAATTTGGATACTAAAAAAGCTGCAGTAATTAACCTTATAAAGAACCATAATAATTCTGATTTTACTAGACATAAACTTACAATAGATTCATTAGCTAATATTGATTTGGTTGATTACCTACCAAACTATATTAAATATCAGTCTAATAACTCAAATGATGGGTTTGCTGTGTTTTCGGAAATGCATTACCCCAAAGGATGGAATGCTTTTATTGATGGAAAAGCTGAACCGCATTACAAAGTAAATTACGCGTTACGAGGAATGAAAGTCCCCGCCGGACAGCATGAAATTGAATTCAAATTTGAACCAACGGTTGTAAAGATGGGTAGCCAGGTCACATTGGCAAGCTGCATTTTGCTTGGTTTGATTGTAATTGGAGGATTAGGATTTTCACTTCGCCCTAAAAAATCAAAAACCAAAACATAATGCACAAAGTTTTGGTCATAGCCTATTATTGGCCACCAGCAGGTGGACCAGGAGTGCAGCGGTGGCTGAAATTTGTAAAGTATTTGAGAAATTTTGATATTGAACCTGTAGTTTACATTCCCCAAAATCCCAATTATCCAATCCTGGATAAGGACCTCGTCAAAGAGATTCCAGAGGGTATTCAAATTCTTGAGCATCCCATACGGGAACCCTATGCATTGGCATCAATCGTATCTAAAAAGAAGACCAAAACGATAAGCTCTGGTGTTATCCCAGAAAAGAAACCATCTTTTGTTGAGAAAATATTGCTTTGGGTAAGAGGAAACTTCTTTATTCCAGATGCCCGGAAATTTTGGGTAAGACCATCCATTAAATATCTTTCTAAAATTATTGAACTGGAGGGTATTAAAACCGTTATTACAACTGGCCCACCCCATAGTGTACATTTGATTGGACTTGGTTTGAAAAAGTTGCATCAAATTCAGTGGGTGGCAGATTTTAGAGACCCTTGGACTTCTATTGGTTATCACTCTAAATTAAAATTATCTAAAGCATCACAAAGAAAGCATAAGGTCTTAGAAAAAAACGTACTCAATGCTGCGGATAAACTAATAGTGACTAGTAGAACAACCAAAACTGAGTTTGAACAGATAACAAAGAAGCCCATTAAAGTAATCACAAATGGTTTTGATGATGTAAAGCAAGAAACTGAGTTGGATGATAATTTCACCATCTCCCATATTGGTTCTTTGCTTACAAGGCGTAATCCAACACACTTTTGGGAAGCGATAAAAATAGCGATAAATGAAAATGAAGATTTCAAAAAACAACTTAAAATCCAATTGATTGGGGTAGCGGGAGAGGAAGTGTTGGAAACTGTCAAAGAAAATGGGTTACAATCCTATGTGGAGCAATTGGGTTATCTTTCGCACAGCGATGTATTGAAAGCTCAGCAAAAATCACAAGTACTTTTATTGTTGGAAATTGATTCGGCTGAAACCAAAGGCATAATTCCGGGAAAGCTATTTGAATATTTAAATGCAGGGCGACCAATTTTGGCAATTGGACCATCAGAATGGGAAGCAGGTGAGATTGTTCAAGAAACAAATGCTGGTGCTGTTTTTAGTCATACGGATACAACTGCTTTAAAAGATTTACTTTTAACTTGGTTTAAAACCTATCAAAAAGGGAAATTGACTTTAAACTCAAAAGGGATTCAACAATTCCATAGGAGAGAATTGACAAAAGCATTGGCAAATTACATCGAATGGGAATCGTCTTAAAGCAATCACTAAAAAACATTACAATAACCTATTTGGGGTTTGCTTTTGGAGCGATAAACACACTTTTTTTATACACCCAAATATTACCGGATGAATACTATGGGCTGGTCACTTTTATATTGGCTTCAGGTACCATTCTGATGCCCCTGCTGGCTTTTGGAGTCCATAATACCATGGTCAAGTTTTATAGTAATTATAAGGACACCGAAAAGGACGGATTTCTAACTTTAATGTTGATTACACCGTTACTTGGCATTTTACCAGTGGCAATACTAACTTTTCTATTTTATGAACAGATAGGTGATTTGGTTTCTACGGTTAACCCCATGGTCAAGGAATATGTTTGGTACGTCTTTTTGGTAGGATTGTCCATGGCCTATTTTGAAGTATTTTATGCATGGTGTAAAGTGCATTTAAAATCAGTTTTCGGAAATTTTATGAAAGAGGTTTTTGGACGTGTTGGGGTTTCCATTTTATTGCTTCTATTATATTTTGAAGTGATTACGTTAGATGTATTCTTTAAATTCTTGGTAGGGCTTTACCTTTTGCGAACAGTCATTGTAAAAATATATGCCTATAGCATCCGGTTTCCTAAAGTAGATTTTAAGTTTCCATCAAATACCAAAGAAATACTAGGTTATAGTTTTTTAATCATCCTTGGAGGTTCCGCGGCGATAATTCTCTTGGAAATAGATAAAGTGATGATTAATCAATTCATAAAAATTGAGAATGTGGCATATTATGGAGTTGCCACTTACATTGCTATGGTCATCATAGTTCCATCTAGGGCAATGCATCAAATTACATATCCATTAACTGCGGAATTGCTGAATTCTGGGAACCATTTTGAATTGGAAACGCTGTACAGAAAGACATCACTTACACTTTTTATCGCTTCTGGAATTCTGTTCGTGTTGATTATTCTGAATATAGACGATTTATACTTATTGCTTCCAGAATCGTATAGAGATGGATTTCCCATTATTTTCCTTATAGGTTTGGCCAAGGTGTTTGATTCTCTTTTGGGAAATAATAACTCCATTTTGTACAATTCACAATACTATAAAACTGTACTTGTTTTTGGGATATGTCTGGCTTTGTTGACAATACTGCTGAACTTTTTTCTTATCCCACAGTTTGGATTGGAAGGTGCTGCTTTGGCCAGTTTTATTTCCATATTCATTTTTAATCTTGCAAAGCTGGTCTTTGTAAAATTAAAGTTTGGTTTTTTGCCCTTTTCAAAAGCAACAATAAAGGTTTTGGTCACTTTAATTTTGGTAAGTGTACTGTTTCACCTTTTACAGTTTTCATTTCATCCCATTATCAACATTGTTTTGAAATCGATATTTATTGTGGTCATGTATTTAGGGATTTTATATCGCTTTGAAATATCTGAAGATATTACAGGAGTACTTTCTAAATGGTTGAAAAAGAGAGAAGAATAATCTAAAGAAAAACCCCGTAGCGGATAAATCCAACTACGGGGTAAACAACTAACCAACCTAAAAACTATCTTTATTGTACTCTTGAACTTCTCGTTCTGGTACCTGTGTTACTGTTTCTTCTAGAACTTGTGTTTCCTGTACTTCTTTTGACAGTTGCTGAAGAACTTCTGGAAACTGTTCTTTTTGCTGTATTATTTCTACTTGCAACTGATCTATTTGTACTTTTTTGCGCCACAGGCCTTTTGTACGTATTTGTTGTACTTCTTGTGACAGTTCGTTGTGGTGTCCTAGTCACCTGTCTTTTAGTAACAGAAGTACTTCTTGGTGTACGGGTAACAGCTCTTTGTGTAACCGTATTCCCCCTGTTAGATCTTTGTACAGTAGTATTACCTCTTTTTACAGTACTTTGTCTAACAGTTTTGTTTCTGTTTACAGACGTTCTATCACCAGAGTTTCTAAAACCATTGTTATTAGATCGCGCAACTGTTCTAGAGCTTACCTCCCTGTTACTTCTACCATAGTCTGCACCTCTTCTTACATTGGTATTACGAACTACAGCTCTTTTGTCATTGCGATACACATTACTTCGTCTATTGTTCCTATTGAACCTGTATTCTCTTCCTCTCTGTACATAAGCACGTCTTACATTATTTCTATAAGGACTGTGAAATGAATATCGTAGTGGGTTATAATACCTTCTATATGGAGTGTTCCATACTGTACAGAAACCTATTGCAGGTCTTGCAAAATATCTGTGAAATGGTCTATAAACATAACCTCTGTTATAGATATTGATAAAACCGGTGTGGTGACTAAAAACTCCACCGTTATAAAAAACATTCAATCCACCAACTCTGCGTACACGGCCATTTCTATACCAAACATCTACACTTCCTATTTGAGAAACACGACCGTAATAATCATAATAAACAGGTATGTTTTCTACTTGGATTATAGCCCCATAATCGTCATATTGTACGAATGGGTTGTAATTGAATCCTGAGTTAAAGGTTACTCCAACATTTCCTATTCGTGCACCAACGCCAACATTGACACGGTTATCAATATAAAAATCAAATTCTCCATCGGGATATACAGAAAATGTAACTCCATTTTCTACAAAAATGAATGAGTTTCCATATCTATAAGAATTGCTTGTGGCAACCTTATCTTCCATGGTGGTTGCAAAGATACTTGGAGTACCTAAAAGAACCGCTGCTATAATGAGTACTAACTTTTTCATACTATAAGGTTTTAAATTCCGAATGCAACTATTTACATCCCGACTAGTTATTACCAAACAGCGTGCCAAAAAATAATTTAAGTTATAAATTATTGATAATCATAAAGTTATAATTATTTTTGAATTATAAACATTGATCTTCTATTCAACTGATGTTGTTCATCTGAACATCTTACCCCATTCGAGCATTCATTCAACAACTGGGTTTCCCCATAGCCTTTATATGTAAGTCTGCCGCCATCTATACCCTTGTTTATTAACCACTGCATTGTGGTCCAAGCTCTTTTTTCTGATAGATTCAGATTAAAACTATAGCTGGACTTGGAATCTGTGTGAGACTCGATATGAATTTTCAGTTGTGGATATTCTTTCATGGCTTGAAAAATCTTAGCTAATTCAATCTCTGCATCTGGACGTATTTTGTATTTACCATAGTCAAAATAAATAGGTTGCAGATTTAATCTACACCCAAGGTCTTCAACAGGACAATCTGGTGGAACCAATTCAATGTTTATGGTTAGATTATGTGATCCACGAGGAGTGGTAATTGTTTTTTCCGTGGGATTGTATTCTTCACTGTTATTTTCACCCCTAATAGCGTATTGTTTGCCACAATCCACAAGTCCTTCAAATTTGTATTGACCAATAGAATCCGTATCTACCTGGGATACTATAGTATTGTTTTCATCTAGTAGGGTGACCAAAGACCTATTTATTGGGTTACCGGTTTTAGCATCGGCAATCACCCCTTCAATATTAATTATCCCACATTTTTCCCAAATTCGATAAATATCATCGGAAACACTACCGGCATTTCCATCACGATTCGAAGAAAGATATCCAATTTGCTTTTCTTCGTTTATAATAAATCCAAAATCATCCTTATTTGTGTTTATTGGCTGTTTTAAATTAGTAACCTGTTTAAAATCGCCGTTTTCCTCCAAGGAAATTGCAAAAATGTCCAGCCCCCCTAAACTAAGGTGACCATCACTGGAAAAATAGAGGTTGTTGTTTTTACTGATGTAGGGAAAAGTTTCTCGTGCCTCTGTATTAATTTTGGCCCCCATATTTATTGGGGTGCTATACAAGAAATTCCCAGTAAGGTTTACATACCAGATGTCCGATTCGCCATAAGAACCTGGCATATCTGATGAGAAATATAGGCGTTCTTCATCTGGACTTAAGGCTGGATGGGCAACGGAATACGAATCACTGTTGAAGGGTAACTCTTTAATGTCTCCCCAAGAACCATCCTCTTGTTTTATCGCTTTATATATTTTAAGGCTTATGAATTTTTCCTTAGTCTTTTTTTTCTTTCCGTTGATATAGTTGTTTCTAGTAAAATACATGATCCTGCCATCATTGGTAAATACTGCAGAAGACTCGTGTAAGGGAGAATTAATAGCTCCTTTTAATGGTGTAGGTTTGGATAATTTCCCTTCTTCATCAATTGTGGCCTCATATAAATTTAAATAAGGGATTCCGTTCCATTCATGAATTTTATCTCCTTGGGTACTTTCAGATGAGGAAGCATAGACAAGTTTATCTCCAAAAAAGGATGGCCCAAAATCTGAACTGTACAAATCATTTGTCACGTTTTCTATCTCAAATGTTTTAGACTCAAAATCAACAAGACTGTCCAAGGCGGGATAATCCCGCACAAAATTCCTGGCCAAGTTTGTATTGGCTGATCGGGAGGAAAACTCACCCATTAATTTCTTTGACAGATAATATTCGCCAATACTTTTAAAGCTTTGCGCTGCCCGGTAGTAATATATAGGTTCCATGGTTTTTGAATATTTTTCCATTAAGTTTTTATACCATTTCACAGCTTCTCCGTACTCACCGTTAAAATAGTAGGTATCTCCTAATTTTTTGAATACTTGAGCCGATTCATAGCCAGCATCTACTACCTTAAGGTATATTTTCCGGGCATCGATATAGGCATATTCATCAAATTCTTCATTGGCTTTTTTTACCTTACTTTTTTGACCCTGCATTGCATAGACTATCAGGAACACTACTGCAGCTATCAATATTTTATACTTACTCATTTTATAAAAATTGCCTTAAAAGAATCTAGGAATCATAATCCTGTCTGATTTGTGAAAGATGTCGAATCGTAAAAAAACCTCATATGATCCATCACTATATGCTTCAATATCCGTTGATTGGTAATCATATGCCAATCCAGCAAAAATTGAATTTGAAAATTGGAAACCTAACATGGCACTGATAGAGGCATCCCATCTATAGGATGCTCCAAAGACAAACTTTTCCTTAAACATAAAGTTAGCTGAGAGATCCAATTGCAGTGGAGCGCCACTAACAGTTTTGACCAAGGTTGCGGGTTTAAACTTTAGATTCCTATTTAAATCAAAAACATGTCCAAGAATAAGAAAATAGTGAAGCCTTTCTACTGCTATACTATTGGTGTCTCCATTTTGAAATCCACTTTCATCAAAATGTTTGGAGTTTAAAAAGTTGGGAACTGACATTCCAGCATAAAATCTTTCAGTCTTAAAATATAGACCCGCTCCAACTTGGGGTTGTAATTTTTGATCTATGTTATTTTGGAAATTGGGGTCGTTGGGATCAAATACACTTAATTTATTAAAATTAACATCCAATAAATCAACTCCACCTTTTAAACCAAAAGATAATTTACCGGTTTGGGAAACGTCAATGGTGTACGAGTAGTCAACTGTTATATTTGACTCTACAGCTGGACCAATTTCATCGTGGACAATGGACAACCCTAACCCCATGCTATTGTACAAACCTATGGGAGCATTTGCTGTAAAAGTCAGTGTACGTGGAGAACCCTCAAGCCCTACCCACTGGCTACGTGCCAACATTCCGAGACTAAGCGTTTCCCTAGACCCAGCATAGGCTGGATTTATCACCTGGGTATTGTACATATATTGGGTATACTGGGAGTCTTGTTGACCAATACAATATAAGCCTGCAAAAACATGCATTATCATGATTACCGCTTTCTTTTTCTGCATATATGGTTTTCTCTTGGCCAGGTCTTGTAGGTTGCTCATGGTGGTAAGGTTGACTGCTAATCCCTGTTAATATATAGATAGCCGGAATAACTTTCTTTACCCGGATTGTTTGATGAAAATGTTAAAATATAGAAATAGGTACCAGTAGGTAATGATCTGTCTTCAGCAACGGTTGCCCTACCAAAAGAATTACCTGAAAAAAGATTATTGGCACTTCCATACTCTTCAGCTTCATATACCAACACTCCCCATCTATTATAGATTTTCAAGCTATTATCTGGAAAGTTTTCTATACTTCTAATTCTGAAAAAATCATTGACACCATCACCATTTGGAGTTATTCCGGTAAAGATTTTAAAATCAGAATCACCAATGGTGCCTCCTAAGCAAGCTTCTATGACTGATACCCTAGTAAGATTATCTCTGGTAAATAAATCACTGTCGGAAATGTCGTTGACAATAAAATTTTCTTGCTCTACTACATTTGCGGTTATTGTGGCCTGATTTTCAACGAACCCTATATTTAAGTCTTCTTGGGTTATTCCATAAACAACGGTGTATGTCCATTCTTCATCGACCTCCAGGATGTCGTTGTCATTGTCATCACCGGAAAGAGGCCCCTCTATCGGGTTTTCAAAAAGATCATCACGCAGGAGTAACCCGGTCAAGGGCTGATTTCCTAAATTGGCTATTCTAAATGTATATCGAATACTCTCCAGGCAACCATCTTCATTTGAATCAAAAAGTACTCCTGCTTTCACCAACCCTATTCCGGCGGAAGTATTGATACAAGCTCCAATAACGGATATGCGTGTTGGGTCATCCATGGTATATGTACTTTGATGTGAAAAATCCGTAATAAAAGTATCTGGCAAATCGGTACGGTAGGCAGTGACCATGGCCTGATTTTCTACAAAGGTCCTATCAATATCTTCTTGGACTATGGGACGCACCAGATTATAATTCCATTGTTCTCCAATATCCAAAATTTCATCTTCATTGGGGTTACGGCTATTAGGTTCCGTAAGGGTAATGCCAAAAAAGAAATCCTCTAAAAGAATATTTTCAAGAGCAATGTTCCCTAAGTTCTCAACAGTGAAGAAATAAAGGACTGAATCGTTGCAATTGTCATCATCAGAATCAAATAGACTAGCCGTTTTTATCAATCCTATAGAAGCCGTGTCATTGAGGCATGCGCTTGATACATCTGTGTTGGTAGTGTTAGAATCGGAAGTCACATCAGTAGTGCTCCCAATGGGTTCCGCTAAAACACTTGCTTGATTGATTCGATGTTGGGGAGAGTTATCAATATCAGTCTGGGTTATAAAGTAGGTGGCAGTAAAAACCCAATCTTCCATCTGGTCTATTTCGTTGTCGTTATCAAGATCACCCGGGTTAGGAGTAGGGGCAGTAATAGTATTGCCCAAATCGTCTGTCAGCAAAATCTGACCCAAATCTGCACTGCCAATGTTGCTAACCGTATAGGTGTAAATTATCCTATCATCGCATCCATCATTGTTGCTATCTGAAAAGGAATCTAAAAGAGTTACGGATACAGCCGCAGAAAAACTAGCACAGGCACTGGAGAGGTCTATGTTATTTTGATCATTGTCTGAAACCTGGAAGGTACTGCCCAAAGGTTCCGCAATAACCGTTGCATCACTAATCAAGGGGGTATTGGCGATATTCTCTGGTGTAATATTGTAGGAACCGGTATAGGTCCATTCTTCACCTACCTCTAAAATACCATTGGTATTGATGCTTTCGTCGTTTGGCCCGATCACTGGGCTTGGCAATTGGTCGTCCGTGAGTACAACGGTGTCCAGACCTACTTGTCCAGTGTTGGTGACTACGATTGTGAAGTCGATGGTATCCGGGCAGTTGTCCGTATCGCTGTCCGAGAGACTGTGGGTCCTGGTCAAGGTGATTTCGGCAGTGTCCGCACAGGCCCCAGAGACATCATTATCGTTGTCCTGATCTAAGTTAGGAGAGGAGGGGTGCGAATCATCCACTACTTGAAAGGTGCTACCTATATGTTGTGCCCTGACATCAGCTCCGCTAATCACATTTATTCCATCAATATCTGCTTGGTCAAGATTATAACTCCCAGTATACTCCCAAGTTTCACCGCTGTCCAGAATAGTATCTCCGTTTCCATTTGAAAAAAGGGCAGGAGGGTTGATTAACAGATCATCATTAACCACAACATTGTCCAGAGGCGCATTTCCTGTGTTGGTCACTTCAATGGTTATGGCTATGCGATCCATGCAAGTGTCGCCACCACCATCTTCTAAAGTGGTACTTCTTACTATCGAAACACCTACGGTATCGTCACAGGCACCTGAAAAAAGAATTTCATTGTCAGCATCATCTGCTGGGTCTGTTGGATGGGAAAAATCCTGTACTGGAAAGTTCCCCACAACGGACAGTGCATCTACAACAGCCTTGCTAAAAACATCGCCACCATCAATATCTGTTTGGCTTATGTCATAGGAACTGGTATAGGTCCATTCTTCACCCACCTCTAAGATGCCATTAGTGTTGATGCTTTCGGTATCCGGCCCAACTACTGGGCTGGGCAATTGGTCATCCGTGAGTACCACCGAATTCAAATCCAAACCTCCAGGATTCGATACTCGTATAGTGAAATCGATTTGGTCGTTGCAGCCATCCGTATCGGTGTCCATCATTTGCAGGACTCGAGTTACCGCGATGGATGGACCATCGGCACAGGCCCCTGGAATATTGACAACGGTGTCGCCGACATCGGTTTCGTCAATGGGATGGGATTCATCCATGATAAAAACTGCTATACCAACAGGTTGTGCCGTGACCCTTGCTCGCCCTGTTACACTTCCAAGTGTTGCGTCCGGTTCAGTGATGTTATAAATACCAATTCCATCATATTGCCAAGTTTCACCAATGTCCAAAACACCATTTACATTTATGCTTTCATTAAATGGTCCAGCAGTAATATCATTAAGTTGATCATCATGCAGATTCGTAATGTTAAGATCCATACCTCCAAGATTATGTATGGTGAATGTATATTCTATTTGATCGTCACAGCCGTTTGCATCGAAATCAATGGTTTGAACAAAAGATTTGGTGACTCCAACTTCAACAGTATCATAGCAAGTTCCTGAAACATTCGTTACGGTGTCAGCGTCATCATCAAAAAGGGTATGGTGGGAAAAATCCGTGATGGTAACCCCAGGAGCAGGATCTGCAAATACCTGTGCTTGTCCTGTTACATTAACTCCAATAACATCCATTTCGGTGATATCATAGATGGCTCTGTATTCCCAAACTTCGTTTACTTGTAATATACCATCGGTACTTATACTTTCTGAGAATGGCCCCGGAACATTATTGCCCAATTGTTGTAGATCATCGTTAAGCACTATATTATTCAGGTCAATATTACCCTCATTCGACACTCTAAAGGTGTACTGTATAGCATCATTACAACCATCTCCATCATCATCTATTAGACTTGTGTCCTCCTTAGTAAGCCCAATAGCAGCAGTATCTGCACAGGTCCCGGAGACATCCACAGAAGTTAGTCCTGCCGAGGTGAAATCTGTTTCATGGGACAGTTCGTCAGGAACCTGCGTAAGTGATCCAACAATTTCACTGGTAAGGGTAGCTTGGTTTTCCAAGGGAGAGTTGTCAATATCAGTTTGGTCAATATCATATCTGGCTGTGTAAATCCATTCTTCCCCAATATCAAGCTGGTTATCACTATCAGCATCGCCATTATTCGGGTTGGGTAAGCTTATCACATTGTTAAGATCATCGATTAAAGATGTTATGTTCACATCTACATTTCCTGAATTGAGAACGGTATAGATGTAATCAATTGCATCAGGACAAGTGTCTGCGTCGGTATCTACGGGTAGGGCCGCCGCGTTCAATAGCATTTCAACCACAGGATTTTGACATGAAGCTATGTCAATTATGGTAAAATCATCGGATTGGGAATCGCTTGGATGTGAAAAATCAGTAATGATATCTCCTGTCGCATCGATTTCCACCTCTATTTCAGCTTGGTTCTGTACTTCTCCTTGTTGTAGATCATCTTGCTGGATGGTATAAAGTGCGGTGAATTCCCAAGCTTCCCCAGGACTAAGTTTACCATCACCTCCATTATCAAAGATGGGCCCATTAATGGAACCGGGACCCAGTATTGGGTCATCAATTTGTATGTTTTGAAATTCCTCTGGTCCCAAACTTTCATTGGCGACAGAAAAAGAATATTCGATGGTAGTACAAGGCACAAAACCTGCGGGGTCCAATAGCCCGGTCTTGATAAGTGAAACCCTGGGTTGACATTCACTAATATCAATTATTTCGTCTCCATCTCCAAGAGGATTGCTTGGGTGCGAATCGTCAGTTATGCCTCCAATATTTGAGCTTGCACTTACGGTTGCTTGTTCTGCTCTCACTTCACCGGCAACTCTTTCCTCTGACGTAATGGTATAAGAAATAGTGAATATCCATACCTCACCATCATCCAGAAAATTATCGGTGTTGATGTCACCAATATTATTATTTAAATTGATATTAAAAATTCCCACTGATGGATCACTCAAGGTGACAGCTTCAAAAGATTCCCCGTTTGTACTTTCGTTGGTTACGTAATAGGTATAATCAATAGTTGTGCAGGGTTGGATTCCGGCTCCACCAGGATTTAACACTCCTTGCTTAACCAAACCAATTATTGGGGCATAAAAAGCTGTAGAATTGTTACTTGATTCCTTTATGGATGCACGATGTATCGATGTAGTTTTGGGATTGTTATTATTGAACACAGGCTTAAAACTTGTAGCAACTAAAAAAAACGGGACAAGCAAAAATGTAATGGGATATTTTTTTATTTGCGCCATATGGGAAGAGTAGAAGAACATAAGATTAAGGCATTGATTTTAACAGCTATAATTTCACACCATACTTTTCTGGTTTTAACTAAAGAGCAAAGCATTAAAGAGTTCAATCAATGAAAATAGGGTAATGGAAAAAGGGTAGCAGCTACAAATTCACAAAGACTGGTTGGTATTTGACAAAAGCGAGGTTTGGATTGACGCCATTTTTAGATGGAAATAGCACAGCGCAGATAATTAGGCCTTAAAGAATAAGTGCTAGACATTGATTATTGAAACCTTAGCGTATAGGATTTACGCCTTAATATTATATCTTGGATTGTAGATATTTAGCGGTAATTGATTCCGGATTTTGAACCAGCTCTTCTGGAGTACCGTCAGCAACTAAATGTCCACCGTTTTCTCCACCTTCAGGTCCAAGATCAATGATGTAATCTGCACATTTGATCAATTCAATATTATGTTCGATTACGATTACTGAATGTCCCTTTCCAATTAATTCATCAAAGGATTTAAGCAGTTTTTTAATGTCGTGAAAATGTAAGCCTGTGGTAGGTTCATCAAAGATGAACAAGGCTTTTTCTTTGGTATTTCCTTTCACCAAAAATGAAGCTAATTTTATACGCTGGGCTTCACCACCTGAGAGGGTAGAGGAGGACTGTCCCAAAGTAACATACCCTAAACCAACATCTTGAAGCGGTTGAAGTTTGTTTACAACTTTTGCTTGGGAATGAGTTTTAAAATGGTCAATAGCTTCATCTATTGTAAGATTTAGAATGTCGTCAATACTTTTACCTTCGAATTTAACTTCAAGAATTTCTTTTTTAAAGCGTTTTCCAGAGCAAACATCACATTCCAAATGCACATCGGCCATAAACTGCATTTCTACTGTGATTTCTCCTTCTCCCTTACATTTTTCACATCGACCTCCGTCAACATTAAAAGAAAAATGTTTGGGCTGATACCCTCTTAGTTTACTTAACTTTTGCGACGAGAACAGCGTGCGGATATCATCATAGGCCTTAATATAGGTAACGGGGTTGGAACGTGAGGAACGCCCAATGGGGTTCTGATCTACAAACTCCACATGTTTAATATGGGAATATTTGCCTTCCATTTTAGTGAATTGTCCCGCTTTTTCACCATAACCTCCAATTTCTTTTAGAATTGAGGGATATACTATTTTCTTTACCAAGGTGCTCTTGCCACTTCCAGATACTCCCGTAACCACGGTCAGTACATTTAAAGGAAAGGTTACATCAATATTTTTAAGGTTATTTTCCCGGGCTCCTTTTATTTGAAGGTATTGTTTGGAATTTCTACGTTCCTTTGGCACTTCAATTTCTTTGGTGCCATTTAAATAATCCGCAGTCAAGGAATTTGATTTCAAAACGGCATCCAAACTTCCAGTGGCCACTACTTCGCCACCCAAGGTTCCTGCTTCTGGACCTATATCTATAACTTCATCGGCCGCTTTCATAATATCTTCATCATGTTCCACTACAATAACGGTATTCCCCAAATCCCGAAGGGATAATAATACTTCAATCAGGTTTTCGGTATCTTTTGGGTGTAAACCAATGCTTGGCTCATCCAAAATATACATGGAACCCACCAAACTACTTCCCAATGAAGTTGCCAAGTTGATGCGTTGACTTTCACCTCCTGAAAGCGTGTTGGATTTTCGATTAAGGGTCAGGTAACTTAGGCCCACTTTACTTAAAAAGTCTAATCGCGTAGTTATTTCTTTGAGTAAACGCTTGGCAATTGTAGTATCGTGTTCCGATAATTCCAATGCTTCAAAAAATGGTGTCAACTTTTTGATGGGCAATTCAATCAAATCAGAAATGGAATACCCTCCAACTTTTACATAATTGGCTTCTTCCCTAAGCCGCTTGCCTTTACAAACCGAACATTTGGTTTTGCCTCGATAACGGGAAAGCATCACTCGGTTTTGAATTTTATAACTTTTTTCTTCCAGCTGTTGAAAAAAGGCATGTATTCCTGTAAAGTGTTCATTGCCATCCCAGACCAATTGTTTTTGTTCTTCGGTAAGTTCAAACCAAGGTTTATGTATTGGAAAATCAAATTTATAGGCAGTATTGACCAATTCATCCCTGTACCAACCCATACTTTCACCACGCCAAGGGAAAATTGCTTTTTCAAAAATAGATAAGGCCGTATTGGGAATGACCAAATCTTCATCTATTCCAATGACGTCTCCATAGCCTTCACACTTAGGACAAGCTCCATAGGGATTATTAAAACTGAAGAGATGCACATTAGGTTCTAAAAACTTTAAACCATCCAATTCAAACTGATTGCTAAAAGTTTTTGTTTCATTGCTTTCCAGATTTTCAATGGCACATCTCCCTTTACCTTCAAAAAAGGCATTGTCCACTGCATTTGCCAAGCGATTGTAAAAGTCTTCATCATCTTTTACAATAACTCTGTCTACAACTAAATCAAAATTTCTACCAATATCCGTTGGAGCTTTGTCTATTCGAATAACTTCTCCCTTATATTTAATTCTGGCATAGCCTTGTTTGGAAAATAACTCAAGGGACTTTAGGGGTTCACGTTCTTTAGTTATGGTTATGGGCGCAAGCAATAACAACTTGGTTCCCTCTTCTAATGGTTTTATATAATTGATTACATCGGTAACGGTGTCCTTTTTTACCTCATTCCCGGATACGGGGGACAAGGTTTTACCAATGCGTGCGTATAGTAACTTTAGGTAATCATAAATTTCAGTAGTAGTACCAACAGTGGATCTAGGGTTTGTGGAATTCACTTTTTGCTCAATCGCAATGGCGGGAGCTATACCTTTTATATAATCAACTTTTGGCTTATCCAGTTTTCCCAAAAATTGTCGTGCATACGAAGAAAGACTCTCCACATAGCGACGTTGTCCTTCGGCATAAAGTGTATCAAAAGCTAAACTAGACTTTCCAGAACCCGACAATCCTGTAATGACCACAAGCTTATTTCTAGGTATAACTACATCTATGTTCTTTAAGTTATGCAGTTTGGCACCTTTTATGATTATATTTTGCTTTGGATTCACACTATTGATAGTCGCCATATGTTAAAATTAGGGTACCAAAGATACAATACCCCCCACTTAATACGTATATTGTATCAGTTAACATCTAAAAATGCCCAAATCACAACATTGTTTTTTCATGGGTATACTGTTTTTCTATATTTGATGTGTAATTAAAAAACTGATAGGCCTATACAGAAATAATTACTTTTTTAAAATTAAGCTAAAAACTAAAGTCTTTCTTAACACAAGGAGGGGCTACTAATTTTAACCAAAAAAGTAATTTGTATGGAACTACAGATTGATGACTCGATATTAGTAAAAAACTACATTGCCGGAGAGGAAAACGCACTTGAAGTCCTCATTAACAGGCACAATCAAAGAATTTCTAGTTTTATTTATTCAAAAGTGATGGATAGAGATGTTGCAGAGGACATCTTCCAGGACACTTTTATTAAAGTAATCAAAACACTTAAGAAAGGTAGATATAGTGAAGAAGGTAAGTTTTTACCTTGGGTAATGAGAATAGCCCATAACCTTATTATCGACCATTTTCGTAAGAATAAGAGAATGCCCAAGTTTGAAGGGAGCGATGACTTTAATATCTTTTCCGTTATTAAGGACGATAAACTAAACGCTGAAAAGCAGATTATCAAAAATCAAATAGATAGTGACCTTACACTTTTAATTGATGAATTACCTGAAGACCAGAAGGAAGTTTTGTTAATGCGTATCTATAAGGATATGAGTTTTAAGGAGATATCTGAAAACACCGGGGTAAGCATAAACACTGCTCTAGGTAGAATGCGCTATGCCTTGATCAACCTTAGAAAGATTGTTGAACGCAATAATATCGTTTTAACGAATTAATCTGCATTCCAACGAACACAGCAATATTTCAATTCTAGCGGCGTTATCTAATTGTAACATTAATGCTAGAATATGGAAAACATTTACTCTGAAGAACAAGAAACTGTAAAATCAGTTAAGGCAAGACGAGAAACCATTGATTTCTTGTTGAGCTACTCTAAATCGATTCAAGTAGTTGATTACAAAAGCCACAAATTTGAAGTGACATTGAATTAACAGCTTTAAAAAACAAAAAAGAGCCGCAATTAGCGGCTCTTTTTTGTTTTATAGTAGTCGTTCAACACTGTTTTTCTTCCAATTGTTTTGGTAATGATGTCTTTTTCAATATCCCAACCTCTAGCCGGAGAGTATTCACGACCGTACCAAATTATTTGAAGGTGTAGCTTATTCCATGTTTCTTCTGGGAATAATCGTTTTGCATCTTTTTCCGTTTGCACAACATTTTTTCCGTTACTAAACCCCCATCGGTACATAAGTCTATGGATATGTGTATCTACTGGAAAGGCAGGAATACCAAATGCCTGTGAAACAACTACACTTGCAGTTTTATGGCCAACGGCCGGTAATTCTTCCAATAATTCAATGTCTTTGGGAACTTCACCCTTATATTTTTCAATCAATATTTTTGACAATCCATGAATTCCTTTGGATTTCATAGGGGAAAGCCCGACAGGTTTTATGATTTCCCTGATTTCATCCACCGTGAGTTTTACCATATCATAAGGATTATCTGCTTCCGAAAACAATAATGGAGTAATTTTATTTACTCTTACATCTGTACTTTGCGCTGATAACAAAACTGCAATTAACAATGTATATGGGTCCTTATGGTCCAATGGAATTGGAATTGTGGGATATAGTCTATCCAAAGTAGCGGTCGCAAAATTTACCTTGTCTTGTTTAGTCATTTTTGTTTAACTTTGAATAAAATATATTAAACAATAAAATTAAAAATCATATTGCATATGAATACCTTAAAAGTAGGGGATAAAGTACCTGAATTTTCTTCGAAAGACCAAGATGGAAATACAATAAGTCTTAATGATTATAAAGGAGAAAAATTGGTTGTTTTTTTCTACCCCCGAGCAAATACACCCACATGTACTGTTGAAGCCTGTAATATAAACGACAACTATGCAAAGTTGCAGAGTGAAGGGTACAAAATACTTGGCGTAAGCGAGGATACAGAAAAAAAACAATCAAACTTTAGCAAAAAATTTGGGTTTCAATATCCACTATTAGCTGATGTTGACCATACAGTAATTGATGCGTTTGGCGTTTGGGGTCCAAAAAAATTTATGGGCAGGGAATTTGACGGAATCCACAGAATGACCTTTATTATTGATGAAAATGGAGTTGTAGAAAAGGTAATTGACAAAGTGAAAGCAAAGGAGCACACTTCGCAAATTTTAAATTAGCAATTATAAAAGCATATCCAACGGCATTTTTCTTTTAAGATAAATGCCGTTTTCTAATAAACGCTATACTTCTTCCTTCTTAGGAAATGGTTGTTTTCTGGTGAAAAGTTGTTTATCCTTGATCATTTCTGCAATTCCCTCAGGTAACATTTCCTCCCAACCTTCTTCACCGTTTGTAATACGTTTTAGAACATCTCTTGAGAATATGTGCATGATATCAGGATCATAATCAATAATATCCATCACCTTACTGTTATATTTAAAGAATTTATACAATTCTTTCATTCTTGGATGCACCTTTATATTATTGCTGGTCATAACCTGACCGGTAGCAGCATCCTTCATAGGGTATAGATAGACTTTAAGATCCTTAAAGAACAATTTACCAAATGCTTCCAAAATCCCTCCACTTAGGTGTCGATAGTATTTTTCATCAAAAATGTCGACCAAATTGTTTACCCCCATGGTCAATCCAATCTTTGATTTAGTATAATTATTAAAATACTCTACCAACTTGTAATATTCTTGGAATTTGGAAATCATTACAGAATGTCCAAGAGAACATAGAAGTTCTGCCCGGTCCATAAAATCTTGCTCGTCAATTTCCCCGGAGGCTTTAAGATTGGAAAGGGTAATTTCAAAAATAACAATGGTATTTTCATACTCAACCGTCGGTTCGCGCACAAAAATATCATAGGATTTTTGGAACATATCCAGGTTCACCTTGGTAACAGGTCGAAAACTACCACGCAGCGCCAAGATATTTTTCTTGTACAATACTGAAGCTGGCAATAAATTATGGCCATCGGGTCCAAACATAACCGCATCGGTCATATCATTTCGAATAAGTTGCAGACTCATGAGCCTATTGTCAACCTCTTTGAAATTTGGTCCGGTAAAGTTTATCATATCAATTTCTATAGTATCACTGTCAATGTGATCGTATAGATATTTTAAAAGTTTTTTTGGTTTATGATATTTAAAAAATGCACCATAAATAAGATTCACCCCAAGAGTTCCTAATGTTTCTTGTTGCAGCCTTGCTTCAGTTTGTTTAAAACGAATATGTAATACAATTTCATCATACTCCTTTTGTTTGGGATCTAACTGGAAACGTATACCTATCCACCCGTGACCTTTATAGCGCTTTGAAAAATCAATGGTTGCCACAGTGTTCGCAAAAGAAAAGAAAAGGTAGTCAGGATTGTTCTCCCTACTAATTCGTTCTTCCACCAAACGCATTTCGTGCGCCAACATTTTCTTTAATCGCGATTGGGTAACATACCTTCCATCTTCCTCGGTACCATAAATGGCATCACTAAAAGATTTATCATAAGCACTCATTGCCTTTGCAATGGTTCCTGAGGCTCCACCCGCCCTAAAAAACTGACGTGCCGTCTCTTGTCCTGCGCCAATTTCGGCAAAGGTTCCGTAAATGTTTGGATTAAGGTTTATTCTAAGGGTTTTCGCCTTTATAGATGGAATATTTTCAAAAGAATTAATCGTATTGGAAGCAGTGGACATATCCAGTAGTTTTGTATGAACAAAGTTACACTCTTAATCAAATCTATTAAATAAATAAGTTATAATTTTGGATTTAATGGATGATATGATGACCATTACTTTTTTGGGGACGGGAACTTCACAAGGAATCCCTGTTATTGGTAGTAATCATCCAGTTTGCCTAAGTAAGGATCCACGGGATAAAAGGCTCCGGGTTTCTGTCCTAATTTCTTGGAAGGATTTCAATTATGTGATTGATTGCGGCCCCGATTTTAGACAACAAATGTTGACCCATTCGGTTGGTAGGTTGGACGGCATTCTATTTACACATGAACATGCAGACCATACTGCTGGAATAGACGATATTCGGCCTTTTTTCTTTAGACAGGGAGATATCCCCATCTATGCCGATGAACGAGTTATAGAAGCTTTGAATATAAGGTTCGATTATATTTTTGCTGATGAAAATAGGTATCCCGGAGCACCTGCGGTTAAGGTGAATACGGTAGAAAAAAACAACCCTTTTTATTTAGAAGATGTTAAAGTAACACCAATTGAAGCGTATCACAATAGACTTAAGGTGTTTGGCTATAAAATAGGCGGATTTGTGTATCTAACTGATGTGAAAAGTATGGAAGACGACCAACTCCACAAGATAATGGGTACGGAAATTATGGTTGTCAATGCGCTTAGGGAAGAACCGCACCATTCTCATTTTAATTTAGAGGAAGCTCTTGAGTTTGCGAAAAAAGTAGGTGCAAAAAAAACCTATTTTACACATATCAGTCACCTAATGGGCTTTCATGAAGAAGTGGAGAAAAAACTTCCAGAAAACGTTTTTTTGGCTTATGATAACCTACAATTGAAGATTTAATTACCATGAAAAACAAGATATTTCTTTATCTATTTGTATTTGCCGCATTGATTGTATTATATCAGTTTGTAAGTACCAACAACCTTCAGAAAGCGCTAAACTCTAAAATTGACAAGCTTTCCACAGAGGTTACGGATTTGAAGGATTCCCTACAACAATCACAACTTAAAATATTGGATATTCAATATTTTTCCTTGGAAAACAACGATGATGCATTGGCGTATTACGACCATCTGGAATTGAAAAACCCAGCGCGCTATATTGAGGATAAACTTTTGGAAACCAACGAAAAAAAAGGGAACAATCCTTTGGTGCCCTATGATGGTATGGAAAGTGATTTTAAAATCAACAAAATAAAAGTGCTAAATCACAAATGGTTGTTGGCAGATTTTTCAGATGGAAAATATTGGGGGGACCTCGTTATCAAATATGAACTTAAAGATGATTTAAGTGTGGATTTCACTTTAGTGGACCACTTGCTGTACACACGGAGCAATTAAATATTTTTCACCAACCATTCTTTAAAAGAATAAAAGTTCTGTTGGGATACCCCATGACCTATGGGAAATTCCTCATAGGTATGGTTAATATTCATTTGCTTTAGAAAGTCTGGTGTTTTTTGCGCCCACTCCAATGGAATTACTTGGTCTACCTGACCGTGAGAGGCATAAATATTAAGTTGGTTATGATTCTTGTCCTCATAATTTTCCAGCAAAATATTTTCATTGATATATCCGCTTAACGCGATTACATTCTTTATTTTTTCTGGAAAGGATAGCGCTACGCCATAACTCAAAATAGTACCTTGACTAAAACCCAAAAGAGTTATGTTATCCGCGTCTAAATTATAGGCTTCAATGGCTTCATCAATAAATGTGACTATTTTGTCCCTAGATTGTTTCGCTTGTTCATCATCACTCCATTTTCCTTGTTCAGCATCAAAATTTATAGCGTACCAAGCATGGCCAAAAGGGTCTAGGTCATAAGGGGCTTTAAGGGAAAATATGGTTAACTCTTCAGGTAGTTCAGAAGCAAATGAAAACAAATCCTCTTCATTACTCCCATATCCATGAAGCATAAAAACAGAAGGTGATTTATCTGATTTGACAGAAGGACGTAACAAATATTCTAAAGATAATGGGGTGGGGGACATTTCTTATTTTTACGGAATAAAGGTAAACCATTTTTGAAAATATTGCCCAAGTACCGGAAGCAATTGTTGCCTATTTTTTAGGGCTGCCAGTAATCCATATACCCAACAAAAAATATAGATTGCCCAAAGAAGAAACCATCCAGAATCTATTCCGGAATAGTTCAAGAAAATGGAAAATGAATGATATAGTAAATGAATACCGAATGCCTGGCGAATATGAAACCGGGCAAAGCTATTTTTTGGTTCCATATTCATGGTCATTGCAATCAATGCTCCAACTATGGTAATGTATGAAATTATGGCTGTGGTATGCCCAGGGGTTGAGTTGCCCAAAATTTTATATTGAGAGTTGATTATTGTTGATTATTCCGTAGATTTTTCCTTTTAGTTTAGATTCAAGAAACATACTGTTCTTGGAAGTGGATTTAATGTCATCCAAATTAAATACTGCCTCCAAGTCTGGGTCAAAAAGAGTAAGACATGCTTTTTCACCTTCCTTGAAAACAGGAGAGGCAATGCCAAAGCGTTCACGACCTTTGGTTAAAAGGGATATGGCCATCTCTAACCCGCAAATTTGATTCAAGCTGCCAAACGCCGACTCCAATCCAATGGTTCCGTTGGTAGCATTATCAAACTCCACTCTCTTCTCTTCAATATCAATAGGGATATGGTCCGAAGTCACAAAATCAATTACGCCATCTTTTAAACCCTTAATGAGTGCCTTACAATCCGATTTACTGCGTAGGGGAGGAGAAACTTTATAGTTGGTGTCGAATTCCTCCAAATTTTCATCTGTAAAAACGAGATTGTGGATGGCTACACTACAGCTTATATCCAAACCTTTCTTTTTGGCGTTGGCAATAAGTTTCACCGAATTGGCTGTTGAAATTGTTGGAATATGAAGTTTTCCACCAGTATATTCCAAAATGAACAAATCTCGGGATACCTGAAGTTCCTCTGCTAAATCCGGTATTCCTTTAAGCCCAAGTTTGGTAGAGACTTCTCCCTCATGCACCATGCCCTTGCCTTTTATCTGTCCATCCTGAGGAAAAGAAAATACAAGGCCATCAAAATTTTGCGCATACAAAAGTGCAATCTTCAAGAGGTTTGGATTGGGGATTTGCTTTTTGAAATCATAAAAAGCAACTGCTCCTGCATTCTTCATGTCAAAGAGTTCCGCCAATTCTTTTCCTTCAGATTTTTTGGTCAAACTACCTAATGGATATAGGTTGGTACTATTCGCTTTTGCCCTTTCTTTTATAAAAACAATATCTGAACTAGTATCTGGTATAGGATTGGTATTAGGATTCAACAAAATATCGGTAAACCCACTGGTACCGGCTACATGAATTCCATTATCAATGGTTTCCCGCTCTTCAAAGCCAGGCTCCCCAAAACTTACGCTACTATCAAACCAGCCCAAAGAGACATGGAGATTCTTATAATTGATTGTTTTACTGTTTGAAGGTGAATCTATAGAAACGGCAATCTTTTCAATGACTCCTTTTTGAATTAGAATGTCCCGCTTTTTTAAATGCAAAGCCTTGTTTTCCGGGCATACTATTTTTGCAGATTTCAGCAGAATGTTCATGTAACAAATTTTTGAATGATTACTTCTACAAGCACAAGAAGCAGCGCTAAAATAACAAACCATTTCCAATATGCGGTAATGCTATTTTCTGCTTTTAAGAATTGGAACAGGGAAGCTATGGAATCTTGAGCGGTCACGTCCTGCATGGAATCTATATCCAGGTAATCAAGTCTGCTCTCTTCTCTTGGGAAATTAAAACTAATGTTTTGAACAGGTTCACCTTGGTTTGTAATAGTAAATATTCCATCCTCAGTTGGATTTTCACTAAAAGTCAGACGAACCTTGTTGGGAAATGTTTGTTGGAGTGGAATAAACTCGTATGTATTTTTTGATACCTGGATTATATTATCATTCCCAATAGTTACCGGAATATCTAAAGTATTTGGATTGGCCAATATATAATATGAGCGAGGTGTTTTAAGACTATATGCCGCCATATTATAAAAAGTAGGCACTATTAAAGGTGAATTCTTGAAATTTGAATTACCAGCTTCCAACGAAGAAGAAAAAATGTAAAACCCATCAATTCCAGATAGAAAAGCATCGTTCCCTTCCAAAGCAAGTATTTTGGGTGCTCTAGATTGTATTTTATAATATTGTTCGGTGTATGGATATTGAAAATTTGTCACCGTTTTTTCAAAAACATTTTTATACAGCGGATGCTCAAAAGAAATTGAGGTTATCTTTTTATTGATGTGATTATTTTCAACAAACCGGGTTGCCATAAACCCTGATAAAAACTGATTATAGGAGTCAAGATTTATATCTGGAGCAGGAACTATAATTAAGGTGCCCCCATTTTCCTTGAATGTACGAAACACCTTTTGTAAGCTATTGGGTATGGTTTTTTGACTATCTAAGATGACTACATGTTGCTCATCCAAAGCACTGTAATCCAATTGATTTAGAGCATATTTCTTAAAACTAAACTCATCTGAGGTAAATAAACGCTCTAAATAATCGTCATTACTCTCGCTTATGCCCATTACTTTTATGAGCTCTTTTTTATTTATATTGAAAAAGAATTGATTGTCATACGACAGGCTATTGTCAACAATTCGTAATTGTCCATTTATTTCTTGGTTTCCTGGAATTGAAAAAACAACCTCAGACTTACCGTTCTGTTCAAATTCTGCTGCAGTTTTGGCAATAAGTTGTTCTCCATTGTAAACAGATACCGGAACATTCTCATTAGAATTTCCTCCAGAGAGATAGACATTTAGCGTAGATTGTCTACTTAAATTATCTTCAATAAATAAAGAATCTATTGAAATGTTCCTAGTTTCTTTAGGTTGAGCTGGAACCACATAAGTATTGATTTCCGAATTAGAATTGGTATTTGCCATTTCCATTCGAGTCTGAAAATCAGAAATCAAAATCAGGTTTTTATTGGAGTTGTTCTGTTTTGAAAATAGCGTGTTAGCCTTTAACTGAATTTCATCCCGTTTCAATTGCTTATGGGAATAGGAAAGCGATAATAAATTATTCTGGATGTCCTTGATCGTAACGTCTTTATAGGTCCTTTCATTGGTGAAAAGGCTAAAAACACTTTCTGGATCAATGTTTCTAACTAAATCTTGCACGGCTTTTTCTAAAAGTGAAAAACTATTTGTTTTGGCCTGCATGCTAAACGAATTATCCAAATACACAACCGTTTCCTTTTCTTGTAAGGCAGTTTCCTTGGAAGAAAAAGGTTGGGCAAATGCCAAAACTAGTGCAGCCAAAACCAGCATTCTTGTAAGGAGCAATAACCACTTTTTAAGGGTATTGCTTTTTCGGGATTCAGAAACCACTTTTTGCAGCATGGCTACATTGGTAAAAGGGGTCTTTTTAAAGCGCCGTAATTGAAAAAGATGGATTAAAATGGGAATTAAGAGGAGTAATAAGGCCCAAAGAATTTCTGGATGTTTTAACTGCATTCCCAACTTAGATTGGACAAATATAGGGATTAAAACAATTTTGATGCGAAATATGTACTGTTAAGACTTTTGTAATTTAATTGAACCAATTGCCAAACGGTACTGTTAACAAAAAAAGAAGTAATCCTTACCGGATTTTTGCGCTATACTTGAGAAGAAGTTCACTATTTCCACTTGTGCCTTTTCATTGGCTACAGTAATGATGCTTTGTGGGTTTTTCAGCCTTTCCAAAGCCTTAAAATGGACTAGTTCTTTCCCGTAAATTTTCTTTCCTATTTTCTTTGGATTATCACATAGCCAAACAAAGTCAACACTATTGTTTAATAATCCTTTGGCAATGGATTTTCCTTTATATCCAGCTCCCCATAGGACCAACGGCTTTTTAGTGTTATGGTCAAGCTTTAAAAAATAATGCAACTTAATTTCCAAAAAATAGTTTTGGGCATAGTGCTCATGAGTTCTGGAGGTTCGTGTGTCATAGTCCCGCCAAAGATGCAAAACCCGATCACAAGGAATAATTTTCATTCTTTTTTCATAAAATCGAAAAGTAAGGTCGTAATCTTCTGGGTATCTATTAGGTTTAAAAGCCCCACAAGTTTCAAAATCTTCCTTAAAAACCATCCAGCAGGGAGAGGGAATTACACATTCTTTATAAATTTCCGAATAGTTTTCCCCGGCAGCTGTCAACCTATTCAGCCATTTTTCATATCTATCATATCCATCGCTAATTCCTTTGTCAGAAAAATAGGTTACTTGGCCAACCGCTATATATCCATTCCCTTCTTGTAACAAGGATTTCACCATTATTTGAAGCCGGTTTGGTTTCATAATGTCATCAGAATCCATTCTTGTAATAAAACCTCCAGAACTGTTCATGTAGGCAGTTCGAAGAGCAGGGATTATACCATTCCCATTACTTTTTAAAACTTTTATCCTCTTATCTTTTTTGCTATACTTGGCAAGCAACTCAAAACTTTTATCCTTGGAGTTGTCATCAACAGCAATTACTTCCCATTTTTTATAGGTTTGATTTAGAATCGAATCCAAACACTCACGAAGAAAAATTTCTGTATCCTTAAAAGGTATAAGAATACTAACAAGAGGTATCTGCATGCTTGCAAATTACATAAAATCGAAAGTTTATGGGCTGAGTTTAACCGAAGGGGAGTAAATCTGGCGGTACAAAACCAGTTTTGGCTTTTTTGGAAAAAATGAGATTCGAGCTATAATGTTTCAACAGCAATTCCTTAAATGAAGTTAGTAGCCTTGGAAATTCAAGAAGAAAGTCTTCAAAACGGTTTGATTTTGACTTTAAGATATAATGACGCATTATTTTTATTGAAGATACTGTAATGCTATGATGAAATTTATCTCCTGCTCCATGGATTTCGTCAAAATCTTTAATCTGTTTACAGATTATTTCAATTGCCACTTCCTCTTCATATAAATTAATATGTATCCATGCCAAACGTAAGTGGGCCTCATGGGTAAAAAGTTGGGGAGAAAGGGCTGTGGTTTTAAATAACTCTTTAAACTCCCCATCATTTAATTGGGAGTGATTGGTTATATTCCTAGTTCGATTAAAATTTGGATAAGCACAGGACATATACTATAGATTTTGTGGCGGTTGTAACCCCTTACTTGTTAAAAGAGAATTGCGTCCAGGGTCATTTTCAAGCACATAATGCATTCTAGCTATTTGGTCTTTGGTAAAAACGTTCATCACATCATCTTCGCTCCAGTTCATATAGTTTTCTATCATAACCATTTCCCCTTGGCAGCCCATAAATGAGGTGTCACCATGAACAACCCTGTCCACAGCTGGTGTGTCGTCACAAAAATCATTGAATTCACAGTTATTACCTGCCCAAGGGTGCAAAAGTCCTAAGTAATGTCCCATTTCATGGGTTACCGTTCTCCCGTACCTTGCATGGCAGGCAATTTCGGATTCTCCAAAGTGCATCCAATTGATTAACATTCCTTCAGCGTCATTCGGACCGGGTACTGCCAATAGATCATTACCTGGAAGATCTGTATTGGGGCCGGAAGAAATACCTAAGCTAAGGCACATCACCTCTTCCGGAAGTGGCGTTACCCAGATATTAATGTATTGGTCCGGTGGCCAGTAGTCGTATTGTGCGTAGTGGGTTTGGCTATACCCCATATCTGGAACGGTAACCGTTGTGGCATCTATTCTATTGATCCCGTTTGAGGACTTACCATCAACGGTTTGTTTGGCCAGCACAAATTCAATCATAGAGTCGGCACTTTCTGGATGATTGTTAAAACCCCTAGTCCCTTCCTTCCTCCTAAAATCTTCATTCAGTATTTCTATTTGACGTAGAATTCTTTTTTCTGAAAGGTTAGGACCTTCTCCAACGGCTTCACCATTATGGATTATGTGGACCACAACCGGAAGGAAAGCCACTTCCGGGTTGGATTCTGGTTCTTCCGGAGGCATTCCTTCATCAGTCTTGGAACAAGCAAGTGCCATGCATAGCAAAAGAGTCAAGGCTAACTTTGGGTTTTTTTTCTTTTTCATTATAATTTTTTAATTCTATGATTCCTTAGAAACATCTTTGAAAGTTAACATATCCCATATTTTGGTAGAAGCTCCATGATAAAAACCGGTTTCATTCTCATAGCCCTTCGGATTTTTAAAGGTTCCGAAGATGATGTCGAATAAGGGAATATCCGAATAATTATAGGCATGTATTCCCTTTGCATGATGAACGGTATGCGCTTCGGGTCTTTGAATGATATAACCCAACCAAGCCGGAGTCCTGATGTTGCTATGTTGAAAAATGGCCAAAAATGTGGTGATTAAAATAAATAGGGTAGCAGCCTCAGCAGTAAACCCAGCTATTACAACCAAACACAGGCTTCCCAAAAATGTAAAGCCAATCATATCCATTGGACTAAAATAAAACGCCCCATAGCTGTCCATTCGCTCTGCGCTATGGTGCATTTGATGGAATACTTTCCATAGCTTGTCATTTTTGTGCATGCTACGATGCCAGATATAAAGTCCAAGTTCATAAATCATAATGCCAGCAAAAGCGCCCCATCCGGCCCCTAATGAGGTCAAATCAAAAACTTGATATTCCACCAGGTAGGTATCCCAAATAAGTGGAAAATAGGTTGATAAATAGAAGAATACGGCAAAGGAGGTAAGCCCCCTTAATTTCCAAAACTTCATTTTAGGAAGTTTTCTAGCAGGAAAAATAGCTTCCCATAGCATTAAAATTCCATACATGCCCAATATAATCAATGAGATAGGGTCAATCAATACTTCCCACGGATTGGGTAAGTTTTGTAAAATAGATTCCATTTTTTTGTTTTAAAGTGTTTACTATACTGGCAAAAGTTTTTGCCTCACAATGTAAGTTTATACAGTAAGCGTCTTAAATGATCCATTCATGCACAGTATCTGGAGTATAACAACAAAAAGTGCCAGTTTTAATGGTGTTTGATAAATGTTTGGCTAATTGAGGGTGGACGTTTTCAACTTTTTTTATTGAATTCCTGATACGCCACGTAACTGCCGACCTTGCTTTTTCAAGAGATGATCCAACTTTTCTGGTTTTTCCAGCCATTCCTGTCACCTTGGACAAATGGTCCATTAAGTCTTCATATTCTTCTCTTAATTCATCAGCCTTTATGAAATCGTTCATTTCTTCAGCTTCACTAATTTCAGATTGAAGGGTACGTATTCTTTTTTTGTAATCATTCAATGCCTGGTTATCGACAACCGGAGAACCATCACTATCCAATACGGTACCCATAAGTTCGGAGCAATGGAACTGCTTTTCTGGTTGTCCCAATAGTTTTGCAATATCATGAAGTCCTTTTGAATCTTTTAGGATAGCAGATTGCCCTAAATAGTTAAGTTCCCAAAATTCACCGTTGATAGCAAAGCTTCCTCTGGAATCAGATTTAGGTTTTGAAGGATTATTGGCTACAACTGTAACTTTTTCCGTTGTTATGAACTCCCAAAAAGGTTCTAGGTTGGTTTTGGTTTTATATGGATTTACGATTTTTTGCCAATCAATAGCTTTCTTGACAGAAGGCTCTATTCCATTGTTGATATTCTTTTGAAACAGGCTGAGATATTGTGTGAAGTACTCCTGCATTTTATCAAACTCAGAGAGATGGTAATATGCAGCGGCTAAAAATGCGGGGAAATCTGTCCAAATAGACGGATTGGATACTTTTTCACCAAATAGTATAGATTTTTCATAATCTCCCAATTCAAAATAGATAAAAGAAGCTTGTGGAAAATATGCGTCAGGATGCAAAGGATTCAAGTTTTTGGCTTTAAGATATAGCTGTTCTGCTTCTTCTGCATATCCTAAATAAACCAAATAAAAAGCAATGAGGACTAGGTTGTCGGCATCATTTGGATTCATCCTAAAGGATTTCCTAAAATAATGTTCCGACTTGTGGTAATCACCTAAGTAAAGAAATGTTCTACCCAAGACAGCCAATGAAACATAATCGTTTTCATCAAGATCAATTGCCTTTAGGGCGTACTCATGTGCTCCTTTTTGACTGACATCCCATCTATCCCAAAGTTGACAACTCCACTCATTAAAATACGTAAGTGATATCCCTGTGTACGCTCGCGCAAAATGGGAATCTATCTCTAAAGCCGCCTCAAAATGTTTTCTTGCCGCAAAATCACTTTCAACCGTACCCTTTTTTAGCAAGTTCATACCTAACAACCAGTTTTCATAAGCAGCAAGCTCAACAGATTCTTTTTTATAGGAATATGAAAGTAAATCATGGTCTATTTGTTGTTGCAGAACACTTACAATTTGCTGCGTAATAACATCTTGTGTATTTAATATGGATTCTAAAGATTCATCATGGTTGCCTGCAAAAACAACTGTGTTGTCTCTTGTTCTTATAAGTTGAATTCCAATCCGATATTGATTGCCTTTTGAACGAAAGCTGCCTGTTATGATATAATCCGTTCCTAAAAGAGACACTACGGCATCATCTGAAGGGTCTGTTATATTCTGGGTAGAGTATTGGGATATTACCGATAGCCCAACAAATTTTGAGAAGTTAATTATAAGATCTTCCGTGAACCCATAGATTATGGGATTGAGATCACCTATTTCACCAATAAGTTGAAATGGTAATACGGCAATTGTAATCTCCTTATTATCAATTAATTCCAAACAAAATCAATTTTAAGTGACAAAGATATAAAATGATGGATTTGCAATAAACCAATCCTTCATAAAGGGTTCTGCCAATTTATAGCATAGGATGCATTTTTTCCAAAAAGATAGCAGCTGTAACCATTTACTTTTGATAATTTATAAACCTCTCAAAATTAGAAAACTATGTTATACGTTTTATAGAGATGTATAAATGGTATGACTAATTGTTTAATTGGTCTAAAAATGAAATAATGGATAAAATGGGGTTCCTATTTTTTAGTTGCTATCGCGTTAAGATTAAAACTTGCTTTGTAGAGCCTACTATTCCCATTTTCATAAGAGTTTAGAAATTCTTTTAAAGCAGAAATTGATTTGATTCCCTTTTCAGGGTTTGAAGTTCTTCTACTCGTGAAATATAGAATGTTATTCTTTTCATCTACAAATGGACAATAGTCCATAGATTTTGAGTTGATGGATTGAGGCAGGGGAGTAGCCTTTGACCAATTCCCTTCAGAGTTTTTAAAACTGATATATATATCACCACTACCTTGTCCATCTTTACGGTTATATCCACCAAATAAAAGATAGCTTTCATCGGTAGAGATATAGGCATTGTATTCGAACCCCTCAGAATTTATGCTTTCATCTAATGAAATTGCAGGGGCATATATGCCATTCTCATAGGCGCTAAAGAAAATATCATCCCTACCTTTTGAATCGGGACGGTCACTGGTAAAATAGAGATTACCATTTTTGGCTATAGCAGGATAAAACTCATTATGTTCTGTATTTACGGGTACGCCCAGATTAATGGGTTCTGACCAATTAGCAGTTGGGGTTACTCTTTCAACATACCAAATATCGAAATCCTTAGGTTCTGAAATGGAGTCATTTAACGCTCTTGTAGATACAAAGTACAATCGCAAATTATTTGGAGACAAAAATGGCTCCAGGTCCTTATGCTTTCCAGAAAAAGAGGTGATCGTTGGTTTAAGCCATTCCCCATCTTCTTTATGGGATTTACATATAACTGATATGGCTTCATCGGCAGATTGTATGGTAAAATAAGCTTCAGTGCCAAGGGTGTTCATTGTAAAGTCTCTTACCTTATCAAAATTCTTTAAAATTTGTAGAGCTGGTTCTACCTTTACCATTTTTTGGCTAAAGACTGAGGAAATACAGCATAGCGATAGAATTATAATTTTTCTCATCTCTTACTATTTATTGCTTTTTTCACCAAGACTTCCATGATTTCATATCCTTTCTTTGTAGGGTGTACTCCATCTTCTGCCAACTCTTTTGGCAATCCATTTTTGTCATCCGCCATTGCGGAAAAATAATCAAGATAAACAACCCCCTTATCTACCGCTACTTTTTTAAGCATCTCGTTCAATTTTGGAATTAAAATATTGGGTTGTTTTCCTGGACGCCATGGGTACTTATAGGCTGGTAGTACTGAGGAAATTATAGGACATATACCATTGGCCTCAGCTAATTCTACCATAGAAAGTATATTGTCCCTGATTTGCTCCAAAGTCATATAACCCGTATTTCCTGCTATATCATTTGTTCCAGCTAAGATGACAACAGTACTTGGGTTCAAATCAATCACATCTTGACGAAACCTTAGTAACATTTGCGGTGTGGTTTGTCCGCTTATACCTCTATTAATGTATGGATTATCACTAAAAAAAGATGGATTATAGTTGCTCCAAAACTCAGTAATGGAATTACCCATGAAAACAACACTGTTCGCATCCCTTGGAATGTTCTCCAGTTGAGCGTTAGCTTCTTTATACTTTCCAAGATTGGCCCAGTCTTGGGCTTGTGCTTTTTTTAGAAAATTGAAAAAAGAAAATATTGCCAACAATCCTATTTTGATTTTAAACACTACTACTAAATATTATTTCTTGGGAGGGGTAATCATAATATGTGCCCTATGCGTTCCAGGATTCATAAGCCATGCGTGGCCAGGAGGTGTTGGCGTGGTTGACAGTCCAGTAGATTTTCCGGTAGCAAACGGAATGTAAAAAACGTAGCGGACATGCGGATTTTCGATTTCTTGGGTCTCAGGATTTACCTTCCCAGTGAATACACACAATGTGGCCTTATCCGGCATTTTTAGCGTACCCGATTTAATTTCTTCCTCACGAATATCAAAAATTTCCTCCGAATTCTTTCCTTGGGCTTTTAACTCCCTTCCCCTAGCCATAAAAGGGTCTAAAGTTTCGTGGTAGGCTGCTGTTGAAAAATTTTCATTTGTTGGGTCATCAGCCAAAGCAATGTATTCGTTTGTACCTTCCTGTAGGGTAGTAAATTCGCCAGTAGGAGTATAGCCATAAACCTTTGCACCATCCTTGTAATCATCTGGGACGGCCATTAAGGCTGTTTTTATTTGCCATTCTTTAGTGGGTACTTCTTGAGAGGTGCAAGATTGCAAATTAAACAATGCTAAAAAGCAGAGTGCTATACTATTTTTCATACGTTCTAAATTAACTTGGTCCTAAAATAAAGATTTTTAATTGATATTATGTTTCGTTCAAAGGATTGCAAATGCATTACAATCAATTGGTTTCGAATATTTTATTTATAAATTTAAGGAATACCAAAAAGATTTAGTCATGAAAAAACTGTCGCGAAGAGATTTTAATTCCACATTGGTCAAAGGAATGGGAGGGTTTACATTAATGACGGCTGTACCAATGGCCTGTGCAATGGGAACGAATCAAAATAAAAAGAAATTAGGTATTGCGTTGGTAGGTCTTGGTAGTTATAGCACCTATCAATTGGCTCCTGCCTTGCTTGATACGGAGCATTGCTATTTGGCAGGAATTGTGACCGGTACTCCAGAAAAAGAACAGGTATGGACCAGTAAGTACAATATCCCAAAGGAAAACATCTATAACTATGATAATTTTGATGATATAGCAGACAACAAGGCAATCGACATTGTTTATGTGGTACTTCCAAATAGCATGCATGCTGATTTTTCCATTCGGGCAGCGAAGGCGGGAAAACATGTTATTTGCGAAAAACCAATGGCCATAAACGTGGAGGAATGCGATGCCATAATTCAGGCGTGTGAGGAAAACAACGTCAAACTGGGGATTGGATATCGATTGCATTCAGAACCATATACGCAAGAAGTAAAGCGATTGGTAAAAGAAAAAGCTTTTGGTTCCATAAACTATATTTCTGCAGATGCAGGGTACCGCTCTATGTCCGACCCTGACCAATGGCGGTTGAACAAAAAATTATCTGGAGGCGGGGCTTTGATGAATATGGGGGTTTATGCAATCCAAAGCGTTATTTATGGAACAGGTGAAAACCCAATTTCTGTTGCAGCCCAAGAGTATAGTACTAGACCGGGCTATTTTAAAGATACGGATGAAACAATTACCGCCCAATTTGAATTTGAAAGCGGAGCCGTTGGAAACATTATGACTTCACACAATGTAAGGGCCAACAGACTTTTTGCTTCCTGTGAAAGAGGTTGGTTTGAACTGGACCCCGCCAGCACTTATATTCCGTTAGCAGGAAGGACTTCCCAAGGCGAATTAAATTTTCCCCAAGAAAGTCAACAAAAATTACAAATGGATGATTTTGCTAAGCATATTCTGCTTAATACAATCAATCTTGTTCCTGGTGAAATGGGAAAACGGGATATGATGATTGTGGAGGCGATATATGAATCTATTTCTAAAGATGGTCAAAAGGTAAAACTAAACTTCACCCCTAATTATGGTTTTGCAGGATAGTGATTCCATAGCTATTTCATACACCACGGTCCATTCAGGGTTTCTAAAAAATGAAGTTAACATTTAGCTTAAATTTTAGGAACATTAAGTACACTTAAACTTTACAGACTAACAGTTTCTTAAAAATGACATAATCAAATCAATATATTGAGGTAACTAAATGCTAAGGGTTCATAAATAGTTTTGGAGAATTCAACAAAACCTAAAACTAAAATTATGAATTTGAAGAAATTGTTATTTGGATTAATATTTACAATTGCCATTGGGTTTGGCTTTACTGGTTGTGATGGTGAAGACGGACTGGATGGAACCAATGGTGTAGATGGAGTGAATGGTCAAGATGGCCAGGACGGGGAAGACTTTATTCCAGCTGCTACCATGTTTGAAAACAAATCAGAATTGGAACCTTTGGTGGCCATTCAACCTCAGTTCAATTTTGTAAAAGCGTATTCCCTAGTTAGCTCAACCGATATTCTTGATGATGGATTTCAGTTTGTAGGAGCAGCAGATGGTGCTGGATTTTTAAAGGACCCCAATAGTGATGGTTACCTATATATTGTAAATGCGGAAGACGATTATGCAGTTGCAAGAATTGAGTTGGATGAAAACCTGAACCCTATAGGCGGGGATTGGTTATTGAACTCTGGTGTTGCAGATTTTGCACGTCAATGTTCAGGCACTATGTGGGAAGCTGATATACATGGCGGGGCAACCGACCTTTTTCTTTCCGCTTCTGAAAGCTTTAATTATGATGTTAAAGGGATAGACCCCTATATTGACACCCCAACCCCAACCGCAGATTTTGGTTTGGATGCTTTGGGTGAATTCTCCTGGGAAAACGCTGTTCCATTACCAAAAGATGCTTACACCGGTAAAACTGTAATAATAGGTGGAGATGATGATTCCAGCGGTTCTGAAGGTCAGATAACGTTATATTATTCAGAAGAAGGGGATGCGGACCTAAACAATGGAAAGATTTACGTACTAAGACTTAAGCAAATTTCTGATGGGGCAGGAGGGGTTATGGATGTAGCTGCATCCACAATTTACAATGAAAGTAACTTGGATTATGGAATAACCTATGATTTTGAGTTTGTAGAAATAACAGATGGCGCTTCTTTAACCAAATCTGAAATGGAGGATGCATGTGTAGCTGTTTTTGCCTCTGCATTTATGAGGGTTGAAGACGTGGACTACCAAAAGGGGTCTGATGAAAATGGAAGAAATGTATTTGTTGCTGTTACCGGAAGAGGACCTGGTAGAGGTACATACAACGACTGGGGAACAGTTTATAAGTTGGAGTTGGATGAAGCGAATCCACTTACTGGAAAGTTGACACAGATTATTTCCGGTAATACAGATACCAATAATATGGACGGAAACTTAGCAAGCCTACAAAGTCCAGATAACATTACCGTTACCGAAAACTTTGTTTACGTTCAGGAAGACCCTAACTCTTTTGATAGGGGGCATGCCGCATATATCTATCAGTCCGATTTGGATGGTAACAACATCAAAACGGTATTGGAATTGGTAGTTAGACAAGATCTTGACCCGAGTGGAAGTACAGGTTTTAGTGGAGAATTTGGAGCATTGGAAGATATCTCGGATAAAGTAGGTGTTCCAAATACATTCTTATTGAATCTACAGCCACATTATTGGGAAAGTGACGATTTTAAGAATGTTGATGGTCATGACATGGAAACCAATGCAATTGCTATTGCTGATGGTGCAAGGGAAGATGATCAAGGCGGCCAAATAGTTATTTTGAAAGGGCTACCTAGATAAGTTTAGGTACTATTATTATAAGGGCCTCCATTAAAAATGGAGGTCTTTCTTTGTTTAAAAAATTGCCAGAAATGAATCGCATATTAGTTGTTTTATTAGTTTTTAGCCTCAGTTGTAAGCAGAAGCCAAAAGAAAGCCTTATTACATCAAGTGTAGAAAGTAAAGTTGATTGGAAACCCGTTAAGGATTATTATTTAAAACATATTACAGATGCCATTACCGCTCTGGATGAGCTTGCAAAACTGCCAATGGCAGATGATCGTACAAAAGCAGTATTTCAAAAAGCAAGAATCTCATTTAAAAAAGCAGAACCATATGCTTCTTATCTAAACCCTGAAGTGGGGCATAGAGCTAATGGACCAGCACTTCCCATTGTCACTGATGATAGTCAAAAGGTATTGCTGCCAGTGGGTTTACAGAAAATTGAAGAAAGTATTTATGAAGGAGAGGAACGTGAAGCAAGATATAACGAAGAGATTTCAATTACCATTGGGATGCTCAAAAACCTTCAAAACAATATACAAAATAGAGAAGTTACCCCACAACGTTTCTTTATTGCCACCCACCAACAAATAATTCGGATTATTAGTCTGTCAATTTCTGGTTTTGATACACCGGTAAGCCAGCTTGGATTAAATGAAACCGTAGTTTCCCTAGAAAGTTTAAAAGAGGTCTATACTAAAAGTATTGGAGAAATAATTCTAAATAAAAATCAAGAATTAGATTTGCAGTTTCGAAACAATATAGAAAAAGCAGTAGGTTTTGTAAGGTCAAACACCAATTTTGAGACCTTTGACCGCTATACTTTTATTCGTCACTATATGAATCCAATTACAAGAAATTGGGTTGCTATACGGAAAGAAAGCCAATTATGGGATGGCGTAAACAATAAACCTTTCAATTTTGATGCACCAACGTTTTTTGAAGAAGATTCGTTTAATGTTGAGTTTTTCACACCTGCCATAAATCGGAATCCCACAGAAAAAAAAATTGCATTGGGCAAGAAACTTTTTTTTGACCCCAAACTGTCCCAAAACGGAAAAATGGCCTGTGTTACATGCCATAACCCAAAAAAAGCCTGGGCAGACGGAATAGCTTTAAACTTGGATAAGAACGGAAAGTTATTGCAGCGAAATACACCAACATTGATTAATTCAGCTTTTCAACAAAGCTTCTTTTGGGATGGCAGATCTCCGAATTTATTAGATCAAATTACATCTGTATTTACGAATGATAAGGAGTTCGATAGTTCTGTACATGAATTTTCAACAGAAATTTTAGCGGACACTACATATATTCCACTGTTTAAAGATGCGTATGGCGGAATTTCTGCTAGGAATACGGAAATCATTCGTGCCATATCCTCTTATATTTCAACGTTGAACGCATTCAATTCTAAGTTTGATAAAAACATCCGTAGTGAGGAGGACACTTTTACTGAAGAAGAAAAATTGGGCTTTAATTTATATATGGGCAAAGCACTTTGTGCTACCTGCCATTTTATACCGTTAACAAATGGGACGGTTCCACCATTCTTTACGGAGCATGAAAAGGAAGTTGTTGGTGTGCCTGAAACTTCTAGCAACAAAACATTAGATGATGATTTAGGGTTTTATTGGAGGCATAATGAGGAATTGGAGGTACATCGTGGGATGTTTAAAACTCCAACAATTAGAAATGCAGAACTAACGGGACCATATATGCACAATGGAGTTTATAAAAGTTTGGAGGAAGTAATCAATTTCTACAACCTCGGCGGTGGCGGTGGACTAGGCTTTGATTTACCATACCAAACCCTTCCTTTTGATAATCTACAACTATCGGAATTAGAAGAGAAAGCACTAGTGGCCTTTATAAAAACCCTTACAGATATTGAGGTAGGAGAGGTGTATTAAAACTTTTCAAAAACCCCAAGTCCAAAAAGGGCAAAATCATATTTGACTGGATCCTTGGGGTCTAGTTTTCTTAAGCTTTTATCCAACTCAGCTAAAGCTTTGGCATCATTCTGTTTTCGCTTTACCAATTTTAATTTTCGAGCAACATTTCCCGAATGCACGTCCAACGGACAGGAGAGCTGACTGGGATTTAAACCTTTCCAGATACCAAAATCAACTCCAGTATCATTGTTTCTCACCATCCACCTTAAAAACATATTGATACGTTTTGCAGCAGACCCTTTGTTGGGGTCGGAAACATGTTTCATGGTTCTGGTTTGATGTGGTAATTCAAAAAAAATGGCTTTAAATTTTGATATAGCGGATTGCAATGAATCTTTCTGCTGATGCTTCACAAAAACAGCTTCCAACCCATTATGGTTTTTATACATATTATGAAGGCTTTGGATAAAATATTGGAGGTCATCACCATTCAAGGTTCTGTGGACAAAAGGCGAGAGCTTTTCCAAATCTGCTTCGATATGATTTAGAACAAAATCATAAGGAGCATTGTCCAAAAGCTCCATCAATCGCGAAGCATTGTTTATGATGCTCTTTCGGTTTCCCCAAGCTATGGTAGCGGTTAGGAAGCCACTGATTTCGATATCTTCTTTTTTAGAAAAACGATGGGGAATTTGTAAAGGATCATCTTCAAGAAATTTGGGATGATTGTATTGCACAACTTTCTGATCCAAAAAATCCTTTAATTCAGTTTTGGTCATTGTTTTGGATTAAGAAACGATTAATCCATCTACCATGGTCAACTTGCGGTCAGCCATATTGGCCAATTCCAAATTGTGGGTAACCATGACAAAGGTTTGCCCAAACTCATCACGAAGTTTAAAGAAAAGTTGATGTAGGTTATCCGCACTTTCAGAATCCAGATTACCGCTGGGCTCGTCCGCCAAAATGACCGAAGGATTGTTGATTAAAGACCTAGCAACGGCAACCCGTTGTTGCTCACCACCAGATAACGCATTTGGTTTATGATGATATCTATCTGAAAGCCCTAAAAAGTCTAAAAGTTCTTTTGCACGCTTTTCAGCCTCAATTTTGGGTGTCTTTTTAATAAAAGCTGGAATACATACATTTTCTAAAGCGGTAAACTCTGGTAAAAGTTGATGAAATTGGAAAATAAAACCTATGTGATTATTTCTAAATCTTGCCAAGCTTTTGTCATTTAGCTTTGTAATATCAGTGTCATTGATAAATAATGAACTTTTTTGGCCGTTGGAGGGTGAGTCTAGGGTACCTAAAATTTGTAATAGGGTAGTTTTACCCGCACCAGATGCACCAACAATGGAAACTACTTCGCCCTTTTTTATTTCTAAATCGACTCCCTTTAAAACTTTAAGGTCACCATAGTATTTCTGAATATTGTTTGCATTTATCATTAAAAACCGCTTAGCTGGTGAAATTAAGGATTACAGTTGAGTGCACAAAAATCGTAAGTTTTAAATAAAGTTCTTTCATGTTTTAACGACTACTTATCAAAATTTTATACTAGATTTCAAAGGATAAAACCAGTAACTTTGTTTAACTTTACAGAATAATGGATAAACAAAACAAGAATTCTATAGAAACTGCAATATTTGCAGGAGGTTGTTTCTGGTGTACCGAAGCAGTTTTTCAAAGACTTGCAGGAGTACAGGATGTAGTCTCGGGATATACTGGGGGCTCAATTAAGAATCCTGCATATAGAGAAATTTGTACCGGTAGAACTGGACATGCAGAAGGCGTCAAAATAACTTTTAATCCAGCGAAAATTTCTTTTACAGAATTATTGGAAGTTTTCTTTGCAACGCATGACCCTACTACATTGAACAGGCAGGGGAATGACGTTGGCACACAGTATAGAAGTGAAATTTTCTATACCAAGCCAGAGCAGAAAAAATTAGCTGAGGAATTTATTGCTCTTTTGGAGAAGGAACATATATTTGGCTCCCCAATAGTAACTGCTATTTCCGAAGCAAAACCTTTTTATGAGGCTGAACAGGAGCACCATAATTATTACAATGAAAATTCCAGTCAACCCTATTGTCAATTTATTATTGACCCGAAAATCAAAAAACTAAACAAGCATTTTTCAAATAAGCTAAATACAGTTAAATAACTTATGGCACCATATCAAAGCATGGAAGAGTACAACATTAGTATTACTAATGAAGTAAAAGAGCGCTTTTCAAAAATTATTGATGAAATCGGGGAAGATGTAGAACGGGAAGGGTTGTTAAAAACGCCGGAACGTGCAGCCAAGGCAATGTTATTCTTAACCCAAGGATATAAACAAGATGCCGCAGAGATTCTGAAAGGTGCAATGTTCAAGGAAGACTATGATGATATGGTCATCATTAAAGATATTGAGGTTTACTCGCTGTGCGAGCACCATATGCTTCCATTTTTTGGTAAGGCACACGTTGCCTATATCCCCAATGGACATATTGTGGGCTTAAGCAAAATACCTCGAATTGTAGATGTTTTTGCAAGAAGATTACAAGTGCAGGAACGATTGACCCATGATATTTTGGAGTGTTTAAACGACACTTTAAAACCAAAAGGAGTTGCCGTTGTTATTGAAGCTTCCCATATGTGTATGATGATGCGAGGTGTTCAAAAACAGAATTCAGTCACAACAACATCTGGCTTTAGAGGGCAATTTGAAAAAATAGAGACACGCAGTGAGTTCCTTAAACTTATCAGTTCGGATTTATCCTAGTTAATTTTTTCAAGTCATAGCTATTTGGTATTTTTCTGCTATGGCAAAAGAAAAAGACCTAAAATACCGCAACCTGTTTTTAGGGTTATTGTTTGATGGGATTGGAATGCTTTCCTTTATGATTCCTGGAATTGGGGAGTTTTCGGATGTAATATGGGCTCCTTTAGCAGGTTGGTTAATGACACGAATGTATAAAGGCAAGATAGGTCAGGCTGCCGGTGTGGTTACCTTTGTTGAAGAATTGGTGCCTGGATTGGATATTATTCCCACTTTTACAATTATGTGGATCTATACCTACTTGATTTCCAAGGATAAAAATTAAAAAAGCCGCCAGAAGCGGCTTTTCCACTAACAAAAATCTAAAATTGCTTTAAAAGCGTAATCTTACTTATAAACTGTTTGGCATTCCTTGAAGGGTCAAAAATATCAGTTTGGGTATCATTAAAAACGAGATAAACAAAAGATAGGGGCATATATTCCCAGCTAAAACGCGCATTCCATCGCCCTTGTTCATTAAAGCTATTGTACTGATAGAAAGTTGACAATTGTAATCTTGGATTTAATGCTAGTCGTAAATTTGCTGAATATAGATTCGTAGTCAAATTAGCGTTGTTGATTCCAACATTTTTAATTGTGTTATGCTCATAGTCCAAGGTTAGCGCGGCATGTGGAACTGGCGCAAAACGGGAAGTAGCACTGATAGTACCTCTGGTCCCATTATAAAAATCTCCAAAATTATAACCGATATCTCCAGACCATTTTTTGGATTGGTCCGTGTTATATCGTACTAAATATCTTGTATAAAAATAATTGTCTTGTTCAATTTCCAATCCTAATGGAGCGAATTCAAAATTGATGTTTTGCCATGTAGGAGTAAAGGAGACCTCGACAAAGCTATTGTCTTTAAACCATGTGTAAATGGGAAAAACATAAAGGCTGGCCTGCTGAAATTGGCTAGGATTGGTCGCGTCATGATTATAATTGACAAACATACCTGGATCCCATCGCCTAATCCAATCAATGTTCTTTGGTCTCCATATATAATAACCTCCGGGATTGTGCCGAATTACATTGTTTTGCCTAACAAATCCCATTCTTGGGTTATAATTTGCATCTGTATATTCAGTTACCCATCCGTAATAGTACTTATTGTTGTCGTTTCCTATAAAAATTCTTCCTGCATATCCAGTTTTTCCAGTAGACTCATCTATTGAGCTGGACAATAAATACTGTATATCCCATTGACTAGTCGGCCTAATTTGGCCATCTAACGTTATAGTGGTATTGTTGTTGTTTTCCAGATTGAGTTCCGAGTAACTGTCATCTGCTCGATGGGTGACCATTATGCCAATATTGTTTTCCCTTCCATAGTTTTTCAAATAGCGAAGAACACCAAAATTAGCTCCAGCTGAGTTTTCAGTTTCACGCTGGCGAACTAAAAGACCTGCCAATGCATTTTTCTCTGTTCTTTGAGTAAAACGGGCACCAAAATCAATTGGTGCCGGCGTCGCATTGAATTCACCTTGTAAGCCAATTCTTCTGCTAAAAAAAGGGCGAATTGATTGTTGAAAGCCACCAGCCCAAATACCTGAGTTTTCTAAAAAGAACTGACGGCGCTCAGGAAAGAAAATATTGAAACGTTCTAGGTTATTTACAGCCCTATCAACATCCGCTTGGGCAAAATCGGTATTGATGGTTAAATCGAGGACAGTTTTTGGGTTTATGGCCCATTTGGCATCAACGCCTACCTTAGGGTCACTGAATTTAGTGGTTAATGATTCCCCTTCTTTATTCTCATCATATTGGTATAAGGCATAAGGCTCTACCCTAATATTGGCTGATGGAGGAGGTACTTCAATACCGGTTAGTTTGGCGGCATAGGTCATACGATATGGTGTAAAGGATTGAGGAATGGCAGGGAACGTAGAAACTTCAATATCTCTGCGGGCATAGCGCACCAGTGTCATTCCCCATTCAATCGTGTTACCATTTTTAGGCAGGTCATAGCGCAAAGACTTAAAGGGAATGGCCATCTCCACGGAATACCCCTTATCGGTTCTTTGCGTGCGAACCCTCCATAAGGTATTCCAACCTGTGTCAAAACTATTTCCATTGAAATTTTGAAAATCACGTTGGTTACCAAAAGGAGTCGTTTGAAATCCTTGCGCATATTGTTTGAGGTTTTGTGGGTCAAGGGCTATACCGAAAATATCATTTTCTCCCCAGTCAAAATCCCTTCTTAAATCCTGAATTCTAATACCTTGTATACCTAAAGAATCGCTACAGAATGCGGCAACGTATAGATTTTTGTTATCATATAAAAACTTCACTTCAGTTTTATATCTAATCTTACCACCTTGCCTTGGTTCTGTTCTGAAAAAATTGTCAACTATTTCCGCTGTTTGCCAATCTCTTTCATTCAGAAAACCATCCAATTGAATTCCATTGTCGGTTTTTGAGACCTTTACTTCTTGAGGAATTTCTGGTGGAGCAAAATTTTGGGTACCATTTTCCTGACCATAAGCGAGACATAATGGGAAAAACATTATTATCCAGTAAGATACCCTCATGATATTATTAGTTTTGATACATTCCCTTTGAATGCAATCATATATGCGACAAAACCAATTCCAATTGAAACAATCATAATTATCAGGGAAGCAATCATATTGTTTTTTAATCGAATGGGGTGATAGTTAAATGATGGCAGTTCACCATATTTACTGCTTGTAAAAGGCTCATTATTGTATAAGAGCGGAGTTAAATGATTTCGCCATGTTTCTGCAAAGCCTATTACTTGTTTGCGATAATTTTCATAGTCAGCAGTTGAAGTTCCTGAAAGTATATTAAGAGACTCTTGCGCAATAATCGCAGGGGAGAGCCATCGAAATTTTGATACCAGTGCCTGTTGTCTTTCTAACTGCCGTTCAAATTCCAAAGTGACAGGTTCAAGCTTTTCTTTGACCAGCTTTTGCGATGCCATATAGCGATGATAGAATTGCCTGCTTTGATTTGGGTCGTTTAGAGCATACTCGGGATGATCTCTTAAGAAGTTATCCAAAATCTCATCTTGTTTTTCAGTGGCTTCTTCTTTTAAATTTCTCATTTTATTGATCATCAGTGTGCGTGATGGCATTGGATATAGTGTATTTCCCAATTGATTTAACACTGATGGAACCAATAGCACAAAAACAACCCAAAGCCCTAAAAGTACAATTGCATTTTTTGAAGAATCCCCAACCCATAAATTCACTGCGAAAGCAAGCGAAAACCAAAAAAGTATATATGCCGCTGTTGTAATGATGACATCAAACAATCCTTTAAAGTTGTTGCCTGACACCAGAAATACAAAAACTATAGTGAGAATAATAACGGTGAGTATAAGGGTCAAAAGAAAACGCAGACTTATTTTTTGAAGCACCCATGTATGGATTGAAATAGGCTGGGATGCTAATAGTCTTAGCGACCCGCTTTCTCGTTCTGCAGATAAAATATTATATGAAAATGCGATAATAATTAAAGGAAGTAGATAAACGATAACAAATGCAAGGTCAAAACTTCCAAAGAGTTGTTGAACAGGACTGATAATTTCAGTGAAATTAAGTGTAAAGTCATCTCCAGCCATTGTTGGTTTTACGTAGTGGGTAAACAAATCACTCTGTCCTGTTGAGACAAATGACAGTGGTTGCGGATCCATTGCAGCTACTCTGGGATGATAATTGCCAACTGCTGTTGGACTAGAAGGAATAGTCCATCTAGAAGCACTGACTTCCATACCATTTTCAACCGAATCCAAGAGAGAAAGCATATTGGCATCAGACTCTTTGACCTCTACTTTTGCGGAATGAATATCTTGTTTTCTTTTTAGTACTTTTTGATTTCCATTGATTGTTGCAAAGCAGAAAAGCCCCAATAACAATAAGCTAAGAATTTGCATCCACCCACTGCGCAGGAGTAGTTTAAATTCATATAAAAAATTATACTTGTACATAACTATCGGAGTTTAATGGTGATGAATAAAAAAGAAAAAGACCCTAATAACCAGGCTACAAGAACAATTATGTTAGAAGAATTCCTAGATAGGATTTCAGCAAGTTGAGGAGGAGAATACTCAAAGGCAGGCAGTTTTTTCCATGTAGCTTCCTCAGCTTTATAACTCCAATCTCCATGAGAAGAATTTTTTGCAAAATCATTGTTCAAATATGCCTGCATCTTAATACGATAATCTTCTGCAGCATCTGAAAAGTCCCAATGTGTTGAGTAATCTGTATTTGCCACGCCCATACTTAAAAAACGTGTCGGAAGAAATGGTGAAAGAGTTGCAAGACCAACATATACCTTGGTTTGGCCTTCAAATTGTGATTTTAAATATTTATAATGCTTAAAATATACTTCAGCATTATGTTCTTCTCCCTTTTGCATTCGGTATGCATCAAAATTAAATGGTAATTGATGTAAGCTATCAACATTATATTCCTTTAAAACTTCTTGTTCAAGTAGTTTGGCTTGCTTGTTCCATGGGTCATGGCCATCTAAACCTTCTTTTTTATCTTTTAAGATATTTGCGGCAAATTCTTGGCGAGTTGGATAAGGATGTTTGGTTTCTGCGAAATTACTGGCTGCCTTGGGCGCAACGAAGCAAGCTATAATCCAAATTGCCAATGACAAAACCAATGAAATAGAGGATTTTTTAGATTTTGAGGAGACAATTAATACAAGATTGACAAAAACAATGTAATAGCATATGTACACTAAAAAAAGTATTCCAAGGTTACTCCATTTAAAAACACCAAAATCTTCAAGATTGGATAGAATTACTCCAGCACCAACTATTACAAGTGTTGTAATAACTAGGATAGGCAAGAAAAGAGCTGTCCATTTTCCCAAAATCAATTTCCAAGGTGCAATTCCTTGGCTTTTGATTAATACCAAGGTTCTCATTTCCCGCTCTTTGGTAAAAGCGTTATAACCCAATAGTACAATAAGTAATGGAATAATGAATAAAAGAATGAAATCAGGGGTTAAATCACCGAAACGTGCCAAACCAGTTTGATCAGCTGCTTGACTAAATTGAGCTTCATTTCTATTATGTGCTTCTAAAAAAATCGAGGTTCCCGCATATTTATCCACCCCTTGATCAATTAAGGATAATGGATATTTTGGTTTAAAGGCATACGTACCGTAATGCGCTGCCGAGTGTGGGTTTTTTTCACCCTGATTATTCCAAATGGACCTTTCCGCATTTCTGGCTTCGGCATATTGTTGGTTTGTAGAATTATACTGTCTACTACTAATCCAAGTAGAAATACCCAACAATACTAGTACGATAAAAAAAGCTATTTTGACTCTTCCATCCCTTGCAAGCTCTGTAATCTCTTTAATAAAAGTGTTACGAATCATGACACAAATTCTTTATAATTCATGGCTTCTAGGTAAGCCTGCTCCAATTCGGGTAGGGATATGTCTTTTGTTGCATACTCTTGCCTTAATTGCCCATTTTTCATAATGCCAATATGCGTGCCGGTATCTTTAGCTCTAAATAGATCATGCGTGGCCATTAATATGGAAACCCCGTTATCTTTTAATTTGTGTAAAAGCTGTCCAAATTCATTACTACTTTTTGGGTCTAAGCCGGAAGTTGGTTCATCCAGTAACAATGATTTAGCGTCTTTGGCTAATGCAATAGAAATGCCTACTTTTTGTCGCATTCCCTTGGAAAATGTTGAAATGCGACTATTAAAAGCGTTCTTCTGAAGACCAGCCTCATTTAAAAAATCTTCTGATTGGCTTTTACTAAGGTTTTTTCCACCTATACCTGAAAAATACTTAAGGTTTTCTACTGCTGTTAAAGTAGGGTATAGCATCAGATTCTCTGGAATGTACGCTAGGTATTGTTTTGTTTTTATATATTCTTCAGATACGCACAAACCATTGATAAACGCGCTTCCTGAAGTGGGTTTTATAAAGCCAAGCAGTAAATTAATGGTCGTTGTTTTACCTGCTCCGTTAGCTCCGAGTAAGCAATAAATTTCGTTGGCACCAATGTTCAAATTCAATTGATTTAGTACAATGGTTTCACCATACTGTTTAGTGAGATTATCAGTTGTAATCATAAGAGTTTATTTAAATATGGATAAAATAAAGGCGCTTCAAAAATCGTGGTTGATTTAGAAGTATGATAGCTAAGTATTTTTCAAAAAAATACCTTAATAAAGTGGAGTTAGCATTTGAAAGGAGGCCCCCTTAAATACTTGAAATCAGAACTAACAGTAGAGATGTTAGTATCCTTAAATATAAATACGGAAGAAAAAATAATGGTAGTGAAGAGTGCTTTGAAAACCAAAGGTAAGATGGCTGGTTTTGTATTCAGCTTTGCACATAAACCACAGTTGTATTCTATTTCAGAAATCGTCTTATAGCCATAATCAACCTCAGCTACAGTATTAGAAACATGCGATGTTAAGACATGAAAAATGGTATAGCTAAATTGAAGAAGCAAAAAGCTAATCAATATTGAGCTATACCAAATATGTCTGTTTTTTGTTTTCAAAACATCTTCTTGTTTCCGGAGCGGAAAATTTTGAATACGTTATTTATTCAACCACAAGATCAAAGGTTTCTGTTATATCCGTTTCTCCACCAGCATCACCAGTAGTTCCATCGTTTGGTTTTGTAGGTTCATGTCTTAGCGTAACTGTAAATGTACCTGTACCTGCATCTGTTGTGGTTGCTGTAAATACAAGCCCAACAGGATTGGTCGTTGTAAAATTTTCCCCTGTTTCAGCGGAAACATAATCAGATTCGTCATCTGCATAAGCGACATTTAAATTCAATCCAATACCTACTTCAAAGAAAAACTGATGCTCAGCTGCCTCGCCTTCAATTTCTTCATTAACTTCTTCTGCAGGATCTTCCGTTTCATTCAATAATACAATAGAACCATTGTAAGTTGTATTTTCGGAAAGGCTACCAGATATTGTAACATCAGGTTCTTCCGGACCATCGCCATCCAAATCTTGCGTTTGAAGTGTAACTGTTGTTCCACCACCTTCCGGTACTAGTGTAATGGTCATTGTTGTAATGACTTCTTCTTCGTTGACATCGTCCGGAGCTTCATCATCGTTAGAACATGACATTAATAGGGCACCTGCTACAGCTGTTGTAAATAAAAATTTGCTTGTTTTCATAGTAAAAAAATTTAATAATTGAGTTTTAATTGTAATATTATGTTTCTTCCCAAATCATCCGCGTAGAAACGCTGCCGATTCAGATAATCTCGATACTTTGTATTTAAAAGGTTAGTTAAGGTCAATGATGTTGTTAATTTCATATTTCGCTTTAATTGGAATCCCTTCTTTGCGCCAGCTGCTATTAAATGGTACGCATTTGGTGGGGTGTTAATTTCCAAGAGCACGTCTTCCTGGTCTGCAGGTGAAAAAACCCATAAATTCTCCGGAAACTCATTCTGTCGGAAAACATATTGACTTTCCAAAAAGGCTTCAAAGCCATTCCATTCGGGCCTGGAAAAGATAATCTTGTTCCTCAAGGAAGCTGCTGGAATATTTATTAAGGCAGCATCCTTGTCAACGTCCTTTCCTTTAACCAATGAAAACTTATGCTCTGTTTCCCAATTTTTTGTCCAGTCTATATAGGAGGAGAAATCCAGCCCCAATAACCTTGCATCGGTTTGGCGGTATTCCCAAACTGGAAATGCCCCCCGAATGGTAAATTCCACTCCTGTAGGTTCCAATAGAATAAAATCCTTGATAAAATTTCCATAAGGTTCAAGGGTAAATCCCCATTGTTTAAACTGTCTTTGGTATGATAGTGATATTTTATGTGATGTTTCACTTTGAATACTAAGATCACCCAACTCAATTCTGGCAGCTGAATGGTGTAGGCCGTCACTAAACAATTCTGAGGGGTTTGGAGCTCTTTTGGCAATCGCATAGTTTAACCGAGTGGCATTTGCATCATTCTCACTATATTTAAATCCTACAGTTCCAGATATATTGTTGTAGTCAAACACAGGGTTTACAAGCAATTGGGTTCCCCTGTCCTCAACAATCAAGTCTTGGAATTCCGCGTCATAACCTCTTTCTTCCCATCTTGAAGTCTGATAAAATTTTTGGGCATCAATTCTGCTAAAATCATATCTAATTCCGGCATCAACCAATAGTTGATCGTTCAATCGATATTCACCCGTAATAAAAGCCCCAAAATCGTACTTTTCATAATCGGGAATCAATCTCCTTACTCCTGTCTCTGGGTTGGGGAAGTTCTCTTGATATCTCCCTAAAAGCCCAAATTGAAGCTGATATTTTTCCTTGGCATCCCATTTAAAGTCGGAAGAAAGGGTATGGGTTGTAAGTTCCAAGTCTATAGCGGCTTGATCACCACGACCGCCTCTTCTGACATCAAATTCAAAACGTCTATTATTTTGATAATCATACTGAAGGTTCCACTTACCCAATCCTTCAAAGCGTTTGTAAAATTTTATTTTGCCCAAATGATGGGTAACTTCCTGCCTCGGGTTTTGTAATTCATACGTAAACGGATTGATGACCTGTGGCTCACCACTGTTGATGGCTCGTATTAGGTCATCAACACTTCCAATATGGGATGCCCTTAAAATCGCAATTTCTGAGGTGTAGAACGAATATCTTGCATCCCAGCCCCAAGTAAACAATCGCTTACCAAATTGAAGGGATGCACCAATTTCCTTTATACCAGTATTGGAAAGTACATAGTCTGGGGTCTCTTGGTCTCCCAAACGCTTATACGAACCTTGCCCCTTTAAAAACCAGCCTTTTTTAAATGCCCTGGTGAGTTCTGAGGTAATATTTCCACCCCTTCCATTTAATATTCCATTAACCAGGGTTTTTCCATACAAAGTGTCTTTGGAAGGGATTCTCGCCTGTTCCATAAGGATTACACCACCAATGGCATCGCCTCCATATTGAAGCGCAGAAGCTCCCTTGATTACTGAAATTGAACCAGCGGAGTTGATATCAATATTTGGAGCATGCTCATCTCCCCATTCCATATCCTGCATCCGAACACCATCGTTTAATATCAAAACCCTACTGCCATTCAATCCATGAATAGCTGGTTTTACAATGTTTGCCCCGGTGTTTAAGGAAGAAACTCCGCCCAGTTCCTTTAAGGCATCACCCAAATTACCGGAGCTATATTGTTCTAGAGTAGTAAGCCGCAAAGATTCTTCTATAGCTGAGTTTGTTTTATTGGCCACTGCATCTCCAATCACTTTAACTTCCTCCAATTCTTCAATATGATGTTCCAGCCTTATGTCCACCCATTCAATTCCTTCTAGGTTAACCTCAATAAAAACAGTAGAACAGTCAGGATGGGAAATTTCCAATTCATATTCTCCTGAACACAAATCCAAAATTTTGAACTTTCCGTTATCATCAGTTTCCACTATATTTTGAGTACCAACAATTTGTATGACTGCTTTTTCCAAAGGAGTTTTATCGTGATAGTCTATGACTTGTCCTGAAAGGATATCAGTGCAATCTTGAGATAGTCCATGAAAGTGGACTAAAAATACAAATACAATGAAAATAAAGATTTTCATTCTTAGAAATAAATTAAAAAAAGGGTGTTTCCTAAAGAAACCTAATCATTTAATGGGGCCAATTATAAAAGAAGTGAAGGAGGAGGCCTAGAAAAAAGATTAAATGATAAGCTTGAAGTAAAGTCCGTATTGACAATGTCAAAACAGGATTCAGAATATGTGAAACATGATTGTGTTGAAACTACAGGTTGAGTAACATCAAGGAATCCTGTATCCTGCGTTTCAAGCGCTAAATCACAAACAGCACAGCTTTCTATTTTATCTTCATCACAATCTGTATGGGAATAGACATGCAGGGCTGATACCTTGACAAGCATCAAGGATATGAAAAGAAATAAACCAAAAAGCTTTTTAAATTCCTGCATTTGCCGCAAAGCTAGATAATTTGTAGGGTTTTGTTATGTTAAAGAAAACATAATTAATCAAAAAGGAATCCAAGGCCCATACGTTTGAGCATTTTCTTTTCAAAGTTCCAGAAAAATTGGAATTGTCCAAAAAGCCAGCCAAAAAAGACCAACAGAACTTGATAAATGGGAAAAATCAGTAAAATTCTAATGGGCCAATAAACCCATCCAGAAACGGTTTCTTTTTCCAAGCCAATAATATCTGTAAGTGGTGCGGCAAGTTTGGCAGCACAGCTTCCGGTTACTGCAAATACAATAAAGATTATTACTACCTGAAAATTGGATTCAATGCCCCAACGTTTTTTTAATTTCTCCATCAAAATAAAAATTCGATGGCAAAAATAAGGTATTAAATCCTAGGAATAAAAGGACCAAGTCTTTGGTTATATTTCCGTTGAAAATAAATGAAGTAATTGTACAATTTGTAATTTACCTCATAGCCATAATCTATATGAGGGTCATAATTTATTTGTAACTCGTATAAATTTGGATTGAACCGCTGGGGTTGTATTACCCTCTGATTCCAATTAATGACCATAATTTGATTTCTATTTTCCAAGAAGCTCTGGGTATAATAGCCCTCTGGCCTTGCAATACTCTGTAACCAAGCATTAAAACCTGGTTCTATAATGATAATTTCATACTCGGTTTCGTCATCTTTTATCTCAACTGCATCTTCTTCTTGGGAATCAAAGACTGCTTTTTCCTCTGTAGAAATATCCAATGCTTCTTTTTGCGTTGAACACGAAACAAACAAACCCACAATCAATGATGCAGTAATAAAATAGTGTAGTACTCTCTTTTTCATATTATTAAAATACAAAAAAAGCCATTTGAAAACTCAAATGGCTCTGTTAAATAAAGTTAAGATTGGTGGTTTATTTTCCGAAAAGGCCTCCTAAAAGCCCCCCAAGACCACTCTTTTTCTGACTTCCGCTGTTCAATACCATTCCAGCTAAATCATCTATTACACTACCATCACCATCTGAATCCAAAAAGGTTTCTATTAATGATTGTTGCTTATTAGCAGCGCTGTTTCCTCCCATGAGTCCTCCTAAAAGTCCACTTAAAGCATCAGGGCTACTGACATTTTGTTGTTTTGTCTGTTTGCCTAAATAACCCAATAGAATAGGAGCCGCTATTTTTAATATTTGTGAAATTGATCCAGCATCGATACCTGATTTGCTGCTCAAGGCATTTTCAACCTGAGGTTGCTTTGATCCAAAAACATGACCTAGAATACCTGCGCCATCATCCATTACATTTTGATCTACACCACCACCAAATAGACCTCCAAGGTCGTTTAATATGCTGCCATCATGTTTGGAAGAAAGTGCGTTCAATAGACCTTGTGCACCTCCCGGGGAAGAAGTATTTTTCTTCATTGCACCCATTAAAAGAGGCATGGCCATACTCAAAACATCTGCTGTTTTGTTTTCAGGTTGCCCTGTTTGACCAGCTACTCCGCTAATCAATTGTTTGCCCATTGGGCTGTTCAATAAGTCTAATAATCCTGACATTTTATAGTGTTTAGTTTAGGAGCCCAATGTACAAAAAAGAAAGTTTTTAAAACTGTATTTATAAACAAGCTATTTCAACAAATCAATGATTTGAGACGCCAGCTCTGCACCAATACGCTCCTGAGCCTCTTTCGTTGCCGCTCCAATATGGGGCGTTAATGAAATCTGTGGATGCATTAATATTTTGATTTCAGGATTTGGTTCAGATTCAAAGACATCCAATCCAGCAAACGTAATTTTTTTGTTTTCCAGCGCGTCAATAAGCGCTACTTCATCCAAAACACCGCCACGGGATGCATTTATTACTCCAGCACCGGATTTCATCATTTTAAACTCATTTTTCCCCAAGACGTAATCTTTTTGGGCAGGAACATGGATACTAATGAAATCTGAGTTTTGCAAAACGTCTTCTTTTGAACTACTTTTCAATTCAAATTTTACAGATTGACCATCAAAAAATGGGATTTCCACGGTTGCTTCAGGCACGTATGAATCCGTATATAACACTTTCATGCCAAGCCCCAACGCCATTTTTGCGGTAGCCTTGCCAATTCTTCCGAACCCAACAAGTCCTAATGTTTTTCCTCGGAGCTCAGTTCCGCCTGCATAACTTTTCTTTAATTGTTTGAACTTACTATCTCCATCCAGAGGCATATTTCGATTTGAATCGTATAAAAACCGAACGCCTCCAAATAAATGGGCAAATACTAACTCGGCAACAGATTCTGATGAAGCAGCTGGAGTATTTATTACATGAACTCCTTTGGATTTGGCATATTCCACATCAATATTATCCATACCAACACCGCCACGACCAATCAATTCTAAATTTGGACATGCGTCCACCAAAGACTTTCTGGCTTCAGTGGCACTTCGTACCAATAATGCGGTAATATCATTTTCGTTGATAAAGTTTACCAGCTGTTCTTGCGCTACTTTGGTAGTTATTACTTCAAAACCTCCTTTTTCAAGCAGGTCAATTCCAATTTGGGCTATTCCGTCGTTTGCTAAAACTTTTCCCATTATCCTTTCTTTTCCAAATCACTCATTATATCTACCAAGACTCCAACACTTTCCAAAGGAAGGGCATTGTACATGGAGGCCCGATAGCCACCAACAGAACGATGGCCATTAATTCCATTAATTCCGGCTTCTTTGCATTTCTCATCAAAAATTTCTTTCAACGAATCATCAGTAATATTAAAAGTGGCATTCATAATGGAACGGTCTTCTTTTGCTGCAAATCCAGAGAAAACAGGGTTCAGTTCTATTTCAGAATAAATAAGATTTGCTTTACGTTCGTTAATTTCCTCTATGGCAGCAATTCCTCCTAGATCTTTCAGCCACTGCATGGTAAGCATGGAAACGTATACAGCAAAAACTGGTGGTGTATTGAACATGCTATCCTTACTAACATGTACCTTATAATCTAACATTGATGGGATTTGACGCGATACTTTCCCCAAAATGTTCTCTTTTATAACTACTAATGTGGTTCCTGCTGGGCCCATATTTTTTTGTGCTCCAGCATAAATCAGGTCGAATTTCGAAAAATCCATTTGCCTTGAAAAAATATCCGAACTCATATCACATACCAATGGAACATCCGTTTTAGGGAATTTTTTTATTTGCGTTCCAAAAATGGTATTGTTGGAGGTTAAGTGCAAATAATCCAAATCACTTGGAATTGCATATCCCTTTGGGATATAATTGAAATTTTGGTCTTGTGAGGAGGCTACTTCGATAATTTCACCAATCAATTTTGCCTCTTTGATTGATTTTTGACTCCATGTACCTGTATTTACGTATCCCGCTTTTTTATCCAACAAATTAAAGGCAGCCATCAAAAATTGAGTGCTTGCACCACCTTGGAGGAACAATGCTTGATACCCTTTTCCCTCCAGGCCCAAAAGTTCCAGGGCCAGAGCGCGCGCATTTTCCATAATGGCTACAAACTCTTTACTTCTATGGGAAATTTCTATAAGTGAGAGGCCTATTCCATCAAGTTCTACTACCGCCTCAGCGGCTTTCTGCATTACTTCTTTTGGTAAAATACATGGACCAGCACTAAAATTGTGTTTTTTCATTTGGTTAAATTAAGGAGTAAAGTTCTAAAAAAATCTTGGATATAAAAATGGTTAAAACGTATTGACATTAAAGTGATAAAAGGAACGAAATGGTATCAATCCCATCTGCGTAGTCATTAAGTTTTGGTTTTTGGGTTTCCCCAAAATTGACCTTGTTGTTAACTTTTAAATCAGAGACCACACATTGAATGTCATCGCGGTGTTCTTCAAGTTTTTGTTTTAATTCTGTCTCGTTTTCATAATACGAATAAAACAATGATGCAATGGGTGAAGAAAAACTTTCATCTTCTTTTAAAATAAGGAAACCGTTATCCAGAATTTTAAACTCACTCATCAAATAAACTGCTTTATTGTAGTCGTAGTTATTCGAGTATTTAATTTGATTTATCAGGTCTTTATACTCAAAAATGGCATTGAAAAACATGTCAAAATCATAATTTTTTGGAACAAATATTTTGGAAACATTTCTGCATCCCAATCCATAATATCTAAAAATATCTTCTCCCAAAGCCGTAAGCTGCTGCTTTGATTCATTTCCTGTTAGAATGGCGACAGAACTTCTATTCTTTCTAATAATATTTGGCTTTTTTCCGAAATAATACTCAAAATACCTACTGGTGTTATTGCTTCCCGTAGCAATTACCGCATCAAAATCTTCAAGTTTACCTTCGGCAAACTGAATTTTGTCTTCTAAGTTCGGGTCCTGCTGAATCAAGTATTCAGAAAGAAAGGGGAGGAGCACCGTATCGTTTGATGAAAGTTTTGCCAAAACCTTGTTTCCTGACAATAAAACGCATAAAAAGTCATGGAAACCAACCAAAGGAATATTTCCAGCCATGACAAGACCAACGGTCTTTACTTCTTTTGAGTTAGTAAAAGTGTAATTGGAAAGCCAATTGGTCAACTGTTCTTCTGTTAATAAAAACGACCATTGTTCAAGGGCAAATAAAATGTTCTCCTGTGTAAACCAACTGTTTTGCTGTCCTGCTTTTACCAGGATATCATTGAAGTCAGAATACCTATTGTTTTCTGAGAGGTTATGATTTTCACAAAAATCACTTATAAAACTTCCAAGTTTAACAAAAGCTTGCAATCTAGAGGTATGCGCTATCATTATATTTGTACACTAAATTGGTAGGGTTTATTTTTGTCCAAAAGTAAGCATGCAGAAATTATTTCAGCATAAAGGAAAAAGAAATTATGGCAATTATAATAACAGATGAATGTATTAACTGTGGTGCTTGCGAACCTGAGTGCCCAAATACTGCAATTTATGAAGGGGCTGATGAATGGCGCTACAGTGATGGCACATCGTTGGAAGGGGATGTAGTCCTTCCTGATGGAAAAGCTGTAAATGCAGATGAAGTACAGATTCCCATAAGTGATGAAATTTACTATATATCCCCAGATAAGTGTACTGAATGTATGGGCTTTCATGAGGAACCCCAGTGTGCCGCCGTATGCCCGGTAGACTGTTGTGTACCTGATGAGGACAGAGTAGAGACCGAGGAGGAACTCTTAGGAAAGCAAAAATTTATGCACCCTGACGGATAGGTGGAAAAAAGCTTTAATTTAGCCCGAATCGAAAATGGTTCGGGTTTTTTTATGCAAGAAAAAGAGAAAACATATAATGGATTTTGGAAACAGATAGGGTGCACACTTTCCATAATTGCCATTTTAGGCATCCTCGCTGTAATTATTATAGGATTTTATATGCTTCTTTCAGGTTTTTAAGGTTCTTGAAATGTAACATTTGTCATACTTCAACTTATATTTGCAGCCTTAAATAATTCTCGGTGTTCAGTACAAGGTCATGCTATTACGTATAAATAGATAGCAAGCCCAAAATACTAAATACTTAAATCAAACATCTAATCAATGAAAGCTGGTATTGTAGGATTGCCAAACGTAGGAAAATCGACTTTGTTTAATTGTTTGTCCAATGCAAAGGCACAGAGTGCAAACTTTCCCTTTTGTACTATTGAACCTAATATTGGGGTTGTTAATGTACCCGACAATCGAATGGAAAAATTGGAGGAGTTGGTTAGTCCAGAAAAAGTTATTCCCGCAACGGTAGAAATAGTTGATATTGCCGGATTGGTGAAGGGCGCCAGTAAAGGAGAGGGGTTGGGAAACCAATTTTTAGGAAACATTCGTGAAACGGATGCCATTCTCCATGTCTTACGATGTTTTGATAACGATAATATTGTACATGTTGATGGCTCTGTAGATCCAATCAGGGATAAGGAGACCATAGATATGGAACTCCAGTTGAAAGATTTGGAGAGTGTTGAAAAGAAATTGGACAAGGTAAATCGTGCTGCAAAAACAGGAAACAAAGAAGCCCAAAAGGAAGCCGCTGTTTTAACTAGTTTAAAAGAAGGCTTGGAAGCAGGAACATCGGTGCGGGCCATAACACTTTCTGATGATGACCATGCGGAATATGTAAAACCTTTGCAATTGATAACGGACAAACCAGTAATGTATGTCTGTAATGTTGATGAAGAAGCAGCTACAAATGGAAATGCCTATGTAGAAAAGGTAAAAGAAGCGGTAGCCAATGAAAATGCTGAAGTTATATTTTTAGCAGTGGGCACCGAAGCGGATATTACGGAATTGGATACCTATGAGGAACGCCAAATGTTCTTGGAAGATTTAGGTCTTTCCGAGCCCGGTTCAGCTAAACTGATTAGGGGAGCATATAAATTATTGGACTTGGAAACTTATTTTACAGCTGGTGAAAAAGAGGTTAGGGCTTGGACCATTCCAGTTGGGGCAACGGCCCCGCAAGCTGCCGGGGTAATCCATACTGATTTTGAAAAAGGCTTCATTCGAGCAGAGGTCATTGCTTATGATGATTATGTGCAGTATGGAAGCGAATCCAAAGTAAAAGAAGCAGGTAAAATGCGTGTTGAGGGGAAGGAATATGTGGTAAAGGATGGTGATGTCATGCATTTTAGGTTTAACGTTTAAGAGAAATCCTTCTTCATAATAGGTATATCAACAGTATTTGTTGATTACTTTCTTTCGGCTACACATTTATTTTTGCGGCTAAATTTTATATTAGCAAGGATTAACCCTTAACCAATGGCAGAAACCAAGTATACCGAGGATAATATTCGCTCCCTGGACTGGAAGGAGCATATCCGCATGCGCCCCGGAATGTATATTGGTAAGTTGGGAGATGGTTCATCCGCAGACGACGGCATCTATATTCTTCTTAAAGAAGTCATTGACAACTGTATTGATGAGTTTGTCATGGGGGCCGGGAAAACTATTGAAATCAATATCAAGGAAAATACAGTCCATGTCCGTGATTATGGTCGAGGAATTCCATTGGGGAAGGTTGTGGATGTAGTTTCCAAAATGAATACCGGTGGAAAATACGATACTCGGGCTTTTAAAAAATCTGTAGGTCTTAATGGAGTTGGAACAAAGGCAGTAAATGCGCTTTCCAATTTTTTTAAGGTTGAATCAGTGCGTGATGGGCAATCAAAGGCAGCTGAGTTTAAAGCTGGGAATTTAGTAACCGAAGAACTGATAGATTCCACAAAACGCCGGGGTACCAAGGTTAGTTTTGTTCCTGACGAATCCATTTTTAAAAAATATAAATATCGAAACGAGTATGTGGAACGCATGCTCAAAAACTACGTATACCTTAATCCAGGATTAACTATTGTCTTTAATGGGGAAAAATTCTTTTCAGAAAATGGATTGAAGGATTTATTGGAGGATAACAACAACCAAGAAGATTTTCTATATCCAATAATTCATCTTAAAGGAGATGATATCGAAGTTGCCCTAACACATAGTAGAACCCAATACAGTGAGGAATATCATTCCTTTGTAAATGGACAACATACTACGCAAGGAGGAACACACCAAGCCGCTTTTAGGGAGGCTATTGTAAAGACCATTCGTGATTTTTATGGTAAAAATTATGATGCCTCGGATATCAGAAAATCCATAATTTCTGCTATTTCCATTAAAGTGATGGAGCCTGTTTTTGAAAGTCAAACTAAGACCAAACTGGGCTCTACGGACATGGGAGGAAAGTTACCCACTGTCCGAACCTATATCAATGACTTTGTTGGAAAGTACCTAGATAATTACTTGCATAAAAACCAAACCACGGCCGAAGCAATTCAGCGCAAGATTGTACAGGCTGAAAAAGAAAGAAAGGAACTTTCTGGAATTCGAAAATTAGCGAGAGATCGCGCTAAAAAAGCAAGCTTGCACAATAAAAAACTTAGAGATTGCCGAGTTCATCTTCAAGATATGAAGAAGGACAGAAGGTTGGAATCCACACTGTTTATTACAGAGGGAGATTCAGCTTCCGGTTCTATCACCAAATCTAGGGATGTAAACACCCAAGCGGTTTTCAGTCTACGGGGAAAGCCTTTGAATTCCTATGGAATGTCAAAAAAGATTGTGTATGAAAATGAAGAATTCAATCTGTTGCAAGCAGCTTTAAATATTGAAGAATCGATGGAAGACCTGCGTTACAACAATATTGTAATCGCCACGGATGCAGATGTTGACGGAATGCACATACGTCTTTTACTGATTACGTTCTTTTTGCAATTCTTTCCAGAATTGATAAAAGAAAACCATTTATACATTCTACAAACCCCTCTTTTCAGGGTTAGAAATAAAAAAGAAACCATTTATTGTTACAGCGAGGAAGAAAGACGAAATGCTATTCAAAAGCTCACCGGTAAACCAGAAATTACAAGATTTAAAGGGTTGGGCGAGATTTCTCCAGACGAGTTTCAACATTTTATAGGCGATGATATTCGCCTTGAACCTGTAATGTTGGACAAAGCAATGAGCATAGATAATTTACTGAAATTCTATATGGGCAAAAACACCCCTGATAGACAAGAATTTATCATTAAAAACCTTAAAGTAGAACTTGATTTAGTTGAAGAAAACTAACTATAAACCAGATAAATGTATCCCCTTCTAAATGGAAGAGAATGAAGATTTGAATGATGAAGGTTTAGAAAACCAAGACAGTTCCCAAGATAGCCTTACAAGGGTCACGGGCATGTACAAGGATTGGTTTTTGGACTATGCCTCTTATGTTATTTTAGAGCGTGCCGTTCCTGCAATAGAAGACGGTTTTAAACCAGTGCAACGCAGAATAATGCACGCCCTTAAAGAGTTGGACGATGGCCGGTACAACAAAGTGGCCAATGTCGTTGGGCATACTATGCAATACCATCCTCATGGAGATGCGAGTATTGCAGATGCCATGGTTCAAATAGGGCAGAAGGACTTACTTATAGATACTCAAGGAAACTGGGGGAACATTCTTACCGGTGATGGGGCCGCTGCATCCAGGTATATAGAGGCTAGACTCTCAAAATTTGGATTAGAGGTTGTTTTCAGCCCAAAAATTACTGAATGGCAGCTTTCCTATGATGGTAGAAAGAAGGAACCTGTAAATCTTCCGGTCAAATTCCCATTGCTGTTGGCGCAGGGAGCTGAGGGAATTGCTGTGGGATTGTCAACCAAGGTACTCCCACACAACTTTAATGAGTTGATTGATGCCTCCATGAAACATTTAAAAGGCCAACGTTTCAAGCTATTTCCAGATTTCCCAACTTCTGGAATTATAGACGTCACCAATTATAATGATGGGCTTCGGGGCGGTAAGGTTCGTGTTCGCGCTAAGATTTCAACATTTGACAAGAATACTCTTGTTATCAATGAAATACCATATGGAACCAATACATCTTCATTAATAGATTCTATTCTTAAAGCCAATGACAAGGGTAAAATCAAAATCAAAAAAATAGAAGACAATACCGCTGCAGAGGTAGAGATTTTGGTTCATCTGCCTAGTGGAATTTCTCCTGACAAAACCATAGACGCGCTATACGCATTTACGTCTTGCGAATCTTCCATATCTCCTTTGGGATGTATTATTGAGGACAACAAACCTCTATTTATAGGTGTTACTGAAATGCTTATGCGTTCAACCGACTATACGGTTGAATTGTTAAAGGCTGAGCTCGAAATTCAGCTTGGTGAACTGGAGGAGCAATGGCATTTTGCTTCTTTAGAACGTATTTTTATTGAGAATAGAATCTACCGTGATATTGAGGAGGAGGAAACATGGGAAGGTGTTATCTCAGCTATTGATAAAGGGCTTAAACCATTCACCAAAAACCTGAAAAGAGCGGTTACAGAGGATGACATAGTTCGTTTGACCGAAATCCGCATCAAACGTATTTCCAAATTTGATTTAGAAAAAGCCCAACAGCTTATTGACAGTTTGGACGAGAAAATTGCTCAAACCAAACATCATCTGGAACATTTGGTAGACTACGCCATTGATTACTTTAAAGAACTCAAGAAGAAATATGGCAAAGGACGAGAACGTAAGTCAGAGATTAAAATCTTTGATGACATTGAAGCTACCAAAGTAGTCATTAGAAATACTAAACTCTATGTAAACCGGGAGGAAGGGTTTATTGGAACCTCATTACGGAAAGATGAATATGTTACGGATTGCAGTGATATAGATGACATTATCGTTTTCACCAAAAAAGGTGAAATGATGATCACAAAGGTCGACTCCAAGACCTTTATTGGAAAAGGAATCATTCATGTAGCGGTATTTAAGAAGAAAGATAGCCGTACCATCTATAATATGATCTACAAAGATGGAAGGGGAGGGCCTAGCTACATCAAGAGATTTAATGTCACCAGTATCACTAGGGATAAGATGTATCAATTGGCAGGAGGCAAGCCAACATCGGAGGTACTTTACTTTTCAGCCAACCCCAATGGAGAAGCGGAAACTATTACCGTATTACTGAGGCAATCCGGTAGCATTAAGAAATTAAAATGGGATTTGGATTTTGCTGACCTGTTGATAAAAGGAAGAGCATCAAAAGGAAATTTGGTCACTAAGTATCCCGTAAAGAGAATAGAGTTAAAAGAAAAAGGAGTTTCTACCCTTAAGCCAAGAAAAATTTGGTTTGATGATATCGTGGGACGTCTAAACGTTGATGGAAGAGGAGAGCTTCTGGGTGATTTTAAAGGAGATGACCTTTTGTTGATTATTGATCAGAAAGGAAAAGTCAAAACCATTCCACCAGATTTATTGACTCGTTTTAATGATGATATGATTGTTCTGCAAAAATGGAACCCTAAAAAACCAATCTCCGTTGTGCATTTTGAAGGTGAAAAGGAGCGCTATTATATAAAAAGGTTTTTAGTTGAAAATCCCAACAAGGAAGAAATAGTGATTTCGGAACATCCAAAATCACACCTTGAGCTCGTTTCTACAGATTGGAAACCATTGATTGAGATTGAATTTTCAAAACCAAGAGGTAAGGATGCCAAACCTAATCAACAGATAGATGTAGGAGATTTCATATCTGTAAAGGGAATAAAAGCAATAGGGAACCAACTAACATCAGAAAAAGTAAAAAATATTAATGCCTTGGAGCCTCTTCCCTTTGAAGAGCCCAAAGAACCTATTCCAGAGGAGATTGAAGTGGTGGATGAAGAATCCATAGGCTTTAATGATAATGATATAGATTCAAAAGATGATGGTTCTGAGCAAACTACTTTGTTTTAATGCATTATTCTACTTATTTTGGCGCTCAAGTTATACACACCTAACCCAATAGCTTAATTTTTTTATATGGATTTCACTAACCCGTTGGTATACGGCGTACCTGTTTTTATTGCGTTTATTTTATTTGAATTAACTTACAGTAAGGCACATGGTGATGACCATTTATATAATTGGAAAGATTTAGCTGCAAGTGGCTTCATGGGAATTGGGTCTGCAATTTTAGGTCCATTGTTCAAGGTTATTTTTGCAATTGTTCTTTTTGAAGGTGTATATGAGCTCTGTAATCCCATGGTAGATGGAGTTCGAAGGAATTTTTTGGGCTATGAATCTTTTGGTTACGCATGGTATATTTGGATTCTATGTCAATTAGCTGATGATTTCACATACTACTGGTTCCATAGAGCCAACCATGAAATACGAATATTATGGGCCGCACACATTGTGCACCATTCCTCAGATAATTTTAATCTAGGGACAGCCGTCCGAAATGGATGGTTCACTATTTTGTACAAACCTCTATTTTATATGTGGATGACAGCAATTGGGTTTCCACCAGAAATGGTTGTGGTTTGTTTGGGAATCGAGGCATTGTGGCAATTTCAACTGCACTCCGTTTATGTTCCTAAAATGGGATTCATTGAGAAAATTTTCAATACACATACTATGCACCAGGTGCACCACGCACAAAATGTTGAATATTTGGACAAGAACCATGGTGGATTCTTAAACATCTTTGATAAAATGTTTGGCACATGGAAAGAGCTTGATGATGATGTTGATGTAAAATATGGAGTTATCCATTCACCTGATTCTTTTAATCCTGTGGTAATCCTTACCCATGAATTCAAGGATATTTGGAATGATATGAAGAAGTCCAAAAAACTATCCCACAAACTAATGTACATTTTTGGCCCTCCGGGATGGAGCCATGACGGCAGTACACTTACCGTAAGGCAGCAACAGAAACTGCATGAAACGCAGAAGCAACTGCATCCTGAATTGGCTTTCCAGCGACCCAATTAGAACTTTAACCTTCTAGGGTTTCGCCATTTTTCTGTTTGTTCTTTTTCATTCTTAGGTCAAAAAACTCAACCATTAAGGAGAAGGATATTGCAAAGTAAAGATACCCTTTGGGTATTGCTCCAATCTCATTGTCAAATACCACCAAGTGTGAAAGATGTGCCGCTTCTGTAATCAGCATAAACCCAATTAAAATAAGGAATGATAGACCCAACACCTGTATAGATGGATGTTTGTTCACAAACTCACCAACAGGATTGGCGAATACCATCATAATTATTACGGAAATAACCACAGCCGTTACCATCAAAATCAAAGCATCAGTTGGGTTGGGAGAAATACCATTCGTCATTCCAATTGCCGTAAGAATAGAATCAAAGGAAAAGACAATATTAATTACGGTTATTTGAACAATTGCATTGGTCAATGATGAAGACCTTGATTTGGTGACTTCACGTTCATCATGGCCTTTATCCTCAATTTTTTCACGAATCTCCTTAGTGCTCTTGTAAAGTAGAAAAAGACCTCCCACAAATAAAATTAGAGCTTGCCAGCTTATTCCACCGGTAATCCAAGATTCGTCCAATACTAGAAAAGGTTTTTTCATTTTGGTCAACCATGTAATACCAAAAAGCAGTACTATTCGCATACCCATGGCCAATACCAATCCAAGATTTGTAGCTTTTTTTCTGTCTTTCTTCTCAAGCTTGCCCGCAGCAATGGAAATAAAGATTATGTTGTCTATCCCAAGGATGATTTCCAAAAATGTCAATGTAAGTAGGGCCATCCAGGCATCTGGACTCGTAAAAATTTCAAGCATGGTTAGTTTATTTTAAATGCAGTTCCTTTAAATTTACGCTTATCTCCAATCGCATTATATTCAAATGTATAAGAAGAATCCGAAGTAGTCAATATTTTAATATGAATTGATTTCTCTTCAGCCTTATTTTTAGGGTTTATATTTTTGAGAACGTACTCGCAATCATTGATCCAACGTATTGAAGAAGTATCTTGTTTTCCTTCAAAATAATCAATCTCTATTTCTTTCGTCCGAGAAAAAGTAGTTTGCTTCTCTTCTCCATTTATCACACTTTTGAACATAAACTTCCCAGTTTTAAAATTAGCGCAGTTACGTTGCGGCGGTGAAGAACAAGCACATAAGAAAAGGACCAGTACAAATAGAAACAGCTGTTTTAACATACCTGCAAAATAACGGTAAAGTATAGAATTTGGATAGATGAAATGATTATTTTTTTATCTCGAAAGATTCAAAAGTGCCATCTGCATAGAATAATGCAATACGAATGGGTTCCTTAGCTGTTAGTACAGAACTTTTGCTTCCGTGTGTTGCTATGGTATTTGATATTTCAGATAGGGCAGAGGTATCTGAATCATTTTCACGCTCAGGATTTGGAAAATCTCCCTTTCCATATAATAACCAATAGAGATCTACTGAAGGATATGCTAGAACCACTTTCATTACAAAATCCAAACTTGGTTTATTTCTTTCACTTAGGAGATGGGAAATGCTTGAACGCTGCACACCAATCTTATCCGCAAAAGTGGATACAGTTAATCCATAATGGTTAATAATTGACCTAATGCGATCTATGATTTCATTCATTACAATTGTAATTAATCATAAAGTAAAAGTAATCATTGCTGGTAGAATTTTTATCGAAATTCTAAAAAATAATCAAAATATATTTGAATTATTAGATTTAATAAAAGTATTTAAATATATGATTAATAGTCACTTAAATTATATTTAGTTTTTATTGGGTACAATTGTAAACAAACATCAATTCCACAAATATTCTTGAGGATAGATATGTTTACAATTGTAATTTATTCTTCATTTACTTTTGTAAACCTAATTCTTGTACAGACTCAATGGTGAATCATAAAACCTTTAAAGAAAAATCAATTCACGGACGTTACGTTACTAGCGAAATGCTTAAAATGGAATGGCTGGGTAAGTCCGAGACTTCCACAATTAAAACCATTGGTAGTTCGGTTCAAGAGAATGGGATTATCTCCATTTCTTTAGGAACTGGAAAAAATAAAATCTTGATGTGGTCCCAAATGCATGGAAATGAATCCACAACCACGAAGGCTGTAGTAGATCTGGTTAATTATTTGCGTTCTGGGGAAACAATAGCAACATCAATTCTAGAAAATTGTTCATTATTAATTATACCCATCCTTAACCCGGATGGAGCAAAACAATATACACGTGTAAATGCCAATAAGATTGACTTAAACAGGGATGCAAAGCAACTTACACAACCTGAGAGTAAAATTTTAAGGAATGTCTTTGAAGAGTTTAGACCAGATTACTGCTTTAACCTTCATGATCAACGTACACTTTTTAGTGCAGGCAAGGATGCCAAACCGGCAACTGTATCTTTTTTGGCTCCGGCAAGTGATCAAGATCGCCAAGTTACCCCTACTCGGGAAAAGGCAATGAAACTAATCGTTGCAATGAATAAAATGTTACAGCAATTAATTCCTGGGCAGGTGGGAAGGTATGATGATGGGTTTAATGACAATTGCGTAGGAGATACATTTCAAATGTTAAAGGTTCCAACTATTTTGTTTGAAGCTGGGCATTTCCCAAAAGATTATGAACGGGAAAAAACAAGAGAATATATTTTTTATGCATTGATTGAGTCCATTAATACAATAGCAGCAAGCAAAGTAGAAGAATTTAAAAGTGTGGACTATCTTGAAATTCCTGAGAATCAAAAACTTTTTTATGATGTAATAGTTAGGCATGTAGGATTGGTCAACTCATTTTTTGAGCCAAACGAGAATATTGGGATACGCTTTAAGGAAGTTCTCAGGGACAATAAGCTATTGTTTGAACCTGAATTGATTGATAGTGGAAAGCTTGAGGGGTATTTTGGACATGAAATCCTAGATTGTTCCAGCGAAAAGGCTATTGAAGATTTATATTCCCGTAAGGAAATTCTGAATTTAATACTTTCAAAAAAGAAATAGCTACTCATTTATGGTAGTTTGTTACATTTTATTTAAAAAAAGCACATTTTTTTTAAATATATTTTCTTAATTACTTAATTTTGCTGAAAATACCAATACAATGAGTAAAGTAAAATTAGACGAAATTGACCACCAGATATTAGACATGTTGATTGATAATACCCGTACACCATTTACGGATATTGCCAAAAAGCTATTAATTTCCGCAGGAACAGTCCATGTTAGAGTTAAGAAAATGGAAGAATCTGGAATAATAAAAGGTTCTTCACTTACTTTGGATTATGTGAAACTTGGTTATTCTTTTATCGCATACGTAGGGATTTTTCTTGAGAAAACACATCAAACAAAATTTGTTTTAGAGCGACTTAACCAGATTCCATATGTAACCGTTGCCCATATCACCACAGGGAAATTCAATATTTTCTGTAAAATCAGGGCTAAGGACACTACCCATGCAAAAAACATCATTTTTAAGATTGATGACATTGATGGCATAAGTAGAACGGAGACTATGATTTCATTGGAGGAGAGCATAAACGACAAAAAACGTTTAATGCATACTATCTTCAACGAACTTTAACAAGCAAGAAAACAGAAATTTTATTTTATGTTGAGTTCAGAGTTACCTATTTCTGAATACAATTCCTTTTACCATACATATATTCTGGCTTTAGGAGAAGTAACTCTAAGGGAAGAACTTGAGGATGGCAAAGAGGCTTTTTTATCAGTACTAAAAGATGTAGATAGTGACGCATTGAATTATGCGTATGCAAATGGAAAATGGACCTTGGCCGAAGTTCTGATGCATATCATTGATGCAGAACGGGTATTTCAATATAGGGCACTTCGGTTTGCAAGGAATGATAGCAGACCATTGCCCGGTTTTGACCAGAATGTTTTTATAAAAGGATTGAATATATCTGGAAAAGCAAAGAATGAAATCCGTAGCGAATACGAAGCGGTAAGAAATGCTACGATAAACCTGTTTAAGTCCTTTAATACTGATGTGTTAAAAAGAGTAGGTATCGCCAGTGACTCAGAAATGAGCGTAAGGGCTATGGGATTTATTATATGTGGGCACCAAGCCCATCATCTAACAATAATCCGTGAACGTTATTTAGAGGGAAAGTAGTTTTTTAGTATAGACTATCGGTTTCTAAATCCCTATCCGTTTCCAATTCGGCATTACCAAGTCCTTCTTGTTCAGAATCTAATTCAACTTTAGCAGCTTTATCCAATTCTTTCTCCATATTCTCTTCAAAGTTGGAGATAAAATTGGAAAGGCTCTGACTAATTTTGACCAAGTATACCGTATCGTCAGTTTTTACCTCAACAGCTTCAATAATTTCTCCATTGGGCTTTTTAAGGGAAATAATGTCTTCATCGCCATATCCATAAGGGTAGGAGTCTATTAAACTAGCGGCAGCGGTGTGATTCAGTTTTTTGTAATCAATTAATATTCGCTTCATAGTGGATGTTTTAATTTCTTATCCTAAACTATGAATTTTTATAAGTGATAATTTCAAAGAGTTGTAAACCCTAAGTTTTAGTATACGAAGTGGTTATTCTTTGTAGTAAGCGAACGCTTTATGAAAAAGATCCACGGGAACTTTAACATCTGTAACAGCTTTTCCAATAGCTTGGAGCAATACAAAATTCACATCCCCGTGCGAATTCTTCTTGTCATATTTTAAAAGAGTGATTATGGCTTTTATGTCCTCAGCATTAAAATCAACACGTTCAAAATGCGTTAAAAAAGTATCCTTTATCTCTTGTAGAGATAGTTTGGACAACCCCTTTAATTCGTGGGATAGAAATCCCTCCAAAATCATACCCACGGCTATGGCCTCACCATGCAACAAAGTTTCTCTATCTGGGTTTTCCAGGCAGTAAGACTCAATGGCATGCCCAAGGGTATGTCCAAAATTCAAAATCTTACGTATACCCTGCTCGGTGGGATCTTGGGTAACTACATCGTTCTTTATGGCAATAGATTTTTTAATGCATTTAGCATCCGTAAAATCGTTTTCACTTTTAAGAGACTTCCAATATTCCGCATCTTTGATAAGGCCATGTTTCAACATCTCGGCATACCCACTTACAATTTGTCTGGAATCTAGGGTATTCAAAAACTTAGGGAAAACCAATACCATTTGTGGTTGGTTGATCACACCGATTTGATTTTTCAAGGAACCAAGGTCAACTCCCGTTTTACCCCCCACCGAAGCATCAACCATTGATAGTAGGGTAGTGGGAATATTTATAAAATCTATTCCACGTTTAAATGTCGATGCCACAAAACCACCCAAATCAGTAAGTACTCCGCCACCAAGATTAATCAACAAACTTTTTCTATCCCCACCGTTATCAGACAACAGACTCCATACTGTCGAACATGTTTCAATTGTTTTATGTATTTCACCAGATAGGATTTCAAAAATTGCATCAGCTTTGATATCCAATTTTTTTTTGAATAGCGGCAAACAATGCTTTTTTGTATTCTCATCAACCAAAACAAATACCTTGGAATAATTACTTTTTGCAATATGTTGTCTAAGAGCGGCTTCCGCCAATTCCTCCAAATGCACTTCGTAAGATTGCGATTTAATAAATTCCATAGTTCAAATTACACTGCAAAATAAAGGCTAATTTTATTGATATTGTTCTAGAATCACTACTTATATTTGATTCGTTAATAGATTCACAAGAATGAACCCAAATTTTGAGAATACAACAATTGCTTTTCAATTAAAAACAGATTCTGAATTAGAAAGGGCATACTTTTTATTCAAGCTGATTGCCAATGAACCCTTGGTGAAAATTGGTACAGCGGTTACAAACTTTGCCATTAAGGCCCATCTGCCCATTGAAGGGCTGATACGTGCCACTGTTTTTGACCATTTCTGCGGTGGAGTCACAGAAGAAGATTGCCTTACGGTGATTGACAAGATGTACGAAAAAGGTGTTTTCTCGATTTTAGATTATTCCGTTGAGGGCAAAAAAAATGAAGATCAATTTGATTTTGCCTTAGCAAAAACGTTGCAGGTGCTGGATTTTGTCAAGGAAAAAGATGCCATTCCTTTTGCCGTTTTTAAACCTACGGGGTTTGGCCGCTTTGAGTTGTATGAAAAAGTAAGCGCTGGGAAGGTGTTGAATGTTGACGAAGCAGAGGAATGGAAAAGAGTCATTGATAGGTATAATCAAGTTTGCAAAAAAGCCCATGACCTAGATGTTTCCTTACTTATCGACGCTGAAGAAAGTTGGATTCAAGATGCAGCGGATAATCTGGTGTTGGAGATGATGCGAAAATACAACAAGGAAAAACCAGTTGTTTTCAATACCTTACAGATGTACCGATGGGATAGGTTGGAGTACTTGGAAAAATTGAATGGTATTGCCGTTTCCGAAAATTTCAAGATTGGACTTAAGGTAGTTCGCGGTGCCTATATGGAGAAGGAAAATGAACGAGCCGAGGAAATGAACTACGAGAGTCCTATTTGCAAATCGAAACAGGCCACAGATGATAATTTCAATGCAGCTATTTCATATATGATGGACCGCTTGGAAACAATTTCAATTTTTGCGGGTACCCATAACGAAGAAAGTTGCTTAAAGCTCATACAGCAAATGGAAACGAAAAATATTAATGCAGATAATCCAAATATTTGGTTTGGCCAACTTTATGGCATGAGCGACCATATTACATTTAATCTAACCGCCGAAGGCTATAATGCTGCAAAATATGTTCCCTATGGCCCGGTACGGGATGTTATGCCTTACTTGATTCGAAGAGCCGAAGAGAATACCTCAGTGGCTGGACAAACTACAAGAGAGCTTGCGCTCTTGCAGAGAGAAAAGAAACGTAGAAAGTTGAACGATTAATTTGTTGCACTAAGACTTTCTGCAACAATCTTATCACTACAACTTTTTGTTTTTAAATGCCATTCTTTTCCTTCTATGGATTTGGAAATATAATATGTCTTACACAATTCAGATTTCGTATCGCTTTTGCCAAAATCGATATCCCCATCGGTCAAAAATGATTGTATCAAAACAGTGTCTTTTTCTTGATTGAAATTCTCTGAAAAAACTAGAGGTTTGGACCTCATATCCTTTAAAACCCTACAGTTGGGAAAGTAACAAAACTCCGCCCCGGTTTCCTTAGATTTTTTCTTCAGGAAGAAAACAAGAAATACGATTCCAATGGATAGTCCTACCATATACCATCCTAAGCGTTTTAAAAATGCCATGTTGTTTTAGAAAATGAGAAAATTAATATCGTTGTAGATCAAACCAAACCAGTCTCCTACAGATTTATTCGTCAGAATACCATGATACAAATACAGCCCGTTTCGTAAACCTTTATCAAAGCGAAGCGAATGTTCCAATCCACCATCTTCACCAATTTTTAGGAGATACGGTGTAAATATATTACTGATCGATATGGAAGAAGTCCTGGGGTATCGTGAAGGAATATTGGGAACACCATAATGGATCACGTCAAATTTTTCAATTGTTGGTTTGTCATGACTGGTAATCTCCGATGTTTCAAAGCACCCACCCATGTCAATACTAACATCAATGATCACGGCACCTCTCTTCATATTCTCGACCATTGTGCTTGAAACTACAACAGGAGAACGATCTTGACCTCTAGTGGCACCTATGGCAACATCACACCGCTTAAGTGATTTTAAAAGATTTTTTGGTTGAATAGTTGATGTATAAACGGTTTGATTTAAGTTGGTCTGAATGTTTCGCAATTTAGTTATGGAGTTATCAAATACTTTGATGTTGGCTCCAAGCCCCAAAGCTGATCGTGCAGCAAATTCGCCAACAGTACCCGCCCCAATTATAACAACTTCAACTGGAGGAACACCGCTAATATTGCCAAACATTAGTCCATTTCCCTTATTAGTTGTAGCCATCAGTTCAGAAGCAATTAGAATTGAGGAAATTCCAGCAATCTCACTCAAAGATCTAACCGCAGGGTATTTTCCATCCTCATCCCTTATATATTCAAAAGCTATGGCCGTCAATCTTTTTTTAGCCATCGCCTCAAAATATTCCTTGGATTGTGTTTTTATCTGCAACGCGGATATTACAATGGTCTGCGGATTTAGCAAATCAATTTCTGATAGGGTAGGAGGTTCCACTTTTAGAATTAACGGACAGGAAAAGACTTTTTTAGTATCCCGGGTAATCTCCGCACCGGCATTGGTATAATCAACATCAGAAAAATTTGCGCCATTTCCCGCGCCAGACTCAATAAGGACCCTATGTCCGTGTGCCGTGATTGCATTGACCGCATCTGGCGTAAGACAAATACGTTTTTCTTGGTACTGATTTTCTTTTGGAATACCAATGAATAGTTCTCCTTTTTGTTTAAGAATTTCTAGAGTTTCCTCTTGGGGTAAAAGTTGCTGTTTGCTAAACGGAGATGTTGGTTGATTCATAAAATGAAAATCTGTATATTATCCCAAAAAGATATGGAAACAAATTTACATTTTTTTTGAAAGGGTATTTTGTCGTTGCTCCAGTTTCTCGCGTTCCTTGCGAAGCTCTTCTTTTTCTTTCAATATTTGAAGCTCAGTATCCATGGCCTTAAGATCAATTCCATGAACATGCTTGTCTACCAATTTTACCCTAATAAAATAGACTATAGGAACAATAACCATTGTCACTGCAATAACATAAAGAATTTCATTCTCATCAATATTCTTGGATTCATAAGTTAAAACATTGTACAATTGGAAACTATACATAGCAATAGGGATAAGAATGGCATGGTACCACCAATGTTTTGAGGTAACAAACCAAATTATCAATAGTAACAAGGGTACAATTTTACCAAAATAATAGTATATGGCATCACTTACGTAACCAAATCCATTTTCAGTAAATTCAAACCCCAGGAAACTCCAAGTTTTTGCTTCGGGAGAAATATATTTATATGCATAGAAAAATATAGGAGTTAGAGCAATCATAAGAGATATCAACCCCTCAATAATAAATCTCTTTCTAATAGTAGCTTTATTCTTCATTACTCACATAACTCAGAAATCCTAAAATTATTGTAAAAAAAATCCCTTTGCCAAAACAAAGGGATTTTAAAAGTAGATTAGATTAAAAATTATAATTTTTTTAATCTATCTTTTCTGATGCTGGTTTTTTGGTCCTCATCGATATCTACAACATTAGTTGATACCGCAGTCATCGCCAAAAAAGCAACAGCCAATAATCCAAAAAATAGTCTTTTAGTGTTCATCGTAAAAGAGTTTTTGGTTAATAAATGAATTCATTTCAAGAACAAATGTAGGAAATTTTCCTTACCTACCTTGCATTTCATCGATAAAAATTGCTTTTAATCCCAAAAAGGGAGCTTTTAATCGACAGATTTGCTGTTCATCGAAACTTTGGAAAAGATATGTTTTAATAAAGTCAATCAAGACTAAAATCGATTGAGCGGGTGTTTTCATCGATAAACTGTAAGTAAATAAATACAGCATCTTCAGGCAGTAATGATTTGATATTTTCAGGCCACTCCACAAATAACCAGGCGTTGGAATTAAAATAATCCTCCAGCCCTAAATCCAGAGCTTCCCCTTCATTTTCAATTCGATAAAAATCAAAATGGTAGGCAAGTAGATTATCATTTTCATCGTGATATTCGTTCACCAAACCAAAAGTGGGGCTGTTAGCCAAGTCAATACCCCCAAGCTCTTTTACGATTTCTTTTATCAAAGTTGTCTTTCCTGCCCCCATATCACCATAAAAACAAAGGATTTTACTGTCTGAAGCTTTGAGGATACTTTTAGAAATGCTGGGGAGGTCTTCTAATCGAAATATTTTTTTCACAACATTCTATTTTGCATCTAAAACTATAAAAGGAACTATCATTTCTTCAAGGGAGACACCTCCATGCTGATAGGTATTTCTATAGTATCCAACATAATGGTTGTAATTATTGGGATACGCGAAAAACAAATCATTCTTCGCAAAAATATAACTACTACTTAAATTGATATTTGGCAAGTGGATGCTTTGTGGGTTTTTGGTTGCCAGAACATCCTTGTCCTCATAAGTAAGACTTCTACCGGTTTTATATCTTAGATTAAGACTTGTTTCTCTGTCACCTATAACTTTAGAAGGCTGTTTTACGTTTATGGTGCCGTGATCTGTGGTTAATATCAATTTCATGCCCATATTTTGTGCTTGTTGGATAATCTCCAGAAGCGGTGAATTTTTAAACCAACTCAGTGTAAGCGAACGATACGCCTTATCGTTGGATGCCAATTCCTTGATTACCTCCATCTCTGTTTTTGAATGTGAAAGCATGTCCACAAAATTATATACAAGTACGGTAAGGTCATTATCTTTTTGTAATCTAAAATTCTGGGCCAATTGTTTTCCCTGGCGAAGGTTACTAATTTTATGATACTCCCATTTTAAATCCAACCCAAGTCGTTTTAACTGGGCTCCCAAAAATTCAGCTTCAAAAAGATTTTTACCTCCTTCATCTGTATCATTTTTCCACCAATCAGGATGTTGTTTTTCCATATCCAAGGGCATCAAGCCAGAAAAAATTGCATTTCGGGCATACTGGGTAGCCGTTGGTAGAATGCTATAATAGGATGATTCTTGTTTTTTCTTATAATGTACAGCCAGGGTCTCTTCAAAAGCCAACCATTGGTCGTACCGAAGATTATCGATAACAATCAACAATGTCTTATTTCCTACTAATTCTGGTTGAATCTTTTTTCTGAAAAGAGTATGGGACATTACGGGTGGGTCACTCTCCTGAAACCATTCACTGTAATTTTTATCCACAAACTTGCTGAACTGAGAATTGGCTTCTACCTTTTGTGATTCCAAAATTTCAAACATACCTGAATCTTCAATTTCTTCCAGTTGAAGTTCCCAATAAATTAGCTTCTTATAAAGTTCGGCCCATTCTTCTTGACTATTTACCATAGATAAATCCATGGCGATTTTTCGAAATTCCTGTTGGTAGTTTGATGTGGTTTTTTCAGACACAAGCCGGGAGTTGTCCAAGCTCTTCTTTAAGGACAATAATATTTGATTTGGATTTACTGGCTTAATTAAATAATCTGCAATTTTAGAGCCAATGGCCTCGTCCATTATATATTCTTCCTCACTTTTGGTAATCATTACCACTGGGATGGAAGCATCATGTTTTTTAATTTCAGTCAAAGTTTCCAGTCCAGAAATTCCCGGCATGTTCTCATCCAAAAAAACAATATCAAAAAATGTATTTTTTATCTCCTCCAATGCATCTTGACCACTTTGACTAGTAACTACTTCATAGTTTTTGTTTTCCAGAAAAAGGATATGGGGTTTTAATAGGTCGATTTCATCATCGACCCATAGAATAGTGATCTTGTTCATATAGTAGTTATCTTTGTATAATTAAAACAAACTTCCTTGGCCCAAACCAATAAGCTTAAAGTTTTTAACGATCCAATTTACGGTTTTATTGGAACACCAAATGAACTTATTTTTAGTCTTATAGCTCACCCGTACTTTCAAAGACTACGCCGAATTTCGCAGATGGGTATGTCCTATCTTGTTTATCCTGGGGCCCACCATACAAGATTTCACCATGCGCTCGGTAGCATGCATCTAATGACAAAGGCAATTCAAACCCTCAGGTGGAAAAATATTGAGATTACTTCAGAAGAAGAAACAGGCCTCCTTTGTGCTATCTTACTGCATGATATTGGCCATGGTCCTTTTTCACATGCCTTGGAAGGGTTCATAATATCAGATTTAAGCCATGAAGAAATTTCTCTGGAGTTTATGGTTAAATTGAATAAAGAATTCAATGGTCAGCTTGATACCGCAATTGCCATTTTCAGGGGAAAATATTCCAAACCTTTTATGAATCAATTAGTATCCAGTCAATTGGATATGGACCGATTGGATTATTTAAAGCGTGATAGTTTTTATTCTGGGGTTACTGAGGGAAACATAAATTCGGAACGCCTCATTTCAATGTTGAATGTGGTTGATGGGAATTTGGTGATTGAAGAAAAAGGAATCTATGCGGTTGAGAAATTTTTAATGGCGCGTAGGTTTATGTACTGGCAGGTATATCTGCATAAAACGGGACTTGTTGCCGAACAATTATTGGTTCGTATCATGAGGAGGGCCAGAGAGTTGATATTAGATGGAAAAGAATTGGATGGAAGCCGAGATTTTCTATTCTTCTTGAAGAATAATACCAAAGCTAATTTTGATTCTCAAATTTTAAAAAGATTCTCTCTTTTGGATGATATTGATATTCTAGGAGCATTAAAATCCTGGCAGTTTTATGATGATTTTGTGCTTTCTAAAATGTGCAAGATGCTTTTAAATAGAACATTGTTAAACGTAAATATTAAAAATACCCCTATAGACGCCCGTTGGTCGGCTGAAAGACTAAAAACGACAACCCAAGTATATGGGATAACAGCTGAGGAAGCTTCCTACTTTGTATTCAAAGGAGAAATCTCCAACAAGGCATACAATGAAAACCATCAAGCCATTAATATTCTCAAAAAAAATGGAAAAGTTACTGATGTGCTTAAAGAGTCTGACCAACTTAGTTTAAAAGCACTTTCTAAAACGGTAACAAAATATTATAGCTGTTATCCAAAAGAACCCGTTTAACAAATTTTGTTACTTTTGCTGCAATGAAATTTACCGCCACCCAAATTGCCGGACTTTTAGAGGGAGAAGTTGAGGGAAATCCTCAGATTGCTGTTCACAAACTATCTAAAATTGAAGAAGGTGAAAAAGGATCTCTGACTTTCTTGGCGAACCCAAAGTACACCTCTTTTATTTACTCTACTAAAGCTTCCATTACCATTGTTAATAGGGATTTTATTCCTGAACAAGATTTATCCACTACATTAATAAAGGTAGAGGATGCCTATAAGTCTTTTTCAAAGTTATTGGAGTATTATAACCAAGTAAAGAACAATAAGTCTGGTATTGAAAATCCAACTTTTATTTCGGAAAGTGCTTCATATGGAGATGGATTTTATCTTGGAGCTTTTTCTTATTTGGGAGATAATGTGAAAATAGGGGAGAATGTGAAAATTTACCCTAACGTATATATTGGAGACAATGTAACCATTGGCAATAATGTAATTGTATATGCAGGAGCAAAGATATATTCGGAATCAATAGTTGGAGAGACATGTGTAATTCATAGTGGAGCAATAATTGGAGCTGATGGTTTTGGTTTTACTCCAAATGAAAAGGGAGAATATAGTAAGGTGCCACAAACGGGAAATGTTATCTTGGAAGAAAACGTAGACGTAGGTGCCGGAACAACAATTGATAGAGCCACTTTAGGTTCAACAATTTTGAGAAAGGGAGTAAAATTAGACAATCAAATACAAATTGCCCATAATGTAGAGATTGGAGAGCATACTGCTATTGCGGCACAAACTGGAATTGCGGGTTCCACCAAAATAGGGAAATATTGCCTCATTGGCGGACAAGTTGGTATTGTTGGACATATTACAATTGGAGATAGAGTGAGAATCCAAGCTCAGTCAGGGATAGGAAGAAACGTTAAGGATGATGAGGTTCTTCAAGGATCACCGGCATTAAATTACGGAGACTATAATAAATCATACGTACATTTTAAAAATTTACCAAAGTTGGTAAATACAATCACCAACCTTGAAAAAAAAGTAGAAGGTGAATAAGACCAATATCAAACAACGAACCATAAATAAAAAAGTAACCTTAGAAGGAGTAGGGTTACATACCGGAGAAAATGTTACGATGACTTTTGTTCCCGCTAAGGAAAATCATGGGTTTGCCTTTAAAAGAGTAGACCTTGAAGGAGAACCAATAATTGAGGCAGATGCCAACTATGTTGTGAACACGCAACGTGGCACCAATCTTGAAAAAAATGGCGTAAAAATCCAAACTTCAGAACATGTTCTTGCTGCCTTGGTAGGCCTTGACATTGATAATGTTCTTATAGAATTGGATTCTCCAGAACCTCCTATCATGGACGGTTCTTCAAAGTTTTTTGTTGAGGCCCTTGAAGAAGCAGGAATTGTAGAACAAGAACAGAATCGTGAAGAATACATAGTCAAAGATGTGATTACCTATAAGGATGAAGCTACCGGTAGCGAAATTACCGTAATCCCATCCGATGAGTATCAGATAACTACAATGGTCGATTTTGGAACTAAGGTTTTAGGTACTCAAAATGCTACTTTGGAACAAATTTCCAATTTTAAGACTGATATAGCCGATGCGCGTACCTTTAGCTTTTTACATGAGTTGGAAATGCTATTGGAGCATGGACTTATAAAAGGCGGGGACCTTAATAATGCTATCGTTTATGTGGACAAAGAGATTTCAGAATCCACAATGAAAAAACTCGAAAAAGCTTTCAATAAAGAAAAATTGTCTGTAAAGCCAAATGGTATATTAGACAATCTTACATTGCACTATCCCAATGAAGCGGCTCGCCATAAATTATTGGATGTGGTTGGCGACTTGGCATTAGCAGGTACTCGTATTAGAGGTAAAGTCATCGCCAATAAGCCGGGACATTATGTGAACACACAATTTGCGAAGAAACTTTCCAAAATAATTAAAATAGAAAAAAGGAATAAGGTCCCAACTTATGATTTGAATCAAACTCCACTGATGGATGTTACCCAAATCATGGATATGTTGCCGCATAGACCTCCTTTTTTGCTCGTAGATAAAATCTTGGAACTTTCAGATACCCATGTTGTTGGCGTTAAAAATGTTACTATGAATGAGCCTTTCTTTGTGGGTCATTTTCCAGGAGCTCCAGTAATGCCTGGCGTTCTACAGGTAGAGGCAATGGCACAAACTGGAGGTATTTTGGTTCTTAGTACAGTTCCTGACCCAGAAAACTATCTTACCTTTTTCATGAAGATAGATAATGTCAAATTCAAACAACAAGTAGTTCCTGGAGATACGTTGATATTTAAATGTGATTTGATTTCACCTATTCGACGTGGAATTTGTCATATGCAAGCATATGCCTATGCAAACGGAAAATTGGTCTCCGAAGCTGAATTAATGGCTCAAATTGTAAAAACCAAAAACGACTAAATGAATCAGCCACTTGCTTATGTCCATCCAGGAGCAAAAATTGCCAAAAATGTGGTGATTGAGCCTTTTACTACAATTCACAACAATGTCACAATTGGACAGGGTACGTGGATAGGTTCCAATGTTACCATAATGGAAGGCGCCCGAATAGGAAAGAATTGTAACATTTTCCCGGGAGCAGTCATCTCTGCAATGCCACAAGACTTAAAATATAAAGGAGAAGAGACCACGGTTCATATAGGGAACAATACAACCATACGGGAATGTGCCACCATCAATAAAGGTACATCTGATCGTATGAAAACAGTAATCGGCAATAACTGTTTGATTATGGCCTATTGTCACGTTGCCCATGACTGTTTTGTTGGTGACGGTTGTATCTTTAGTAATGATTCTACATTGGCAGGTCATGTTACCATTGGACAAAATGTGGTATTGGCCGGAATGGTGGCTGTGCACCAATTTGTTTCAATAGGAAACCATGCTTTCGTTACGGGTGGATCTTTGGTAAGAAAGGATGTACCTCCCTTTGTCAAAGCTGCAAGAGAGCCACTTTCTTACGTTGGAATCAATTCAATAGGTTTACGAAGAAGAGGGTTCGAGGCAAATAAAATAAGAGAGATCCAAAACATTTATCGAATATTGTATCAAAAAAACTATAATAACTCCCAAGCAGCTTCAATAATAGAGGCAGAAATGGAAGCAACTCCGGAACGTGATGAAATCCTTCAATTTATTAGGGATTCGCAAAGAGGAATCATGAAAGGCTATTTCAGTTCAAATTAAAATTATGGCAAGTACTTCAGATATTAGAAAAGGATTGTGCATCAAATACAATCATGATATTTTCAAGATAATTGAGTTTCTTCATGTAAAACCAGGTAAAGGACCTGCTTTTGTACGAACAAAGCTAAAAAGTGTTACTACGGGAAAAGTAATAGACAATACATTTTCCGCAGGACATAAAATAGATGATGTACGGGTAGAGACAAGATCTTACCAGTATCTCTATGCAGAAGGAGATACGTTTCATTTTATGAATACAGACGATTACAATCAAATTACATTGGAGAAAAGTTCGTTGGATGCACCTGACCTTTTAAAAGAAGGAGAGGTTGTGACTATTCTTTTTAATACTGAGGACAGTATGCCACTATCTGTTGATATGCCCGCAAGTGTTATTTTGGAAATAACCCACACAGAACCTGGAGTTAAGGGTAATACTGCAACCAATGCCACAAAGCCCGCTACGGTTGAAACTGGAGCTCGGGTAAATGTTCCATTGTTTATCAATGAAGGGGATAAAATAAAAGTGGATACTGAAAAAGGAGCCTACTTAGAACGGATAAAAGAATAGTCCGTAATGAAATTCCCAAAATCGTATACCCTAAAGGAAATTTCAGAAATTATTGGTTCCAGTTATGTTGGGAATGATGATTTTCCAGTATTGGGAATGAATGAAATTCATGTGGTTGAGGAAGGGGATATAGTTTTTGTAGATCATCCAAAGTATTATGATAAAGCATTGGAATCCAGAGCCACGGTGGTTCTCATCAACAAACAAGTAGAATGTCCAGAGGGTAAGGCACTACTTATTTCCCAAGATCCTTTCACTGATTTCAACAAACTAACCCAATTTTTCAAACCCTTTCAGAGTGCCAGTACCACAATAGCACCAACAGCAAAAATTGGAGAAGGCACCATAATACAACCTAACACCTTTATAGGCAATAATGTGAATATTGGAAAGGATTGTATCATTCATGCCAATGTCACCATCTATGACAATTGCGTAATTGGAAATAACGTGACAATCCATAGCGGAACGGTACTAGGGGCAGACGCATTCTATTATAAAAACAGACCAGAAGGATTTGACAAATTACTTTCAGGAGGTAGAGTGGTCATTAAGGACAATGTAGACATAGGAGCTTCATGCAGCATAGATAGGGGTGTTACCGGTGATACCACCATTGGAGAAGGAACAAAACTCGATAATCAAATACAAATAGGCCATGATACCGTGATTGGCAAAAAATGTCTCATTGCTTCCCATACAGGAATAGCTGGTTGTGTGGTTGTTGAAGATGAAGTCACTTTATGGGGACAGGTTGGAGTTATTAGTGGTATTACCATTGGTAAAGGCGCTGTTGTTTATGCACAATCTGGAGTTGCAAACAGTTTGGAAGGCGGCAAGACATATTTTGGAAGTCCGGCCTTGGAAGCCCGGGCAAAAATGAAAGAGTTGGCCATAATAAAGAATATTCCATCAATGCTTAAGAAGGCTAAGCAGAAATAGCACAAAATTTACTTTAAATTTTAGGGGCAAAGCCATACTTTTGTCCAGCGAAATAATTAAAAAATATGAGTGTTCTAGTAAATAAGGATTCAAAAATAATTGTTCAAGGTTTTACAGGGAGTGAAGGAACTTTCCATGCTGGTCAAATGATCGAGTATGGAACCAACGTAGTTGGTGGTGTTACACCTGGAAAAGGAGGTCAGGAACATTTGGGCAAGCCAGTTTTCAATACCGTTGAAGATGCGGTTAAACATGTTGGTGCCGATACGACTATTATTTTTGTACCACCAGCATTTGCAGCGGACGCCATCATGGAAGCAGCAAGTGCAGGCATTAAGGTAATTATAACGATTACCGAAGGGATTCCTGTTGCTGATATGGTCAAGGCAAATGATTACATTAAGAACCTAGACTGTACACTTGTAGGTCCTAACTGCCCAGGCGTTATCACACCTGAAGAGGCAAAAGTAGGAATCATGCCAGGATTTGTTTTCAAAAAAGGAAATGTGGGTATTGTTTCAAAATCTGGAACATTGACATATGAAGCTGCCGATCAGGTAGTGCGCCAAGGATTGGGAATTACTACTGCCATTGGAATTGGTGGAGATCCAATTATTGGAACAACTACAAAAGAAGCCGTAGAACTTCTAATTAATGATCCTGAGACTGAATGTGTGGTAATGATTGGTGAGATTGGTGGCCAACTGGAGGCTGATGCAGCCAAATGGTATAAAGAAAGTGGAAGCAAAAAGCCCATTGTAGGATTTATAGCTGGTGAAACTGCTCCCGCTGGGAGAACCATGGGACATGCAGGTGCTATAGTTGGAGGTAGTGATGATACAGCGCAAGCTAAAAAAAGAATCATGAGCGAATGTGGAATCCACGTTGTGGATTCTCCAGCGAAAATAGGTGTAAAGGTAAAAGAGGTGATTGGGTAACCAATCGTTAAAACTATTGTAAATCCCGTGTAATACGGGATTTTTTTTCATCAAAAAGTAAAACAAAAACTATATTTGGTCAACAACCATTCGAATAAATTTGGAATAGCATGAAACTTTTAGAAGGCAAAAATGTAATTATTACAGGTGCAAGCAGAGGAATAGGAAGAGGGATAGCACAGGTATTTGGACAACATGGGGCCAATGTGGCTTTCACCTATAGCTCTAGTGAAGCTCCGGCTCTTGAATTGGAAAAGGAACTTACCAATTTGGGCGTAAAAGCAAAAGCTTATAAAAGTAATGCTGCAAGTTTTTCAGAGTCAGAAGAGTTGGTTGCAAAAGTATTGGAAGATTTTGATGGCATTGATGTGCTCATCAACAATGCAGGAATTACGAAAGACAATTTGCTGATGCGAATGGGCGAAGAAGATTTTGATAAAGTGATAGAAATCAATTTAAAATCTGTCTTTAATATGACCAAAGCTGTACAGCGCACCTTGTTGAAACAACGCAAAGGATCCATCATAAATATGAGCAGTGTTGTTGGGGTAAAAGGAAATGCAGGACAGACAAACTATGCTGCTTCCAAGGCCGGTATGATTGGATTTACCAAATCTGTAGCCCTTGAACTTGGCTCTAGAAATATTCGTTGCAATGCCATAGCACCTGGTTTTATTGAAACGGAGATGACAGATAAATTGGATGAAAAAACAGTTCAGGGCTGGAGAGATGCCATTCCATTAAAAAGAGGCGGAAGTCCTGAAGATGTTGCCAATGCATGTTTGTACCTGGCTTCAGATTTATCAGCTTACGTTACTGGTCAAGTAATCAACGTTGATGGCGGTATGCTAACCTAAAATGAATGGAAATACGTACGGTACTCCTTATTATCTTGGCAGCAATCGTTGCCCTTACCATCGTATTTTATCAATACTTTTATAAGAATCAAAGAAAAGGCACACTCAAAACTTTTTTGGCCGGACTTCGGTTTTTGACACTTTTTTGCACACTTCTTATACTGATAAATCCGAAGTTTACAAAACAAGAATATTTCATAGAAAAAAGCAATCTCATTGTTTTGGTTGATGATTCTTTCTCTATGCAAGAGTCTTCGGAGAAAGCTGTGGTGACCGGGCAGGTAATGAAAGTAATTGAAAATGAAGCTCTCAATGAGCGTTTTTCAATGCATCAGTATGCATTTGGTGTTGAAATCGTAGAAACGGACTCACTCAGTTTTCAGAAAAAGAATACTGATATTGCCAATGCCCTTTTAAAGACAGATGAAATTTTTTCCTCAAATTCCAATACAGTAGTTCTTTTTACGGATGGCAACCAAACTTTGGGAAGGGATTACACTTACCTAGATCTAAGTAAAACACTATCAGTCAATCCAGTTGTTATTGGAGATACTACGGCGTATGAAGATATTTCTATCGGTCTGGTAAATACGAATACGTATGCCTTTCTTAAAAATAAGTTTCCGATTGAGGCCACCATTTTATATCAAGGCGCGAGACCCGTTTCAAAAATGGTAACCATTTCAATGAACGGGAAATCCATTTATAGAGAAAACGTAAGCTTTGGCACAAATGAGAACAGTAAAACCATCAACGCGCTTTTAGAAGCTGAAAGTGTAGGCATAAAATCAATAAAAATTGAAGTTCAGGAATTAGCAAACGAGAGAAATAAGTTCAACAATAAAAAGGAAACTGCAATTGAGGTTATTGACGAAAAAACCAATATCACCATTGTTTCTGATATACTGCACCCAGATATAGGCGCGCTAAAAAAATCAATTGAGGTGAATGAACAGCGCTCTGTCAATATTTTAAAGCCAACGGTTTCCGTTGATAGATTTGAGGACACCGATGTCTTTATTCTGTATCAGCCAGATCGTACATTCAGAAACATTTACAATTACCTTTCCAAGACAAAACCGAGTACTTTTACCATTACGGGCACAAAAACAGATTGGGGCTTCGTCAACAATGCCCAGCAAAGTTTTTCAAAAGAAAACTTCAATCAAAGTGAGGAAATACTACCCGTTCTCAACAATGCTTTTGACATTTTTGGACTTTCAGATTTCAGCGTAACGGATTTTCCTCCACTGCAAAACAATTTAGGAGATATCACGCTCAAGAAAAATGCGGAGGCCATACTTTTCCAGAACATTAGAGGGATTACTTTAGATAAACCGCTTTTTACAATTATTGCTGAAAACAAACAAAAGGAGGCCGTTCTATTTGGAGAAAACTTGTGGAAATGGAGAGCTCAAGTATATCGTAATAGTAAAAGCTTTAAGAGTTTTGACGACTTTATTGGTAGGTTGATGATTTATTTAACCAGCAACAACCAAAGGAGTAGATTGGAATTGGATTTTGATTTTGTCTATGATGATTCAAGTGTTGCAAAAGTTAGGGCATCATATTTTGATGAAAGCTATGTCTTTGACCCAAATTCAAACATTAATATTGAAGTAAAGGGGCAAGGAAATAATTTTTCCAGAGAATCACCAATGCTATTGAAAGGTTCTTTTTTTGAAGCCGATTTAAGTGATTTGGAAGCAGGAGAATATACTTTTAAGGTAACTGCGCAAAAGGAAAACCTAAAGAGATCAGGGTCATTTAAAATATTGGATTTCAATCCTGAAAAACAATTGATTTCAGCCAATCATAAAAAACTACAACAGCTTGCAGAAAGCACAAATGCAAAAGTTTACTTTCCAAATACGTTGGATTCGCTCATAGAGGTTTTATCAACATCCGAACAGTATGTCCCTGTTCAAAAGAGCAAGCAAAATGTCGTATCTTTAATCGATTTTAGGGTCTTGTTAGGTTTTATTGCATTGACCCTTGCATTGGAATGGATTGTCAGAAAATATAACGGATTAATATAAAATAAATAAAATGGATAGATTACCAAAAATTGCACTGCCCGTAGTGGCAGTTATTATTTTCGCAATAATATTGATTTCAAAGTCTGCGGTTACCATTGGATCAGGTGAAGCGGGAGTTTTGTACAAAACCTTTGGAGGCGGTGTTGTAACGGATGAGCCTGCCCTAGGGGAAGGTTTTCATTTAGTGGCTCCCTGGAACAAGGTATACGTTTATGAAGTTAGACAGCAAGAGGTTTTTGAAAAAATGCAAGTGCTTTCTTCCAATGGATTGGAAATAAAGCTGGATGCTTCAGCATGGTTTCAACCAAAATATGGAGATTTAGGAAAATTGCATCAAGAAAAAGGCGAGTCTTATGTAGATCGTGTTTTACTCCCTACCATTCGTTCTGCTGCTAGGAGTGTTGTAGGGCGCTATACACCGGAACAATTATACTCCAGTAAAAGAGATGCCATACAACAAGAAATTTTTGAAGAAACCAAAAAAATTGTGGATGGTCAGTACATTCAATTGAACGAAGTGCTTGTAAGGGATGTTACTTTACCTCCAACAATCAAAGAGGCTATTGAACGTAAATTAAAGCAAGAGCAAGAATCTTTAGAATATGAGTTTAGATTAGTAACAGCCTCCAAAGAAGCTGAAAAAGTACGTATTGAAGCACAGGGTAAAGCTGATGCAAACCGTATCTTAAGTGCCTCTTTAACAGATAAGATACTTCAAGACAAAGGAATAGATGCTACCTTAGAGCTTTCTAAATCCCCAAATTCTAAAGTTGTCATTGTTGGTTCAGGAGATTCAGGTTTACCATTAATTTTGGGAAATAACTAAATAAATCTTTTTTGATATAAAAATATATTCTACTTTTGAAGTCGAAATGAGAAACAAAAACACACATCATCACCATTTTTATACTTGCACTCAAGCGAGATAGAAATGTATTGTTGTTTTTAAAATATATTCTAAACCCGTTTGAGAAATCAAACGGGTTTTGTTTTTGGACCTATTTGGTTTCCAAACAAAATTTAATAAAATGACTAAGATTAGAATTGCCGTTCAAAAAAGTGGGCGTTTAAATCAAGACTCCTTATCAATTTTAAAAGATTGTGGGATTTCCATAGATAATGGAAAAGACCAGCTAAAAGCTACTGCCCGTAACTTCCCTTTAGAGGTTTTATACCTCAGAAATGGGGATATTCCTCAGTATTTAAGAGATGGAGTAGTGGATATTGCTATTCTAGGGGAAAATGTTTTGGTAGAAAAAGGTGACGATATTTCCATAGCTGAGAAGTTGAATTTTTCTAAATGCAGGGTTTGCTTGGCCGTACCCAAAGGAATTACGTATAACTCGGTTAAGGATTTTGAAGGAAAACGTATTGCAACCTCTTACCCAAACACTGTAAATGATTATCTAAAATCAAAAGGGGTAACTGCGGACTTACATATTATCAATGGGTCGGTAGAAATCGCGCCCAATATTGGACTTGCTGATGGTATTTGCGATATTGTTTCAAGTGGAAGTACACTCTTTAAAAACAATTTAAAAGAAGTTGAAGTGATTTTGGAGAGTGAAGCGGTATTGGCTGTATCTCCAAAAATTTCCCAAGAACGAAAGGAAATTCTGGAAAAACTTCAATTTAGGATAAAATCAGTTTTGCAGGCAAGACAAAATAAATATGTCTTGTTGAATGCACCTAATGATAAATTAGAGAAGATTATTGCTCTATTACCTGGAATGCGAAGTCCAACAGTTTTACCACTGGCCGAAGAAGGTTGGAGTTCAGTACATACAGTCATCAAAAAGAATACTTTCTGGGAGGTTATTGATGAGTTAAAATTGGCTGGAGCTGAGGGAATTTTAGTATGCCCAATTGAAAAAATGGTAGTGTAAAATGTATGATATAAAATTCATAGAAGAGCAAAACCAGAATGAGATTGTTCCGTTCCTCGAAAAACTGGATGCTTCTATTCCTGTTGAAGTTTTGAAAGAACGTTTAGAGAACATGTTTCAGAATGCGTATAAATGTATTGGTGTTTATCACGGTCCCAAACTTATAGGTATATCAGGTTTATGGGTATTGACAAAATACTATATTGGAAAGCATATCGAGCCAGATAACGTATATATTATAAGTGAGTATCAAGGTAAGGGAATTGGAAAACAGTTAATGGAGTGGATTTTCAATTACGGCAAATCAATAGGTTGTAACGGTTCTGAACTCAACTGCTATACAAAGAATGAATCTGGGCAAAGATTCTGGGAAAGTCAAGGATATGTAATGGTAGGATATCACTACCAAAAAAGATTCTGAAAGCTATGCAGAAAATTAAATATCCAAATAAAGAAAATTGGGAGTCGTTATTAAAACGACCTACCCAAACCGTTTCTGATATTGAAGAAACTGTTACTCGGATTTTTACGGAGATAAAAACTCGGGGGGATTCTGCGGTTAGGGATTACACCGAAAAATTTGATAAGGTCAACTTGGATTCTTTTTTAGTCACCAAAGAAGAAATTGAAAGAGCTTCCGATCAAGTTGCAGAAGAATTGAAGCAAGCTATTGCTTTAGCGAAAGGGAACATTGAAAAATTTCACGCTGCGCAAAAAACGGACAGGGTTAACTTGGAAACTATGCCAGGGGTTTCCTGTTGGCAAGAAAAAAGAGCCATTCAAAAAATTGGACTGTACATTCCAGGAGGTACAGCACCCTTGTTTTCAACAATTTTAATGTTGGCCGTTCCAGCTAAGATCGCAGGTTGCAAAGAAATCGTGCTTTGTACGCCTCCAGATGAGTTTGGAAAAATCAATCCAACAATTTTATACACTGCCAATCTTTGTGGTGTGACCCAAATCTTCAAAGTTGGGGGCATTCAGGCCATAGCGGGAATGACTTTTGGAACGGAGACCATCCCAAATGTTTACAAGATATTCGGACCGGGCAATCAATATGTAACTGTGGCAAAACAATTGGCTACCAAATATGGAATTGCCATTGATATACCCGCTGGACCTAGTGAGTTGTTGGTAGTTGCTGATGATTCAGCCGAGCCGCCATTTGTAGCTTCGGATTTATTGAGCCAGGCAGAACACGGAACGGACAGTCAAGTTATATTGGTTTCAACTTCAGAAAAACTATTGAATAGTGTGGCTTTAGAGGTTGAGAATCAAATAAAAGCACTTCCACGAAGGGCCATTGCTGAAAAAGCAATTGAAAATAGCAAACTCATTTTGGTTAAAACCGACCTGGAAGCAGTTGACTTGATTAATGAATATGGTCCAGAACACTATATTGTATGTGTTGAAAATGAAGATTTTTACATTGAAAATACAATTAATGCAGGTTCGGTTTTTATTGGAAATTATACTCCAGAAAGTGCCGGGGACTATGCTTCGGGAACCAATCATACATTGCCGACAAATGGCTATGCAAAACAGTATAGCGGTGTAAATCTTGATAGTTTCATGAAGAGCATAACATTTCAGAAAATCAGTAAGGAAGGTATATTGGGTATTGGGAATGCAATTGAGCTAATGGCAGAAGCTGAAGGGCTGGATGCACACAAAAATGCCGTTACTATTCGATTAAAAAATTTAAAATGACATCTGCTTTCAACATAGATAAATTGGTAAGGGAGACTGTAAAAGGTTTACAACCGTACTCATCGGCAAGGGATGAGTACGTTTCAGATGGGTCTAAAATGATTTTTTTGGATGCCAATGAAAATCCTTTTGAAAATGGTTTGAATCGCTATCCCGACCCACAACAACGCAGTCTAAAAACACTTTTATCAGAACAGAAACAGATTCCTGAACAAAACATTTTGTTGGGAAATGGCAGTGATGAAGTCTTGGATTTGATTTTTAGAGCCTTTTGCGAGCCAAATCAGGATAATATTATCACCCTACCGCCAACCTATGGTATGTATAAGGTATTGGCCGGAATCAATGCGATTGAGAACAGGGAAGTTTTGTTGACCTCAAATTTTGAACCAGATGTACCACAGATTTTGGAAAAGATTGACAAAAATTCCAAAATTGTTTTTATCTGTTCACCTAACAATCCGACAGGGAATGCCTTTCAAAGGAAAAATATAGAGGAACTACTGGAAAACTTTAGCGGTCTAGTTGTGATTGATGAAGCTTACATAGATTTCTCTGAAAACCAGAGTTGGATTTCTGTCTTGGACAACTATCCAAACCTGATTGTTACCCAAACCTTGTCCAAAGCCTACGGAATGGCAGGTATCCGGTTGGGAATATGCTATGCATCCGCAGAAATAATTACCATTCTCAACAAAATTAAGCCTCCATATAATGTTAATCAACTAACGCAATACCAAGCACTAAAAAGAGTATTGGATGATACATTGGTCCAGGAAGAGGTCGCACAAATTTTGAACGAACGTAAAATATTGGTCAACGCGCTAAATGAGGTGGTTTTTATTGAAAAAATCTATTCTTCAGACGCAAACTTTGTATTGGTGAAAGTAGATGATGCCAGTAAACGATACCAACAACTGCTTGATGCCAATGTAGTTGTTCGAAACAGGAGTAATCAGCCTTTATGTGAAAACACATTACGATTTACGGTTGGTACACCAGAAGAAAATAAAAAACTGATTGCTATTTTAAAAGAACTGAACTAATGGGGAAAAAAGTACTTTTTATAGATAGGGATGGAACTATCATCAAAGAAACTGTTGATGAACAGATAGATGCGTTTGATAAAATGATTTTTTATCCCAAGGCATTTACCTACTTGGGGAAGATTGCAAAGGAACTCGATTATGAACTGGTCATGATTACCAATCAAGACGGTTTGGGTACAGCTGTTTTTCCCGAGGAAACCTTTTGGCCTGTACATAATTTCATTTTAAAATCCTTCGAAAATGAGGGTGTTGTATTTGATAAAATTTTCATTGATCGAACTTTTCCAAAAGACAATGCAGATACGCGAAAGCCAGGTATCGGTTTGTTGACTGAATATTTCACGGAGGAATATGATTTAAAAAATTCATTTGTCCTTGGAGATCGGTTAACCGACATGGAGCTTGCAAAAAACTTGGGAGCAAAGGGTGTTTTCATCAATGATGAAACGAATCTGGGAACTGACGAGATTACAGTGAAACGGGGTGAACTGGATGATTTCATTGCGTTGGAGAACAATGATTGGGAAAAGATTTATGAGTTTTTGAAATTGGAATCTAGGGTCTCCGAAATCTCACGGAAAACCAATGAAACTGACATCAAAATCAAACTTAATCTTGATGGTACGGGAAAAAGCAACATAGACACGGGTCTTTCATTCTTCGACCATATGCTGGATCAGCTCGCCAGGCATGGACAAATGGATTTGGAAATAAAGGTTGATGGAGATTTAGAAGTAGATGAGCACCATACCATTGAGGATACGGCCATTGCTTTGGGAGAGTTGTTTTCCACAGTTTTGGGAAATAAATTAGGCATAGAACGCTACGGTTTCTGTTTACCCATGGATGATTGCTTGGCACAAGTTGCCATCGATTTTGGTGGCCGTAATTGGTTGGTCTGGGATGCAGATTTTAAACGTGAGAAAGTTGGGGACATGCCCACTGAAATGTTTATGCACTTTTTCAAATCATTTTCGGATGGAGCCAAGGCCAATCTCAATATAAAAGCAGAGGGGACAAACGAACATCATAAAATTGAAGCGATTTTCAAGGCATTTGCAAAGTCAATTAAAATGGCAGTAAAACGAGATGTTGAAAAGATGGTTTTGCCATCTACAAAGGGGGTTTTATAAATGAAAATAGTTATTATCAACTATGGTGCTGGAAATATTCAAAGTATCAAGTTTGCAATACAGCGCTTGGGATACGAAGCAATTTTAAGTGATACTGTGGAAGAAATCCAAAATGCAGACAAAGTGATATTTCCAGGAGTAGGGGAAGCCAGTTCTGCAATGTCAAAATTAAGATTGAGTGGCTTGGACAAAATTGTACCGCAATTAAAACAACCCGTTTTAGGGATTTGCTTGGGAATGCAATTGATGTGTAATTCCTCTGAGGAAGGCAATACGAAAGGACTTGGGATATTTGATTTAGATGTGGTGAAGTTTCCGAAATCTGTAAAGGTTCCACAAATTGGATGGAATGAAATAAGTAGTTTGAAATCGGATTTGTTTACTGCCATTCCAGAGAAATCACATATTTATTTGGTGCATAGTTATTATGCGCCTCTTGGTGATGAAACTATTGCAGAATCGGAATACGCTTTGTCTTATAGTGCCGCACTGCAAAAAGATAATTTCTATGGAACCCAATTCCATCCAGAAAAAAGCAGTGCTATTGGTGAACGTATTTTACAGAACTTTTTAGAGTTGTAATGAAGGATGCGTTTTATATATCAACGGAAAAGAGCAAACTAAATATACAAAGGGTACATCAGGAAGTTAAAGAATCGTACTGGGGAGATTATAGGACTCTAGAAATGACAAAATCTGCAGTAGAAAATTCAATATGTTTTGGGGTCTATTCTAAGACCAATGAACAAGTAGGTTTTGCTCGGGTGCTAACGGACAAAGTGGTTCTTGCCTACATAATGGATGTGCTTATTTTTGATGCATATAGAGGCAAAGGGCTTGGGAAAATGTTGATAGAATATATTTTGAATCATCCAATTATTAAAAATGTCCAAACCATTGCATTAAAAACTAAAGACGCCCATGGCATGTATGAACCGTATGGTTTTAATAGGATAGGAGATTCCGCTATGTGGATGGCAAAAGATATAGCAAAATACAACTAGAGGTATGCGAATAATTCCAGCAATAGATATTATTGAAGGTAAGTGTGTGCGATTATCCAAGGGAGATTACAGTACAAAGAAAGTGTACAATGAAAACCCTACAGAAGTTGCAAAGGAATTTGAGGGCCATGGAATCCAATTTCTGCATTTGGTTGATTTAGACGGTGCAAAATCCAAGCACATCGTCAATCATAAAATATTGGAGGGGATTGCAACAAAAACCAATCTTAAGATTGATTTTGGCGGCGGGTTAAAAACCAATGAAGACCTTCATGTTGCCTTTGAAAGTGGAGCTAGTCAAATAACAGGGGGAAGTATTGCCGTAAAGGATAAGGATACTTTTTTGGGGTGGTTGAAAACCTATGGAACCGATAAAATAATTCTTGGAGCGGATGCTAAAGATGAAAAAGTCGCTGTTTCCGGCTGGCAGGAAGAGTCCAATCAGGATTTGCTGCCTTTTATAAAATCCTATCAAAATAAAGGAATCAAATATGTGGTTTGTACGGATATCAGTAAAGATGGCATGCTGGAAGGCCCCGCATTTGAGCTCTACAAACGAATATTGGCGAAAACAAAAAAGCTAGAAACTCTTGTTACCGGAAGTGGAGTGGAGGACAAAGAGGTGATCGGGATTAATTTGATTGCTAGTGGTGGAATATCTAGTTTTGATGAACTTCCTAAATTGGCCGAGTTAGGTTGTGAGGGAACCATAATTGGTAAAGCCATTTATGAGAATAGAATCAGTTTAAAACAATTGGAACAATATATTCTAGGAAATGACCAAGGATAGCACATTTAGGAATGAATTTATTCAGAATGCCTGCTTTCGCATGGACGAAAGTTTGCGCATGGTTACTATCTGTCTGAATAAACTTGAAGAAAGCGTAATATGGAAGAAACCTAATACATCCACCAATAGCATAGGAAACTTGATTTTGCATCTCTGTGGTAATATCACACAGTATGGTATTGCATCGTTACAAGGTTTGGAAGACAATAGAAATCGAGATAAAGAATTTGAAACCTTGTCTGGGTATTCCAAAGATGAACTGTTACAAAAGCTTTCAGAAACCGTTGAAACTGCAAAGCAGAGTTTTTCCAATGCTCTAGAGGATGAGTTTACCAAGAAACGATCGGTTCAGGGTTTTGAATTTTCAGGAATAGGCAACATTGTACATGTGGTGGAACATTTTTCCTATCACACAGGACAAATAGCCTTGTGGACGAAACTATTGAACAATGCTGATTTAGGATTTTATGACGGAATAGATCTCACTGTGAAAAATGAAAATTGAATGCTTACAAAAAGAATAATCCCTTGTTTAGACATCAAAAATGGAAGAACCGTTAAAGGAATCAACTTTGTGGATTTGAGGGATGCCGGTGACCCAGTTGAACTGGCCGAGATATATGCGAGGGAAGGAGCTGATGAACTGGTTTTTTTGGACATTTCAGCTACTGAGGAAAGAAGAAAGACTTTGGCGGACTTAGTGTATCATGTAGCAGAGAAAGTAAACATTCCATTCACGGTTGGTGGTGGAATCTCATCTGTTGAAGATGTGGATATTTTGTTGCACAACGGAGCGGACAAAGTCTCTATTAACTCTTCAGCTGTAAAACGACCAGAGTTGATTGACGAACTTGTCGCTAAATTTGGTTCACAATGCATTGTTGTTGCCATTGACGCAAAACAGATAGATGGAAGCTGGAAAGTACATCTAGTGGGGGGCAAAGTTCCAACGGAAATAGATCTTTTTGAATGGGCCAAGGAAGTTGAGGAACGAGGAGCGGGAGAAATTCTTTTCACTTCTATGGATCATGATGGCACAAAGGGTGGATTTGCGAACGAAGCATTGGCAAAATTGTCCTCCCTTATTAACATTCCCGTTATAGCTTCGGGTGGTGCAGGAGCAATTTCACATTTTACAGATACTTTTACTTATGGAAAAGCCGATGCTGCTTTGGCTGCCAGTATTTTTCATTTTAAGGAAATCGAAATAACAGATTTAAAAGAAGAATTAAAAAAAGAGGGAATCCCTATTAGACTATAGCAATGAAAATAGACTTTACTAAAAATACTGACGGATTGGTGCCGGCAATAATTCAAGATGCCACGACTAAAAACGTTTTAATGTTGGGGTACATGAATCAGGAAGCCTTGGACGCAACGCAAAAGACCAAGAAAGTCACCTTTTTTAGCCGAAGTAAAAATCGGCTTTGGACAAAAGGTGAAGAAAGTGGGAACTTCCTGCACTTGGTCACTATTAAAAATGATTGTGACAATGATGCCTTGCTTATTACAGTAAACCCTGAAGGCCCAACCTGTCATACGGGAACAGATACATGTTGGTCAGAAGAAAATGTTCAAGATTATGGGTTTCTTTCTACGTTAGAGGATATTATTACATCTCGAAAAGAAGATGTGGAAAATCCTGATAGTTATGTAGCGTCCCTTTTTAAGAAAGGAATAAATAAAATAGCACAAAAGGTAGGGGAAGAGGCTGTTGAAACGGTAATAGAAGCCAAAGACAACAATGATGACCTTTTCTTGAACGAGAGCGCGGATTTACTATTTCATTATCTAATTTTATTACAAGCCAAAGGATATAAATTGACCGATATTGAAAAGGTTCTGATTGAGAGACACAACTAAAAATTTCAACTATACTATTCTTTTTCAGAAATATTCTTTTTGTAGCGATTTTTTCCCATATTAAAGATACCCACCTTTACTCCAACGCCTGTGGAAAAGCCATTTAGTCTTTTAATTGGGCTAGTGGCCAAATCTATTTTATTTGTGAAACGGTATTTAATACCTGCTTCTAATTGTATATATCTTGATAAGTTGAAAAGTGCATTTACTCCTGGTTCCATAACGAAAATAGTATTAACGTTCTCGAACTCTTTATCTATAAAGTCATCATCAAAATCATCTTCTCCTGAGGTTGTATAGCCAATCCCACCCACTCCAAGAAATAAAGGAAAAGATAAGTTAACCCTCTTTTTACTAAAAAAAATAGGTTCAAAATGCCCTCCTATATAAGCTCCTATAAGCCTGTTATCAATATCCTCAACTGTAATGAACTCTTGGTCCGATATCAAAAAGGTTGTCGCAATACCAACTTCAAACCGTTGATTGGCAACATAGGCCATTTTTAAACCAAGTCCATAGGTGGGTATATTTTTCAGTTCTCCGTAGTGTGCGTTAAGTCCTAAATAAACCCCGTGAACTACATTCTTACGATCATTAAATTCTATGTAATCTTTAGGTTCTTCCTGAGCTTTTAATAGTGAATTGTAGCATAGCAATGCAAGAAATAAAACAAATACAGTAAAGTTCTTTAGCATATATATTCAATTATAATCTAAAGACAAGCTATATTTTGAAAGGTTGCATCTAGATGAAAATATTTTATTTTTTATTTTTTTCATTGACCTTTTCCTAATGTTTCACCTATTTATTATATTTCTATGACCACCAAACCACAAATAGTTTTTCGATTTCACCATCTGGCTTTTTAAGCCAAAGCATTGGTGAGTTTTCCTTTATGATACATAAGTTTATTTCAAGTAGGGTTTCGTAATGAGTATTGTATTTTCGATTTACAGTTGGAGCAATCACCCATTCTCTTTTAAAAGGAATGTAATACCCAAACGTTTTGAATGCTTCTGAATTAAAATCCTCAAACCTAATCCACTTGCCTTGTATACAGTTCTTGTTTAAGGGACGTATTGAAACATTAGTGTCTCCATAAGGGATAAAAAGTTGTGTTTTAAAGCAAGCTTGCTGTTTAACTGTATCAGATTGTATTTTCAAATCTTGTAGTTTGCTTCTTAGCGCTTCAGCATAAAATAATGGGAATTGTTTTCCTTTTAGCTTATCCAATTTGGTGAAAAACATATCTCTCTTATTCGGTCCCATTAAGCGATGGATGGGTTCCGATATTTCAGGGTTAATAATATAGAACTTATAAGCCAATTCTATATGGTAAACCTCTTTGATTTCAGTATTTTCGAGAATAAAATCGATTTCACCAATCCTATTTTTTCCCTTATCGACTAACACATTTCTCGAAATAATTTCCCAATGTTTAGAATATGAAATCAATTGTTCAAACACATGTTCCATTTGATGACCGAGCCGTAAACTTTCATTGATGGAATTCGGTTTAAAATCTCCCAACTGGAGCTGTGGGAATTCAAACTGTTGGATACCAAATTGGGTATTTGTCCAAAGGGGAGGAGTGGAATAAAAGCCAAGACATAATTCTTTGTCCATAACTGCAAACATAAACAGAAGCGTTAAGTTTTCATTAAAGCCATCAAGGTAAAAGCAGAATGTGTTAATTTTATATAATGGCTATGAATACAAGAAAGGGATTTCGATTTACTACGTACGAAGCTCCTAATCAGACTCCGTTCGAAAAACTTTTTGAGATTTTCCAGGAACTTATTACTCATACCTCAGGCGATGTGGAGGAGGCCTTGGATTGGTTGCGGGAATTGGATAAGGAATATGAACTTACCGATGATGATTACACAATTGAAGATTTTATAGAAGATTTAAAGGCCAAAGGTTTTATCCGTGAAGAATTTGACACAGATGGCGAGCAAGGAGATGGGGAAGAAGGTGATGGAAGCGGAAGTTTGTCAATAACTGCTAAACTGGAACGTGCTTTACGTCAAAAAGCGTTAGAGCAAATCTTTGGAAAGTTAAAAAGAAGCGGTTCTGGCAATCATAAAACAGGTAAATCGGGGAGGGGAGATGAGCATACCGGAGAATTTAGGGAGTATCGTTTTGGAGATTCGTTGGAACATATTTCAATGACTGAGAGTCTCAAAAATGCCCAGATTAACCACGGACTTGATAGTTTTTCGCTAAGTGAGGAAGATTTGGTCGTTGAAGATACCCAGTACAAGGCTCAAATGAGTACTGTATTGATGATTGATATCAGCCATAGTATGATTTTATATGGGGAAGACCGTATTACCCCAGCCAAGAAAGTGGCCATGGCCCTTGCCGAATTGATTACAACTCGATACCCAAAAGACACGTTGGATATTTTGGTCTTTGGCAATGATGCTTGGCCTATTCCGATAAAGGATTTACCCTATTTAAAAGTTGGGCCCTACCATACAAATACTGTTGCAGGTCTTCAGTTGGCAATGGATATGTTAAGAAGGAAACGGAATACCAATAAGCAGATTTTTATGATTACCGATGGAAAACCTTCTTGCTTGAGGCTTCCCAATGGTGACTATTACAAAAACAGTGTTGGACTGGATGAATATATTGTGGAGAAATGTTATGCCATGGCGCAACAAGCCAGAAAGCTGCACATTCCCATAACTACCTTTATGATTGCCCAAGACCCGTATCTCATGCAATTTGTGCGGGAATTTACCCAAGCCAATAAAGGGAAAGCATTTTATACTGGGCTGAAAGGGCTTGGGGAGATGATTTTTGAAGATTACGAACAAAACAGAAGAAAAAGAATTAAAGGATAGCACTTATACACGATGAAGCTAGATTACAATAAAATAAAAACCCTTGGGCAATTAAAAGCTTCCGGGTACGAGAGTAAAGGCATTAAAGATGAATTGCGAGGGAATCTATTGGAGAAAATCGCTAACGGAGAAGAAACTTTCCATGGTGTCTGGGGTTATGAAAACTCAGTAATACCAGAGTTGGAAAGAGCTATTTTATCTAGACATAACATCAATCTACTGGGTCTTCGAGGGCAAGCCAAAACTAGGCTGGCGAGATTAATGGTTCAGTTATTGGATGAATGGATTCCTGTAGTGGAAGGTTCAGAGGTACATGATGATCCTTTTCAACCTATTTCTAGATTCGCAACACAACTTATTAAGGAAAAAAGTGATGACACTCCCATTAATTGGATTCATCGCGATGAACGATTTTATGAGAAGTTGGCCACACCCGATGTTACCGTTGCTGATTTAATAGGGGACATAGATCCAATAAAAGCGGCAAACCTAAAACTTTCGTATGCTGATGATAGGGTCATCCATTTTGGAATGATACCAAGAGCAAACCGCTGTATTTTTGTTATTAATGAACTACCAGACCTTCAAGCAAGAATTCAAGTAGCACTATTTAATATACTGCAAGAAGGAGATATACAAATCAGAGGTTTCAAATTAAGACTAGCTTTGGATCTACAATTTGTATTCACAGCAAATCCTGAAGATTACACCAATAGAGGTAGTATTGTAACTCCGCTTAAGGATCGAATAGGCTCCCAAATACTTACACATTATCCTGAGAACATAGAAATTGCAAAAAAAATAACCAAACAAGAAGCCCAATTGGAAAGTAGGCAATCGGATAACATTCATGTACCTGAAATTGCAATGGATGTTTTGGAACAGATCAGTTTTGAGGCGCGTAAAAGTGAATATGTAGATGCAAAAAGTGGTGTAAGTGCACGAATGAGCATCACTGCATTCGAGAACCTTCTGAGTACTGCAGAACGAAGAGTGATAAAATCAGGTGAAAAGAATACTACCGTCCGTTTAAGTGATTTTATGGGAATAATCCCATCCATAACCGGTAAGATTGAATTGGTTTATGAAGGAGAGCAAGAAGGAGCAGGGTCTGTGGTTGAAATATTGGTGGAGGATTCCATAAAATCATTGTTCCCAAATTATTTCCCGGAGATTTCCAAATTAGAACGTAAAGACTCCGAAACCGTCTATGATGACTTGATCCATTGGTTTTTTGATGGAGAAGGGTTTGAATTACTCGATGAAGATTCTGATAAAGACTATATGGCCAAGTTAGATTCCGTGGTTCCTTTAAATGAGCTAATGCGGGAGCATCAACCAGATGTTTCCAAAGAAGAGTCCTATTTCATGAAGGAATTGTTGCTCTGGGGACTGGTGGCCCACAAAAAACTGAGTAAACAACGGTACACACAGGGTTATCAGTTTAAAGATCTTTATGGAAGTTACATCCGTGGATTATAGTTAATACTATTGCCACATATTTAAATTGTTATTATAGTTTTCAAAATCATATTTACCCACATAATATTTCCTTTGCAAAAATAATAGTAATGTAAATACAGATAGTACGCAATACAAAACTAATGTAATTGTTCCTATAGTTTTAAACATATCCGGTATTACATGTCCCTGATATTCAGAGAGGGAATTTAAAACCATGGCGCTTTCATAAATTTTAAAAAAATAAACAATCAATACGGTATAGAGCACATATTCCAAATTTCGCATTATTGGATCAGGTAATTCATTTTCAGTTATTTTGAAGCGAAGTACATATAAATAGAGGAAATGTACCATTGCTAATGCTGGGAAAATATAATTGGCTGGTTTTAAAAAGTAAAATTTGTTAGCATAAACCCCATAAAAATTTAATAAAATCAATACCAATAGTAGCATTGAAGTAACAACACTGCTTATTTTCCAAGTAAAAATCTTAAATAGTGACTCCATAGTGGTTTGGGATATTCAAATTTTAATGTAAAGAAAAAGATTACAAATAATTTGGTTTAAATAAATCGATGAGCCGTTGATTATTTTTGGTGATTTGAAAAAAAGGCCCTTTTGTTGCTCTTTAAAGTCAATCAATTGATTCATAAATCAATAAAGAGACCTAAAAAGATTTTTTGTATTTTGGAACAAACACTTAAGAATGCAGAATTGGCTTTATATTTTACTCATTGTACTTGTAGCGTATATTGTAATAAGTGTTTTGCTTTACTTCTTACAGGATTACTTTCTCTTTAAACCAGAAAAGCTCTCGAAGGACTTTCAATTTTATTATGATAATCAGGAAATTGAGGAATATAATATTGAAACTAGGGACGGGGCTACCATAAATGGACTCCGATTTAAAGCTGAAAACCCAAAAGGAATCGTTTTTTACCTGAAAGGAAATTCCAAAAGTATAAAAGGATGGGGAAAATTTGCTGTGGACTTCACTAGGCATGGCTATGATGTTATCATGGTAGATTACCGTGGTTTTGGAAAGAGCACGGGCCGAAGAACCCAAAAAGCAGTGAAACGGGATATGCAGGTGGTCTACAATAGACTTAAGGAAAAAGTTTCTGAAAAATATATTGTTCTTTACGGTCGTTCCATGGGTTCGGGATTTGCCGCTAAACTGGCGTCAATGAACAATCCCAGAATGTTGATTTTGGATGCTCCATACTATAGCTTAAATAAAGTAGCCAAAAAATACATTCCTTTTATGCCCTTGTCATTATTGATAAAATTTCCAATGCCAACGCATAAATGGTTAAAGTATGTAAATTGTCCAATCCATATCATTCACGGAACCGATGACAAATTGATACCCTATAAAACAAGTGTGAAATTGTCTAAAATTAAACCAGAACTCACAAAATTATATACTGTAATAGGAGGGGGGCATAAAAACTTGAACACATTTGAGTCGTATCACAAAATGCTGACGGAAATTATCACCACTCGTCCCCAAAAAGTAAATTTAGAAGGGTCCAGTATCAATGTAAAACATTCATCAAAGCGCACCAATGCAAAAGCTTAAGCGATTTGGACTCTATCTAATACTATTATTATTTCTATTGATTGTTATGCTTTATTCGCTTCAAGAAAAACTTATTTTCCTGCCTACCCAGTTGCCCAACAACTATGAATACTCCTTTGCCCATGATTTTGAAGAGATTTTCCTGAATACTTCGGATGGAGCCAAACTCAATGCCATCCACTTTAAAACCGAAAGGCCAAAGGGTTTGATTTTATATTTTCATGGAAATGCAGGAGATTTATCAAGATGGGGACAGATTACATCATCATTTGTTGAATTGGGATACGACGTGCTAGTTATGGATTATCGTGGTTATGGAAAAAGTACCGGAAAGCTCAGTGAAGAAGCTCTCTACACAGACGCGCATTTGTTTTATTCACACGCATTGAAAACCTATACAGAAGAAAATATCATAATTTATGGCCGTTCATTGGGAGCAAGCATAGCCACTCATTTGGCATCTAACACAAATCCAGCAAAACTCATTCTAGAGACTCCGTTTTATAGTTTATTGGATGTGGCCCAAGATCGTTTTCCTTTTTTTCCTATAAAACATGTTTTAAAATATGAAATGAGTTCCTATAAATACATTAAAACTGTAAATGCACCAATCAGAATTTTTCATGGCACTGTTGATAACGTTGTGGCCTATGAATCTGGCCTGAAACTCTTTGAGGCTATTCCAAATTCAGATAAAAAAATGTACACTATTGAAAATGGAAACCATAATGATTTAAATGATTTTGAAGTGTACCGCAAAGGAATAGAATTGGAGTTAGACTAAATCAGTCAAACAAATCTGAAGATAGGTACCGGTCTCCTCTGTCACATAATATGGAAACGATGGTGCCACCTTGTAAAGAACTGGCCAAGCGTAACGCTACTGTTGCAGCTCCTCCACTGCTCATACCAGAAAAGATTCCTTCTTCTTTGGCCAATCTCTTCGCCATTTGCCGTGCTTCCTCCTGACTTACTTCCATAACCGTATCCACTTTACTTGGGTCAAAGATTTTTGGTAAGTATTCTTCAGGCCATTTTCGAATTCCTGGAATTCTAGAGTCGTCCGTTGGTTGCACTCCAACAATTTGAATAGCCGGGTTCTGCTCTTTCAGAAATGTGGAGGTCCCCATGATGGTTCCGGTTGTGCCCATACTGGAAACGAAATGGGTAACACCACCCTCAGTATCCTTCCAGATTTCAGGTCCTGTAGTTTTGTAATGCGCCATCCAATTATCGTTATTTGCAAACTGATTCAAGGTTTGATAGCCTTCATCCCTAACCTTTGACTCTGCATAATCCCGGGCGCCCTCAATACCAACATCCGAAGATGTCAACGTAACTTTTGCACCATAGGCCCGCATCGTTTGTACACGTTCCTTTGTAGAATTCTCAGGCATTACCAACTCCATGTCCAATCCATAGATTCCGGCAATCATGGCAAGTGCTATCCCTGTGTTACCACTTGTAGCTTCAATTAGTTTGGATTTTTTGGTAATCTCACCTCGCTCCAAACCACTTTTAATCATATTAAGTGCCGGCCGATCCTTAACACTACCACCTGGGTTATGTCCTTCCAATTTGAAGAGGAGCTTCACATTGGGATTGGTGTTCAGCACTTTGGATTCCACCAGAGGCGTGTTTCCAATTAGATTAAGAATGGTCTTAGGCATTTGAAACTGTTTTTATTTTTATCTCGGGCGTATGGAAAACAGTTGAGTTTGCAGGTACCGAAGCGGTGAGCCAAGCATTTCCACCAATAATCGAATTTTCACCTATTACCGTTTCTCCACCCAAAATGGTAGCGTTGGCATAGATGGTCACATTGGACATTATGGTAGGATGTCTCTTTGTTTTCTGAAGGTTCTTGGCAACATACAACGCTCCTAAGGTAACACCTTGATAAAGTTTTACATTATCATGAATTATGGCGGTCTCGCCAATGACTACTCCCGTAGCGTGATCTATAAAAAATGATTTCCCTATTTGTGCGCCCGGGTTAATATCAACACCAGTTTGTCTATGGGCATACTCCGTCATCAAGCGAGGTACCAACGGAAAGCCTTGAATATAAAGTTCATGGGCCAATCTATAGATTGCAATCGCATAAAACCCTGGATACGCCATATAGATTTCCTGGATGGACAAAGAAGCTGGATCGCAATTGAGAATGGCATCAGCATCCAAATTCAGCTTTTCCAAAACGCTTGGCAAACAGGCCACATAATTGTTCCAGACTTTTGAACAGGGTTTTTCCAAATCCCAACAAGCTAAATCAACAAGGAGTTTAAATTTTTCTTCTAGAACTTCCAAGTTCTCTGCAACAGGAGTATTCACATCGAACAACGTATAAAAAAGTGTATTGGTGAAATTTTCTGTTTCTTGTTTTAGCCTATAGTCTAAATAGGGTTGTTTTTTGTGCCTATTCAGTTCTTCAATAACTTTTTGCTTATCCATCCAATAAAAAATAAAGTTTAAAAATAGCTAAATGATTACCACTCAGTAATGGAAATCGCTAACTTTAGCTTAAAAATAACACAACATTTCAGTCCTGTGAATAATTCAACAATTACAAAAGACGCATTCAATTTCCTTAAGGAACTGGCAAAAAACAATAACAAAGAATGGTTTTTAGAAAACAAAACCACCTTTAAAAAGCATGAATCCGATGTTAAATCCTTTTATGAAAATATTCAAGAACGTTTAAATACTCATGACGAAATTGAAAAAATGAAGATATTCCGGATTTATAGGGATGTACGTTTCTCAAAGGACAAAACGCCCTATAAAACCCATTTTGCCGGTTCATTCTCTAGATTGGGATCACGTCTACGTGGGGGATATTATCTTAGGATAAAACCAGGGGAGACTTTTGTTGCAACAGGATTTTGGGAACCAAATAAAGAAGATCTGTTCCGGATACGTAAGGAGTTGGAAATGGATGCATCGGAATTCCGTGGTATTATCAATAAAAAATTGTTTAAAGATATTTGGGGAGAATTGCAGGGTGACGGTGTAAAAACGGCGCCAAAAGGTTTTGATAAGGAGCATCAGAATATTGATTTGATCAAGAAAAAACAGTTCATCTTCGTCAGAAACTTTACTGACAAAGAAGTGCTATCAAATTCCTTTAGTGAAGAGGTGGACAAATCTTTTAAGGCCATTAGACCCTATTTTGACTTGATGAGCGATATTTTAACGACCAATCTTAACGGAGAGTCCATTTTAGACTAGCAGTTCATTTTCCAATAACTGCACTTGATCTTTCAAGCGCTCAATAACCATGTTCATCATTCTTTTGTTCAAAGCAGAAGAGTTCATGGTATAGGTTTGATATTCTTCAAGGGTAAATTGACCTATGACCATGCCTTTTAAGGAGTTTCTGAATTTAATATCCTTTTGGATTGCACGTTCAATATACTCCAATCTTTTTTCTAAGGACAGCTCATAAAAGGCACCTTTATGCTTGTGGGTATAGTTTTTAAAAGCTTCGAGCAATAGGAAATTTTGAAGTTTGATTACTGGACGTAAAGTCTGGTTTTGAAAACGTTCATCTGTACCCATGTTTTCATGTAATTGAGCTTTACTAATCTCCGGACGAATGCCCAAAAGATTCTCGGATCTTGAATCCATGTTGTAGTTTTTATAAAATTACACAATCGGAAACTGTGCAAATTTTAAGGAACCAATAGTTTTTAACGATGTTATGAACAGGCATGATTTATTCATAACTTCGTCTTTATACTAAAACTCAATCCATGAAGTTTGGAAAGGTAGAACAACCAGAGCTTATTGATTTCACAATCTCTGAGGATCATCCAGACACTCAGGTTCTCCTGTCAAAACAAAATAAAACCGGTAGTCCCAACATATTTATTGGATGCGCCAAATGGAACCGACAGGATTTAAAGAATTTTTACCCCAGGGGCACCAAAGATGAGTTGGTCTATTATTCATCCCAATTTAATAGTATTGAGCTTAATGCTACCTTTTATAGAATATTTCCTGCGGAACAGTACCAAAAATGGTATGATAAAACTCCTGAAGGATTTAAGTTCTTTCCAAAAATGACCAATGAGGTAAGTCATTTACGCAGGCTCAATGATAAGGTTTACGAAGTGGCCGATCGCTATCTGGAAGTTACTTCACTCTTAAAAGATAAGTTGGGCACTATTTTTTTGCAAATGCACAATAACTTTAATCCCAAAAATTGGGATAGAGTAGTACAGTTTGTGGAATATTGGCCAAAAGAATTTCCATTGGCCATGGAATTTAGGCATACAGATTGGTTTAATGACCCAAAAGTTGCGCAAGAGTTGTATCATTTACTGGAAGAAAATAACATCACCAATGTCTTGGTAGATACTGCTGGTAGACGGGATATTATGCATATGCGATTGACAACCAATGAAGCATTTATACGTTATGTAGGCGCAAACCATGAATCTGATTATAACAGGCTTGACGATTGGATTGATAGGCTATCCAGTTGGAAAGCTTCTGGACTGAAAAATATACATTTCTTTGTTCATCAGAATTTGGAATTGGAGTCTCCTTTGTTGTCGGCCTATTTTATAGAGAAACTCAATCAAAAATTTGGAACTGATTTAACCATTCCCCAAACAACTTTAAGTCCTCAAAAGGGCTTGTTTGAGTAACATTATGGGGCTTTAAAATTTTATGATTAGTTGAGGGATTTCATCAAATTAAAAGCTGAAAATTATAAAATTTTTACTCTCCTGACACAAAATATTTCAATTTCATAATTAAAGAAAAAACGAAAGAATATTAAGAAAAGCTCTATTGTTTTAGGCTAACTTTGCTTTGAATTTAACTGTAAATACGTTTTTTTAAAATGAGATTTCATACTAGAAAATGGGTAAAACCAGAGGACCTGAATGCCAATGAAACTTTATTTGGAGGCACATTACTTGCTTGGATAGATGAGGAAGCAGCGCTTTATAGCATTATACAATTGGAGAGCAAAAAGGTTGTTACCAAGTATATGTCGGAAATCAACTTTATGAGCACGGCAAAAAAAGGTGATATCGTGGAAATTGGGATAGAAGTAATCAAATTTGGGCATACTTCAATATCATTGAACTGTGAGGTACGGAACAAAATGACTCATGAGAGTATTGTGACCGTTGATAATATCATCATGGTAAATTTAGATGATAATGGAAATCCCAAGGCACACGGTAAGGTCAAAGTGGAATATGTGAAAGATAGATTGGCTAAACGGGAAAAGGAAGAGTCCTAATCCATGGTGGCTGCTATAGCCTGCACCTTATCCAATACGCGAAGTAAATTTCCGCCCCAAAGTTTGGTGATTTCTTCCTCGGTATACCCTCTTTTGACCAGTTCTAGGGTAACATTAAAGGTTTCAGAAGCATCAGACCAACCTTCAATACCGCCGCCGCCATCAAAGTCTGAGCTAATCCCTACATGTTCTATTCCAATGAGTTTGACCAAATAATCAATATGATCAACAAAATCCGATACATTGACAGCTGGCGGAGCTTCTTCTAGCGTAGCTGCCAGCTCATTGCCCATTTTTTTAACCTTCGGATAGTTTTCCATAAACTCAGCCTTTTGTTCGTCCGTCAAGGAAGAAAATTGAGAACGGTCATACCAATTTATTCCCAAGGAATCAGCAATCTTTTGATGAACAGACTTCATATAAGTAGCTCTTGTTTCATGTTTTTCCGTGTTTAAATAGGAACTGAATGCAACGGTTTGGACAACTCCTCCATTTTCTTTTAACAATAAAAGTTGCTCATCGTCCAAATTCCTACTATGGTCACATAATGCTCTTGCTGATGAATGAGACGCGATTATTGGTGCTTTGGAATGAGCTATCATCTGCTTCATGGATTCTTTTGAAGGATGCGAAACATCTATCATTATTCCCAATCTATTCATCTCTTTTACAGCTTTTTTCCCTAAATCACTTAAACCATTGTGTAGCCATACACTATCTTTTTCCCCAGTATTGGAATCGCAAAACTGACTATGTCCATTATGGGATAGTGAAATATAGCGAGCCCCACGGTTATAATATTCTTCAAATTTTGATAAATCTTCACCAATTGGATATGCATTTTCCACACCGATCATTGCCACTTTTTTACCAGAGGCACTAATACGCCTAACATCATCAGAGGTAAGTGCCACTTCTATTTTATCAGGGGCATAGGTATCACATAACCTATGGATAGCTTCAAATTTGGAAATAGCATTCTCAGATGCTTTGGCATATCCTTCTGCAGTCAGTGAGTCTTGGCCAGTGTATACGATCAACCAAACTGCATCAAGGCCACCCTGAATCATTTTGGGCAAATTCACTTGGGTATTCAAGTTTTGAGTGTAATTAATGGAATCAGTAAAGTTTAAAACATTGATATCATCATGGGTATCAATAGTAATTACTTTTTCATGTATCTGTTTTGCTTTTTCTTCCAAAGTTTCAGTTTTTTTAGAGTTCTTTTCGGCACAGGAAATTAAGATCACAATGCTATATAATGCGTAGAAATATCTCATAACATATTGTTTATACATACAAATAAAGCATTTTGACAACAAAATGTAGACAGTACGGAACAATAAGTTGTATTCCCACAACTAAATCTACATTTTTAAGAAAATGTATAATCAATTACTGAGAATTTGGGAACACGAGAGTTATTGACGTATTTGGAAAAATTGGAAATTGGACTGAGTAACTTTTCTTATGAAGAATTGGGAACGGTAGAAGCGGGAAAACTAAAAAGGTCTTTTGATACTTTTAAAAACGGCTTGGAGGATAGGGTTTTTGGTGTTTCAGAAATGAAACAACTTGACGTAATCTATGAGCAAATAGGTATTCAAGGGGCAATGAAGCCATCCCTTGAGGATAAAACGCTTACTGATACTGAACTGCTACTGTCTTTAATCAATTCCCTTGAAGATACACCTTTGACCAAAAAACAAGACAAAATTGTAAAGACATTAAAAGAAACCGGTCAAAGACTGGCTATGAAAGATTCAAACCCCATCAAAAGTAACATGCCCCTAAAGACCTTACAAATAGAAAAGAACCTAGAATCACTTTTGGCAACCCATAAAGTCGATTTGACACCAGTATTGAAAGAATGTGCTGGAGAAATGGAATTATTGGAAGAGCTTATAAGACTCTACAAACAAAACATTGTTGAGTTTATCGGTAGCTTAAAAATTAATTTAAACATAGAGAATTTTCGTGGAGTGGAGTTTGCTTGCCAAAAGATACAACCTTGTCTGCGTATGATGAAAACTGTGAGTCTGTTAGAAATAACAAAACAAATAATTGCAGTTTGTAAATCGGACAATGACAGTAAGTACCTAAACTTTTTGTACGATCAATTTTTGGTTGAATACCCAAAGGTTGAAGAGCTTGTAGATTTTGAAGTAGAGGTCCTCCGGAACATCTAATCCTAAAACCAAATAGCAATGAAAGATAGTAACCTACCTGACTATTACCAAAGTATCTTTCAACAATTGTTTGAACACGCTTCAGACTTGGAGTGTAAACTTATTCTATTGGATGAAATCTTGGAAGTGGGAGATCAAAAAGAAATCCCCATGCTTAAAAAGATAATAAATAGTAAGGAAGATCCTATTTTACGGAATAAGGCAGCAAAAATTAAACAGAAACTTTTGGAAAAATTAGAGGCTTTACCGGTAGAAGATGAAAAACTGCCCATCAGTCTTTGTTTTTTATATGATGAGTTTGATATTAGTCCTCCAGATGAACAACTAGATCCAGAAATCGGTTTTGGTATTTCTATTGAAATTCTAGCCCATGAGGAGTAAGCGATTCACCTCAAAATAACCTTCAAAAAGCACTATTTTCTATAAAATCAAATTATAATAGTTTCACAACCTAAATAGGGAATTTCACCACAATTTATTGTTCTCAGATAATCTTTCTATTAGGTTTACGTTATAACAATAACCCAAATAATAAATTAACCAATAGTATGTTGTACGATACCTACGGAGAAGAGTACCTGGTATTCCTTCAAGAACTAAATGAAATTTTGAGCTTAAACGAGTTGGCCGAATTAGATTATTTATAGTCACAAACCCAAATCTTTTATCCCATGAAAAATCAAAACCAAGAAAATACAGCCTATTTAAATTTTATCCAAGATTTGAATAACATGTTGACCGATGTCAACATTAATCAGCTGAACTACCCCAGCTAACATATTTACTGCATAAAAAAAGGATGGATTTAACATCCTCTTTTCTATAGATTAGGGTTTCCTAGCCCAAGTAAGATTTTAGAATCTTACTCTTAGAAGTATGTCGCAATTTTCGTATTGCCTTTTCCCTTATTTGCCTCACACGTTCCCGTGTTAAATCAAAAGTACTTCCTATTTCTTCCAATGTCATGGATTGTTGATCACCAATTCCATAATATAAACGAACTACATCTGCTTCACGCGGAGACAATGTTTCCAAAGCCCTGTTAATTTCTGTATTTAAGGATTGATGCATTAAATCCTTGTCCGGTTTGGGAGATTCACTTGAATTCAACACATCGTACAAACTCGAAGTTTCTCCTTCACGCAATGGCGCATCCATAGATACATGTCTTCCAGTATTTTTGAGCGATTGTTTAACCTCAGTAACCGTCATGTCCAATTCCTTGGCAATTTCCTCAGGCGAAGGTGGTCTTTCATGTGCCTGCTCTAAATAGGAGAATGTCTTTTTTATTTTGTTGATAGAACCAATCTTGTTCAGAGGAAGACGTACAACCCTAGACTGTTCCGCCAATGCTTGAAGAATGGATTGTCTAATCCACCACACAGCATAGGAAATAAACTTGAACCCACGGGTTTCATCAAATCTTTGGGCTGCTTTTACCAATCCAACATTACCTTCATTAATAAGATCAGGTAATTTTAAGCCTTGATTCTGGTACTGTTTGGCAACAGATACCACAAACCTTAAATTGGCATTGGTCAATTTTTCTAGGGCCAAGCGGTCGCCTGTTCGTATGCGTTGAGCCAACTCTACCTCTTCCTGTGCGGTTATCAAATCTATTTTACTAATATCTTGAAGGTATTTATCAAGCGATTTGGATTCTCTATTAGTAACCTGTTTGATTATTTTAAGTTGCCTCATGGATGTCTATGGTTTCTTATTAGTTAAAGACTACATTATACATCATAAAAGACTATTTTCCAAACAACAATTGTTATTGTTATCAAAATGTTATGAGTAAGAACCCATTTAAACCAAAACTTGAACAATTGTTGATAGTATCTTGATAGAATTGGTGAAATTATATTTAGTCGCGGCCTAAAAAACTCCTAATTTTGTAAGGTTTGATAGTTTGGAACATTTAATCCATTTTTCCTTTGGAGGTAGAGAAAGTAGTTAATAGAAAAACATTATATGATTATCAGCTTGAAGATTTAAAGCAGATATTCAAACACATAAATGAATTGCCCAAGGGCAGCAATATCTTATACCAGTTACCAACTGGAGGTGGAAAAACAGTGGTTTTTTCTGAAATTACCCGAAAGTACATCAAGGACACTGGTAAAAAGGTCATGGTGCTTACCCATAGAATTGAGTTGAGCAGACAGACTTCCAAGATGCTACATGGGTTTGGAGTGGCCAACAAAATCATTAATAGTGAGGTAAAAGAGCTACAGGACCAAGATGATTATATGTGTTTTGTAGCCATGGTGGAAACCCTGAACAATAGGTTACAGGAAGAAAAAGTTACCATAAACAACATTGGCCTTGTGATTATAGATGAGGCCCACTACAATTCCTTTAGAAAACTATTCAAGTATTTTGAAGATTCTACGATTTTGGGAGTTACGGCAACACCGTTAAGTTCCAACATAAAGCTACCCATGAAAGATCATTACAAGCATTTGATCATAGGGGAGTCCATTAAATCTTTAATAGAGAAGCGATTTTTGGCAAAAGCCAATCTATATAATTATGATGTAAGCCTAAAAACCCTAAAACTTGGTATAAATGGCGATTATACCGTGAAATCTTCAGATGAATTTTACGGTAACCATAGCATGTTGGGCAAACTTGTAACGGCCTATGAAGAAATAGCAAAAGGCACCAAAACATTGATTTTCAACAATGGTATAAATACATCACTTTATGTGTATGAAACCTTTAAAAAGGCAGGGTATAATGTAAGGCATTTAGATAATAAAAATACAGCTAATGAACGAAGGGAGATTTTGGACTGGTTTGCAAAAACACCAGACGCCATATTAACTTCGGTAAGTATATTGACTACAGGTTTTGACGAACCAACGGTGCAATCCATTATTTTGAATAGAGCCACCCGCTCCCTTACCCTATATTTTCAAATGATTGGTAGAGGGTCTAGAATTTTGCCCAATAAAGACGAGTTCACCGTAATAGATATGGGAAACAATATCGCACGGTTTGGACCATGGAATGCTCCTGTGGATTGGCAGGAAATCTTTCACTTTCCAGATTTTTATCTAGAAAACATCAAGAATGATGAGGATATAGAAAAGGAATTTATCTATGAAATGCCCGAAGAACTTAAGGCAAAGTTCAGCAAATCGGATAATATCACATTTGATATTAAGGCAGAATACAAGCGAATTTTTGCCCAAGGGAAAAAATCGAAATTGGTATTGGAAATGAGTATTGAGCAACATGCACAGATTTGTGTAGAAAACAGTGAGGATGTTTTTGATGCCCGCATCCTCGCCAAGGAACTCAAAGAAGAAATTGCCTATAGAGTACGTCAATATTCCTATTGCATCATGAACAACACCAAGAACTACAAGGAATGGTTGGAAGAGGATTATGAGCGAAAATTACGCTCCAATATTTCCAAAAAGTTTGCGGCACTACTATAGCCAAAATGAAAAAGGCTCTTTTTATCGGATATGTCTGGCCAGAACCTAACACAACAGCTGCTGGTCACCGTATGCTTCAGTTGTTGAATGCCTTTAAAAAGTTTGGATATCAAGTAGTTTTCAGCTCAACAGCCGTGAAATCTCAATACAGTTACAATTTGGATTCAATAGATGTTGAATTCATGACCATAAAACTAAATCACTCTAGTTTTGATGTATTTGTACAAGAGCTGAATCCAGATATTGTGGTTTTTGACCGCTATATGATGGAAGAGCAATTTGGGTGGCGTGTAGCCGAATTTGCACCACAAGCACTTCGGGTTTTAAACACCGAAGATTTACATTCCCTGAGAAAAGTTAGAGAAGAATGTTATAAACAAGGGGAGGAGTTCACTTTAAAAAAATGGAAGAACCATTCCATGACGCTACGTGAAATGACAAGCATATACCGTTCTGACCTTTCTTTACTTATTTCAACCTATGAAATGGAAATTTTACAAAGTGAGTTGGGAATTTCCAAACATATGCTATTGCATCTTCCTTTTATGTTGGATGAAATTTCCAATAAAGAAGTCAATACCTGGCCAAACTTTGAAGAACGAAAAGACTTTTTATGTGCCGGAAATGGCAAACATACCCCTAATGTAGATTCTATTATAACACTTAAAAGACATATTTGGCCTTTGATTAAAAATAGACTCCCTGAGGCTAACCTAAATATTTATGGAGCTTATCTTCCACAACAAATTCTAGAAATGAATAACCCAAAAGAAGGTTTTCATGTGATGGGTTGGGCTGAAGATTTAGCATCTAAATTAAAAAGCACGCGAGTAGTGTTAGCTCCTTTACAGTTTGGAGCTGGAATTAAAGGAAAATTGATTGATGCCATGAAAAATGGAACCCCAAGTGTCACCACGTCTACAGGTACAGAAGGTATGCACGGGAATTCATCTTGGGGCGGTATAATTTGTGATGATTGGGAAGTATTTGCTAAGGCATCGGTTCAACTTTATGAAAATAAGGAGAAGTGGGGGCAAGCTCAGTTCAGTGGAATAGCTATTATTAATAAATACTACAGCAAGGCTATTCGCATCAAGAAGCTGGAAGAAAAACTAAAACACATACAATCAAATCTAACAGAATACCGAGAACAGAATTTTATTGGTAGGTTACTGCAACAGCAAACAATGGCAAGTACCAAGTATATGGCCAAATGGATTGAAGAAAAAAATAGGGGACAGGCTTAAGCTTGACTTTTATTTGTGATTAAAATAGTCCCAGCTTAGTTTAGCAATATCCGCAATTATTTTTTCATTTACTTTACTATCTTCTTTTGAATCACTCACCAAAACACTTAAATAAAAATAGGTGCCGTTGGGTAAAAAAACTATTCCCACATCATTTTGGGCTCCAGTTAAGCCATCCTTGTTTTTTCCAGAATGACCCGTCTTGTGGGCAATAACTGTATTTTTAGGCAAATGCCCCCTGATACAGTTTGCTCCCGTCCACGAACTCTTCATTGTCTTCCAGATAAAAGCATGGCTTTCTTTTGATAATTGACCATTAGCATTTTCAAAGAAAACTTTCAGGGCTTTATTTGAAGCTTTTGCGGTGGTCCAGTTTTCATATTGAAGGTCCCAATTAGCTTGCTGAATCTCTTCATCATACCTAACCGCCACATTGGATATGCCAGAATTATGTAAAAAGTCTTCAACGGTTTTTGGCCCTCCTACAAGCTTGAATAACAAGTCGCAGCCAACATTATCACTGGAAGCAACGGTGTATTCGATTATTTCTGCCAATGTCAAATCAGTACCCTCTGTATATTTTTCACGTATTGGGCTCCAAAGATTGTTGTCCAAATCCTTTTTAGTTAGTGTTATCTTTTCTTCAAGAGAAAGTTTCTCTTTATCAACCTGGTCTAATACAGCCAAAGCCAAATGGTATTTATAAACACTTTGCATTGGTAGATGGACATTGCCATTTATTGTGACCGTGTCTTTGGGGTTTTGTCCCGAAATCGCAACTCCGACAGTAGCATCTTTATCTTGAAGTATTTCATAGATTTCTCGTTTTAAAGTCTGGATTGATTGTCCCTTTGAATGACTGAAAATCAGAATAAAGAATAGAATTAAAGGGAATAGTTTGTTGCACATATTTATCTACAAAGGTGTTTTTGAATTCTCTTCCTAAATTTAGGTTAGATTATTGTAGTTGACAAAAGCCCTTTATAACTATTATACATCTGATAGATTATAAGGAACATAGTTTTCCCATTTCCAAGGTGTATAAATGTCACCAATGGCTACCTCTAACAGCTCTTTAAATATACTTTCGGCATTATCACTATTGGACATTATGAGTATTGCCATTTCCTGTTCAGGAAAAAGTATGGTGTAATGCTGAAACCCCTCACCATGACCTTCTTTAAAAACCCCAGGTCCAAAAGGGGATTGCAAACGACCCCACCCTAAAGCATAACTTAATTGAATACTGTCATATTCTGTTGTTTTTTCCAAAGAAAGTGGCCCAAATTGTGCTTTGGTCCGAATCCTAAAACTTGGATAAAATAGGATGTCCGTTATTTCTGATTTCTTCTTGTATAACTCCAAAAGATGCTTTGCAAACAAAGTGTAATCAATTAAATTGGTTTCCATGGAACCTGCGGCCTGGGCTTTGTCTCTTTTATCCTTTTTAATGACTTTTTGTTTGTTTGTGTGCCCATTGCAATATTTATCCGTAAAGCGTTCTTGCCACAGATAACTTGTATTGCGCATTTCTAGTGGTTTAAAAATTTTTTCTTGGGCAAGATCTTCAAGACCTCTTCCTGTAATATGTTCTACAACATATTGTAAAAGCATCATTCCTTCACCAGAATAAAAGCATTCTGTACCGGGCTCAAAAAATATTTTAAGCTTGTTGTCATTCTCAAAATTTCCAGGCCTGTCTATCCACCGCCAATTCTGGAATCCCGTGGTATGGGACATACACATTCTCGCCGTAATACTTTTGTATCGTTTATCATGCTTTAAATCTTGAAAACCTCGCCATTTATCTCCTGATTTCAATTGATACAAAGGAAAATCTAAATAGTCCTGAAGCGGCTTGTCCAAATCCAATACTCCTTCCTTCGCTAAATTGGCCACCAAATATCCAAAGACAGCTTTGCTCAAAGATGCTCCATAAAAGGAGTGATTAGTTTTTAGAGGCGTTCTGTCATCAAAATTAGCATAGCCAAATGCTTCTCTATAAATGTTTTGGTTGTTGTTGAAAATAGAAATGGTAAGACCTGTTACCGAAGCGGAATCCATCAAGATCTGAATCTTTTCGTTCAGTTTTGAAGTTTCAATTTTGGTGCTGTCAATTCTATAAATAATCGGTCTTGTTTCATCTTTGAGGACCATCCCGTCCTGTTTCAATTTTTGATTACTTAATTCTTCCTTTTCTACTTTTGAAATGCAAGATGTGGCCATGCTCAAAACCAAGCATCCGACTATGTAAAGTGATTTTTGTTTCATTTTAATCCTTGGCTTGTGTAGCATTATTCCAATTATCCGTTCTAAATGAAGAGGCGGGTAAAAGATTGACATCAAAGAGGGTACCTTTTATCCAATTGCGCCATGCATAGCGCACAGCAACAGGGTTTTTTACTTTTTCACTACGTACAAATACGTCCTGTCTTTTAATAATTTCCGCCTTTGCCGGATAAAACACCCTATTTTCTCCGGCAATTTCAAATCCTTCAAGTCCATTATACGAATATATTCCGGTCTCCGCATTTTTAAATTTTAAAATAGCACCGCCATCCTTTACTTCCAGCGAATCAAAAACCGGAAATGCACAATCAATTGAAGTATATCCATAAGTTTGGTTAAGTGCGTTGAACAACAGTCTGTCCGCCACTTCTTTTTTTCTGGCTGGATGAATACAGAATTCCTCCCCAACATCCATGGTAGTGGCCATTCCAGAATTTGGAATATCTTCCAAAGCCTGAAGCTGAGCCTCTCGTAAAAAAGCAGTGTTTTCAGGCTTTTGATATGCATCTGGATTATTATAGAAATAGGGAGCTATTTGTACATAATAAAAAGGGAAATCCCCAATTTGCCATTTAGCACGCCAATCTTTTACAAGTGCGGGCATAAATTCCCTATATGCGTCCGGTTTACCACGATTTGATTCCCCTTGATACCACAGTGTACCTTTAATAGTGTATGGAATCAAGGGGTTAATCATTGCATTATACAATACAGTTGGAACAGATTGTTGTTTTCGGTCATTAAATGTATCCAAATCTATTTTTTTATAGGTACTCATCATATCCATACTCATCCATGACTCAATAGGTGTACCTCCCCACGATGTGTGAATCAGTCCTACCGGTACATCCAAAATTTCCTGTAATTGTTGTCCAAAAAAATAGGCTATGGCGCTAAAATCCAAAACATTTTTAGGGGAAGCCATTTGCCAAGGTCTATGTTCCCCAACATTTTTTAGGGGTGTTTTCGAGGTTGCCCTTTCAACAGTAAATAATCGTAGATTTGGGTTTCTGGATTTAGTAACGGCCAGAGAAGCACCAAAAGTGGGTTGACCTGTATAACCTTTGAACGATTGCGACATATTGGATTGCCCTGAACATAGCCAAACCTCACCAAATACTATATTTTCCAATGTTATATCTGAACTATTGCTTTTAATGTTGACGATTTGAGAAGCTTTTGTGTTGGTGGTTTTTACGCTAACAGCCCAATTTCCATCGTTATCGGCAGTTAATCGCAATGGCTCTTGCAACCATGACGGTTTAATGGTTATTTTTTCTCCTGCATCTGCCCATCCCCAAAGTTGTACTGTTGTATTGCGTTGCAAAACCATGTTGGAGGATACAATTGCCGGGAGTTTAACTTCCGCTTGTATGGGTTGAATAAATAATAGACCAAAAGCTAGCGCTGTGCCAATTAAAAGGGTTCTTCTCATTTTTTGAATGTTGTTGGTAACTGGTATTTTTTCTCACTATATGTACCCAACGAAGTTCGATGAATTTCTGTTGAATTCAAAAAGTATGTCATTTGGGTGATAATGATATACATAGTGAAATGTATTGATTTAGTTGGATGAAGCTTAGTTCTTGTCTTTTTTACATAGTTCTCGTAATAATCCATTAAAAATAAAACCGTGGAATAAATAAACGCCATACCAATACATTCTACCAGCTAGACCCAAGGGTCTAAATGTTGCTGTTTGGACTAATGTATCTTCCACAATCTTAAATTCCAACCATGCCTCTCCTGGAAGTTTCATTTCCGCAAAAAGCAACAATCTCCCTTCATGTTTATTTACATACAAAACACGCCAGAAATCCAGAGAATCACCCACTGATATTGAAGTTCTATTTGTCCGTCCCCTTCTTATACCAACCCCACCAAAAATTTTATCTAAAAACCCACGAAATCGCCAAAGCCAATTTCCATAGTACCATCCCGTTTCACCTCCTATACTCCAAATTTTGGTAATGGTAGTTTCACGGTCTTCAAATTGTTTGCTTCGCTGATCTTTAAAACAACCAAACTCGGGAACTTGAATAAAATCAGAAACATTAATTCTCATTTCACTACTGGAATATGAGTCTTTCCAGCTAGAAACAATATCATTTGCCTTAACTTTTTCAAAAGCTCTTAATAAAGCTTCTTTGTATGAAATAGGTGTTAGTTTTAAGATTTGGTTTATTTCATTATTTCTACATATTACCTCAACCTTCATGCTGTCTACAAGAGAGCTAGCTAATTTATAAGATGTTGAAGTAACGAAATACAGCCAGTATGAAGAAAGTCTTGGACTCATAACTGGAACCGTAAATATCGTTCTTCGCAGATTTCGAACATTAGCAAATTCCAACAGCATGTCCTTGTAGGTTAGGATGTCATCAGAACCAATATCAAAATTCTTGTTATATGTTTTCTGATGTAAAATACTCTTAGTAAGAATCTTAAGAACATCTGATATTGCAATGGGTTGGCATTTGGTAAGTAGCCATTTTGGTGCTATCATGATAGGAAGTTTCTCAACCAGATCACGAATAATCTCAAAGGATGCACTCCCAGAACCAACAATTATTCCCGCTCTAAAAGTAGTCAGTTTATAAGTTCCTTTTCCCAATTCGTCTTCCACTGTTTTTCTGGAAAGAAGATGCTTTGACAAATTGGATTCATTGACAATACCGCTTAAATAAATAACCTGCTGAACGGATAATTTTGAAAGTGTTTCTTGAAAGTTTTTGGCACACTTTTCTTCTAATAACATATAATCAGCAGATGTAGACATTGAATGAACCAGATAATAGGCAATATCAATATCATCAGGGATTTTTGAAAGTGTGGAAATATCAATTAAATCGACTTCAATAATAGAAATGCTTGATTTTAGTGATTCTGGAGGGTTAAACCTAGATTTGTCCCTTACGCAGCATACAATATGATGTCCCATATTGACCAATATGGGAAGTATCCGCTTGCCAATGTAACCTGTGGCTCCAGTTAACAGTATTTTCATTTAATACATATCATAATAGTACCAAGATATGCTTTAATTCACTTTGTAATGGTTTTTATTGTTTTTCAACTTCCATAAAAACAGGATAGATGCAAAAAAGGGCAGGACAATTAGTTTCTTACGACCAGAAAATAGCTCTTGAGTTAAGTGAATTTAGCAATCTTGTCAAGTGAAAAAGGCTACTATTTCTTTTTATATTGAACGTTTTCATCCTCTAGGGAATAACAGAGTTTTGCTTTTTTCATTCCAAAAATTCTTCCTTCCCGAGCTTCATAATTGGCATATAGGGCACCGTTCTTCCTGAATGCCTGCTGCATGCCCTCTTCTTTTCCCCTGTTCATGTTCATTTTTTTGAAGAGCTCACCGGTTGTATACCATTTTGTTTGCTCACCATGTGGCCAACCCGCATCATAATTGTAATGCGCAACTAGGATATGTGTAGAATCCTGGGACCATATTTTTTTCTCTCCATGTAATTTTCCTTTGTGATATGTAGAAACGTCCTTAAAATGTCCGTCTGAATACCATCGTATATATTCATTCTGTTTTTTTCCGTTTAAGACCCCGAATTTTTCCCTCAAGCTCTTGTCTGGATAATAGCTAACGACAAACCCCGAATAGGGGGTGCCGTTAAATGTCCATGTAGATATTTTATTGTCATATTCCAACGCTGATTTTTGCACCAAGGTATCTGGCACCTCCGTCAAGGCATCGGAAGTACTATTATTTTCAATTGATTTTTCTTTTTGTTCGGAGCACCCAATAACCAGAAGACCTAAACCCAAAAGGGACCAAAAAAACAATTTCATTTTAATAATAACTTTAATTCCGGCAATTAATTTTAAAAAACCATCTGACCGACAAAATAGTCAGAATGGTTTCTTTTTATGCTATAATCTTCTTGTGGCACTACATGATTGTATTAGGAGTACCCTGTAGTTCACCGGCAAAAAGGGCAATGACACTCCCAAAATAAAATTCGTTTATGATGTGGTAATGATAGACTTCCACTCCGTCGCTATGCGGGGTCACTCCAAAATGTCCACCCGATTCATCCAGATCGGTAGGGTAAGACCCATCCGCTTCCTTTCTTCCATACAATAAAAACCCATCTGCCATAATGCCCACCAATTTCTCATCATCAAAGGAAAGTATAGTGTTTTCAGGCACATCGGAAGACTCTATATGATAGTGATAGCCAGAAGGACCGTTGTGTGCCCCTGCATAATCAAAGGTTTCCACAATTTGTTCCTCAATAGGTTGATTGTTTCCTTCCTGATCATTAAAGATAGGTGCCCCCGTTACAGCAATTCCAATGGCGCCTAATCCCGTAGCGGTGCCGGAATTGGCCAGTTCCGGTGCGGAAGAAACAGTTAGGGAATAGCTACGGGCACGTTCTTCCATAAAACCAGGAGTTAAACGTGTAGCCACTACGGGATCGATATATAGAGGGTTGTCCACTTCCCAGTACGGGGAAGTATGGTTGGGAATTCCATTGGATTCAATGGTGATCTCATCACCGTCAAATGAAACGGTCACCCCGTCCGGATTAAACTCATCGAATGCCGATAATGGTGTGCTTACGGCATCGGACGAATCATCTGTATCATCTGTATCATCTGTGTTTTCTGAATCACTACTGCAGGATGTAATAAAAGTAATCGCTCCAAAAAGAAGCAAATGCATAAATTTTAGGGACTTCATTTTCATATTTTTTTATTTAAAAGATCGTTATCCATAGTTAGATGCTTTTCTACTCAACTTCTTGCGGTTGTCTTTGATTTTTTTACATATTCAAAAGATTAACCTGATTTTTTTACTATTTTTTTGTAAAAAGATGAAGCGATTTTCAAGTTACAAACTGTCAGTAGTGGAGGGCATATCCTATTTAAAAATTCTGATAGCTGGAACATATTTGGCGTTTCTCTCTTTTGAAATCCTAATGCTATTGTAAATAATCATAATGACATTAAAAAGGTATAATAGTATAATGGGAATATAAATTTTTAAGACACTGGTAGGTGTTACATGTTTCATTATTCCACTGATTGCTCCTGACAACAACAAAATCCAATACGAGAATAGGAAAATGCACCATGTTATCTCAAAATTTAAAATTGACTTCCCAAGCTCGTTCACATGTTTTAGCTTATCCTTTTTTAGAATCCAAAAAACCAATGGAATAATTATACCTAAAATTGGAAAGAATAAAAATCCGAGAGCAGACAAGCTCATTATGGTCAAATAGCCCTTGCCCTCATACATTTGCCAGTCGATTATCTCATCTGGTGTGGTATTCAAAGCTAATGCCAATCTTTTTAAGGAATCGCCCCGAGGAGCAGTTTCGTTATTCTCAATACGTTGAATTGTTCTTAAACTCAATCCAGAATTTTCAGCCAATAATTCCTGGCTCATTCCTTTTTGATTCCTTATTTTTTTTACCCGTTGTGACAGATTCAAATTTTTCATTTTATTCTAACTTGTTTTAAGCAAAGGTAATTTGGGTTAAGAAGTATCATTGCGTCCTTAATATGTCATTTTTACGTCATCTTTGTCAGGGTAAAGTGAACATCGTTAAATTGAACAACCATTATACTGATGATTCAGCTATTTATAAAGAAGTTCACTGAATTTTCCTTCAAAAAAAGAACCCTGCGGTTTTGTTCTATTTTTCAAGAACCGAAACCTGTCATCCCGAAAATAATAAAAAGATTTCCCCAATATCTATCTGTAATCCCTAAAACTAAATTCCGTTATTTTGTAATTCTATAAAGTAGCAACATGAAATCACCCAATTGGCAGACTGCAATTGAATTTGAAGATATCACCTATAAAAAGTGTGACGGGGTTGCCCGTATCGCTTTTAACCGTCCAAATGTTCGCAACGCGTTTCGGCCAAAAACTACCAGCGAACTCTACAAAGCGTTCTATGATGCTCAGGAAGACACCTCAATAGGTGTAGTATTGCTTTCCGCTGAAGGACCTTCAACCAAGGACGGAGTATATTCCTTTTGTAGTGGTGGAGACCAGAAGGCTAGGGGACAACAAGGTTATGTGGGCGAGGATGGGATGCATCGCCTTAATATTTTGGAAGTCCAGCGTTTGATACGATTCATGCCCAAAGTGGTCATTGCTGTGGTACCGGGTTGGGCAGTTGGAGGAGGGCATAGCCTGCATGTGGTCTGCGATATGAGCTTAGCAAGTAAGGAACACGCCATCTTTAAACAAACCGATGCAGATGTTACCAGCTTTGATGGTGGCTATGGTTCTGCTTATTTAGCCAAAATGGTGGGGCAGAAAAAAGCCCGGGAGATTTTCTTTTTAGGTCGAAATTATTCAGCACAGGAAGCTTATGAAATGGGAATGGTAAATGCTGTAATCCCACATAATGAGTTAGAAGCTACTGCATACCAATGGGCCCAAGAGGTATTGGAAAAATCACCTACTTCCATTAAAATGCTAAAATTTGCCATGAACCTAACAGATGATGGAATGGTGGGGCAACAGGTTTTTGCAGGTGAAGCTACACGTTTGGCTTATATGACCGATGAAGCCAAAGAGGGGCGGAATGCGTTTTTGGAAAAACGAAAGCCCAACTTTGGAAAAAATAAATGGATTCCTTAATTCAACAACCTGTATTCCAATGACTTGTTTAAACTAAAAAGAGCCTTGCCGTTTAGGACAAGACTCTTTTACGAGAACACTATATGAAAATGAAAAAATTTACTTTCGTTATTATTACATTGTAAAAGTAGCACCAGTGTTCCCGTAAATGAAATTATTGTTGTGAAGGGGCATTTTATTGTGGTAAGCCCGATATTTTGGCATATAATATCGATTTACTGCACGGATTTCACCACTTCTGATAAGAATCCGTTAATATCAAAATCTGGTTCTTTTGCCAATCCTGTGCGTACAACAACCAAATCTTTTGAGGGAATTACAAATACATATTGACCCTGATAGCCATTGCACGAAAATAAATCTTTTGGAACATCGGGAAATCTCCCTTGGGCGTTGAGCCAAAAATGCGCACCATAAGTGCCATCTGATCCTTGCGTGGGCTTTGTAATATAATCAATCCAACGCTCATCAAAAAGTTGTTCCCCGTTCCAATTACCCTTATCCAAATGCAACTGTCCAAAGCGTGCCCAATCTCGGGTATTGGCGAATGCATAAGAAGATGCTACGTAATTTCCTTCCATATCTGCTTCCAAAACCATGGAATACATTCCTATTTTATCAATCAAATCCGAATATGGAAAATCCAGATATTCCTGATGTGTTCTAAACTGCTGCCTTAAAATCCCAGAAAGTAAATTAGTAGTACCTGAAGAATAATTCCATACCTCCGTCGGTTTTGCAATTGCGTTTTTGTTTTTCTGCGCCAAGGTCATATCGCTATCCAAATACAGCATTTTGGTTGCGTCGGATATTTTGGTATAATCTTCTTCCCATTCCAAACCGCTTTGCATGCGCAACAAATGATTTAAAGTGATGTCTTTTCGGTCATCTCCTTGCCATTCAGCAATTGGAGCTGGCCAATCCATTCCCAACTTACCTTGGCCTTCTAAAATACCAAAACAGGTAGCTAATACGCTTTTAGTCATGGACCATCCCAAAATAGGGGTGTCTTTGGTAAACCCATCAATATATTTCTCTGCAACTAAATGTCCTTTGTACAGAACCAAAGCAGTACGTGTTTTTTGTACTTCGGGATTGCCAAAAGCTACTGCTATTGCCTTGTTCAATTGGTCCATATCCAATTCCGGAAAAACGGTGTCTTTGGGTTTGGCTTGACCATAAGGATACGAAATAGTATCCAATGGTCGATTCCTATTTGGCTTTAAGGTAAACTTATTGGGGTTATATTCATCATTTATAAGAACTGCCCCTAGTCCTTCTCTATATAGAGCCTCACGTTCCATGAAACCGTAAACAGAAGAAGAAGCCAATTTGGTTTCATTGTTGATAGTTGTGTTCGCCAATTTAATCACCGGAACATTATTATCATTTTGAGCAATTGACTCTACTGACCTATCTGCAACAAAAACACTGGAAGCCATATTTTTAGCTGCATACCCAGCGATGATGTTCAGTTTATTATAATTTAGGTAAACAATCACACCAATAATAAGAAGCAATAGGGCCAAAGTACGTTTAAGGAGTTTCATAGATTAAGATTTGTTGTAACTTTCTAAGACTAAATATAAACATTTACATTATGTCAAATTTAGGGATGATTATAGAAGAGCGAAGTCGGGATATTGGTGATTTTCTTGTTGGTCGGTTGATACCCTTTCGTAAAAAAAGAATGATAGGTCCTTTTATTTTTATAGATCATATGGGGCCTACAACACTTGGTCCAAATAAATACATGAATGTGGACCAACACCCGCATATTGGATTGTCTACCCTAACTTTTATGTTGGAAGGGGAGATTCTACATGAAGATAGTTTAGGAACCCATCAGCGAATTAGCCCTGGCTCCGTTAATTGGATGACTGCAGGCAAAGGAGTTTCCCATACGGAGCGAACACCAGAAGATCTGTGCAATGGGAATATATTTACAGCACATGGGTATCAAATCTGGGTAGCTCTTCCTAAAAAATTGGAAGATATGAATCCTGAATTTCATCATATTTCCGGAAATGATTTGCCTAAATGGAAGGATGGAGATGCAAATTTTACCTTGGTAGCTGGAGAGGGCTATGGAAAAAAGTCTCCTGTACCTACATTTTCCCCTCTTTTTATGGTTGAAATAAAAAACACATCATCATATCAACTCAATGTCCATGGAAACTTAAAAGGAGAAGTAGGAATTTGTATTGTTGAGGGTGGCATTGTCGCTTGCGAAGAAGAAATAACGAAGGGCAACATTGTAATATCAAAAGTTGAGGATACCTGCAAGATTGAATTAAAACCAAATTCACATTTGTTGCTGTTTGGCGGCGAGCCTTTTCCTGAAGAGCGCCATATTTACTGGAATTTTGTTTCTACGAGCAAGAAAAAAATTGAAGATGCCAAAAATACATGGGTAAATAAGACCTTTCCAATGATGGAAAATGATACTACCTACGTTCGTCTTCCTGAATAAGCCTTTCAGAGATTATCTATCTTTAAAATCAAATCTTAATAATACAAATTGAAGAGATTTTTTATTTGTTTTTTAATATTGGTTGCCTGTAAAGAGGAATCCAAAACCTCCGAAAAACCAAAATGGGATTGGAAAGCTATCGAGGTTACGGCATCAGCCTATAATTCGGTTCCTTGGCAAACCAAAAGTATAAATCCAGACATTGCTGCCTGGGGTGACACCTTAAAACCAGGAATGAATGCCATTGCGGTATCCAGGGATTTGTTGAAAATGGGATTAGCACACAATACCATGGTGAAAATTGACACTTTCCCCGATACCTTCTATGTAAAAGATAAAATGAACCAGAAATGGAAAAACAGGATTGATATCTATATGGGGCTGGACATTAAAAAAGCAAGACAGTGGGGTAAAAAGAAGTTACAAATCTGCTATGCAATCCCCATAGACACTATATTTACTTCCAAATAAATATGCATGAAAAAATTTGGGCTCGTACTTTTGGTTTTGGGTACATTATCATCTTGTAAAATTCAAAGGGAATTGGTGGACAGGCCCATTAATTTTGATGAAGAACGAACAACGCTTACCAAAGAGTACCTTTTACAGCGTTATAACCTGGAACAGGAAACACCTGAAATTGTTCCAAAAATGATTGTATTGCACTGGACGGCTATCCCCACCTTGCAAAAATCCTTTGAGGCATTTGAAAAATCTACCTTGCCCAATTGGCGACCAGATATTAATAGTGTAAGTGGTTTAAATGTTTCATCTCAATTTTTGGTTGACCAAGACGGTACCATTTATCAATTAATGCCAGAAACTACCATGGCACGACATGTAATAGGCCTGAATCATTGCGCTATTGGGATTGAGAATGTGGGAGGAACAAAAGAAACCCCATTGACCCGAAAACAACTCAAAGCAAACATTTTTCTGGTTGACTATCTGGCTACAAAATATAGTATCGAGTATGTAATCGGTCATTATGAATATACCCTATTTGAAGGCCATCCGTTGTGGTTGGAAGTAGATGATGGATATCGGACGGAAAAAACAGATCCCGGAGTAGATTTCATGAAAAAAGTACGAGAAGCCACAAAAAGATTTAATTTTAAACCTGTTCCATCAAAATAAGAACATGAACAAGAAAATAGTAGTATTCCTTATCGGGTGTTTTAGCGTAACAGTACATTCCCAAGAAGTCATAACAACAAAATTATACGAAACCTACGAAGAGTTTAAAGAGCCTTCGTTGGATAAGAGACGTATTAAATATCATCAAATTCAACCTTTGATTGCTCGGTTCGATGCTAACTCTAAATATGAGGTACAAAAAGTGGGCAAATCCATAGAAGGACGTGATTTGAGCCTAATTAGCATAGGATCAGGTGATGTTGATATTTTTCTGTGGTCACAAATGCATGGAAACGAACCAACAGCAACCCAGGCAATTTTTGATATTCTCAATTTTTTTGATGCTCCAAGTTTCCAAAAGGAAAAATCTGAAATTTTGGCAAAAGTCAAGCTTCATTTTCTACCCATGCTCAATCCCGATGGTGCAGAGGTGTACCAAAGACGAAATACTCTTGGAATAGATATCAACAGGGATGCACTAAGACTTCAATCCCCAGAAGGAAGAACGTTAAAGCGGGTAAGGGATAGTTTGGATGCAGAATTTGGATTTAATCTACATGATCAAAGTACATATTACAATGCCGAGTTGACTGATAAACCTGCGACTATCTCATATTTGGCGCCTCCAGTTGACTATGAACGAAGTATTAACGAGGTTAGGTCCAACGCAATGAAGGTTATCGTGTATATGAACAAAATCATTCAAAGCTATGCTCCTGGTCAGGTTGGGCGTTATAGTGACGACTTTGAACCACGTGCTTTTGGGGACAATATCCAAAAGTGGGGGACAAGTACCATACTCATTGAGTCCGGTGGATATACCAATGACGTTGAGAAACAGGAAATCCGTAAATTAAATTACGTTTCAATTCTCTCTGCAATTTACACTATTGCCAATGGCAGTTTTAATACCATTTCAATCGACGATTACGAGAAAATCCCAAAAAATGATAGAAAACTATTCGATTTAAAAATTGAAAATGTCACGTATGAGTTGTTAGGAAAGGACTATGTTATGGACTTTGGCATCTATCGTCAAGAAGTGGATGATGAAATGCACAATTCCTTTTACAACAAAAGTATTATTGTAGATCAAGGCGATTTATCAACTTTTTATGGATATGAAACATTTGACGCTTCGGGTTATAAAATTGTGCCTCCAAAAATAGCCGAGAGCTATGATTCTCAAAACCCGATGGCATCATTAAAGGAGGGGATTGCTTTTGTCAAAGGCTCGCTACCAGAAACAGGGTTCTTTATTAATCAGCCCGTTCATCCTGTAAGTCAGAATTATGAGTTAAATGATTTTAACCTACAACCGGGTGTAAATCCAACTTTCTTTTTACAAAAAGATGGAGTGCTGACCCATGCGGTCATCAATGGCTTTCTAATCGATTTATCGCAACCCTTGGAAAAGCAAAATTTTAGGAATGCACTGATTTATCGTTAATAGCCGAATTGAATATTCATTTGAGGACCATAACATAATAACAATACCAACATTGTTACGAGGGTGCCTACAATTGAAGCAAACAAGGAAAGCACTATACCTTTAAATCCATTTGAAAATGGGCCTATGGCACTGTTCTGAATTATTTCTTTTACCACATCCATAACATTTGTTTTGGGTTAAACTTTGGTCTATTGTTTAGGATGTAATTAGTTGTTGTCTTTAATTTTAAAACAACTATCGGGCCAAAAACCCTACTAGATAGGTTTTGGAAAAAAGAAAGGATTCAATGATTTAAGCCATTTTATTCGCATCCGCCTGTAAAGCCGTTGGCATTGAACTCGGTTTGTACCGCTCCCAATAAACCACCATCCGACAGTTGAATCACCAAGTTATTGTCACCGCTTCCATCTCGTTTTGGTGTGCAATATTCAAACAGGTAAAAACTATTGGCCTGTTCAGAAACTCGTTGCGAAATCTGATTAAAAGTTGTTTCCAATTCCTCCTTGTTACCAGCAAAAACACTAGCTGTTTTTCCTATTTGTTCCAGTACTTCGGTATCTATTTCAGCACCAAGTCCAATAGTGAAATACGAAATATTTCGATTTGCATCATCAACTGCATTTAAGGCTGCTTGTTCTGTATATCTTGAAGCTTGATCCGTGCCATCTGTAAACAGTACTACCGAGGCCGCTCCAATAACCGATGCTTGATTGTTAGCTGCAATTAGACCCTCGGCAATGCTTGTTGATTTAATTACAGCTCCATACAAATCTGTTGATGGGTCATTGCTAATATCAGCTGTAATACCATCAATAGCTGCGGTAAGTTCCGTTGCTGAAGATGTGAGGTCGTTAAGTTTATGTAATTCATCCTCTCCATCAAACCAATAAATGGCCATTTTAAAAGATTCTGTTTCAGGTGTAGGTATTACATTGTTTATGAAACTGGTTGAAGCTGTTTTAAGTTCTCCCAGACTACTTTGCAAAACACTGTTACTCAAATCGAGTACCAACAATGTATTAGTGCTGAATACTTGTGAATTTGATGAAATTCTAGCAAGCGATTCTGACGAGGAAATGGTATTAAAACAGTCATCGTTCCTTCCTTGCTCATAAATAGTAAACTGATCTGCAGTAAGTCCAGAAACTGGATTCCCCAAAAGGTCAGATACTTTAAAAAGGATAGATATCTTGCCAGGCAAGGTGGTAAATTGGTCTTGAATGGAAAGCAATAACTCGTTATCATCAAAGCCTAGACAATCGTCCGCTTCCTTACCTTCTCCCAATTCTCCTTGGTTGATATCAAAACTTACATCATCATCCGCGTTTCCGCATGAAGAAATGGCTACAATAAAAGCTGTGAAAACTAAGCGTTTCAAGAAATTTTTCATTTTAAATAGTTTCGGTTCTGATTGCAGAACGCTCATTTTGCTTGAAAATTATTCAATGCTTCAACAATAGATTTAAAGAAAAGTTAAAAAAAAATGGTTCCTGTTAAAAAAAAAGCAACGAGCTTAAATTTTGGTAACTTCAACAAGAAAACTATTCAAAACTCATTCAAATCAAAAAACAATGCCAACGTATCAAATTAATGTAAATGGGGAATCCAGAACAGTTGATGTAACTGAGGATACCCCCGTATTATGGGTGCTTAGAGATCATTTAGATCTAGTGGGCACAAAGTATGGTTGTGGAATTGGACAATGTGGCGCATGCACCATTCATGTTGATGGAACTGCAATGCGAAGTTGCTCATTAACACTATCCCAAATTGATGGGAAATCCATAACAACTATTGAAGGACTTTCCGAAGATGGAACACATCCCGTTCAAAAAGCATGGAAAGAAGTGGATGTTCCCCAATGCGGGTACTGTCAAGCAGGCCAGATAATGACGGCCTCAGCATTTTTGGAGAGTAACGAAAATCCGTCTGAAGATGATGTAAAGAACGCCATGCACGGCAACATTTGCCGTTGTGCTTCTTATACACGCATCCACAAAGCTGTAATGATTGCTGCAGAAAATATGGATTAAACACCATATTAAGAATTTCTTTCATCAAAAAACTAACAAAATGTCTACAAACAACTCAATAACATTCAGCAGAAGAGCGTTTTTGCGCAGTTCCTCCTTAGCAGGAGGGGGTATGCTGATTGGCTTTAACTTATTCCAGGCGTGCAAACCCAAAGTAATAGCAGAACCTGCTATCGACCTATCCACCTTATCATTCAATGATTTTAATGCTTTCATTAAAATTGCTGAAAATGGTGCAGTAACCATTTTTTCACCAAACCCAGAGATTGGCCAAGGCGTAAAAACTTCCATGCCAATGATCATTGCTGAAGAACTTGATGTTGCATGGAAAGATGTATATGTGGAACAAGGGATTTTGGATACTAAAAACTATACAAGACAGGTTGCCGGTGGTAGTCAATCAATCCGACATGGATGGGACGCTCTCCGCGAAACAGGAGCAAAGGCCAAGCAAATGCTTGTAAGTGCAGCCGCTACGCGATGGGGAGTTGACCCATCAGAATGTATGGTTAGTGAAGGTGTAATTACTAATGCTGCTGGAGAAACCTTGGGCTATGGAGACGTTGTAAAAGATGCCGCTCTTTTAGAAGTTCCAGAAGAAGTCACTTTAAAGGAACCTAAGGACTATAAAATTATAGGAACAAACATTGCCAATGTCGATATCGATAAAATTACCACAGGCAAACCTCTTTTTGGCCTAGATTATAAGGTGGATGGAATGGTATATGCTGCTGTTGTGCGTCCACCGGCATTTGGGCAAAAACTTACTTCTTATGATGATACTGAGGCAAGAGCGATGCCCGGTGTTCTGGGTGTTATAAATATAGGAGAGAAGGTAAGAGCCATGTTGGAAGAAGACCCTGGTTTTGAAAGTAAAATATCCAGTAGTGATAAAATTGTTGTAATTGCCGAGACTACGTGGCAAGCTTTAAATGCGAAAAAAGCTATAAAGGCAGAGTGGGAAAACGACCTTTTTATGGAGAGTACAGAGAACCACGATCAGATGTTGAACGGTTTTTTGAAAGGCACCCAATTTGAAACAAAGCGAAAAGATGGGGATGTTAAAAAGGCTTTTGCAGAGGCAGATAAGGTTCTTGAACGGACTTATGAATCTCCTTTTTTACCCCATAACTGTATGGAACCCATGAATTTCTTTGCCAATGTAACAGATGAAAAAATACATTTGGCAGGCCCTATCCAGACCCCAGCTTGGAAGGCTGGTCTTGTCTCTAAAATGTTGGGAAGGCCAGAAGAGGATATCCACCTGGAAATGACAAGAATGGGCGGTGGGTTTGGTCGCAGATTGTATGGGGATTTTGTTCTGGAAGCTGTTGAAATTTCGGATGCCATCAAGAAACCTGTAAAAATGATTTGTACCAGAGAAGATGATGTGGCGTTGGGAATCTATAGACCAGCAACCAAATATCGTATAAAAGCGTCCATAAAAGATGGTAAAATTACTGGTTATCATCTCAAAGAGGCGGCTATTAATAGCAATATGTATGGGCTTATTCCCAATTTCTTTCCAGCGGGAGCCATAGAGAATTATCAGGTTGATGTGGTCAATTATAAAAGTAATATTACTACAGGTGCATGGAGAGCTCCCTATACAAATTTCTTGGCGTATGCAGAACAGAGTTTCTTTGACGAATTGGCGGAATTGATGGAGGTTGACAAAATTCAGATGCGGCTGGATTTGCTGGACAAGGTTAACCCTGATGAGGATGAACGAATCCAATATTCTCCGGACAGGATGAAAGAAGTCATTAAGACAGCCGTTGAAAAATCAGGATGGGGAACCAAACCCAATCATGTTTATCAAGGGTTTGTGAATTACTATTGCCATAACACCCACGTTGCCGAAGTTGCAGATGTTGAAATTGAGAATGGTGAGCCCGTAGTTAAAAAAATCACTTGTGTTGTGGATTGTGGTATCGTAGTGAATCCACTGGGAGCATTGAACCAGATTGAAGGTGGTGTTATCGATGGTGTTGGCCATGCCATGTATGGGGAATTACAATTTGATGCTGGGAAGCCAATGGCACATAACTTTGACAGGTATCGCTTGATTCGTATGAAGGAAGCTCCCATTGTAGAAACACATTTCATAAAAAATGAATTTTCACCAACAGGTCTGGGAGAACCTACTTTACCTCCAGCGGGTGGCGCCATTGCCAATGCGCTCAAAGCAGCAACGGGCAATAGACTTTACAAACAACCCTTCACTAAAACACCAGAACTTTTAAAAGTACCTAGTAAAGAAATTATAGGTTGATTTTATGACGATATTATTGTTTGGAATTACAAAAGATATAGTGGGTAGTTCAACTTTGTCCGTACCCACTTCAAGTATAACAGGTAGAAAAACACCTAAAACCGTAAAGGAATTAAAACAATTCTTGGGAGATACCTATCCTGAGCTAAATAAATTGTCATCATTGGCAATTGCGGTCAACAATGATTATGCAGAAGATGACAAAACCATAAACTCCTATGATGAAATAGCATTGATTCCTCCCGTTAGTGGAGGATAATAGTTCCATAAATAGTATCTTTCGGTTGCATTGGAGAACAAATATATGTTGGTAGACAATCACAATAGAAAAATAAATTACTTAAGGCTTGCAGTAACTGATAGATGCAACCTGCGTTGCAATTATTGTATGCCTTCCGAGGGCATTGATTTTGTAAAGAACGATAAGCTTTTATCTATTGCAGAGCTCACTAAGGTGAGCAAGATATTGGTAGGCCAAGGAATTAATAAAATTAGGATTACGGGTGGGGAACCCTTTGTGCGAAAAGATTTGATGGTTTTGCTCAGGGAACTGACCAAAATGCAAGGTCTTGATGACATTTCCGTAACCACCAATGCAACCTTGATAGGACCATATATCACAGAATTAAAAGAGCTTGGTATTACTAATGTGAATGTTAGCCTGGACTCTATAAACAGGGAGACGTTTGAACGCATTACCAGGCGAAATCAATTTGATACGGTACACAATAATCTAATTCGATTAATTTCGGAAGGGTTTAATGTACGTATCAATTTTATTGTTTTGGATGGTCAAAATGAACAAGATATTCTTCCCACGCTAGAGGTAATGAAGCATTACAATGTTTCTGTTCGGTTTCTTGAGGAAATGCCTTTTAACGGGGGCTCCAAAAATTTCAATTCAATCAAGTGGAACCATAAGGCAATTCTAGAACACATTGCCAACAAATATCCAAATTTCAAAAAGTTAGAGTCGCCTCCCACATCTACGTCTGTGAACTATAAAATTACTGGACATAAGGGAACATTTGGGATTATTCCATCCTTCAGCAGAACTTTTTGCGGAAGCTGCAATAGACTGAGAGTAACTGCAACCGGCGATGTAATTACATGCCTATATGGAAAACCAAAAGCAAATCTTAGAAGTCTCATTCGCTCAGGTTCGGCAGAAACAGATTTAAAGAAGACTATTTTGGAAGCTGTTGGAAATAGAGCAAAAACAGGCTTTGAAGCACAAAACGAGCATTCAAAAACTATTTTTGATAACTCAATGACTTCCATTGGTGGTTAATTTTAGTAGTAACGATACTTGGTATGAAAAAAATGAAGGGAAATGACGTTCCCAACTTATATGGTTTGGTCTTGGCAGGAGGAAAGAGTACTCGAATGGGATCGGACAAGGGATTGATCAAGTACCATTCTATTCCTCAACAGGAATACTTGTACAAACTCTTGGAGCACCTTTGCGACAAGGTTTTTCTTGGCATTCGGGATGAACAACGACTAAGCCTTAATAATGGGTTTAATGTAATTGTAGATCAAAATGAATATAGAGGACCCTTTAATGGAATCTTAAGCGCGCACAAAACTTATCCCAAAGTTGCATGGCTGGTATTGGCTTGCGACTTACCATTAATTGATTTACAGGCTTTAAAAAATTTGACGGTAAAAAGAAACCCCAGTAAATTGGCAACATCATATGCTACAAGGGAGACCAATTTACCAGAACCATTGATTACAATTTGGGAACCCGAGGGATTAAAATTGGCTACTTCCCATATGCAAACTTCCGAAAGTACATGTCCAAGAAAGTTTTTGATTAACTCGGATGTTGAGTTGGTGAATCCACAACATGATGAAGTATTGTACAATGCCAATTCCATTTCCGATTACGAATTCATAAAATCTAAATTAGAAACAACCAATGAATTCTAGGTATATAAGACAAACCAGCCTAAAGGACTTTGGTCCAGATGGGCAATCAAAACTTTTTAAAGCCAAAGTTTTGGTTGTAGGTCTTGGTGGTTTGGGGTTGCCTGTTCTTCAATACCTAAATGCAATGGGAGTTGGTACATTAGGCCTTATGGACCAAGATGTCATTGAGTTGCACAATTTACAAAGACAGGTCCTATACTCAGAAAAAGACCTTGGAAGATTGAAGTTGGATGTGGTACTTGAAAAACTAACGGCTCAAAACTCCCAAACCGCTTTTAAAACATACGATACCTTTTTGACCAAAGAAAATGTGCTAGAAACTATTGCAGCATATGACTTAATAGTTGATGCAACGGATAATTTCCCTACACGCTATCTCATCAACGATGCTTGTGTTATATTGAACAAGCCATTTGTTTATGGTGCCCTGCATGCTTTTGAAGGACATATAAGTGTATTTAATTACCAAGACGGCCCCACCTATCGCTGTTTATATCCAGAAATACCAACTATTGATGAGGTACCAAATTGTAACGAAAATGGAGTGCTTGGCGTAATACCAGGGATTATTGGAACTATGCAGGCTTTAGAAGCGGTAAAAGTATTAACCGGTGTGGGCGAAGTACTTTCAGGTAAACTCATGATATTCAATGGACTAAACCAGCATGTCAGTAAAATTAATTTCAAGGTAAATCCAGCTTATAAGAAAATAACAAAGCTTCAAGATTTTTACGAAACCGTAGATTGCGATATAGTTCCTTCCATCAGTGCAAAAACCTTTCTGTCATATAGAGAATCAGGTAAAGAATTTACTTTGATTGATGTTAGAACCCAGGAAGAATTCAATCAAAACCATTTAAACAAAGCTGTAAATATTCCTTTGGATAATCTAGATGTGTTTGAACACCAAATTGATTTGAACAATGAGGTTTATATTATTTGTCAATCAGGAAAAAGAAGTGAATTGGCTCTAAAACAACTCCAAACCAAGCACCCGGACTTGACTTTTTATCATATTTTAGGAGGTATGAATAAAATGATGACCTTATGCCCTTAGCCTCTGGCGAATTAATTTTATTGTTTTTTTCCTTTTTTATTGTAGCAGTCTTGTACTCAGCAGTTGGATTTGGTGGTGGTTCAAGCTATTTGGCAATTTTAACATTGGTTTTTACTAGTTTTTTTGCAATTCGAAGTACTGCACTTTTATGTAATCTAACCGTCGTTTTGGGAAGTTGTTTTTTGTTTTATAAGAGCGGGCACTTATCAATCAAAAAATTCCTCCCATTTATTGTCACGAGTATTCCCTTTGCTTTTCTTGGAGCTTCGTTCCAATTAAAAGAACACGTTTTCTTTATTATTTTGGGTAGTTCTTTGATTATTTCGGCACTGGCTCTTTCGTATCAAACCTTAAACCTAAAATCACAGGTTAGTGTTAAAAAATACCCTAATTACGTTTCATACATGCTTGGTGGTTGTATAGGATTACTTTCTGGCCTTGTGGGTATTGGTGGCGGTATTTTCTTGGCTCCGGTACTTAATCATATGAAATGGGATAAACCAATTGTTATAGCTGCTTTGGCAAGTTTCTTTATTCTTGTTAATTCCGTTTCTGGCATTGGAGGTTTATTCGTAAGCAATTCTTTTGAAGTCTTTTGGGCTGAAGTCATATGGCTTTTAGTTGCGGTAATATTAGGTGGCCAACTGGGAGTAAGGTTGAGTATTGGAAAACTATCCTCAAAACGCATTAAATTGCTTACTGCACTTCTAGTGCTATTTGTTGGGATACGCGTATTATTAAAAAATGGATTACAGCTAACTATATTTTCATGATTTCTTTTAAGGAAGCATTTCAAAAAGTTCTGGACAACACACAAGATTACGGAAACGAATATGTTGCCCTAGACCAATCCAATAACAGAATCTTAGCTGAAATCATTTTGGCGGATAGGGATTTCCCCCCATTTGATAGGGCCACCAAAGATGGAATTGCTATCAGCTTTGATGGCGTCATATCTTCAGACCATACTTTTAAAGCTTCCGGAATTGCACCTGCGGGTAGTCCACAGCAAGTTTTACAAAATAATTCTGAATGTATTGAAGTCATGACAGGTGCTATGGTTCCTAAGAATGCGGATACTGTTGTAATGTATGAACATGTTTCCCAAGATAATGGGACTTTTTTGCTGCTCAAACCAGTTACCAAAGGTCAGAATATTCATTATCAAGGTAGTGATGTTGCAAAGGGTGAAGAACTTCTTAAACCATGTATTCAAATAACAGCTTCGGAAATAGGAGTCTTGGCAACCGTTGGGAAATCTGAAGTTTTAGTGAAAAAACTACCAAAAATAGCAGTAATAGCAACGGGCAATGAATTGGTAGAAATAGATGAAAAACCACTTCCTTATCAGATTAGGAAATCAAATTCCCTTACATTAAAAGGATTACTGATTGAAGAAAAAATTACTGCAGATTTGTATCATTTAGTTGATGAACCCGATCTTTTAAAAGAGAAAGTAAAAACTCTTATCGATGATTATGACATTTTGCTTTTAAGCGGTGGGGTTTCCAAAGGTAAATTTGATTTTTTACCTGAAGTTTTTGATACGTTGGGAGTGGAGAAAATATTTCATAAGGTATTGCAGCGCCCAGGGAAACCGTTTTGGTTTGGAAAGCATAGGTCTAGTCGTACAACTATATTTTCCTTTCCAGGTAACCCTGTATCCACCTTTGCCAACTACCATATTTACTTTAAACCATGGCTTAACAAAACTTTGGGATTAAGTACATCAAAATTTGGTGTATTTTTAAATGAACCAATCACAAACAAAACGGATTTAACGCTTTTTATAGGTGTTACTATTAGTATCAATAAGGGCGAGTTGTTTGCAAAAACATTGACAACCACCGGTTCCGGAGATCTTGTTGGACTTTCTAAAATTGATGGTTTTATTCAATTGGACCCAAATCAAACAGTTGGGAGCGACAACGAATTGGTTTCTTTCACACCTACACGAAGGATGATTTAGTATGACACATGAACTAAAAACAATTATTCAACAATATCAGAAGAGACAAGAACAAGGTCAATCGGCTGTATTGGCAACTGTTGTAGCCTTGGATGGATCGTCATACCGTAGGCCTGGAGTTCGTATGCTAATTTTTGGAAATGGAGACATGGTTGGAGCCGTTAGCGGTGGATGTGTTGAAAAAGAAGTGCTAAGACAAGCATCATCTGTATTCTCGAGCAATGTATCAAAAATAATGGTTTATGACGGCAGGTATCGTTTAGGGTGTGAAGGTGTTCTTTACATTCTATTGGAAGCTTTTAGGCCCGATGAAATTCTGTTGACACAATTCTGGGAAACCATTGATACCAGAGAGTCTTTTTTCATAGAATCATTTTATAAGAAGGAACATAGTGAAAGTAGGGATTATCATTCTGTTTTTAATTTGAATGATACTTCCTTTTATATAAATAATGAGACACCTAAAAAGGTTACCAATGAAGTAACACGTTTTAAGCAAGAAATGCATCCCAGTTTCCAATTGATAATTATTGGAGGTGAGCATGATGCAGTTCAACTATGTAAATATGCTTCGTTAACGGGATGGGAAGTTACAGTGGTTGTAAATCCAAGGGAAGAAAAGACCGAAAATGACTTTCCTGGCATAAAAACATTGCTGTCTGTTGAACCAGATGCTTTTAAACCTAAATTGGATGAACAAACAGCTGTTTTAGTAATGACGCATAGTTTTTCAAAAGACTTACAGTTCTTGATTGCTCTTAAGGAAGAAAAAGGAGCTTATATAGGGCTCTTGGGACCACAAAAACGGCGGGAAAAACTATTTGACGAGCTCTTGGAAAGATATCCCGATATCTCTGAGTACTATTTAGAACAGATTCACGGACCTGCAGGAATTGACATTGGTGCTGAAACGCCTCAAGAAATTGCTGTTTCAGTACTATCAGAGATTTTAGCTGTGGTCAACAAAAAAGAACCCGCGCTTTTAAAAGATAAAGTCGGTAAGATTCATGTTTAGTTAATGACAGAAGGAATTTCAATTCTCATATTGGCTGCAGGAGCATCCACAAGAATGCAAGAAAACATTAAACAGCTGCTTCCGTGGAAAAATACCACCTTGTTGGGTAATGCCATTGAACAGGCTCAAAAAATTACCGACTCCATAGTGGTGATTTTAGGTTCAAATGCAGAAAAGATTAAAAAAGTGGTCCCAAAAACTGTCAAAACCTTGAAGAACCCAAATTGGGAGCAAGGCATGGGTAGTTCCATTTCATGCGGAGCCAAACATGTTTTAGAAATGCACCAAGATACTTCCGGTATTCTACTAATGCTTGCAGATCAGCCCTTGATAGATGTGGAATTCTTAAATACCATAATTTCAACATTTAGGGGACGTAAAAAAAGAATAGTTGCTACCGACTATGGCGAAAAACTAGGGGTTCCAGCAATCTTTGACCATACTTTGTTGATCGAGCTATCAGAATTAAAAAAAGATTTCGGTGCAAGACACTTAATTATCAAACATAAAAGTGAGGCATTTGGGGTTGTTCCAGATGGTAAGGAAGTAGATATCGATACACAAAAAGAATACAATCAACTACTTGATTTATATAATACCTAACTATGAAAACCTATATTATCACTTTAATTACATTTCTGTTTATCAACTTTGGTTTTTCCCAAGAGATGGGTTTTGAAGAATACAATCCAAAATCCACTTTAGTTGTCCCAGAAAACCCGGTAAACAAGGCTAAGTTTACCTTTATAGACGTCCACAGCCATCAGTTTAGAATGGCCACGCAAGATTTATCAACCTTAGTTAAGGATATGGATGAAATGAATATGGGGGTTATGGTTAATCTTAGTGGAGGCTCTGGTGAGGGATTGCGGGCAATGCTAAAAAATGTGAACGATAATTATCCCAATCGATTTGTAGTTTTTGCCAATGTGGATTTTGACGGTGTGGGAAATTCCAATTGGGGTGAATTGGCCGCTGCACAGTTGGAATTGGATATAAAAAGTGGAGCTAAAGGCTTGAAGGTATATAAAAGCTTGGGGCTTAGAAACAAGGACATAAACGGAAACAGGATTGCCATAGATGACCCCAGATTGGATCCCATATGGGAAAAATGCGGTGAACTGGGAATTCCGGTATTGATCCATGCTGCTGATCCAAAATCATTTTGGGACCCTATGGACAGCGAGAACGAGCGTTGGCTAGAATTAAAGACAAGACCAAGAAGAAAACGTTCCGCGACCAATCCTGCGCCATGGCAACAAATTATTGATGAACAACACCGAATGTTCAAAAAACATCCAAAAACAAAGTTCATTAACGCACATATGGGTTGGTATGCCAATAATTTAGATAGGCTAGGGGAGTTATTGGATGAGATTCCGAATATGTCAGTGGGTATTGGTGCAATAATTGCTGAATTGGGCCGACAACCACGACGCGCCAATGAGTTTTTTGTAAAGTATCAAGATAGAATCCTGTTTGGAAAAGATAGCTGGAAACCTGAAGAGTTTCCTACTTATTTCAGAGTATTGGAAACTGCTGATGAGTATTTTCCATACTACAAAAAGTATCATGCTTTTTGGGCTATGTACGGATTGGATTTACCGGACGAGGTGCTAAGAAAAGTATATTATAAAAATGCCATCAATCTTATCCCTGGATTGGATAGGTCACTTTTTGAATACTAAGCAGGAGAGGATTCGTTGATTTCAGTATTTTCTAAGGATTTTAATTCAGGCTCACCCAAATCTTGGAATATTCCACAGGAAATCTGCTTTTTAACCAAAGATTTGGATTTCTTACGCTTTACCAAGGTTTCAATTTCTTTATTCAAAAATTCCATTAGGAAGTATTTTAAATAATAACGAAATCTCCATCTGTTTATTTTGATTTAACATAAAGTTGGCCTTCATATATTCATTTGAGCCCCTATATATTCTGAAACCATCATCCAATTCATTTTAAGAATAAGTGTGGCCGTAGGAATATTATCTTCTTTTATAGCTTCGATTATAGCATCGTTTTGATTATCCACTTTTTCATAAAAAGATACATCTTGTCCAAATCCCTGTTCATAAAAAAGTATTCGAGCTTTAAGGTCATCCAAAATTTGCAATAGAATGGTATTGGCACACTTTGCAACCAACAAATCATGGAACCCGAACCTAGCGTCCAATCTAGTGGCATGGGAACTGGCTTGCTTTAATTTGAGTTGTTGCAATGTTAAGAATTCAACATCATCTTCTGAAAAGGAAGAGCTTTCCAATGCCATTATCTCCAGTTGTGCAATGGTATTGTACAGGTTCTTGGCTTCCGTTTTAGTAAGTTTGGCGACAACAAAGCCCCTATTTGGAATAGCATTTATTATTCTTGCTTGTTCCAATTGACTTAAAGCCTCACGGATTGGGGTAACACTAATTCCTATTTTTCTGGATAGCGCTGCAAGGTTAATGGTTTTCCCAACCTCTAATTCACCTTTTTCGATTTGCTCCAACAAATGGGTTTTTACTCGATTTCGTAAAACGTGGGCATTATCCATGAACTAAATATACAAATCGTATATGATTTTAAGGATTTTCATTTAGCGTATTACTCTTATATTTAGCTTAGTTTAAATTTATAATGAAATGAAAGTCTGGTTTTTTAGTTTATTCTTGTTTTTATCCGTTCTGGGCTGTAAAGAGACCATCCAACCCATAGAACCAGTAAATTTTTATGAATCCCAACTTTTCACGGATGTCCAGCTTGCTGGTATTTTTAAAGATTCAAAAACTTTTGTGGATTTGGTCCCAAAGAAAGATGCATCCACACTAGAAGCAAAATATCTTTTGGAGAGGGAGAAAGAAGGTTTTGAACTAAAGGCATTTGTCCTAAATAATTTTGAAGATAGATCCATGAAGGCCTTGGAGTTTGAAACCGACACGTCTAGAACCATGTACGAGCATATAACCTATATGTGGGATAACCTGACAAGAGGTCCTGATGATGTTATACCACACTCTTCCAGAATAGCGCTACCTCATAAATATGTTGTGCCAGGAGGACGCTTTCAGGAAATCTATTATTGGGATAGCTATTTTACTTTAGAAGGGCTTCTGGCTGACGATAGATATGATTTAGCCAAAAATATGGTTGATAATTTTGCTTTTCTGATAGATTCGATAGGCTTTATACCCAATGGCACCCGAAATTATTATAAAACAAGGTCCCAGCCACCATTTTTTTCACTGATGGTAGATGCCATATCGAGAAATGATGAAAAAATACTTGAATCCTATCTACCACAATTAATCAAAGAGTATGATTTCTGGATGAATGATGAAGAGAATTCGAATTTGGAAGAAATCAATCGTCATGTTCTTAGAATTGAACAAAACACCCTGTTAAATCGGTATTGGGATAGCGGGTCCACACCAAGACCGGAAGCCTACAAAGAAGATTTACATTTGGCCACTGAATTGGAAACGGATTCCCTCAAGAAACAATTATACACCAATCTAAGGTCTGCTGCGGCATCGGGATGGGATTTTAGCTCAAGGTGGTATGGTGAAAATGATTCTTTTGGTAGTACGGAAACTACTTCAATATTGCCAATTGATCTAAACTGTCTCCTATACTTTATGGAAAACAAAATTGCAGAAGGCTATTTTATTCAAGGAGACCAGTCCAATGGAAAACTTTTTAATGACAAGGCAGTCAAAAGGGGAGAAGCCATTCAAAAATATTTCTGGAATCCACAGAGTGGCCTATTCCATGACTTTAATTTCATGAAAAAGACAATAACACCGGAACTAACATTGGCAGGCACCTTCCCTTTGTATTTTAAATTGGCCACAAATGAACAAGCTGAACAGGTTAAAGACGTAATAATGACCCATTTTTTAAAAGAAGGAGGGCTGGTTACCACCCTGAATCACTCAGATCAACAATGGGACGCTCCAAATGGCTGGGCTCCCTTACAGTGGATTGCTGTGAAAGGGCTTTTCAATTATGGCTATGAAAAAGAGGCCGTTGAAGTAATGAATCGATGGCTGGCTCTTAATGAAAAAGTGTACAAGAACACAGGGAAAATGATGGAAAAGTATAATGTGGAGGATTTATCTTTATTATCCGGAGGAGGAGAGTATGAAACTCAAGATGGATTTGGGTGGACAAATGGTGTGGCTGTAGGCTTCAAGAAAATTCTTCAAGAAATGGAGAACGATCAGTAAACTGTATTGTAAGTTAGGTCCATACAAAGTGACCAATATCATACAACTTCAATCAAAAAATGTCAAAATCCCTTTTATTTATTCCGGATATTTCTGGATATACCAAGTTTATTCAGACCACCGAGGTGGAACATAGTCAGCATGTAATCTCCGAACTACTGGAGGTTTTGGTTAATGCCAATACCGTAGAATTAAAACTGGCGGAAATTGAGGGAGATGCCCTTTTCTTTTACAAAGAGAATGAAATTCCATCCCAAGAAAACCTATTGGCACAAATCGAATCCATGTTTACTGCATTTTACAGTCATCTTAAAATGTTGGAAAAGAATCGTATTTGCCCTTGTAATGCATGTGCCACCGCTCCAAATCTTCAACTAAAAGTTATTGCCCATTGTGGCAACCTTCAACACATTGAGGTACAGGGAAACCGAAAACCTTTTGGTGAGCAGGTAATAGAGGCTCATAGGTTATTAAAGAATTCTGTTGATAGTGATAACTATGCTTTGATTAGTAGGTCATTGGCTATCGATATTCAATTATCTCCATATTACTCCAGTAAAATATATAGGTTCAGACAAGGTTCGGATATCTATGATGGGAGTGAGGTAAGCTATATATATTCATTAATTGATCCTGCGGAGCTTAAACTACGCGCATTTGATAAGCCTAACAATGTTTATTTTGACAAATCACCAGAAATACATTTAAAGAAAGAATTCCCGGTGTCCGCAGAACAACTTATGGAGTACGTAACAAACTACGCCTACCGATATGAATGGACGGAAGGAATAGACCGATTGGAATATAATGAAAATGAGGTCACTAGATCCGGTACAGAACATATCTGTGTGGTCAATGGAAAGCATTTAAACTTTACCACGGCCACAAAAGAGGTGAAGCCTGGAAGTCTAATTTATGGCGAATACACTACAAGTCCTCCACCTGTTGATGAATTTTATCAATTCTACATTTTCACGCCTACATCGGAAAATAGTTGTGAGTTAGAAGTTGAAATATATTGGACGGCAAAGTCTCCACTAAAAAAAATGATCATTTTTTTAGTTGCGAAAAGAGCAATTAAGAAAAATGTGACCGAGGCTATAGATAAGCTGTTGACTTTTGTAAAAAAACACTAATTTTAGTTTTATGCCATCTACATCGGGGTATTCTGGAACACCACTGGCAAAAAAGCTTGGAATAAAGGAAGGATTTTCCATGCTACTTTATCATTCACCTGAACACTATTTCAATCTATTTGCTGATTTACCCGAAAATCTTTCGATTCATAAGACACTTATAGATAAAGAATTTGATTTTGTCCATGTGTTTTGCACATCAATTCAGGAACTTGAAGAGATTGCTGAGAAACATAAAAACTGTTTAAAACAGAATGGGATGCTTTGGGTGTCCTGGCCTAAAGGCAGTTCAAGCATAAAGACTGATTTAAAACGAGAACCAGTGCGGGAACACCTATTGTCAATTGGACTGGTAGACACCAAAGTAGCAGCTATTGACGAAGATTGGAGCGGTTTAAAGTTTGTATATAGACTAAAGGACAGAACTTGAATCTATTTTTTTGTCGAAGTATTTTATTTTCACATTTCTTTTAGATTTCCGCCTGTTCCTTTTGGCTATATTACGGTGCTAATTCAATCAAAAACCTTCAAATGAAATTCTTCTCAAAAATTTGTTCCGGACTATTATTTTTTTTCATTTTTCAATTATCATCCCAAAAATCGGATTCTACCACTTTTAAAGGTTTGGAATTCAGAAGTATTGGTCCAGCCATGACCTCTGGTCGTATTGCCGATATTGCCATCCATCCAAAAAATGAGAGTATATGGTATGTTGCCGTGGGTTCAGGTGGTGTATGGAAAACTGTTAATGCTGGAACCACATGGAAACCTATTTTTGATTCACAGTCCACCTATTCAATTGGATGCATTACCATAGACCCAAATAATTCCAATACTATTTGGGTTGGTTCAGGAGAAAATGTGGGAGGAAGACATGCCGGTTTTGGTGATGGAATATATGTAAGTCATGATGAAGGAAAGACTTGGAAAAATATGGGACTTGAAGCCTCGGAACATATCTCCAAAATTATGGTGCACCCAGAAAATTCAAACATTATTTGGGTTGCTGCACAAGGGCCATTATGGAGTAAGGGAGGAGAGCGAGGTTTTTATAAATCGGTTGACGGTGGAAAGACCTGGAAAAGAACTCTGGGCAACAGTGAATGGACAGGCGTTACAGATATTGTTATGGATTACTCAAATCCAGATATTCTTTATGCAGCCACTTGGGATAGACACAGAACAGTAGCGGCCTATATGGGCGGTGGTCCCGGTTCAGGAATTCATAAAAGTACAAATGGTGGGGAAACATGGACTAAACTAACTATTGGAATCCCAAAATCCAATTTGGGTAAAATTGGGCTTGCCATCTCTCCGTTCAATAACGAGACCATTTATGCCGCTATTGAATTGGACCGAAAAAAGGGCGGGGTATTTATTTCAAAAAACCAAGGTGCTTCATGGACGAAACAATCTGACGCTGTTTCCGGAGGAACTGGCCCACATTATTATCAGGAGCTCTATGCCTCTCCACATCAAGAAGGAAAACTGTACTTAATGAGCAACTATGTGCAAATTTCTAATGATCATGGAAAGCATTTTGAAACCATGAACGAGGATAAAAAACATGTGGACAGCCATGCCATGGCCTTTAAAAAATCAGACCCAAATTATGTGCTTTTTGGCACTGATGGAGGACTATATGAATCGTATGACCTCACCAAAACATGGAATTACTTTAGTAACCTCCCCATTACCCAATATTATAAGGTTGCCGTAGACGATACAGAGCCGTTTTATAATATATATGGAGGCACACAGGACAATGGTTCCCATGGTGGACCATCGCGAACTAGAAGCAAAGCTGGGATTTTAAATTCGGATTGGTGGAAAACATTGGGCGCGGATGGGCATCAATCAGCAATTGAGCCAGGAAACCCAGATATCACCTATGGAGAATTTCAACAGGGATGGCTATGGAGAATTGATCAAACAACGGGAGAAACCGTTTTTATTCAACCACAACCCTCAGCAGGGGAGCCCTATGAACGTTTTAATTGGGATGCACCGATTTTAGTTAGCCCACACAATCCCCAACGTTTATACTTTGCATCATATCGCGTATGGAAATCTGAAAATAGGGGAGATGATTGGACGGCAATTTCCAATGATTTAACCAGAAATGAAGAACGATTGACATTGCCAATCCTGGGAAGACAACAAAGCTGGGACAATGCGTGGGATGTTGGCGCAATGTCTACCTATAATACGATTACTTCTTTGGCGGAATCACCTTTGCAGGAAGGTCTCATTTATGCTGGGACAGATGATGGTATTTTGCAGGTTACCGAGGATGGTGGTGCAAATTGGAGAAAAATAATGCTTGGGTCCATCAAAGGAGTACCAAACAGAGCTTTTGTAAATGATGTACGGGCAGATTTATATGATGCAAATACCGTATACCTGGTCTTGGACAACCATAAAGAAGGGGACTATAAACCTTATCTTTTAAAAAGTACCAATAAAGGAGCAAGTTGGACCTTTATAAACGGAAACCTTCCCGAAAAATTGATTACTTGGCGAATTGTACAAGATCATAAAAAAAGAGAGTTATTATTTGCTGCAACGGAGTTTGGAATCTATTTCACCAACAATGGAGGTGGATATTGGGTACCTTTAAATGGTGGTTTACCTACTATTTCATTTAGGGATATTACAATTCAAAGAAGGGAAGATGACCTTGTTGGTGCTTCTTTTGGGCGTGGTTTCTATATTCTGGATGATATTTCGCCATTACGTGATTTTGATATGGCCAAGATGGGAAAAGCCACTCTTTTTAAGGTGAAACCGGCGTATTGGTACATCGAAAAAAGTGGTGTCTCTAGTCAAGGTCATTCGGAGTATAGGGCTGAAAACCCACCGTATGGAGCTACGTTTACTTACTTCTTGCCTGAGAAGCTTAAAACGTTAAAAGAGCTGCGGACGGAATCAGAAAAAACACTTAACAAGCAGAAAAGCAATATCTCTTTTCCAGGATGGGAAGCATTGGAGAATGAAAAAAATCAGGAAGACCTGGCAATAGTACTTCTAGTAAAAGACGATGCAGGAAATTTGGTAAATACCATAAAAGGGACAAACAAGAAAGGGTTTAACCGAGTTTCCTGGAATCTTTCTCATGCAGCTAGAAGAGGGATAAAGTTGGAAAAGCCAAAAGGAGGAAACAATTTTTTCGGTTCTCCTTACTTGGCAACTCCAGGTACATATGCTGTGGAATTATATCAACAGGTGGATGGAGAACTAAAGCAACTGTCAAACACACAAACGTTTGAAGTAAAACCATTGGGCAAAGGTGCACTACCTGGCAAACCAGCTTCTGAAATAGATGCGTTCAGAAGTACATACCAACATTTTCAACAGGATTTGGCAGCAACAAATTCCATCCTATCTAAGAGCATGTTAAAAGTCGATGCCATGAGACGTGCAATGGCTGAAATCAAAAAACCAAGCCCTGGATTATCAACTAAAATATATAATACTAAAGTATCGCTTCATTCATTGCAGAAACAGATGAATGGCAGTCCTGCTAAAAATGAAGTTGGAGAAAGAAATCCACCGTCTCCAGGGAATGGCAATTTTATTGGTGTTGTGGCATTGAGCAACACATATGGCCCTACAGGAAACCACAAAGCTGCTATGAAAAGAGCAACGGACCAATTGAAGAACATCAAAAAAGAATTAAGTGTTATCGTAAAAAGCACCCTTCCAGCTATTGAATCAGAATTGAAGGAGGCCGGAGCCCCATGGATTGAAGGTCAAGGGTTGATTGAAGACTAACTAGTATATGAAACATATCTTTTCCGTCCTATTTACAATCATAACTTCAATAGCTTCACTTACAGCACAGTATACGGAAGCAGATTGGTCGGAACGAGATCAATGGATGAAAACCGATTATTTATTAAATCTATCGGGAATAAAAGTCGGTGACAGAGTGGCGGATATAGGCTGCCATGAAGGGTATTTGAGCATACATTTGGCAAAAAAGGTCTTAAAGGATGGAAGGGTTTATGCCGTGGATGTAAGAAATGACCGATTGGAGACACTACGCAGTAATGCAAACAAACGAGGACACACGAGTATAATTACCATTTTAGGCGATTATGATGATCCTAAACTACCCAAAAGCGAATTGGATATTGTGTACATTATTGACACCTATCATGAAATAGACGCCCATGAAAAAGTATTACGGCTCGTAAAAAATTCCTTGAAATCCAATGGAAAAATCATGATACTGGAAAAATTAAAAAAAAGAGTAAAGGGAAAATCGAGAAAGGAACAGGTAGCGGCCCATTCGTTGAGCATTGGCAATGTTAGAGAAGAACTAAAGCAAGCGGGGTTCAAAATTATATCAGAAATAGAAAATCATGGGAAATGGGAATGGGAAGAAGACAAACAAATGTGGGTAATCATTGCGCAAAAGCTTTGATAAATCATTCCCTGTTCAATTCTTCCTGCAATTGTTCATAAGAAGCTATCCAACTATATAGTTTCCCACCTAGGCTGATTATTGGGCTAGAGATAGAATCCATTTCTTCTGGAGACTTTGCAATAAACTTGCTTAATTGATTTTTCACCTCCGGCTTCTCGTTCAAATTAATGCTTCTGAAAATAAGATTATCCACGGTAAGTTTTGCTACAATACTATCACATGCAACACAAGTATTGGTAGTATAAATCGTAATCTGTTTTCTTGGTTTGATTTTAGGAGGTGGAATATCCAGAATTTCAAACTCTTTCTTTAACGCCCTCTTTGATAGACTATCATTTACTTTCAAGCTTTTTGTGAAAACCGGTTTTTTATCCCTAAAAAGAATAACAGTTTTTAGGTGCACCTTAGATGTTGCGGGAACCCTTATCCATCTTGGTTTTGCGGCACTTTGTCTGAAATTTTTTCCTTTCACTTCAAAAAGAACGTCATAATCAGTTTGGGTTTCGTTTACAGCAAAAAAGGTCATCCTATTATTGGATGGTTTTTCAACAATCTTAATAGGGTTTACTTGAGCCTGAAGCTGCGAAAGAAAAAGACCGATTAAAAGAAATACTACTCTGCTCATAACTTTTCAAATATATGCAAGGCAAGGGCTATTCCATGTTAAAAAGGGCAACAAATTTAATTTACAATCCGTCGCTCATACACGTAACTTTGAATACCCGGCAAGTCTTGACCCAATTGATTGACTAACAACTCACCATCAATCTGTAATGCTGTCAACACTGAATTTCCATCAAAAGTTGCCTCAACTTCATCTGAAAACCAGGTGCCCGTGGCAGTAACACTTTCCAGACAGGTAACAACATATTGATTGTTGGTAATCGGTGAAACGGCGATATCTGTCTGTTCATAGGTCCAGACCAAATCTCCGTCAATCAATAATGTTCCAGAAATACAATCCATTTCGTCAATTAAGTTGGTAGAAGCCGTACCATCCATATTAATATCCTGCGCTGGATTCACATTCACTTCAACCAAATCCCAAAGACCAATAACATCAAAATTGGGTGGGTCTATTCCTTGTTCACCATCATCGATGCTACAAGAAAATAAAAGCAATACAAAACAAACAAGAAGGGGTACTTTTTTAATAAGATTCATAAGCCATTTTTTATTGTAAAGTAAAGCAATTTTGTAATTACTCAGCTTTACAACCACCGCCGATTGACAAAGGAGTGTTTCCAATTGAACTTTTCGCATAAAAAATCGCTATTTTTAGGAAATTGACACCATAATTCTAAATTCTTTCCATGAAATTTCTTTCCTTCTTTTTTACGCTAGCATTTTTTACCGTTCACCAAAGTACATTCTCCCAAGAAAATTTTCTAGTTGGAGACGCCCTTCCCGATGCCCCAGAACTTTCTGCCAGAGGAGATAATGGAGTAGGGGTTCAGACACTGGATTTGGTCAATAAAAATCAATTGGACATTCTTAGCATCAAAGACGGAAAAGGTCAATTGTACGACCGCCCCATTACGGTGGAAGTATGGTATCCAGCTACAATTCCACAGAATGTTGATGAAATTGAAACCTATACACAGGTATTGGGAACAAATGGAAGAGCGGAACGCCCCCTTGTACCTTTTAAATTTAAAGGAAGAGCTTTACGAAACGCTTTAATTGTAAAAACTGAAAAAAAATATCCGCTTGTTATTTTATCCCATGGATATGTAGGTTCCCGTTTTCTATTTACCTATTTGGCTGAAAATTTGGCTTCAAAAGGATATGTGGTCGTTTCTATTGACCATACAGATTCAACCTATAAAGATGCGGCCAACTTCACCAGTACATTGGCAAATAGATCTCTTGATCAATTATTTGTGCTTAATGAAATTGAAAAACTCGCATCTCCTTCAAGCGATAGCTTTTTAGCCGGATTGGTCGATACTTCCAAAACGGGATTAATAGGTTATTCCATGGGTGGATATGGTGGTCTCAATACCTGCGGAGCTGGATATAGTGCCGCTGCAATTGGCTTTTTTAAATCCATGACAGGAGGAAGCGATGCTTTGGATAAAAGAGGCATGGACAATGAAGCATATAAAAGTTCAATTGACCAACGAATCAAAGCCTTTGTTGCCCTTGCGCCTTGGGGTATGACCAATGGGGTTTGGGATACTATGGGATTGGCGGGCTTAAAAACCCCAACGCTTTTTGTTGCGGGTAGTCAAGATGACATATCTGGATATGAAAAAGGAATTAAAGCAATCTATGAAGGAGCAATAAACAGTGATCGCTATTTGTTGACCTATATAAATGCAAGACATAATGTAGCTCCAAACCCACCTGTTCCAGATACCATGAAACCTGGACTTCATATTGATGAATATTTAAGATACGCGGATTCCGTTTGGGATATGCGCCGTATCAATAATGTGAACCAACATTTTATAACCGCATTCTTGGGAATTCATTTACAGGAAATGGATTATGCCGAGTACTTAGACCTTGAACCTGATGCAAATACGGGAAATTGGAAGGGTTTTAAACCAAGAACTTCTATCGGCATGGAATTACTTCATACAACACCTGCTACCGACTAATTTCTAACTAAATAAAGTGAAGAGAAGAGATTTTATAATAGGAACAGGAGCAGTGGCATTAACTGCAGCATCTTATGGAAATATTCTTGGGTCCAATGATAAAATAGGCCTTGCAGTTGTAGGAGCAGGGAGACGGGGTAGATGGGTGTTGGGAGAGATGTTGAAGACCAATCAGATAAGACCGGTAATGTTTTGCGATGTTTGGGATGAACAAGTAAAAAGAACAACGGAATATTTGGAGTTGGGCAAAATTCCAATGACCTATGATTTGGAGGAAGTATTATCCAATGATGCTGTTGATGCGATATTGTTGGCCACACCTGACCATTTACATAAAAATTACGCGATCCGAATTTTAGCGGCTGGGAAGCACCTACTCTTGGAAAAACCGGTGACCTTACATTATAACGAAGGTCCTATGCTAAAAGAAGCAGTAGCCAATAGTGGGGTAGTGTGCCAAACAGGAACACAACAGCGCAGCGGACAGATGTATCAAAGAGTAAAAGAAGAATTCTTTGGAGGTTCCAAAAAACTGGGGGATATGGTTTTTGTTAGGGCAGTTTGGAGCAATTTTGGCTGGCAAAGGCGCCAGTTGCAACAGCGACCAATGCCAAAAAACTTCAAATGGGATACCTTTCTTGGACCTTCACAAAAAATGGATTACTACTGGCCAAGATACGATGGATGGCGCCATTATAAGGAATACGGTACTGGAATTCTATCTGATCTTTTGACCCATTGGGGTGATGTCGCCCAATGGATGATGGATGATACAAATCCTTTAGATGCAGTTACAACAGGAGGTATCTATCACCTAAAAGATGACAGAACCAATCCAGATACGGTCAATACCATTATTAAATATAAGGCAGGATGGAATTTTACTTTTGAATGTAGCGTTATGCCTGTAAAAAACAAACACGACTCTGTTCTTTTTCATGGTACAGAAGGTCAATTGGAACTCTTTCGGGCTGGATACATCTATACACCGCATAAAGGTGAACCGGTTATTTTCCAAAATGATGAAAATCTTACCCATGCACATGTCAAAAACTTTTTTGATGCCATTAAAACGGGAGCACAGCTCACAGCGCCTATTGATGTGGGACTAAACGCCGTTAAACCTTCCCATTTGGCTGCTGCTTCATATTGGTCTGGAAAACGAATGCAGTTCAGTGCTGATCAAACAGATATTGTTGAAGTAATTTAAAGTAAAACATGGGGGCGTTTGTGTTGTTTTCTAGGAAGCAATTCATCGATAAAACAAAGAAATGCACACTAAAAAAGCCCGCTTACCGTTAGTGGAGCATAACCCCATAACTTTAGTATCATGAATGGACTAACTAGAATAATCCATGCATTGTCAATTACCGCTTTCGCTCTTCTCTTCTTGCAAGGATGTAGCGAAGATGCAAATTCATACAATGGAGAAGTAGAGCTTTCCCAAACAGAACTTCAAATCATTTTAGAAACTGATGACGCTGCTGGTGCCGTAGATAGCGCCTTGGCAGAACTGTTTACTTTGGATGCAACAGCTAGCAAATCTACAGGCGTGTCAAATGAATGTTATTCGGCCGAATACACCCAAACTGGCTACACGGTAACGTTCAACAATTGTGTGCTGAATGGAACTGAAAACATAAATGGCACATTGACGGTAACATACAATCTTGAAAACGAAACTTCTGCGTTTACGGCGACTTATGTTGACTTTTATGTAGGAACCCTAAAACTTAACGGAACACGAAGCTACACTTTGGGTAGTGATATTGAACAAGGTACAATCGCTTTCACTGTAGTTAGCAATATGTCTGTTGAGATGGAAGATGAAAGTGTTATTTCAGAAAATGGCACGAAGGTTTTTTCATTCACCTTTGGTGAAAATTTAGAGACAAGCATATTCACTCTTTCAGGAACTTGGCAGGTAGAAGCTGATGGAAACACCTACATTGTTGAGACCATTACCGATTTAGCGGGTAATTTTGGTTGTGAGTATTTAACCTCAGGAAGCATGGATGTAAATAAAAACGGGCTTACCATTACAATTGATTTTGGTGATGGTACCTGTGATAATGTTGCTACCCTTGTTTTTCCAAACGGAAATACTCAGGAAGTAACTTTATAAAAACATAATTTCTTAAAATATAAGCATCGGGTAATTCCGGTGCTTTTTTGTTGGATGTAATCCAGCGGAGCCATTTCCTATATATCCTATATTTGTAGTATTAACTATTTTTTTGTTGCTGATATTCAAAAGGACAGGTATTTATGATAGGAGATTTGGTAAAAAGACAACGTGAATTCTTTGCTGGACAGAAGACAAAGGATGTTGGATTTCGGAAAAAATACCTAAAGCTTTTACAAAAGGAATTAGTTTTAAGGGAAGATGACATCTGTGATGCCTTATATGCTGATTTTAAAAAACCAAAGTTTGAAGCGCTTGCCACTGAAACCCAATTGGTTCTTTCTGAACTAAAGCATGCATTGAAGAACGTAGCTTTTTGGAGTGAACCTACCAAAGCAAGTCCAACACTGGGAAACTTTCCTTCTTCAGACTATATCTATAAAGAGCCCTATGGAAATGTATTGGTTATTGCCCCATGGAATTATCCCGTTTTACTTTCCATATCTCCACTAATCGGAGCCTTGGCCGCAGGGAATACAGTACTGCTCAAACCTTCAGAGCTATCTTCGCACACATCACGAATCATAGCGGATATCATTAAAAATGTATTTCCACCCGAATATGTAACCGTTGTTGAAGGAGGAGTGGAAGTTTCACAATCACTTTTGTCCGAGAAATGGGATTATATCTTCTTTACAGGAAGTTCACGAGTGGGTAAGATCATCTATAGAAGTGCCGCCGAAAAACTTACCCCGGTTACTTTGGAATTAAGTGGTAAAAATCCCTGTATTGTTGATGGGACTGCATCCATTAAGCTTGCTGCAAAGCGAATTGTATGGGGAAAATTTTTAAATGCTGGGCAAACCTGTATTGCTCCCGACTATATTTTGGTCCATGCATCCGTAAAAGAAACCTTGATAAAAGAATTGAAGCATCACATCACCACCTTTTATGGCGAGGACATACAAAAATCAAAGGATTTTGCCAGAATAGTTACCTCTGACCATTACAATAGCTTAAAAAGTAAGCTGGATAGGCAAAACATTTTGTTCGGAGGGAATTACGCGGATACAGAACAATTTATAGAGCCCACATTGATAGATGAACCAAAGGTGGAAAGCGAACTTATGCAAGGAGAGATTTTTGGGCCAATACTTCCAATACTATCCTATTCATCCGAAGAGGATATCCATCAACACATATCCCGCTACGGGAAGCCGTTGGCACTTTATGTATTTTCAACAAACAAGAAATTTCAGAAACGGATGATCAATTCCAATAGTTTTGGGGGAGGTGTCATCAATGATGTTGTTATGCAGATCACCAACAAGAAATTACCATTTGGAGGGGTAGGGCAGTCCGGAATTGGAGGATATCATGGTAAACACTCCTTCGACTTGTTCTCTCATGAAAAAGCAATAATAAGAAAGCCCAATTGGATAGACATTCCAATTCGATACGCTCCATATACCATTCCCGTAAAATGGGTTAAAAAGCTAAAACATCTGTTTTAGTCATACTGGATAGGTGCAAAACAAAGTGGCATTGTTCATCTTTGGTTATCTTTAGGTTCATTTTAAAATTTGATACCATGAAAGCTTTTATCACCTTCATGTTGTGTGCATTTTTAATTGTCACAACGTCCTGCAAACAGAAATCTGAAAATAAAAACAATACAGAGCAAAGCAACCAAGAACTGCCAGTAAAAGTAAAAGGGGAGGAGGTTACCTATGCTTCGGACTCTACAAATCTCAAGGGCTATGTTTCTTTTGATGAAAATAATCAGAAAAAACGGCCTGGAATATTGATTGTACATGAATGGTGGGGGCACAACGATTACGTCAGAAAACGTGCGGACATGCTCGCCGAATTAGGGTATACTGCAATGGCTATTGATATGTATGGCGATGGAAAGCAAGCAAACCACCCAGATGATGCCGGAAAATTTGCCATGAGTGTAATGACCAATTTACCTGAAGCAAAGGCTCGATTCAATGCAGCTTTGGAACTCTTAAAAAAACAAGAATCCGTTGATGAAGAAAAAATAGCCGCAATAGGTTATTGTTTTGGAGGTAGTGTTGCGCTTACCATGGCCAACTCCGGTGCCGATTTAGATGCCGTGGCTGCATTTCATAGTGGGGTGCAACTTCCCGTAATGCCAAATAAGGGGCTTAAGGCGAGGGTTTTGGTATGCAATGGTGCGGATGACCCATTTGTTAGCCCTGAATCCGTTGTCGCATTTAAGACTGCCATGGATTCAATCCAAGCGAAATACGAATATGTTTCCTATCCCGGGGTAAAACATAGTTTTACAAGTAAAGATGCGGATGTAAATGGTGAAAAATTCCAATTGCCATTGGTATATGATGCAGATGCGGACAAAAAGTCATGGGAAAGTCTGCAAATACTCCTTAAGGAGACTTTTTAACCACTTTAGGCTTTAGAATAGTAAAAGGAGATTCTTAAAGAGTCTCCTTTTTTCACCTGACATTTTTATTAATTAAAAGTTAAACCACTGTAAATTAACAGTATTCGTGTTATATTTAAGTGTACTCATGTCGGTTTTGATGTGCAACAATTAAAAAAACAGCAACTATGAAAACTAAAAACAACCCTTCAAAATATCGCTTATCCGTATTGATGGATTTGTCCAACACATCGGAAGCAGTATTGACCAATGCGGTTCAATTAGCCAAAATCATAAATGGGACGGTAGAAGTGTTTTTTGTGAAAACTCCTGTCGATGTGGTTAAATATGACAACCAACTATCAGCGATGCGAGCTATTAATGAGGATAGGCGTGATTCAAAGGCCAAGGTTACCAAAATAGCGGAAGAAGTTAGTGAAAGTGAAAGTTATCCTATTTCGGTTCAAATGACCTACGGAAATATAAAAAATAAGTTGAAAGAGTATGTTGCTGATGCTAAACCGGATATTCTAGTACTTTCAAAGAAAAAATCAAGATTCATCAAATCTATAAATGATAAGGTTAATGTGTTGATAATGGATGAAGGGCATAATTTTCATTCATTTGAAGATATCTCCTTAGGGGTATTCGATGACCTAAAAGGAAGTGATTTTGAAATAATCAATGATTTAAAGGGACAAAGCAGTGCACCGGTGCGTATATTCAGTATAAAGGATTCCCAAATGGAACACAAAGAAAAAACAGATTTGGAAAACACCGTTTCCTACGTTTTTTCAGAAGGAGCACATGCATTGGATGCAATTGCCTCATATGTGGATCGAACGAACACAAAATTACTTTGCATTCCCAAAACTTCAAAAGGCGAATTAAGTTTTCAAAGTGGTAATGCAAAACAGGTGATACGAAAACTAAATGTTCCTGTATTGATCATGTCATAATATAGAATCACAAATGGGGGATGATTGATTCTTATAATTTCTATTTTACATAATATAAATTATGATACATTTGACGTGGTACCCGTGCTGAGCGCAGTCGAATTATAAAGTATCCACTCCCAAGTAAAATATATGCAAACAATGGAAAGAGTAATTAGTTCAGCTGTTTTTTATCTATTCCTTAAGTTTTAATTACACAATCTTTAACGGTAATTGGTTTTTGTAAAGATATTTTTGTCTTCCATCAATCAAACATATGAGACGTAAATTACGGTTACTCTTACTTTGTCTATTCCTATTCACCGTCTTTAGCTACGGGCAAATCAAATCAAAAAAGAAAACGACAAACACCGAACTCCCAGAATCTTTTTTGGACAGAACTGAATTTAAAGTGGGGTTAGTGGGGACTGTGTTTTGGAGCAATGGCCTGTCAGTAGGCGCAGAATACCTATGGAAAGAAAACGAAAAAACAAAAACCCGTAACGATAAAGAGCGAACCAATACCCATCAGTTCCTATTTAATGGAAATTTGGGGTTTGTAACTAACTTTTCATCAAAAACGGATACTGGGGCCTACACTAATTTCGGACTTACCTGGCGCCGTACCAATAAAAAGGGAAAACAGTTTAACATCGAGCTAAATCCTTTAGGATATTATCGTTCTTTTTTACCTGAGACCTACGAGGTCAATGGCGATTCGGTCGATAAGGTTTTCTTGCCAGGACGCGGATATTATGCACCCTCGTTATCTGTTGGAATAGGCAAACATCGCAAAGGAAAAGTACGTTCTGGCAGCTATTTCAATATCAACTACACCCTAAGAACACCATACAATTCAGGAGCCTTGCCTACCTTTTCGTTGCAATATGGTTTCCGGTTCAATTTTAAAAATAAAAAACAATGATGCAATCACTTGCCAATAATATCAAAATAGGATTTCTGGCAATAGCCACATTGTTGGTCAATGCCTGTTCTAATGATCATACGCTAAGTAATCTTGATGCTACAGTTTTTGTACGTCATAAAGGTGCCGATATGCCAGCTTATATCAAAGGGAATGCCAATGAAAAGATATTCCTTATCACCTTACACGGTGGCCCAGGCGGTTTAGGATTAGGTTTTAGGGGAAATGCATTTAATCAGATAGAGGATAACTATGGTGTGGTATATTTTGACCAACGAGGTTCTGGAATGTCACAGGGAAATTATTCCGAAGATGACGTTACGATTGATGTAATGGCCGAGGATGTACTCGCCTTGGTTAAAGTTATAAAGCGTATTTATGGTAATGATTCTCGGTTCTTTTTATTGGGACATAGCTGGGGAGGCGCATTGGGCCCGGCTACCTTATTGAAAGACCAAAGTGAATTTTTGGGTTGGATCAACGTGGATGGCAGCCACAACCCAAAAGACCTCTATTTTGAGTACATACGAAACTTTGAGCGCGTAGCGGCCGCTCAAATTGAACTTGAAAATAGTGTTCTCTTTTGGGAGTCGGTTTATGATGAACTGGATAAGGTAGATGCGGATGAAGTGAGTCTTGACGATTTTGCCATTTTGAATACCCTTGCGTTTGATGCTGAAGAATATCTGAATGATGACGGAATAATTAACAATGCAGAAAATGGAAACGTTAAGGTTTCGGATTATAATGTACTCACTTTTATCTGGAACTTATTAAAAATTCAATCCATCTTGGACGAAGATATCATTGGCGAATTGTCCTTCACTGAAAGACTTTCAGAGATTACCATTCCTTCTTTGATTCTTTGGGGAAGGCATGATATGGTCGTTCCAGAATTCTATGCCCAGGAAGCTTTTGATAATTTAGGTTCCAGTGACAAAAAGCTTGTGTTTTTTGAAAGATCCGGACACTCACCCATGTTTAGTGAACCAAACCAGTTTGCCGAGGAAGTACTACAATTTATAAACCAAAATAAATAGTGTACTACCGTTTCCGTTCCATACACTTTCACATCCCTTCAATCATCTAGTTTGTGAAGAATAATTTTTTCTTCATTATTCTCAATCAAATAAAGTTGGGCGCTATTGTTCAGGTACCAAGCGTATAAGTCTACCAGGGCCCTCTACAACGATGTACAGATACCCATCTATACCCATATGTGCGTCGCGTACCCTGCCTATACCATCCACAAGCGTTTCATGGCCAATAACCTCGTTGCCATTCATTTGTAAACGATGGAGGTATTCGAATTTGAGCGAGCTGACGAACAAATCATTTCTCCAATTTCCATAAAAATTGCCAGACACAAATGTCATTCCGCAAGGAGCAATGGAAGGGGTCCAATAGTATATGGGTTGTTCCATGCCAGCCAATGCAGTAAGATCTGTAAATATGGTGCCATCATAATTGATACCGTATGAAATAACCGGCCAACCATTGTTGTTCCCAGCTTCCAAAATATTGATCTCATCACCGCCCTGAGGCCCATGCTCACCTTCCCAAAGCGCTCCGGTTTCCGGGTGCAAGCTCATGCCTTGGGGATTACGTGTGCCGTAGGTGAAAATTGAATTGACTGCTCCTGCTGTATTATAAAATGGATTATCGGTAGGGATTTGACCATCGTCATGGATACGGTGTATTTTTCCGATAGCATTGTCCAATTCCTGAGGATAAACCTCTCTGAATCCTCGATCACCCACAGAAACATATAGGTAGCCATCGTTATCAAATTCTAGTCTTGAGCCATAGTGATGGGTACTACCAAGATACGGAAGTGCCGTAAATATGTTCTCCACTTGAACCAAGTTGTTGCCCTCTAACCTACCCCTTGCCACTGCAGTGGTCCGCTCGGATGCATTATTGGGGTTAGCCCGGGAATAGGATAGATACACAAATGCATTGTTTTCAAAATCTGGATGTATCAGCACATCCAACAGTCCCCCCTGCCCTTGTGAAACCACAGCTGGGACACCGGTAATTGCTGTCAGTTGCTTGTCATTATTAACCAAAAATAACCCTCCCCCACGCTCGGTCACTAAAATTTCGCCAGTGGGCAATTGTGCTATTCCCCAAGGAATGCCTGGAATCTCATCGGTTAGGGTTTCCAGTCGAAATGTAAGGTCATCGGATGAGATTAAGCCTGATAAATCAGGGTTCTCCTCCTCCAACATCGCTTTGGTTTTCCCATCAATCTCGGTAAGTATAAAAGTGGTCAAATCCTCGATTGCTTGCGCACTTAAAGCAGACCCGTATGCTGGCATACCATTGCTCGCGTATCCATCGGTTATGGAATTTATAACATCGTCCTGAGCATTGCCGTAGGCCCACTCGCGTTCCACAAATGAGCCAAGGTCTTGTCCATGGCAACCTCCACAGTTGTTTCTATAATTGAGAGCAGCATCTCCTGAATCCACAATTTCATTGCCTGGATCAATTTCTTCTTCAGACGACACGGGTTCCAGTGAATTGTTACAGCTCAACAGAATGGATAAAAGAAACAACAATACCAATTTCGGTGTTGTATCTAACCATTGGTAAGCGTTCTTTAATGGTAAAGCTATCTTGGAAAACAGATTTGAGGTGTGTGGGGCCATAATTATCCATTTTAGCACTTAGTGTATCAACGTTACATATATATGTAACGTTGACAATTAAAATAAAGTATTGAATTGGGAAGTCAAAATGATACTGGTTATCAGCAGATTACTTCCATGTACCTATGGGACTTCATCCGAGTTTTATGGCTTGGGCCTAAGATCTTCAATCACCTTAGCATCTACCCAAAAGATATCTATATTTTCGTAATCGGATGAGCCCACATTTCTATTGAAGAAAAGATATTTTCCATCGGGCGTCACAAACGCGGTTGACTCCCAAGCTTCTGTATTTATACTACTTCCCAAATTAATGGCCTCACCCCATAAACCATCTTTCTCTTGAAAGCTGATATAGAGGTCAGAATCACCATAACCGCTCGCTCTTTCACCATCCCATATCATATAGGACTCATCAGGTGCAATGAATGGGTGCGCATTGAATTTGCCGGTGTTGATCTCTTTGCCAAATGGTTTTGGTGCTTCCCGCTTGCCATTAATTAAGCGAGAGTAACGAATAACACCATCTCCATCTTTAGAACCTACTTCATCAAAAACAAAAGTGCCCTTGGATGAAGACGTAAGGCGCATAATGCGAATGTCATCGAAATAAGAACCAAGACTTTTCACTTCAGACCAACCTGTCTCGGTACGTACCATATATTTCTTTCCCAAATGCATGGTCTTACCGTCAGGTGAAAACACTGGTCTTCCTATTCTGGGCATTACATACGACTCGCTCCATTGATTTTCTATATTTTTAAAAACAACCAATGCGTGCTTTTCGTAGCTACCCCCATTCCTATTAAAATAAAACTCTTTTAAATCTGGTGAAAAGAATCCACTCAGTTCCCGATGTTCTGTATTAACAATTCCGGGTGCAAAAGGTATAGCAGTGAAACCAGGTGGTTTTTGCCCCAAATAAAGACCTCCCAATACGGGCTTATTCAGTTGTGCCAGCCAGCTAATACTGCGAACTGCGGTCATAGGGAATGCAGTTCCATGATTTCCATCAATCACTTCTTTTAGTACGGTTAAACCCGCATCTCTTCTATCATTTAATAATTTAATAAAAGCCTCAATAGGCTCCATCATCGCTTCTTCCAATGAGCCATATGAAATGAAAACATTGGCATTCAGACTCGAGTTTCTTTTTGAGGCTTCATAGGCTCCGAATTTCGTATTAAGTTCAGATAGATATTCAACTTCATTTTTGATTGATGGACTACCAAGAATGTAATTATTAAAGGTATCAGGTTGAGACAATAATATATAAGCACCAAATTCACCACCCATTGAATAACCGAAATAGGTACGACTATTTGGGTCAGTGCGATACGTATTGTCAACATAAGTAATAACATCATTACGAATAAAGTCTAAATGTTTGTTAGCTTGTCCAAACTGTATTTTTTTTTGAATTTTAGGATTATCATGTTTCCTAAAACTATAATCCCTATATCGACTTACGTGGTCTCCAAACTCTTTTTTCAGGCTATCATTGATGTCTTTCTGCCAAGAAATTCCGACTAGAATAACATCTTCCAGCATGTATTCTGTGGAACCAGATAACATCTCCATGTGCCACATTGCATCGGTTGTATAAATTACCGGATACGATTTATCATTGCTTTCTGAATACGCCTCTGGTAGCTTAATATAAAGTTCGTATTGTCTATTGGCATTAGTATCCGTTATTGGGACAACCTGAATCTTTGGCAATTCAAAATTAGAGGTTCTCGCTACCCCCGCATTTTCTTTAATTTGATTCTCCTGAGCAAGGAGCGCATGGAGCGCCGCTGTGGCTAGCACCAGAAATAACTTCAATTTTCTCATTTTTCTATTTTTGGTCTCAGTTTTTCAATAATCTCTGCATCCACCCACATTCTATCATAGGGTGGGCTGCAACGGGGGCAATAGGAAAGATATTTTCCATCTGGCGTTACGTAACCTCCACCGTCTTCGCCATCTGTGTTTATCTTATCCCCGAAGTTAATGGCAGCTCCCCATGAACCATCTGACTGTCGAAAACTGATATACATATCACTATCACCATACCCACCTTCACGCTCACTATCCCAAATAATGTAAGATTCATCTGGAGCAATGAAAGGATGAGCCGTCCATTTACCTGTGTTTATCGTTGCATCAAAAGGTTTTGGTGCTTCACGCTTGCCATTTATGAGTCGTGAATAACGAAGAATACCATTTCCATCTCTAGTGGCTTCATCAAAAACCAAAGTTCCTTTGGAAGAAGCTGTTAAACGCATAATGGGAATCGTGTCAAAAGGAGCTCCAAGACTTTTTATGGCTGACCACCCTGATTCGGTTCGTTCAATGTATTTATCTTTCGAGTACAAAACATCTCCACCTGTATCATAGAACTCGTACTTCTTCCAAGCTCTGTTTTCCTTGCGGAAACTTACAACAATAGGGCGAAGAGGTGTCTCTAAAGTAGAGGTCAAGTAAAACTCTTTCATGTTTGGAGCGTTCACACCTCCTAGCTCCCACCCTTTTTGTGACATATTATTTAATTCAAGGGGTTTAGCTTCCAATCCTGGTGGTTTAAATCCAAAATAGAGTTCCACAGATGATGAAGCATTGTCGTTCTCTTTCTGATTTTCAGATCCACAGGCATTTAATAATAGCGTCCCTATAAACATCAAAATAAAATACGTTTTTCTCATCTCTTAGATTTTGATACTAATTATTATTTCTTGGTAAATGCAGGTAAAATCTGCTCTGCGATTATTTGTAAGGTGCGGTTATCGTTATTATGAGCAGTAACCACAATCATTAAATCAAGCTCCTCAATCAAGATGATATATTGTCCTCCACCACCTTGGGCAGATGTACTGTAATAGCTTTTATTCCCGTATTTTAAATCTGCATTCCACCAGTAGTAACCATACCCTTGGTTGGAAACATCTTTACCTCCACCATAGACATCATCATCGCCGGTTAAGAGAATTCTGCTGGTTGCTTTGGCGAGAAAAGCCTCCGGAACCAGTTGTTCGCCATTCCATTTACCTTTGTTCTTAGCTAGGATACCTAATTTCACCATATCACGGGAGGTGATACTAGATCCCCACCCTGCAGTTGGCAGATCACTAATCTCAGTTCTCCAACCATAATCCGTGATGCCCAATTTATTGAGGAGTTCATTTTTAATGAAGTCTTTTGCAGAACTAGGCACAACGGCTTCAATAACTTGCATAACCATCCTTGGATTGTAATTGCCGTATAAAAAATCTTGGGATTCCTTGGTAATGGGCGCACTATTTTCCAGAAGGGCCTGCACCATGCGCTGGCCTTTTAATACAGCTGGATTTTTCTCGAATTCTTCCCGTTGTTCATTAGTGATGCCAAGGCCCCCACGCATGGTCATCGCCTTATGTAAAGTAATCAGCTCTACCCCTTCGACAAATTTTGTAGAATCTAATTCTTTTAGAAAGCTAATTAATGGTTTGTCAAGATCCGCCATGGTCAGATATCCCAATTGGATTGCACGACCGAGTGCCATTGAGGTATATGCTTTGGTTGCCGACGCTTGGAAATGAGGTAAATCGATTCTACCTCTTAAATAATAGGATTCAAACAAGAGTTTATCCCTATAAACTATGTGAAAGCTGTCAAACTTATCTTCATTGTTATCGGCGATGTCCCTTGCCAGCTCAAGAACCATGACTTTATTTCCACCATCGACACCTAATTCCCCCACAGAAATACCATCTTTTCTATCTGCTGGGGTTACATCGATAAAGGCTTTTTTGAGATAGGGAATATCTCGGAAAGAGAGTTCGGCTTCGGCCGCTGTAGCCACTGGTGCTTTGCTATGACTTTGTTGGGCAATGCTAGCAGGTGCTATTTTTAACCACGCCGCTTGTCCCCCATTTGAGATTATTTTTTTTACGGAAGAACCGTCCTTATTCATCATGTAAACATTCCTGTCTTCACCCATTTTTGTGTGAAAAATTAGTTGAGAGCCATCAGGTGACCAAGAAGGCATGGAATCACGGGCATCACTATATGTTAATCGTTTTTGATTGGAGCCATCTATATCCATCACATAAATTTCAAAATTTCCATCTCTATCAGACATAAAAGCAATTTGCTTTCCGTCAGGAGAAACATCTGGATGCCATTCTTGAGTCCCTTTATTATTCGTCAACCGAATGATGTTATTTCCATCAACATCAGCGATACTTATTGCATTGCTCTTATCTTCAAATTCCTGAGAAAAGACAATTCTACCATCTGGAGTAAAATAAGGATTACTTCCCTTTAGACCCTTTATTTGAGTCTGCTCGCTACCATCTGAATTCATAATCCAAATTTCGTGTTGCCAGACGCTTTCTGAATCTTTGTAGGCTCTTGCAAAAACAATTTTTGTTCCATCAGGAGACCAATCTGGTGCATTATCCCATTTATTTTTTAAATGAGTTAATCGTTTTCTATCCGTGCCATCACTATTCATTGTATGAATGGACCAAGTCTTCTTTTTATCATATTTTGAATAAAAAGCAATACGCTTTCCATCGGGAGACCAAGCAACATAGCCACCATTCTCATTGGTACTTTTACTAGTTAATTTACCTTCTATACCACCTGAATAAATTTCTATGTTACCAGTTTCTAATGAAGTATAACCAATCGCGTATGATGTTGATTTGGGTATTTCACTATTCTGGCCATAAGCAATAATGACAGGCAGGAAGGTCAAAATAAGTGAGAGTTTTAAGTGTTTCATATACATAAATTTCATGTTTACTTTCTTATAACCGGTATGATTGCTTTTCTGGTTAAAGCATTTCTTTTTACTCCTATAAAAAACTCGTTTGTCTGCACCAATTGTTTTTCATGGCATTTGTTATACAAAAGATGAATTTTTCTTTCATGAATTCAATCTAAATTTTCCCAACTGCTCTATGCGCTAGTGAACTGCTCGAAGAGGCGGATTGTAATGATTATCTTGCACCTTTAACTGCATCAAGACAAGCTTGAGACATCTACTATACATTCTTTTCATATTTCCTCTGTTGTTAGTAACCTCTTGCTCTCAAAACGAGGAGCCAGTTTTTACGCGATACAGGACGGTATTTCAAATAGGAGATCAGGCAGAATGGGCTGCCAAAGACTTGAATGATAGGTTATGGGGAAATCGTTTAGAATTAGTGCCAGATGGACAGATATTCTGGTCCAGAACTAAGATTGATATTCACAAATCTCCGGAAGCCTTAAAACCCTATGGGCTTCGGTTGGAAGCCTATGGTGAGTATGAAGTATTTTGGGACGGGGTTTTAATCGGTAAGAACGGAAACCCTGGACAGGAGGCAGATTTACCTCCTGAAGGCGAATTATGGATAACCTTTAACATTCCTACCCATTTGACCAATAAAGGTGAACATGTTATGGCCTTGAGGTTGAGTAATTACTATTATCCAGATCACATCGGCAATTATGGGTTGCGGATAGATGATTACCATGATCTGTTAACCGACCGACTTATCCAAAACTCCTACATGCATGTTTTTGCGGGAGCTTTTCTTATCGCATCCATCTATTTTCTTTTTCTATTCTTAGGAAATAAAAAAGAATACCTCACACTTATTTTTAGCATCAGTTGTTTGCTCTTTTTTGGCTTGACAATGACCCACTTTGTTAGGACAACCATACCAATTCACTATAGCTTGCACGTTATACGTTTAGAAGTTATTACGAGTCTAATGTTCGGTATTTCGTTTTTGATTCCACTCTATTTTTCCATGCAGTTCCCCTACCCCAAATGGAAACTCTTCTTAGGTATTTACACCGCTGTTCTTTTGTTTATATTCTCTATTGAACACCACTTATTTGATCTCACCATATTAAATATGACGCTAATCTTATTGCTGTTTTCCCTATGCATAGCAGCTTTTGGAGTTTATAAAAAAGCAAAAGGTGCTCTCCTGGTGTTGCTTACCCTACTCCTTTGTATATTCATTCGCCATTATGTTTCATTAAACATTAGTCTTTTCACAGGTTTTAGTCTAATTCTGCTTAACATGTTGTATTTGCTTTCCCTACGAATCAAAGAACAACGATTGGCCTATGAAAATTCATTGGTCCAATCTACCCGCCTTCGCTTGGAGCTACTTAAAAAGAACATTCAGCCCCACTTTCTTATGAACACGCTCACTTCGTTGATAGATTGGATAGAAGAAACCCCTAAAAAAGGTGTCTTGTTTATAGAGGCCCTGGCCAAGGAGTTTGACTTGCTGAACCAGATAGAAAATCAAACCTTAATACCGATTAGTCAAGAAATAGCCCTTTGCCGTGCGCATTTAGAAATTATGGAATACCGAAAAGAAGTGAACTATTCTTGGGAAGAGGATGGCATCGATTCTGAGCAAAAAATACCTCCTGGAATTCTGCATACCTTATTGGAAAACGGAATTACACATAGTCTACCTCTAGAAGATAACAGCGTTAAATTCAAACTCCTTTTTGAGTCAAATGGTACTTATGATTGCTACACATTTTTAACCTACGCCGAGATTATAAAACAAGCTTCAGCTCAAAGGCAAGAAGGTACGGGACTGAAATACATCAAAGCCCGACTTACGGAAAGCTACCATGATCAATGGGAAATTACTTCAGAACCTGCACATCACGGTTGGAAAAATGTCATAAAAATATATAGGTAAGAAGATGAACGTTTTAATTGTTGAAGATGAATTAAGAATCGCCAAAAGAATTGAACGAATGACTCGTGACATTTTTGGAAGTACACTGCAATCCCTAAAACATATAAATACACTACACGAAGCATTACGTCATATTGAAAACAGTGAGTTGGACCTGGTTCTCTTGGACCTGAATCTTAATGGTGATAATGGGTTTGACCTCTTGACAAAAGCAGTGTCCGAATCATTTCATACTATTATTATTTCCGCTTATAAGGACCAAGCTATTACCGCCTTTGAACATGGTGTTCTAGATTTTGTTCCCAAACCTTTTAACCAAGACAGGTTGGCCCAAGCCTTTAATAGGGCAACCGCAAAAGAAAAGGTGGAAAACAGTAAAATCAGATTTTTGGGAATAAAAAAAAAGGGCAGAATGCAATTAGTGCCTATTGAGGATATTATTTATATAAAAGGTGCTGGCGTCTACACCGAACTCTTCTTAACGGATGGAAGAAAAGAATTGCATGATAAATCCCTTGAAAAACTGGAACAACTCTTATCCTATTCTTTTGAACGGATACATAAATCATATTTAGTGAAGATGTCTGAGGTAAAGGAAATTAATGTTTCATCTGGAAGTAAATATATGGCTGAGTTGAAGAATGGCGAACGCATCCCCATCGGAAGAACCAAATACAAAGACATAAAGGCGAAGTTGCTTTAAATATTATTGGTCTAATCTTCAAGGATGAAGTTTTCAATCAATACCATTTTTCAACTTCCATTTCTTAATTATGTCTTTCTCTTGGTCTGGAGAATAACACTTCATGGTACCGTCGGCCTGCTTTCCAAATCTCACATCATCATTTGGATGTCTATATCTATATCCATTTATTTGGTCAGTTATCATGTCTACCAAAGGTCTATGCTCAAAACCTGCCTCAATTGCCTTTTGTACATTAAAATAATACGAGCCTTGGGGTTGTGTCCTCCAAAACGGTACTACCTTATAAGGAATAAGCCCATTTTCAATTAAAAAATCTCCATCGATCCAATGCAACTTTTCAGGCTTTTTAGTTGCATGTATTAAACTGGAAACATAATCCTTAAATAGCGTTGGTCGACAAGCAATATTATATTCCCCAAACACTTTATGGTTTGAGCAGTGTATAATAAAATTAACCATACTCTTAACATCAGTCATTTGCATGTGATGATTCTTTACATTAGGCAGTAAAATTTCCCCTCCTCTATAAAAACGTATAGGCCAAAATGGTTCGTCAATTAGTTTTTTAGGATTAGAACTTCTAAAATCTCTCATTCCATGAGATCGATATATCGTGTAATTAGCTATGCGTTCTCTTATAGCCTCTTCGGCCAATGTTTTCCGAATTGCATATCGATACTCTTCTTTGATAGTTTTTGGGAAATTGGGAAGGGGGTTTAAGGGTTCCGTCTCAACAATAAATTTTTTATTCCATTTATCATAAACAGAAACAGTTGAGATATAATGGTAATGCCCTATCTGATCTTTAAATTCATCCAAAAAATCTGAAACTGCTTTTGGTGATTTCTGCCAAGTATCGACCACTACATCCCAATAGGTTTTTCCGTACTTGGAATCAATCGATTTTAGGCCAGCTTTATCCTCCTTTTCCCTATCACATACGATCAAGGGTAAATTATTAAAAAGATGTGTATTGGTCTTATTTCGGTTTAACAAGGTAACTTCATATCCATTAGCTAATAGGGATTGAACTATTGAAGGTCCAATAAAACCCCTTCCGCCTAATACCAATGCTGTTTTTTTTGTAGTGCCCGGCATCATTACAGCTTGTCCTAAAGTTTCAAATGGATTTGTAAAAAGAAGTGCGGTGGCAGCTCCCATACCTTTGAGAAATTTTCTTTTTTTCATTTTCGATAGAATATCAATTGTTATTTAAATATAGTATTTGGGACTTTTTGCTGAATGGATAGCATCCAAAGAATCACGGTTCCTAAAGGAATGGGTCGGTACCTATTGCATTAATTTCCAATACTATTTAACCCGATTTACCAATTAGGGCTATACCCATTGGTAATCTGAATACAAAAGAGTGTATTTTTTTCGAGCATTGAATAGCCCTTAATTAAGCAGTACTGATTTTTCTGATATATTGACCTGGCGTAAGACCAACAATTTTTTTGAAATTATTGAAAAAAGAAGATTTTGAACTGAAACCGCACTCGTATCCAATACCTTCAATTGTAAGACCCAGTGTTGTACATTGCTTTATTTTTTCGATGGAGTGTTCTATTCTTCTTTGATTGACCAAATTGTAAAAATTGGTGTTCATTTCAGAATTTAAGATCTGTGAGAGATGATGTTTGGCGATATACAGTAAGTTGGCCAATTCTTCTAAAGAAAAATCGGGATTTAGATAAGGTTTATCCATATCAAAAATACGTTCTAAGTCAATTTTTACTTTTTCGATATCATATTCCCTGAGCGGGCTGGTTTTATATTTTTTAGCATCTTTGTGCCGAAGGGATACCGGTTGGTAGAGCGTTCCGTACCTAAGCCCAAAAAAACCAATGATTATTACTAGAACTACATATCTTGTGGTATCCCAGAATCTGAAATATTGAATACCCAGTGAAAGTTCCAATACCATCCTAAGTATACTTATTCCAGTGCTGAGCAGGAACAGAAAGGCAATAGCTCTTATCCATCGCGCATTTTGTAAATAGACCTCCTTAGGGTCGGGTTTTGATAACACAACGGTAAGTACGTAAAGGGGATAAGCCGTAAGCGATACAAGCTTGGGTCCGAGAACAATCATACCCCAAACTTGCTGTAGCTTATTTAGGAAAAGGATACTGAGTACCAAGAACAGTAAAAAGGGCAAGAGATGGATATAATCAAGTTTTGTCAAAACTTGCTGCTTCAAGCTTTTTACATAAAAGAGGAATAAAGGACCGTGCAAAAAACTCATGTTCAATATGAGCTCATCCTGTAATGCGAAATGTTGGAACTGTTTACTTATTGCAAGGGATAGATGTATGAAAAAAACCAAGAACCAAACAACCAATAGCCAATCATGTTTCTTGTTCTTCTTTTTGATTATAATCAGAATCGCAAACAACATGGATTGAACAGCACCAATACCTGCGGCTATTAACGTTAAATTAGTATCCATAAAAATTTATACCTCTGTACTTTCCAGATGGTAAAGATAAAATTCAATTGGAGATGATTTGGCTTGATAGATAAATTTAGAAACAGAATAGCCTAAAGTTTTGGTGTAGACGGCTCATATGTAATCTTTTTAATTACGCAGTGCCTTGGTCTATCAGTAGCCAATTGGAAAACAAATTATAAAGACTTAAAGGCGAAGTGGGTTTAAATAACTTTGGCCTCAGCTTCGTATCGGAATACTATTTTTATTAAATTGAACAAGGTCTATCTAGTATAAGACTGGTTTTTTGATGAATGGCTGAAAGGTCACGTGATTACAAAATTATGCCTAAGCTCCAATGGCAATTGCCAATAAAAAACTTTCTAAAACAACCTTATCGCTATAAAAAAGCAATTAGGTATCGGTTCTTGATTGCATTCGGTTACGGACTTTTTGTCACCTTTTTTCTTCTAATCTATAAGCCATTTGGTCTCCATTTAGCTCCACAAGAATGGCTTATAAAAGTGGGAATTAAATATGGTGTTATCACATTTATAGCGGTGTTTGTCAATTCGTTTCTAAAATACTATGTAGCATTTAAACTAGGAAAATGGAACAATCAATTGGAATTGATTGCGAGCTTTATTATTCTTTTTCAAATTGGTTTTTTCAATGCCATGTTTGCTAGTATGGATATGTCCAAATTATCTTTTTTGGAGATTTTTTGGAGGATTCAATGGAACACGTTGAAATTGGGTATAATACCCATTACGTTCGAAATAGTATTGGAAAGAAACCAGTACCTAACTAGATATTTAAAACAGTATGAGCAAAGCGAAGTCAATAACAAGAGATTTATTTTACTTAAAGACTTAAAGAGAAACATCTCCAAGGTAAAGTTAGAAGACATCATCTTGGTAAAGAGCGATGGTCATTATCTACGTGTCTATACAAAAACCTCTTTTTTTTACATCAGGGAAACCATGTCGCAGTTTCATGAAAAGCTGGGCAACACCTTATTTAGAAGAGTCCACAGGTCCTCCCTGATAAATATTGATCATATTCTAGAAATAAACAGAAGAAACAGGAATACGTATGCTTTGATCATGTCCAATGGCGATAAAGTCAATATTAGTGAATCCTATAAAGATACGATTCGAGATTATTTAAGACTTAGTGAGGCTCAAACCTAAAAGCCCAAACAAATTTATCGGAAAAAATATGTCGTTTACATAATCTAAATACCAATTATGGCCTCTCCCGCTGTTTTGATTCCTGCTAATGAAGCAATTGTTGCAACCGCTGTCTTAACAATTTTGGTGGTGAAATCAAAATCCAGCGTATCAAAACTATCTGAACTTTTATGGTAATGAGGGTTTCTAAAATTGGCCCCGTCAGTAATGAACAAAGCCGGAATACCTGCATCCCAAAATAGAGCGTGATCGCTTCTTCTAAAGTTTGGGTCTCCATCTGCTTCAACGGAAACTATCCCTAAATTGGAAACGTAGGAACTTCCCTTCTCGTCAAAATTTATCCTCAACGTACTTGAGTTGGGATTGGCGATATTGTATATTGAAGTATCGGCTAATTGGAGATTTGCACAAATGGGACTTCTACAGGTATAACCTATCATTTCGAAATTAACGACACCCATGATGTTTTGGTTTTGGGCAATTTCTGAGACATATCTACTACTTCCGATCAAGCCTTGTTCCTCAAGATCAAAACCGATAAAACGTATAGATTCACTATACTCAAATTGACTAAGTACCCTCATTGCCTCGAGCATTCCGGCGGTACCAGATAAGTTATCGTCCGCACCAGGGGTATTTCCAACAGTATCGTAATGTGCAATTATTAACAGGTCATTTGAGTTAGGTGAACTCCCTAGATGATTTCCAATGATATTTATTCCTTGGGTGGATTGCCATGAAAAAGTGTGTCTATCGACAGATAAACCATATTGCCCAAATTGTTTGTCTATGTAGTCCCTCGTTTGTGATAGAAGGTTTGGACCACTTTGATAATGTCGTATACCTGTCATTTGACCTACATCACTTATAATCCGCTGTTTTGAAACAAGGTTGACCAAATATGGAATACTTCGGTCCCGTCCATCATTTGCTACAACTTTGATTTTACTGTAGTCTGTGCTTCCCTGTTGCGTCCATTGGATTATCTTATTCTCTCCCGGTGCTATACCCGTACCAACATCCCCGGCCCAATCTGAAGTAATCTCAACGTACTCCCCATTTTCTATTGAAAGGCCATATATTTTTACATCGACTTCAGGATCATCATCTTCTAAATCAAAAGAAAAGGTATTCCCCTCTTCAGAAGAAATAATACGCAATTCAGTTACAATAGGAACCGTATTGATTTCAAAATCATGTGAAGGGCCAATTATTTCGTCTGACTCAATTGGATTGGGAATGCCTGTTCCTGATGGTGCTTCTTTTTCCGCTTTAGCACACGAAAGCAAGATAATAACTGAAGCTATTGCTAATTTTCGAAATGACATATGTCGCGTTTTGTTTGTGAAGTACAGCAAACAAATTGAAACTAGGAACAAAATGTCATGAATTGATTACTTTTTGACCCCAACTAGTTTGGGGCTAGGTTTTGCAAACGATGGGCGAATAATTCTATCCGACAAATCAACCTGTATCCTAAAAAAGAATTACCGCGTTGACAGGGTAAGCAAATCGTACTAAGCTATTTGCTTACTATATTTTGATGGCAGCACACCATATCGCTCCTGAAAGCACTTTGAAAAATAAGCCGGGCTACTAAATCCAGTTTTATAAGCTATTTCAGAAATATTTGAATTTTGCTTGTCCAATAATTGAAGTGCTTCGTTTAATCTGTATTCCTTTAAAAAGCTATTAGGTGATTTTCCCAGTATTGCCATCATGGTTCGATATAATTTGGATTTACTGTATCCTAAACTTTTTTGAAAGTCACTTACCGTCATATTTGAATGGGACCAGTTATCTTCCGTATATTCCATCAATTGAGCAACAAATTTTTCTTCTTGAACATTCAATGAGTCAATTTCGTTAGGAATGGAATTATTTTGATTTTCACTTTCATACAGGTCTTTAACTTCATTTGATATACATACCTTTTCTTTTGATATTAATGCCAAATTAGTAGCTCTTTTTATGGTGTCTTCAAAAATGCTCTCTTTTTTGGTTACTGGTATACCTGCACTTATGCCAATTTTGAATTCTAAATCCGGAGTAATCACACAATTATGAATCTCTGGGATTTTAATCGCACTTTGAATTGCATTCGTTACGGAATCAAAGGACATTAAATAGGTATTTGATTTTTCTTTAACGATACGTCCGTTATGATTGCTAACGATATTGGATATTGATTTATGATAACCCCGAATAGCAGCATTTAAGGTTTCAAATTCTTTGTTTCTTAAAACCTTCTTTTTTAAGCTAACAACCATTAATGTTCTAAAGGCTGAATCATTAATAATATTGAGGCTGGTATTCTGTGATTTTACGGGGTCTTGTATCCTACCCAAAAAAGATTCAACAATAGCTTCGTTTACTTCAAGAATACGTTGCGGAATTGCACCATGTGCTTTTTGGTGCAAATCTATTACCGCTTGTTCGCTAGGAGCTTCCATTAAACAAAATGCCGTTCGCCTTCGCTCATCACACCAATAGGTTAATCCGCGACAATTATATTTGTGTTCAATTTTTAAATCTTCTTGATGCATTTCTGCAATATCTTTTGCCGTAATACCATCTGGTAAATCATGCAAATCCATATATATTGGCATGTGACTAATTTTTAGTTAAGGTAGTCAATAAAAAAAATAAGAAGCCGCCTTTAAAATCGATAACCTCTTGGAAAAAAGCGATTTGATTTACAGTTTTGCTGTTGCTGGGCTAATCGTTGTTGCCACCTCACTTATTGAATTTGCCGGAAAACCTCCTTTTTTGGCATGTTCTTCAATCAATTCTTTATTTTCCGCTTTGTAAACACAGTACACTTTATCTCCCGTAACATAGCTATGTTGCCATGTTATCATTGAACCCATTTCTTTTAGTACAGTACAAGATGTTTGAGAGATTCCTTTTAGTTGTTCTGTTGTTAAATCTCCTGCTCCTGGAATAATACGTTCAATTACATAGGTCTTCATAGTATCGTTGTTTTTTGTTATTTCTTGATTTTGTTCTTGTTGACCTACGGCATAATTTGTAGTTATTACTGTTAGGATTAAGATTAATTTGATTGTTTTCATCATCTCTATTTTATTAGTTATACTTCAAAACTACCGTATCATTATATCAATGGATTTATCATTTGGTCCAAAAAAGTATACTTTTGGTTCAGACCTTTTAGTGTAAATACCATTCCACACACTTTATACTCCCCTCCTACCTTCGTCGGTCGGTTAATAAATGTTTATTCATTGCTTATCGCATATGCGATATGCTAATTAAGCAAGTTCTTGTATGTACATTAAATTGAGTTGAGGAGAGTGATGACAGAAAACCATCATCAACTGAGAAAGCTATTCTAAATTTTGTATCCGTATTTCTTTATAAACCAATTCGGCACCTTCAGCTTGAAAGGTAATATATCCCGAATCTAAGGGACTTCCATCTTTAGAGATAAAGTCTGTTATCTCATTAACAAGGTGACCATTGACGAAAAATCGAGCGGTCTCGGCACCACGCACTTCTACCCTTACATGGTTCCACCCTTCCTTTTCATAGTCATTGAACTTCACATTGCGTTGATACTCTTTTTCCCCAGATGCATCTACTTCTCTTTGGGTCCCATTCGGATTCTTTACCGTAATCTTCGGGCCTTTTATGACCCATAGGTCACCAGTATCGCCTTCCTGCACCTGACATTCCAAGGAAGATGGCCATATTTTTTTTGGGCCCTTGCAATGAAAAAGTACCCCTGCATCGCGTTTTACAGAATCTCTTGGAGCAAATTTGCGATTACCCCATTTATATTCAAACTCCAAATTAAAACGGCTATATTCCTTCATGGTGCTGATCATCCCAAAGGGTGCTTCACCATCTGGCCAATTGTATAGTACTTCTGTGCGATTGCCTTTTATTTCAAATAGTTTCTGGGCGTCATTATGGTCTGCATTGATTTCATAGGTAGTTCCAAGTTCACCTTGTGCAAAAAGGTTTAACCACACAGCTTCTTTGTTTATATCAAAACCTTTGGCTTTAGTTTCGATTTGGCCATCCACATGAAAATTAAGCAGTAACAAAATGTTAAGACAGAGGAATGTTTTGTTTTTCATTAGTGGGTTAAAATTGTTCGACGGTTAGGTATATTTTTGCTAAAAAACACAGTGGCTTATTTGAAATCCATTAATCCAAATATATCCAATTCAAACAATAAGACATCACAATTACTTGATAATCATACCCAACTGGGCAAGGAAATCATTAGAAAAGCATGGGAGATCTAAGGATTCAGGTTTGCCTTAAACCAAATATTTAATGATTCTGGTTGTGGACGTTGTCCCTGTTGTTGAGAGCCTCCGCCATTTCCGCCAGATGGGGGTCCACCCATTCCACCTCCAGAACCTCCTCCTCGGCCGCCGCCTCCACCAGGACCACCACCTTGTCTACCGCCCCCGCCCATATTCATGGACATTTGTGGACGACCTCCTTCCTTTTCCTCAAGCTTTGTTGAAACAATACCAATAGTCAATTTTGACAGGTCCTGACTATCCTTTAGAATAGCATCTTTGGGAATTCGCAACTCGTAATTCAGGATACGTTCCCGCTCTATAAACGAATAGGTTATAGCGATGTTCATCGCGTTGATATCCAAGTGAATATCCTGTGTCATATCATAAAAAGTGTATTCGGCTGTCCTGGGGAGCTTGTTTATGACCTCCATCATATCCGGACCTTTATCTTCTTCCTCTTCATTTTGCTCTGTAGTCTGTCTTTCTGGTCTTTGCCCTCTTGTCTGTCCTTCTGGTCTTTGCTCTCTATCTGGACGTGCTGTTTCCGCTGGATATTTTACAGCGACGTTTTTTTTCTTTTTTCCTTTTACATCAAAATAGACACTAAACCCACGGTGTAACATAGACATCATTGTTTCTCGATGATTAGAACTGAGTTTCACAACGACCATATCACCATCAAGTAAGGCCTCATAAGATAGCTTGTCTTCGTCTTTATCCTTAGTCCTTTCCTTTTGCGAAAACATCAAATTACTCGCTAATACAACCAGAAAAATAAATTTTAGTTTCATCATTCCATTTAAAGTTTAAACCTCAATATGGTTAGATAACTATTTTCGAAAAAACTTGCGGTAGACTCTTATTTTTTAAAGGAAATACCAGTACTACTGCTTTTCGGAAACGTAAAGTGTGCTGAGATAGGAAATAAAAAAACAAAAAATATAAGGCAGTAAGAATTTTTGGATAAGGATAGAAAAACGCTTGCAACAAAATATGGTTTTCCAGCTTGCTATGTTACCTACGGCTTATTGGTAACGACCAATTCATCATGGTTCCAGACCCCACTGGCCACTAAATCACCTTTTTTGCCATAAAAAGCGCCTTCGCCAGTGCGTTCATCATCTTTCCAAAACCCAACAAATTTTTCCCCATTTGGCCAATGATAGGTACCTTTTCCGGATCGCTTGTCGTTGACATAGTGTCCTGTGTAGTATTCTCCATCTGCCCAATAAAAGGAACCCTCTCCGTTCCGTTGATTGTCTTTCCAGTCACCAACATATCTGCTTCCTGTACTCAAAATAGCTACTCCAAAGCCATTCGCCTTGCCATTTTTAACCTGACCCACATAGTGCATTTGACTTCCCTTGGCATTTGTAAAAGTAAGATACTCGCCAGCGGTTTTATGCTTAAGTTGTTTTTGTATCATTGCGATCTGTACCTTGGCCTTTTCCATGGCAAAATACAGGGAATCATATTGTTGGATTTCCTTTGGAGCTGATGTTTGAAGCGCAACTAGGGAATCCACCTTCTGTTGTAGTTCCTCATTTTCCAAATTTTGGTTTGATTGCGCTCGTAAGGCCATCATTTTTTGTGTCAAAGCAATTCGCAGTTCCAATTCTCTCTCCTCTTCAGTAAGATGTTCCTGATATTTTTCTTGATATGCCCGTAAGGCTCCGCTATAATCATCACCGTCAATAATTAAGGCATCTATTTCATTGAGTTCGTTGTGATCAACCCTACTGTTTTCAAACTGTTCTGTTTGCCTAGACTCTAATGTAAGCAGTTGATTTTTCAAATCTTTTGCCTTGAATTGATAAAAGACCGTAAGACCAATGCTCAATACTAAAACAAGATATAGGAACTGATGGAAATGTTGTTTTTTCATGATGGATTTGAATGACTACGCTACATATACGATGTTAATCCTCAAAATGGATGGCGGGCAGCTTATTTTTTACCTTCCGAATGTCCGGTGAGAAATATACATGGAACCGCATCGTCCAATTTTGTTTGTAAATACCACCATTTTCCAAGGTCTGACCCTGTGAATACATCATACCTGCCGCAACCGTAAGTCTGGGCGTTAAAATGTAGCCCAAAGTAGCGGTCAATCGCAAATCTTCCATGGGGCTGGCCACCACCGCCTTGCCACTCTGCATGATAAGCTCTGCTTCCGGAGACACATATAACGTCTTGGGCTCCAGTTTGTAATTGCTCAACGGAATCTTGGCCCTGAACATATAACGCCATCGGTTTCTAAAAATATATTCGCTTTCATCTGGAAAATCCTGCGTCCAACGGTGCTCTATGCGCAGTCTGTGATAGATCATGAAATTATAGAGCGGCATGGCAAATTGATATTGGTGCCAAATCCGAAATTCAGGTACTACGGAACGGTCTTCCGATGCCTCATCGGTATTGAAGTTGACACGGAGCACGCCCCCCAAACTGAAATTTACTTTTTTGGAATAGATATATCCAATGGCATGACGGTTATAAACCTGCCCTATTTGACCAATCCATGGCGTATTTTTACTCTCTTCAAATCGAAAATGGGTTTGCGCATCCCAAAACAACCGTTTGGAAATTCGAATATTTCCATAGGTATTAAACCAAATCTTGGTTTTTGGGTCCTTGTATTCGGATTCAGAGGGCAACACCTCTCCTTCTTGGGCTTGCACCGTCCCTATCAATAAAAATAGGACCACAACCCACATGGAATGTTTTATGATTTTTTTCATCACTATTTTTCCAAGGGTTGAAGGTTGAACAATTCCATGACGGTATTTGGATTCCTTTCCTTTCGCAGCTTGCGTTCCAGTTTTGCGGTATCTTCATCTCGCAATTGAAGCATTCGATTATGTAGATTAACCAACAAGCGATTTAACACAATTGCCTTGTCACAACCCAGATCGCTATTGACCTGTTTCAAAATATGGGGTATCAATACGTTGTGATAAGCAATGGTAATGCGCTTTTTTACTTCTTCATCCATTATATTGGCCATAAAGGGATTCCAAACCGCATCCTTATATAGTTCTTGGATTTCCAACGCTTTTTGGGGAAGCGACCCAATATTTTGCGCCAAATTTTGAAAGGTGTTCAAACAGCCTACAAGCAATTGTGCATTTTCCAATTTTCCCTCAGTTTTTGCTAAGGTCGAGTAGGAATTTAAGTTGTTCTCAGCTTGTGTTTTAATGCTTTCCATAGCCTGCAATACTTTGCCTGAAGCTTCCGTGCTATCAATCACTTGGTTCAATTGATTAATTTGGGTAATCATCCGGGCCTCTAAGGTTACAAACTCTTGCTGTTGCTGCTCATTTTCAACCTTTTTGTACAGCAGGTCGGCTATATGCCTTAAACTTTCGTTGGCGTATTGGGCTATTTGCGATAGACTTTCATACGCTGGTGCTTCAAACTCATAATTATCAGAATCCTCAAGTTCAAAGAATTGTAGTTCTTCTACACCCTGAGACACTGAAACCCGCTTGGAAGGAACACCTTCGGGAAATAAATGATTCATTAATTGTTCACGCGTTGCATAATCCAACACATCCTGTTGTTGGTAGGATACCAGTTTTTTCAATGGACCAACAAAAAAGGTATTCAAATGCTGCACCACCTCATATAAAAACTGTGCTTCATTATCTGACCGTTTTAATAGATTCAACTGCGTGTTCTCCAATAGCCCTTTGGCTAATCTTTGGGCATCCTCATAGCTATTTTTAATCTTTACAAGTTGTTTGTTCTCTACTGAATCAAGAGGTGCATAGGGTACCTTTACCTTAAACATGGGCATAAATTCTGATGGCCCCAATTGGGAAAGAATATCATCCAGTTTTTTGTAATGTGAGGCATTTTCATCCAAAACCATGGTGATGCCTTCCTGTAAGGAATGTGCATCATTCTCGCTCAATTGTAGTTTTAACAATTGTGAAAAACGGGTGTCAAGATTAATGATTTTGAACGTACCAAAAGATTCTTGATATATTGGAATGGACTTCCGCTCCTCCTCTGTTCCCAATTGAATATCAGTCAACACCCCATCATCAAATGTCCAGGTCTCTGTTGAGCCTTCCCCAAACATGGTCCAATCGTCATGGGCCAATCCATTTCTTAAAAAACGTCCTACCAGGGTACTTTTCCCATATTCAATCCGAAAACTTTGTTGTGGTACACCATCAGCATAATTGATGGTACTCCGAAACAAGGTTTCCTTTATTTTGGAATCCGCTATTAGAGCTTCCGAAATGGTCCATAGACCATCTGGTTTTCCCATCGAAATGTTACCCTTGGCCTCTTTTTGAATACCATTGATATTGACTCGGTACTGATAGCCTACTACTTCTGTTTTTTTGTCCGATTCAAATTCCCCAAACAGAAACTGCCATGGACCATTAGGGTATCCATCGATAAAATCCCCAGAAAAAGAAAATGTTTTGTCCTTTTGATTCAATAACGCTCCCAAATTTGATCGCCGGAAGTTGAAAGGGCCCTGAAGAAGTGTATCCCCGTTGTTGATTTGATAGGTGTAATCTACCTCTCCGGTATAATTACCCACCTGAAAAGGACCAGTGTAATGTAATTCCTCTTGTCCTTTAATGGATGGTGAAAAACATAGCATCGAGAAAATCAGTACCATTAAAGGCCATGACCGTAAGGTTGATTTCACAAGAAAAATGAATTTAAAATTAGTGTTCCGTTATTGTATCATCTCACAAATGTGATGTCCTATATACGGAGGTATAGCAATTTTGGATGCCTTGAATATTTTTTTATTCAATTGAAAGCCACAGCGTATTGATGATTGGAGAAAAAAGTGTAAGATGTTTATTTAATTGGTGTTATTTTCCTAATTACCACCATTTATCTGTTACTCTTTGGTCTAGTTTATTTAAGCTAATCACCTCCCCTATCTGTGGGGCAACAAGCTGAAGTCCCAATTCATCTGCTTTTTGGGTAACCCTCTCAATAGGATCTGTCCAAGAATGTAAGGCTAATTTAAAAGCACCCCAGTGAATAGGCATTACTATTTTGGCACTTACATCCAAACCCGCCTGGGCAGTTTCTTCGGGAAACATATGAATATCTGGCCACCTAGTGTTGTATTGACCGCACTCCATCATAGCAAAATCAAAGGGTCCGTATTTCTTTCCAATCTCCTTAAAGTGATTTCCATAGCCACTGTCTCCACTGAAATACAGTCTATCAGTTGCAGATATTATAACCCAAGAACTCCATAGTGTAGTTTGATTACCTCCAAATTTTCGTCCAGAAAAATGTTGCGCTGGCGTACATACAAACTGCAAACCTTTATAGTTAACTTCTTGCCACCAGTCCAATTCAACTACGCTTTTCTTTTTAATGCCCCATTTTTCTAAGTGAACGCCAACACCCAAGGGAACATAGAAGATTTCTACCTTATCTTTTAACTTGATAATGGATTTATAATCTAAATGGTCGTAATGATCATGTGAAATAAGCACTGCATCTATTTTTGGGAGTTGCTCAATGGCTAATGGCATTTCCCTGTTGAAACGATTTTCACCCAACAACGGATGGGGCGCTGCTACCTCTCCAAACATAGGGTCAATAAGGATATTCTTTTCATCCATCTGGAGTAGGAAAGCTGAATGACCATACCATATGAGACGAGAACCGCCCTTATAATCGGCAACTTCTAGAGAGTCCAACTTCTCAACTTCTAGGTTTTGCTTTGGCCGCCCGTTGGGAACTTTGGTAGTAAAAAACGCATAGGCAAGTTTGACCGTTTCGCCAAAACTTAAATCTTTTGGGACGTCTTTCTGATTTACAAATTTACCATCCTTATAGTTTCTTGACTTTTCATATTCTTTTTGTCTTTCTTTAGATATATCACCTCCAAAGCTTGGGTAGAAGTTTACGAAAAGGAGATAGGCGATTATTAATATTCCTATTAGAGAAAGTATGACAACCAACATTCGTTTCAGATATTTTTTTAGCGTTTTCAAATCAAATAATTATCAATTTTGGAACTCCCTCACTTTTGAATTCATGTAATGGGAAGTCTTAAAAACAATATAGGCTTCTTTTCTTGATTTAAGGGTGTATTAGTCTCCGATATTTTTAGGGTTGTATGCCAATCTAACTATCTTTATAGGGTAAGTTTAACAATTTATAGTGCCTTGGGAAAATTTATACGTCCACATTTAGAAATAACAACTAAAAAAGTCTTTCAGAAATTTTCTGGTTTAAGGATAATCCTGTTTTTCCTTATGGCATCAATTTCATATATAACACATGGACAAAATATTTTTACAACAAAAGGATTGTATTTTGAAAATGTACTTAGCAACATACACAAGGGAAACTTTTCAGATATTCCCTTTGGTAGGGACAATACAAAGTTCGTTATTTTATACAATGCTTATCTCAATGCCTATGGAATGGGGTGTAAGGGTTCTTTACCTCCAGATAAGGTTGAGATTGCAATACCAAAATGTGATTCTGAAGAGGTTATCACTAATGAATATGGTATTGAAACCCACAGATTATGTGCAGAATGGACATCTGTTGGGACAGGACTTCATGCTGATTCGAAAATGTATGAAGCAAAATTAGCTCTGGACAAACTTAAGTCTGGGGAATCCTTCCGAAGCATTTTTCATACCACTGCCCATGATAATCCTTCGGACGACCTAAAAGAACTATTGAAAAATTCACGAAAAGCCGAACAGGATATGGCTGCACTATTCCTAATGAACAAATGTGATGGTCTTGGGCTTCAAAAGTTTGCCGAAAACCTTAGACTGTTCGCTATGGACAATCCATCCATCCAACAGGTTTTGGAAACGGAAAATCCGCAAGTCAGAGTTGGCCCCACTGGTGATCACGATTTTAGATTGTTCATGGAAGATTTGATAAAAGACCAATCCAGAAGATGGATGTCCAATGAATTTATAATTGGCAGCACCTCAGATGTTCATGTTAGCTTACGGGACAGTAAGGGAAGACCCTCTGAACTGTCTGCTCGATACGGATACAGTGATTTTAGTGGACAAAGTAGCGGTTGGGTAAGATTAACACTGACCAATGGACTTCCAGATTGCATGTATTTCTTTGATTTTCCAAATACTTGTAGGACGCCTAATAGCAGAATAGCGGACAACTATGTCAATGGTTTTTATGAAAGATAGTCAACTCTACCACGCACAATAGTAAACCTCTTAATCTTTCAGCCGTCAACGCTATAACTCACCCTATAAATGGCATCACCAAAATCATCTGAAATCAACATTGAACCATCTTCCAAGAACAAAATGTCCACAGGTCTGCCAAACCTTTCTTGACTTTCCTCATCCAACCAACCATCTATAAAGGTCTCATAACTTATTGCTTCATTATCCTGAAGGCGTACCAAGGAGATTTTATATCCCACCTTGCTTGATCGGTTCCATGAGCCATGTTCTGCTATAAATATCTGGTTTTTATAGGAGGATGGAAACATGTTTCCTGTATAAAATTTTACTCCTAAAGGTGCGACATGAGCTCCAAGTTGCTGTACCGGGGGGACAAAGTCTTCGCAAGGGAATTGATTACCAAACTCGGTATCCTTAACTGTTCCACCATGGCAATATGGGTATCCGTAATGTTGCCCAGCCTGGTCTACACGGTTAAGCTCACAGGGAGGAATATCATCACCCATCATATCTCGACCATTATCCGTAAACCACATCTGTTCGGTTTCTGGGTGCCATGTAAATCCAACAGTATTGCGAATGCCTTTTGCATAAATTTCCCTGTTGCTTCCATCAGGGTCCATTCGAGTTATGGTCGCATAACGTTCATCTACCGTTGTGGAATCGCAAATATTGCATGGAGCTCCCACAGGAACATATAATTTTCCATCTGGACCAAAAGCGATATATTTCCATCCATGATGGAACTCAGTAGGATAATCATCATAAATAACCTCTGGCTTTGGTGGATTTGATAATTGTTCCTCTATGTTTTGGTACTTGAGTAATCTACTTACCTCCGCAACGTATAAAGCGCCATCTTTAAAAGCAACTCCATTTGGTGACTCCAGATCTGTATCCAAAGTGATAATAGTATCCGCTCTAAAATCTCCATCCAGATCTTGAAGGGCATATACCTGTTTTTCATTACGTGTACCAACAAAAAGAGTTCCATTATCCCCCATTGTCATGGATCGTGCTCCATCAATACCTTCTGCAAAAACACTTATCTTAAAGCCTTCTGGTAAATTGAGGTTCATTAACGGTAAATCTGTCTCTATTAGATTTTCGTCATTTTTTTTCTTTGTTTCTTCTTTTTTCTCATTGCAAGAAAAGAGGAACATAGTCAACAATAGTATGCAAGTGATTTTTCCAAACATAGTCTTATTAGGATCGAAGGGTTTTAATTGGTAAGTTTTGAAATAGGTTCCAAATCAATTTTTCGAAACTCCACTTCAGAGCCTTCAGCCTGAATCGCAATTTGCCCCATCGTGGCTGTGGCGTTATGCCCATGATTTACGAAGTCTCCATTTACCCAAACTTTTATCTCATCATTTAGACATTCTATGGTCATTGAGTTCCATTGACCTAATTCTTTTTCCGAATCATCAGTTAAATTGGTGATTCTTCGCTTTTTGCCTTCAGTAATTCCCCATTCATTCTTAGGACCTCTGCGTTCCTCCATATTGTCTACCTCAATATCTTCAACAATCACCCAAAAGTCACCAGCGTTCTTATGCTTCATTTGCACTTCAATAGATTTTGGAAACATCTTGTAAAGTGCCCTAGGTGTGGACGCATGTACCAATATCCCACAATTGCCCGGCTCAGCTGTAAATCGATACTCCACTGTTAATCGATAATTTTTATGGACTGCATCTGAAATAAGGTGTCCTCTTGGCGTACCAAGACTTATGAGGTTACCATTCTTCATGATAAATGGATTTTTTGCACTAGGTACGGAATCCATTTCCGGAACATCAATATGCCAACCATCAAGCGTATTTCCTATAAGAAGGCTTTTGGGTTCAGGATTACAGGCAATTATTGGAATGATAACTAATACTAGGTAAATACACTTTTTCATGGTTAAAGCTTAATGAGCTGTCTAAAGATACCCAAAAAACCATAATGCATTTCCAAACTTGATATTCAAAACATCTGGCCAAGAGCAAATTTTTATGGGAACTTTTATGTCGTTTTACTACGACTTCAGGACAAATGTTCATTCGAGAAACGAACAAATTATTAGATTCCCTGTTATTTGTATCTCAATCAAAAATCCACATATCATGAACAGAAAGAAATTTCTTAAAAACAATTTTATTATTGGAACCATGGCCATAGGTGCTCCAACTTTATTAATGGCAAATTCGCATACAAACCAGGAAGAGGTTTTTGACAAGGAATTGATTCAAGCATTTGTATTCGCTGCCCATAAAAGTCTTGAAGATACCCGAAAAATTCTTGAGAAGCACCCTTTATTGCTTAACTGTACCAATCAATTCAAAAAGGGAGATTTTGAAACCGCTATTGGAGGTGCATCGCATATGGGTAGACGAGATGTAGCAGATTATCTAGTAGGTAAAGGTGCTAGACTGGATATTTTTAACTACGCTTTTTTAGGGTATGGCGAGATTGTTAAAAAACTAGTACAGAATCATTCAAATTTGCTCAATGCTCCTGGACCCCATGGCTTTACACTATTGCACCATGCTGAAGTAGGTGAACGCAAAGAATTGGCTAAATGGTTAAAATCAAAAGGGTTGACCGAAACTCATTTTAAGGGGATTTTTGGATAAATAAGGACAAAATCGTTAATAGCCTATATTTGTGATTAATGATATTGAAACAATGTGTCATTCCTAATTTCCTATTTCAATGCAGTTTATAGCCAATGAAAAAAGGTTTTATTTTTTATCAATAGCACTGCTAACCCTAATCTTCATCATCACTCTTGTACAGAATATCATTCGATACAGTCATCATTCAAGCTATAGTATTTGGACATCAATAATTTATCTCAGTGTTTCCGTTCTTTTATTTATACCCGTAATTGTACTTGGCCTTCAAATTCAAAAAAAAATAAAGAACAGCTACAAAAAATGGTATTGGATATTGAATATCGGCTTCGCATTACTTGTTTTGCTGCTTTTTTATGTACTATCAAATGTTATCCTGCATAGTTTAGGATATTTTGAAAATTATATAGATTCCGATTATGCCAGATACTATTATGGAAGGGAAGCCCTATACCATTTATTTTTTGTTTTAGCATCTGCTGCATATGTTTACTTCCAAAAAAGCCAAAAACAAACCATTGAGGTGTATAAGGGCAGAAAATTGGTTACGATTCCATTGGAAATGATTCATTGGATTGAAGCTGAAGGACATTACCTTAATCTTTATACACAAACAGAAAAATATTTGCAAAGGAACCGTATTGGAGTATTGGCAAAACAATTACATCCAGATTTTATAAGAATACACCGAAAGTATATTGTGAACAAAAATCAAATCTTTGCCATGGAGAAAGAAAAAAGAGAAGAATATATTGTTCTTAAATCAAAGGAACGCTTGAAAATTGGGCAGTCTTTTAAGCCTATTGAATGGTAAAAATCATTCGTTAGCTGAATATTCAGAAATCTTTCCGTTATACCCTATGGGTGTTCTATGAGTACTGATAACATTGATTGAGCTATTATGATTTGGAAACAATTCTGTGGTCACTGTGTAGCTTTCCCCTTGATTCTTGATTACAAAACTCATGGTATATCCTTGCGTTTTTTCATTTTGGGTTATCTCAAATTTCTTGGGTAATCCCTTAAACGTTATTCCAACATTTGTGTTATTGTACCCCCCTCCCATTTGTCGCTCTCCAAAATAGGGAAGAAAAACATCTAAACTATCTCCAATAATTCGTAAATAATTGGGGGTGGTAGTTAAATCAACCCGGTTTCCTGTACTACCTAACGGCAACAAACCTGCATTGGAGATACTGTTTAAGCTATTTGTAGCCAAAGGCAATGCGGAACGCGACACAATCTCAAAGGTCCTTTCTGCCACCATAGTATCCAAGGCTTCCTTTTTTGCTGCGTTATAATTCGTTTTGAATGTTGAGGAACAGCCTAAAATCAATCCAAGTAACAGCAAAAAACTAAATTGGAACAACTTTCTCATAGCACATAGATTTATCGTTGACCTTAAGTTACACAAAGTTGTTTTAAATCGCCTATACTTTAACTTTTCTATATAGCTATACTATACATTTCTGGATTATGTTCAAGTCTACTACATCAGATAAAAACCATTTCACTTATTTGATTTTTATACCCGAGTTATCCTGAAATTTTCCGGTAATAAGCCATCCTCCAAAATCTTCAGAGACCGCCATGAGAAGTGTGTTTTTTCCTTTTTTTAGGTCAAGATAAATTGCATCGAACAGACCTATGGTTCCCAAATACCGATAGTCCCTAGATCGGAAGTTGTTGGTGCCTTTATAAATGGGCTGACCGTTTAAAATGGCCATAACCCTATCGGAATATCCAAAATCAAATAGTTTTGTCTGGGGTCTATCGGAATGAATGGTAATTTTTGCAAAAACAGTATTTCCCGGTTTTCCATCACGCAACTCAACCTTTCTTGAAATGTTTGCTGCAGTTCCCTCTTCTACCACAATTTCTTTTTCCCATGTCCTTGATTCAATAACATCGTTGAGTTTAGTATGGTCAACTAGTAATGATTCTTCAAATTTATCCGATATTTCCCAGTTTGGAATTAATCCCTCAATAGGTTTCCGTTCAATGGGCATGAAATCCTTAAGCGTATCTTTTTCCTTATCTATACTGATGTTCGCAATATGCAGCGCCTGATTACCTCCACCCGTAAGTCGTATTTCCCCAGCTTTGACCTTGTGAAATAGCTTCCATGAGAGATTGGGAGTATCCGAATAATCCAAAAACACCTGTGCTCGATCATTGTTCACCACTAATTTCACATGCGTCCAATCGTCAAATTTATAGTGATAGGGAAAGGAATATTTTGGGCCAAAGTAGAACTGCCACGGGGTTATTCCATTCGTTATGGGCGTTGCTTGATTTGCATCTGGATTACCCGATTGATGCGGCCTAATATAAAATTCTTCGGCGTTTGCATCATTCACTCTAAAATGTACACCTGGAAATCCCCGTACATTTTCCCTTAAATGTATATCGTATTCTATGGTGCCGTTTAAAAAAGTCTCATCTTTAAGTGTAATCGCCCCTCTTTGAAGATAAATCGAAGCCTGGTCCTTATAGGTTTCCAAAACATATGATTTGGCTTCGATTTTCCAATGTAACGTATCCAATGGTATACTTTCTTGTGAGACAATTACTTGTGTGAAAAATAGCGATATAAACAGACTTGGGATAAAAATGGATCTTCGTTTCATTTTGTTCTTGTTTTAAAGCTAAACTCAAAATAATTGCCTTAAAAAAGTGAAACAAGTTGGTGCAATCCGAATCATTATTGGACAATTATATTTATTTTGAGGATGTTTGTACCCTAAATGAAACTATACGCAGAACATAAAACGGTTGATAAGTGTCTTCAACAAATTGAAGACAAGTTGGGTTGGGGCAATTCAGCAAAATGGCACAATGAAGTATTCACTGAATTAAGCGAAGCTATAGAGAAAGAAATCCATGTACTTTTAAGTCCAACCACATTAAAGAGAGTTTGGGGGAGAATAGATTATAAGAACGCCCCAAGTATCAGCACGCTGAATGCATTGGCTCAATTTGCAGGCTATCATAACTGGAGGGATTTTAAAAGCAATAAAACCATTAGAAAAGTCTCATGGTTTGACCGCAAGATTGCCCCAAACATGAGAATCATTACGATATCGGCTTCTGTTATGACACTTGTATTTATTTCCTTCTTCTCAATGATTGGCATTGGAAACAACAATGCTGCTTTTGATTCTTCACAGATAAAATTTTCAAGTCATCCAATTGCAGAGGGCATTCCCAATTCCGTTGTTTTTGATTTTGATTTAAAAGGAGTGCAATCTGACAGTATCCATATTCAACAGTTTTGGGACAAAACAAAAACTATCAAAATAAAACCTGAACAAAAACAAGCAACAGGCATCTACTATTATCCAGGTTATTTTAGGGCAAGACTATTAATTGATGGTAATCGAATAAAGCAGCATGACCTCTATATTAAAAGTGATGGTTGGTTGGGAACACTTGATTATAGCCCAATTCCAAAATATGTAAAGGAACTGCATTTAAACTCCAATAAATTATCGCTACCCACCCATAGCATCAACGAAATTATGGAGAGCGATGAACCTTTGATTTCCTCGTTCCATTTTATTGAAGCATTTGAAAAAGTCTCTGGAGACAATTTTAAACTAGCCACTGAAATAAAAAATGCGTATCGAGACAAATGGGCCGTTTGTCAGCATGTATCCATTGTTATTATGGGAACAAAGAGCTCGCTGATCATTCCTTTTTCCATTCCAGGATGTGTCTCAGAAATTGGAATTATGTTAAGTGAAACTTTTTTGAGCGGAAAAGAACATGACCTATCCGGTTTGGGTATCACATTGGAAACAGAGAAAACCATTAGAATTGAGGTAGCAGAAAAACAACTTACCGTTTTCGCAGAAGATAAAAAGCTGTTTTCAAAAACTTACAATGAATCTATTGGGAATCTGACGGGTATTCGCTATCGCTTTTTGGGCGCTGGGGAAATAAACAGTATAAAACTTACGGACCTGAAAGAAGAAGTAATACTTCTGGATGAAGATTTCAAACTTTAAATATAAAGTAGGGTTTAATTCGGAATAGGCGTAAAGTTACTTTCCACTCCAAAGATTATCCCCCAAAATTTTTGGCATTACCTCTTTCTTGTAATTACGGCTTAAGGGAATTTTATAAGAACCTATTTGAATCTCGTGTTGGGCAACCCCCTCAATTTTGTCTATGGCAACAATGTATGATTTATGTACCCGAATAAAATTGGTTGAATCTAACCTTTCTTCCACGTTTTTTAAAAATAGTAGACTTACATATTTTCTTTTTACGGTTTGAATAATAACATAATTCTGTAACGCCTGCACAAAAAGTATATCTTCCAAAAATATCTTTTCATATTTTCCATCACACTTAATAAAAAAGCAGCTTTGTTCCTCTTCCTTTGCCAAGAAAGTATCCTGATGCCTAAGTACGAATTGCTGTTTGGCCTTGGTAGCAGCCGCAAAAAAACGATTAAAGGAAACTGGTTTTAAAAGATAATCCAAGACGTTCAAATCAAACCCCTCAATGGCATAGTTGGGAAAGGCAGTGGTCAAAACTGTCATTGGAGGTTTTGGATTGGATCGTAAATATTCCAAACCGTTCATCAAGGGCATTTGTATATCCAAGAAGAGCAAATCCACTTCCCCACTTCCCAAAAGCTTTGGAATATCAAGCGCAGATATTCCGGTACCTACGCATTTCAGAAAATCCAATTGCTCAATGTAGCTAATAATGCCCTCACGCGCTAAGGGTTCATCATCGATGACGATACAATTAATCATGCGCCTACTTTTTTAAGTACGGTTCCCTCTTCACCTAGCAAAACGATTTCCAATTTTACCGAATAGCTATCTTTTCCTTTTGTAACGACCAAGGTATGGGAATCTGGGTAGATAATATCCAATCTTCGCTTTACGTTTTTTAATCCTAAACCGCCATATACATGCATCTCATCCAATGTGTTTTGGAATTCAAAGTTTGCACTATTCTCAAGTTCAAATTGTAATTTTTTCCCATCCATATAGATATCCAAACGCATCCATTTTTTAAGTTTAAAATCCTCTGAAAGATGCTTAAAGGCATTTTCTATAAAGGGAATCAATATAAATGGAGCAATGGTGAAACGTTCTCCTTCCCTTTTGGAAATATTGGATGTAAGTTCAAAATTATTGTTTTGACGAAGGCTTTCCAGCTCCATAAAACTTTCAATATAGGCCAATTCGTTTTGCAGCGGAATTTGATTACTGTTGCATTCATACAATTGATATCGCAGCAAACTTGAAAACTTGACCAATGACTCAGAAGCCATTTCAGGGTTCTTGTTGATCAATACAAATATTGAATTGATCGTATTAAATAAAAAGTGTGGATTAAATTGCGATTTCAAGAATTTTAGCTCAGTTTCAAGCTTTTCCTTTTCAAGGACCTGTTGCCTTTTTTGGGAAGCGATCCAAATCTTTGTAAGTTTTATACTCATACCCAAGGTCACGGCTCCAACACATGAAGGAAGTGCATTGTATTTAAAAATTGAAATGGGGCTTTCCGGTGAAATCTTAAACAAATCGTATACCGACATATCTGCAACCCTTGCCGCTAAAAAATAATTGGAGGTAATCAATGTGGCCATTAATACTACAACACCTACTGTAGAAAGGAAAAAAACAATGTATTTCCTTTTTTGAAGTAGTCTAGGAATTAAAACATATAAGCAGAAATAAACGCCAGCTGCTTGGTAGAGGACATATCCTAGATATTTTACAATTCCATGAGGTTCTGTAACGGATTGAAACACTTCTGTTACACTTCCGGAGAATATGGTCCACCATGTAAAATGATACACCGCCCAAAACAGGACATGATGTATTTTATAACGTTCTATGAACGTTAACGAAGCGGTTACTGTATTTGATGATAGTCTTCCAGTTGTCATAGATTCAACAAGATACGATGGCTCTCTTGGTTATTCAAATATGGTAGCCTCCAACTTGACATCAGGTTACTATTTATTGATGAAAGGAATTTAAATCGCTTTTCGGTCATAAAATCATGAAAATCAAACCCAAAAGACCTCTTGTAATGAAATAAAACCACTTTGTCATTCAGTTTTTCGATACAGAAATGATTTTGCCTACTTGCCTTCAAAATCATATAATGAAATCAATCTGGCTATTCCTTTTAGTTTTTTTCACTTGCGTTCAAAGTCTTTTAGGGCAGCTTACAGGTTCCGTCCAGGATAAAGACAAAAATGAGATACCATATGCCAACATTACCTTGCTTAGTTCTCCCGAAGCAGTTTTACAAACAGGAACTATAACTGATGAAAATGGAATGTTTGAACTTGATTTTCCAGATTCTGGAACTTATATTTTTAGGGTAAGTCTACTTGCATTTGAAACCTGGGAATCTGAGCCTTTTACGATTACCTCAAATTCACAACAACTATCCTTTCCTCCCATTACGTTATTGGAAGAGGTAACATCACTAGAAGGTGTTGCAGTTGTAGGCAAGAGAAAGTTAATACAAAGAACTCAAGAAGGAAGTGTAATTAATGTACAAGAAAGTATTCTTACCAAAGGTAGTTCCGCCCTGCAGTTACTTGAACGTTCTCCCGGAGTTCTCTTAGATCAGCGAAACAATAGTTTTTCCTTAAATGGAAAAAGTGGAACATTGATTATGATCAATGGTAAACCACAACGCATACCAACCGCGGATTTAATTGCCATGCTTAGTGGCATGAGTGCTGACAATATTGAGAAAATTGAACTATTGACCAATCCTTCTGCCAGATATGATGTTGATGGCACCGCTGGAATTATCAATATTGTTCTGTCTAAAAATGAAGCATTAGGGCTACGTGGCTCCATCAATTTAAGTGCTGGATATGGTGAAGGTCCCAAACAGACAACAGGGTTTACCTTAACCTATGGTTCTGAACGCTCAAACCTTTTTGGCTCCTACACTTTTTCATATGATGATTTTTTTCATGGCTGGATTGGCCGCGGTGTTACGGATTTACCTGTCTTGGGAGGTAATACGGAAATAGTTTTCCAGAGCGATATGTACCAGATAAATCGCAGTCATAATTTTAATGTAGGATACGAGTATAAGTTGTCAGAAACTTCATTAATAGGTACAAATTTGGTATACAATCAATCAAGTCCATTAACTTCAACAAGAAATCGAGGGTTGTACGATTTCACCATTGATCCTTTTTTAGAAGCGCAAATTCGATTGGATGGCGATGGCATGTGGGAAAACCTTAACGCTTCCATGTATTTTGAAACAAAGAAGGAGAAAAACACATTTGCAGTGACCGCAGATTACATTAATTACAACAATCAATCCCCAAATAGGGTCAACAGCTCCTATTTTGATGAAGATGGCGTCCAATTTCAACCTGAAAGTGAAATATATAATGAAGGGAATCGTGGTTTCAGTGAAACCAATATTAACCTTGGCGTATTAAAACTAGACTACAAACACATTTTAAGTAAGGATGTGTCAATGGAATTTGGTCTTAAAACATCACTTTCAAAAACGGTGAATGATGCCAAAATTGAAATACTCGAAGGAGATACTTTTATATCTGATGAACGTTTTATCAATAACATAGAGAATGAGGAGAAAATTGGGGCAGTATACTCCCTTGCGGATTTCCATCTAAATAAAAAACTAAAAGCGCAACTTGGTTTACGCTATGAATATTGGGACCAAAATTTTGATGATAGTAGCTTAAATCGAAGTTTCGGCAAACTATTTCCCTCAATTTTTATTACTCATGCCCTATCAGACACTACTGCCTTAAGCCTAGCGTATACAAAACGTATTACAAGACCAAACTACAGCGATTTGGCGTCTTCCCTTACTTATAATGGGCCAACATCTGTTTTTAGTGGAAATCCCCAATTGTTGCCTGCCATAACTGATAATATAACCCTTACGTATAACAATAAATCCTTTAGTTTTTCTGTATTGGCCTCAAAGGAAGAAAACCAGATTGCCCGTTTTCAAGTTACCAGAAATGAAGCCAGCACTATTGCCGTAATAGCACCTGTAAATTTGCAATACCAAAGAAGTCTGGATATACAGACAAACATTCCAATCAACATTAGCAATTGGTGGAACATAAACCTAAATGGTACTGCAGGAATACGAAGCTTTAAATTGTTACATACCGATGAAAAGTTAAAACATAATTATTCGCACTATAATTTCAATGGGAACCAAACCTTTTTACTTCCAAAAAATCTCTCATTGGAACTTTCCGGATGGTATACATCACAACATTTTAATGCCAGTATTCGGGTTGAAGGCTTTGGAAGCTTAAATGCTGGGATTAAAAAAGAATTCAAAAATGGAAGTAGCCTACAATTTTCAGTAACCGATATTTTTGAAAGCATAGATATTGAATCAAGAATAGGAACCTTGACCAGAGAGGCTTTTGGTGACGAATTTTTGGTCAATTATAGCCCTGAATCAGGATTTTCAAGAATTTATAGAATTAGCTTCTCCTATCCTTTTGGTAACAAAAAGGTAAAAGGAACCAACACTAGAAGTGGCGCCGATGTTGAAAAATCAAGGATTTAGATGTAAGAATATAGTTATATTTTCTTGACGCGAACGGCATTCATGCCCTTCATTCCTTTTTCAAGTTCAAAGGATACCTTGTCATTCTCAGCAATCTCATCAATTAAGCCGCTAACATGACAAAAATATTTTTCTTGATTTTCGGTATCAATAATAAACCCGAAACCTTTTGAGGTATCAAAGAAAGAGACTTTTCCATTTCGTACTGGGTCAAATTCTTCTTCATCACCCTCTTCCTTTTTAGGAATACCAAGTGTAATGCTTTCGGCTTCTACAGCCATTTTTTGGGAGGGATCTGGTGGAGTATCGGTTAAATTACCGTTATGGTCTACGTACGCAAACTGGATGCCTGACTTGCCGCTTTCTTTAGCTTCAGCTTTTCTGGCTTCCTTCTTTTTCTGCTTTTCTTCTCTTTTCTTTAAGCGTTTTTTTTCTCTTTCAGATTTGTTGTACGTCTGTTGCGATTTAGCCATAAAATATACTCCTAATTTTTTTAGTTGAATTATTAAATCGCCTAAAGATAATGAATGAAGCTTTTAAATGGGATATTTTTTAATATTTAGCGATATTATTTCTTTTTAGTAAAAGAATATATCCCACTCCAAGGAGTGCCAATCCGGCACAACTATACATTATTACTGGAATTCGCTGAATGGCTTCTTGATAGTACCACCCAGAACAAAGCGCCCCTAACCCAATGCTAGTTTCCAATGCAATGTACATAGTTGCCATTGCTTTTCCTTTTTGTTTAGGTCGGCTTAAATCTATGGTCCATGCATTGATTGCTGGTGACATTATACCCATTGCTAGACCATATATTGATGCCCCGATCAGCAGTCCAGATTTCGTGTTTACGTAGCCAATTACACTTAAAGCAATTAAAAGCAAAACAAGGCCCACAACGATTACTTTCTCTCTACCGTAACGGTCAGAAAATCTTCCTGCCATAAACCGAACCAACAAAGACGAAACAGTAAAAACAATAAAAAACACCCCTTTGTTCACAAAGCCTACTGCCGCTGTCCAATCTGGGATCAGCGTCAGGATAACTCCGAAGCCAACGTATGCTAAAAAAGTGATTATTGCCGGTGGTAATGCTTCAAAGGCAATAATGTCATTCTTTGATATCTTTAATATTCCCAGTCTAAACCGTTCTTTTTTTGGTAGTGTCTCTTTTAAATTCAATATCAACACAAGAGCTAAAAAAGCGACAATGGAGGAGCTATAAAATAGTACTGAATACGAAAAATAGAGTTTAATATAGCTTCCCAGTGCTGGACCTAAAGCCAAGCCTGTACTAAAAGCTATTCCTTGTATGCCCATTGCCTCTCCGAGTCTTTCTTTTGGCACTACATCAGATACAAAAGTAGAAGCTGCCGTTGGCGTAAACCCAGTGGAAAAACCATGAAACAAGCGTAATAACAAGAAACCATATACGGTGGTCAGTACAGGATAAAACAATCCACAAACCAAACAGACCATTGCACCAAAAAGCATCACCGGTTTTCGCCCAACAGTATCCGTTAACTTACCACTGAAAGGTCTGGAAACACCCGCCGTAAGAGTAAAAAGAGCTATAATCAGCCCTATATATTTTGCCCCTCCCAAACTGCTCAAGTACGATGGAAGTTCAGGAATCAGCATATTATAACTTGCCGAAAAGAAAAGAGAACTTAGACAGATAAGTACAAACTTCGGTGTGTATATTCCATTTTTTTTGGGCTGCATTAGATTTCTTTTATTGATATCCCAATTGGTATTCCATAACTTTAGGGGCAAAGAAATTGCATCTCCGCAGTACTAAAAAGGACATTTGTCCCATTCATAAAAATGATTAGATCTAACTTAGAATTAGCCGCTTATATACAAATACTGTATAAGAAAGGAGCTTATGATATTAGAGAAGAACAGTTTAATGCCAAACATAAAATAATTGAACAGGACAGAAGGTATAATAGGGTCTACGTTATTATTGAGGGAATTTCAAAATGTTATATTTCTGATGAAAATGGAAAGGAATTTATCCAAGAATTTTTGGGTGAGGGAATGGAATTTGGAGAATTGGAGGTATTTAGTAAAAAACATACTATATGCTCCATCGAAACCATAACTCCTTTAAAAACCCTTTCCATTTCACACTCTGGGTTTAATGAACTTTTAGAAAAAGACAGTCTTTTTAATCAATTGGTCATGAAGGCCCTTGCAGATAAAATTAGATATAAGGCTCCGAGACACTCTTACCAGCACTCCTACCCTATTGAAGATAACTTGCTACGGTTAAAAAAAATATTTCCAGAATTTACCTCTGTGATATCCAAAAAAGATATTGCCAATTATATTGGGTTTACAGTAAGAAGTCTAAACAGGGCTTTAAAAGATCTAAAAGAAAAAAACAACCAGATTTAAGCCAATCCTTCAAACCATTTTTTAAAATCGGCCACTTTTTCCCTGCTTATGATAACTTCCTTGTCCAATTTTGAGCTCAATGCCAATTTTAATCTTCGGTTGGCATAAACCGTAACATCTGTAATTGCATTTAGATGAACAATAAATGTTCTGTTTACCCTAAAAAAGTGTTTTGGGTCCAACAGTTCTTCCAAAGCTTCCAATTTATACTCAATGATATACTTCTTGCCTATATCTGTTACTAAATAAACATCTCTTCCTTCGGCAAAAAAGGCATTTATGGTAGTGCTTGGAACAGAATGGATGTGATTGCCCATCCGCACTAAAAACCTATCCTTAAAGACTTTTTCCTGTATTTTTTGAATCAACGGAACCAATTCTACCGGATTTGAAAACTGCGCCTTCAATGATTTTAGTTTCTGAAGTGCTCTGGACAAGTCCGTGAACATAATCGGTTTCATTAAATAGTCAATACTGTTCACCTTAAAGGCATCAATGGCAAACTCATCAAAAGCAGTTGTGAAAATAACAGGTTTTTGTACTGAAGTCTTTGTGAAAATTTCAAAACTAAGCCCATCTATCAATTGAATGTCCATAAAAAACAAATCCACTTTTTGTTGATGCTCCTCTATCCACGGTATGGCGGTTTCTAAAGATGGCAATGTGGCCAACACTTCAATTTCTTCACTATATTTTAAAAGATAGCGCTGTAACTTTTCCGCTGCCAATGGTTCGTCTTCTATAATGGCAATTTTCATGCTAGGGTCAGTTTTGGTAAATGGATGGTTTTAAAGTCTTCTTCATGAAGTATTTGTATAGGCTGTGAAGCATAATAACTAAACTCTTTCGATAAAAATTTTAAATCATTGATATTTAAATTCTTATTTATCTTTTCTTCATGTATATATTTAAATATAATTTCATTTTCAGATTCTTTAATATCAACAACCAATGACTTGTTTTTAGAAGGTATTGTGGTTCGCATTATAAGCTCAAGAAGTTGCAACATACTTCCAGGTACCGTGAGCGTATTTCCAAGCTCTACTTTTCCTAAACTTACTTTCCTATAAGGTAATTCTGAAAGTAATTGTATCAACTCTTCAAGGATTTCAACTTCTTCTTTAACAGGGACAAGCTCATCCTTTTTCCTTGATAAAAAATATCTGTAAACCAACGCAAAGCGATCTGTAACCAATTCTGCTTTATCTGGGTCCTCTTTCATAATGGCCAATATGGCTTCAAGGCTCTCAAAAAGCAACATTGGATTAATATCTCTCTTGAACTCTACAAAATCTTCTTCTATTTCTTGTCTGGCCCACTCTTCTTTCTCCAGCTTTTCAGTATTTATCTTAAATAAAAATTGATGGCTTACGTATAACAATATGTAAATCAAAGCAATAACAGAGAAAATACTATTGAAAATTAATAGCTCCCTGCTATTAAGTGAATACAAAAGTACTTTTGTGAAGTAAACGTGCATTGCCAAGGATACCAAAACGATATTGATCATAAGTGTGCTTACGATCTGCAGCGCTATCCTATACACAAAGGAAGAAGGTCTTGCAATGCGCTTAAATATTACAATGGAGAAACGGACATATTCCTGAATTAGATAAGCAAGTCCGATACACACATATAGCTCTTGTCCAAAAAAGTTTTCATTAAGGTCAGCAACGGAATTATTGATCAGTAAAATGAGAAGATATACCAAGGTTCCACTAAACAGAGGACTCAATAGCCTAAAAAACGGTTTATGGATAAAAAGTTTTTTCATGCAAGTAAGGGTAATATTACCGTGAAAATGTCATCATCAATTACCTGAACCTTTTTGTACCCAAGAAGTTCATACCTGGAAATAATATTTTTGAGGCCTATTTTCAAAGATTTAACTTCCGGACGTTTTACCGTCTTATTATTGCTTATTTCCAGAAACCCATTCTTAGCTTTAATTTCCACTTTTAATTGGTTTTCTTCATTGATAATGTTGTGCTTAACTGCATTTTCAACTAACATTTGAAGGGTCAATGGGGGTATTTTACTTTTCAATTCTTTATCTGATAATTGTAGATCTAAGGACAAATAATCTCCAAAACGCGTTTTTACCATAAAACAATAAGAATCCACAAAAGCCAATTCATCTTTAATGGATACCAAAACATCTTTGTACGTAGTAAGTGTATATTGATATGACCTTGCCAACGAACGTATAAACACGTCGGCCTTTTTTACATCCTTTTGAAACAAAGAGGATAAGGTATTAAGGCTATTAAAAAGAAAATGTGGACTGAGTTGGGATTTCAATGCTTTTAATTGAAGTTCCGTTTGCTTTCGTTCAAAACGTACTTGCAAGACTTGACCCCTTGTATACTGCTGGTAGGAGTAGAATGCAAAATAAATGACATTGTATATTAAAACGGTGCAGAACAGTAAGATCCCTATTTCCAACAACACATTAACCCCTTCCTTGGAAAAAAACACATACTCCGGTCTAATAAATTCGTAGCTCTTAAGAGCCAATAAAACAAACCCAAAGCCAATAAATAAGTGCACCATTATTCCCGATAAAAGTCTGAACCCTGTTTGCTTTTTCCAGCCTATGGTTTTGTTCAAAAACAAATTGGAATAATGAAAAGCGTAGCTGATAGTGATTCCAAGTACCCCGTTCAGCAAAAGTTCTGATACGTTTGGTTTTACATTGAAATTGTGAAAACTGTAGAACAAAATGCCTACAATGAAGCCAAGAAGACACAAAAAAAGGTTCCTTCCCATGGTTGGTCTATCTATAAAATAGTTTGCTATTCGCTCCATACTACCAAAATACTCATTATTCCGCTATACAGTTGGAGTCGTCGGTAGTTGGAATTTGGATTGGTTATCGAATTGCGTTTAATGCCCTTCTAAAATGAGAGTCCGATGAAATGCTTCTGCAAACCGAGTTATAGGAATCCCCAACAGTACCTCCTTTTTCCTTGACAATTCTAGAGAATGCTAATAAAGCATCAGCCTTATGGTAATCAGAACTAATATCTTTAATACTCAGCAAAATTTTGGAAAGTTGCATGTCAGAATAACTATTTCTTGCCAACTGTTTATAAACATCCGCTTTATGGTTATCAGAACCCATATGATCCAAAACATCTATTAAAATTTCAATGTTTTCATTGGATAATTCTTTTTTTACAGCAGACTTTAGAATACTGGTTTTGTGACTATCGGAACTGATTTGCCCCGTTTGCTTAAGGGCATGGGAAAACGAAGATGGATCTAGGTCCTCTCGAAGCAATTTGGAAAGCACTGTGGAAATATGGTAGTCAGAACTCATTCCATCCAAGGAGCTTAACAAAGCATGAAAACTGCTTGGTGCTACCCCTTCAGTGTCTAGGGCCGCCCTCAGAACCTCTGCCCTATGGTGGTCGGAATCAATATCCTTAGCACTGGATATCAATAGTTTTAGATTACTGGAGTTTAATGACCTTGATTTCAAGACCGTTAATAAAACACTTGATTTATGATGATCCGAATCAATATTTCTTGCTATCATAAAAAGTGAGTTCATTTGATTATCTGTTATCCTGCCATCCTTTATTGATTTTTTGAGTACCTCTGCCATATGATGATCTGAATCTATTTCAGAAGCTGCTTCAATATAAGCGGCAGCACTTGCCTCCGTTTTTAAGAATTTAGAGGTGTTATTTTTTAAAATATCGGCTTTGTGATGGTCAGAATCAATATCATCACCAATTACATTGAGAATGGATATGTAATCTGCATTTTTAAGGTCTTTTTGAAGCAGCAACTTTATGTATTTGGCTTTAACATGGTCACCGCCTATATAATCTATTTCTTTGAGCACACCGTATGCACCAGTTTTTCTATAAATCCTATTTACCCGCTGTTCAGAACCAAGGGTAGTTGAGCGGACCACTTCCAAAAGAATTTCAGCCATCCATTTTCTTCCCTCAGAATCAAAACTTCTTTCAGAACTGCCTACATAGTATTTTTTGATAAGCTTTCCAGAGCTATTTGGTTCAATAAAAATCTTCCTGCGATTTCCAAAGGCAGATTTTTTTATTTCCATATAACCTCCGGGAGAGATGGAAACAACATCACTGTCATCATCCGAAAGTTTAATTTCACCTCTGTATTCAACATGAAAACTATTTCCAAAACCATTGTTAACCGAAATTGTGGTTTTTCCTTTGTTGCTGATGCTTATTGAAGTGCTCTTTTTTTGCCCTTGTAACGAGTCGCTCCCAAACAATAAAATAAAAAGAAGAAGCTTTAGAAGAAGGGCTGCGAGGATTTTTGACAATTGATTCATGATTGTTCGTTTTTTGATTGATGATTTGTTTTGATTGATGCAGCAAAGATGTGCCACAATCCCTTTCTTAAAAAATGAAATGTAGTGAATTGGACAAGAAATGTATTGAACTGTACAAAAACCAAAAAACAGCAAGGTTGCTATCTTTTAAACCTTTCAAAAATGGCCAAGGTCTTTTTTGTATTTATAAAATAGACCCCTGTTAACAGAACAGTGGCAGCAATGACGGATTGCGTGGTAATCTGTTCGTTTAAAAAATACCACCCTAGAATCAATGCGACTATGGGATTTACATAAGTGGAAGTAGCTACTTTTTCCGGAGAAACGGATTTCAGTAGGTAATTAAAGGAAGTAAAGGCCAAGATACTTCCAAAAATAACCAGTAAAATCATTACAATTTGCACTTTTCCTGTCCATACTAATGGAGATGACCAATTTTCCCCAAATCCCAAGCTCATGATAGCAAGCATAATCCCTCCGGTAAACATCTGGTATCCGGTGTTTACAAAGTAATTTGTTGGTAGGTCTGCTTTTGAAACAAAGAGGCTTCCGTATCCCCAACTAAGCATACAGAAAAATATCATCACCATTCCCAAAACGGTGCCTTCCTTGGTGATAATCTGTTTTTGGCTAACTAGAAGATAAATCCCTATTACCCCAAGAACAACACCAATAACGGACATGGGCTGTATTCGTTTTCCCTGTAATATTCGCATCAACAACAAAATAATCAATGGTTGTGCAGAAATTTCCAGTGCAGCAAACCCTGAATCAACATACTTAAGAGCCCAAACAACAACGCCATTGCCAAAGCTTAAGAACAAAAAACCGGCGATTATCGTATTCCAAAGCTGTTTTTTTGTGATGGATATTTTTATCCCTAAAAGTCTGGCTAAAATAAAAATCAAAAGACCTGCTGTGGTAAACCGAAAAGATGCCAACATAAAAGGCGGAAGTTCCAGGACAGCAATCTTATTTAATAAGTACGTAGACCCCCAGATTACATAAATAGCAAAAAAAGCCAAGACCACCAGTGCAGAATTTGAGGATTTTCCCATTGTAGAATTTGGTAATTACACTACAATATTACACATGTTTATAGGAGTAAAAAATATATTTTGGATAAGTTTTGAAATGAAATTATTTTCGCCTTTTTCAGGAATTACCTAAGCCTATGAATACTGATTCATATCCAGGAGATATTGAGCCATTTGCATTTCCAATTGCTTAAATTTTTGAAGGTGAAGTTGAACATCACTATTCAGATGTTTAGCCTCTACATGCTCTCTTTTTAATTCAGCCACAATATGTTTTTGTTCCTTAAAAAAAGTTTGGAAGTTTTGTTTTAAATCATATAGCTTTTCAAAACAAGAGTAATTATTAGGTTCACAGGTATATGAACTAAGTTGTTTAAAAAGCCTTTGAATAGTATTACCGTTTCGTTCCATGCGAATTAGTAATTCTTGGATATGAACCTTACCGTTTTCGGTTACGTTATTCATGACTTTCTACTTATGGATGTTGTTATATTAAATCCACAATAATATACTAATTATCTTACAATTTTCATTGTTAATTAACTAATATTTATACCTTAGGGCAAAGTATTTATCATGAAAACTGTATTGGTATCCTTTTTTCTATTCATTGGACTTTCAGTTCCTAATCTCAATGGTCAATCCCAGAAACTAGGTAATGCAGAAATATCGTTTGAATTTGTTTCCACTGGGGTAAAGGGAACCATGGCGGGTTTTAAGACCGAATCCAAAGTTGATTTGGATAACTTGGAAAATTCTTTTTTTAAAGGTTCGGTTGCCTCAGAAACCATCGACACCAACAATGGATTACGCAACTGGTCTTTGCGGAGTGGAAAATATTTTGATGTTGATGATTACCCATCAATTTCATTTGAAAGCAATCATCTTGTTTTTGAAGGTAGTGACTTGATAGTAAAGGGCAACCTTTCAATTAAGGAAACTACTAAACCAATTACAGTGAAATTTATCAGAAAGGGAAGTCAACTTGTTGGAACAACAAGCCTATATTCCATTGATTACGGAATCAAAATCAAGAAAAAAAGAGAAGACAATCTTGTAAAGGTTAAAATGATATTTGATATAATTCCCTAGTTCTTCCCAAACAACATTTTATAAATTTTACCCACTCCCCAATTGCCCAATGGAAAGTATAGGGCAAAAAACAAAGCCATTCCCAAACTAAAATTACGCACATTAAAGAATTGATCTAAAATGTTATTGGGATAGGCATAGGAAGTCCCCAGGGCATAACCACCAAACTCTAAAAGCCCCATAGCTACCAATCCATACGCGTACTGTGCATGAAACGGCAACCCTCTAAGTGCCAATGAAATGGGAACCATATAAAGAATATAACAGCTAATAACCTGCCACCAAAAGGTAAATTTGGCAATTTCAACCTGGGCTCCAAACCAGTTCATACCAAGGCCCCACAAAAAATAAACAAGACAGTATATCACTAACAAACGCCTGTCTACCTTTATCTTTTGGATAACAAAGTTCAAGAACTCCTTCATTTATCGGCTATTTTTGTGTCTATGATTTTTAATGCGTCTGCTACAGTTAGCATTCCGTCCATATCCTCATTCTCCAACATAATGTCAAAAGCATCTTCAACATCCAGAACAATATCCACCAAATTTGCAGAGTTAATGTTCAGTTCCTGTGTAAAGTTGCTTTCCAATTGTATATCATCTGCAGAAACATCATCCGGCAGGTAGATTTGAACTATTTCCTTTAATTTTTGATATCGTTCTTGCATTTTCAATATTAAGAATTTAATCTTGACCAAAAGCTTTAAAAATGACACAAGCATTTACATCCCCAAAACCGAAACTTGCTTTTGCAATAATTCTGGGAGCAAAATTGATTGTAGCTTGAGGAATTCTAGACGTGTCTATAATTTTACTTATTTCTGGGTGCACATCCTCACAATTTACGTTTCCAAAAACTTGATTCTCCTTGAATTGAAGTAATGTACCAACACATTCAATACTTCCGGCAGCAGCCAAACAATGTCCGAACATTCCCTTGAAAGAATTTATATAGGGAAAATCCATTCCAGATCGCCCAAGCGCATTACACCAGTTTTGTATCTCCATTGGGTCTTTTGTGGTGGCTGTCAGATGCCCATTTACTACATCTATTTCATCCGCATTAACACCAGCATCTTTAATTGCGGCCTGAATGCAACGAACCACCGCGTCATTATTTGGTGCCGTCATCGTTCCCCCTCCACGTTGTCCACCACTATTAATAGCACCACCGACAATTTCTCCGTAAATGGCCGCACCACGACGTTTTGCACTTTCTAATGACTCCAACACCAAGGCTCCTGCCCCACTTCCCGGGACAAATCCTGAAGCAGTCTCACTTAGTGGCCTGCTTGCTTTGGTTGGGTTATCATTAAAACTTCTTGGAAGTATACGCATAGCATCAAAGCCTCCCCAAACATAGGGACCACTATCACTGCAACTCCCCACCAGCATTCTTGATGCCTTTTTAGATTTAATACGCTCATACCCCATTAATATGGCTTCTGTTCCCGTTGTACAAGCTGATGAATTGGTGGTGACTTGATTTCCACAACCCAGCATACCCCCGAGATAAGCACTGATGCCACTAGCCATGGTTTGGACTACCGAGGTACTGCCCAATCGTCTCACATTACCTTCATCAACTTGATATATGGCCTCTCTAAACTTATCCACTCCAAGAATTCCCGTGCCAAAAATCACGCCACTGTCCCAATCTGGGCTTTCTGAACCCAAAGGTGACAAACCTGCATTTTCCCAAGCATCCTTACCCGCGATTACGCCGTAAAACATCCCACTTGCATTCAATCCCCTTAATTGAACATTAGTGAAGTAATTATTTAGATTAATGTTATTAATATTCGGTTTTCCAGCTATTTGACATCCAAATTTTAATTTTTCAAGTTCTGAATGAAAACGTATTCCACAGCTTCCTTGTTTTAAGGATGAGGTAAACTCTGGAATACCAGTCCCATTTGGGGCGCAAACCCCTAAACCTGTAACCACTACCCTATTTTCCATCCGAAGTTTGTTTAAACATTCCAGCTAAAACGCCTTTGCAAACCAATTTCTTTTCAGAATTAAAAAGCTTAACGTTACATTTCAACTTATTAAATCGAAAATATTTTTTTTCAGAGACCACTTTCACGGTTTCACCAGGAGATACCGGTAAATAAAACTCCATTTCCGAGCTACTCATTGCTATTTGGAGTGTGTTTTCATTTATGTCAGAAGTTTTAGTTCTTCCCTTTAAAAGATAAATCCCGAGACATACCAAGCCAATTTGAGCGCAGCACTCGGTTAATAGTACACCTGGTGTTATGGGATAATCTTTAAAATGACCTTGATAAAAATGAGAAGTCTTTTTAAATGTATATCTCCCCTCCACACCATTTTCATCAACAAAGTCGATTTCATCCACAAAAAGGAACGGTTCACTGTATGGTAATTGCGAAAGTATTTCTTTTGAAGTCATAATCTTATTGCAAGCTTTCTCCTCCATCAACTTTTAGCACAGTTCCTGTAATCCATTTTGCTTCTTCACGTGTTAACAGATAAACCACGTTAGCAACATCTTCGGGTGTTGTAAGTCTATTGTTGGGGCTTCGTTTTAAAGCTTCTTTTTTAAGAATATCGCTATTGGGAATCATCTGCAGTGACCTAGTGTCCGTAACACCGGCCTGAATACAATTGGCTTTTATGCCAACTTGTGCAAACTCCAAGGCGATATTCCGTGTTATCGCCTCCAATGCGGCCTTAGCGGCGGAGACCGCCGCGTAATTTTTCCAGGCCTTTGAGTTACCCTCACTGGTAAACGCAATTACTCGTGCATCTTCTGCAAACAATTTCTCTTCAACCAAGGTATCTACCCAATCATAAAGACTTATTGCCATCGCATCAATGGTCAAATGAAAATCTTGATTGCTGAGTATTTTATCACTTTCACCTTGCATTGGCTTTAAGTTTCCTTTAGCAATGCTATGAACCAACACTCTTATCTTATCAATCCCAATCAATTCTTTAACTTCTTGAATCAATTCATTACGCTTTACGGGATTAGTGGCATCTTGGTTAAAACTATGAAGTATGCTTTTTACTGCTATTTCTTCAAAGTCTTTTTGGATGGTCTCCAAATCAGATTTCCTGTCTCGGTGCACAATCAATATATGAAATCCTTCTTTTGCCAATTTCTTTGCAGTAGCGAGGCCCAATCCACTGCTACCTCCCAATATTAAAGCCCATTCAGGTCGATTTTCCATTTCTTTAAAATAGTATTACCATTCCAATAGTAAACGCTGTGCGGAAAACCCAGGGCCAAAACTCAATACCATGCCCTGCTCTCCTTTTTTGATTTCTTTACTTAAAAAACGTTCCAAAACATAAAGTACGGTAACACTGCTCATATTACCATAGCTATGCAACACGTCTCTGGTATCATCAATATTCTTTCCCAATTTACCAAACAATTCTTCAACAGTCTGTACAATTTTCTTTCCTCCAGGGTGAAAAATTAAATGTTCTACTTTTTCAATATTAGAATCAAATTTCTCTAAAAAAGGGTGGACGATTTCTGGAAAATACTTCGCTATTATTTCAGGGACAGCGGGGTCTAAAATCATCTTTAAACCGGTATTTGTCAAATCAAAGCCCATTAAATGTGTGGCATTGGTGAAATGATACATTTCTTCGCCGATAATTCTAGGCCCCTGTCCTTCAGCTTCGGAGGATAGCAGCACGCATGCCGCGCCATCCCCGAATATGGCTGCACTCACCATATTGGCCATTGAAAAATCATTTAATTGAAAGGTTGCTGTGGGACTTTCTACAGCGATAATAGCCGCCCGTTTTCCCGGATTGGATTTAAGGAAGTTAGAGGCATAAATTAAACCGGAAACTCCAGCTGCGCATCCCATTTCTGTAACAGGAAGTCTAACAATATCCTGTCGTAATCCCAATGAGTTGACCAAATATGCATCCAAAGAAGGAATCATAATACCCGTACAGCTTACTGTAATAATATAATCCAACGATTCAGGCTCCCATTGAGCGCCTTTTAATGCTTTTTCAAGCACCTGCTCGCCTAGAACTTTTACTTCCCTGGCATAAATGGCATTTTTCTCTTCAAAGGAGGTCGCGGTAAAGACCTCATCAATATCCATAATCCCATAACGGCAATCCACACCGGCCCCTTCAAATATTTTGACCACTTTTCTTCTAAAACGACTGTCTTGACCCGAAAGCCAACCATCAATAAAAGGGATTATATCCGAGGTTTTTCTGCTATACTTTGGTAACTGTTTTGACACCTCTACTATGTGAACTGCATTCATTAATTAGTCTGTCGATTAAATTTCATTACCCATACATACCGAAATGCCCATTTCCATTTAATTTCATGCATAACACTTGGTATTTTTTTTGATAAAGCGATAAGTTCATGCTTCCGAAAACCTTTACTTATGGACACTAACCCATCGTATTTTGCCAAATCGGTCTTTATGAAGAAAAAACCAAATACTTGAAAAAGGGAATATGCCAACCTGCTACGTTGAAGGTCATTTATTACCACCCCAACCTTGGCCAAGCTTACAAACTTGTTTAAAAAAGCGTCTATACGCTCCTCTTCAAAATGATGCATGGTCAATGTGTTGATCAAGATATCGCATGAAAGAGAAGAATCAGCCTTTAGAATGTCAACTTTCATGAACTCTATATTAGAAAAATCCAATGATTTTTGGCTTGCAATGTGTAAAACATCATCTCTTAAGTCTATTCCTGTCATACTGTGCGAAACGCCTTTTTCACTGAGAAAAGTAGAAAGTTTCCGAAGCATGGTTCCATCTCCACAGCCCATATCTAAAATCGTATACGATTTTTTAATGTCCAATTTAACCAGATTCCAAACCGCATTTATTGTAATTGACTCTCCTCCCAGCAACCTATTGCATCTATTAATGTCTGCATAGGCATCACTTAGTGTGTCAAATCCCATATCTGGATTGTCCATGAGTTCCAGTTCTCTACTTCTTACTGAAAAATCCATTAACTCAAAATTGGGTTTCCATGCGTATTCCTAATCAAACTACGGAGCATCAATTTAGAATTTGCCACGGTATTCATTCCAAAATTAAACCAATTGGTATGCATCATAAGGGTTTGTAATTGCCTACCCATCCATAATCTGTTTTTAAAATTCTTTTCCCAAAGGGCTTGATACTCTTTTTCCATATCTTCTCGGGTGAAATTAGCTTTTTCCAAAAAAATCACCACTTGATCGGCTGCTAATTTCGCACTATGTATTGCCATTGCCATTCCGTTACCACAAAGAGGGTGAATTAAACCTGCCGTGTCGCCACACATCAAAACATGGTTTTCAATTGCTTTCTTTCTTTCAAAAGAAATCTGTGCAATGCTTAAAGGTTTTTCAAATTTTGATTTTGCGTTTGATAGGAAATCCTTCAATATTGGATTTTGCGAAGCAATCTTTTTATAAAATGAAGCAATATCACCTTCTGTTTTAAAATCATCGTAACGAACCAAGCAACAGAAATTTATGCTTCCATCCTCTATTTTGGAAAGCCCACCATAACCCCCTGGGAAATTATGAAGTCCTACAACGTTTGATGGGTGCCCCGTATTTTCATAATGGGATTTTATTCCCAACCAGGGAGATTTCTGTTGGATAAAATTTCGTTTCAGCTTTACATCAAGATTGGAACGCTTGCCAAATGCCCCTAAAACAACTTTACAGGTTATTTTTTGTTTCGTGGATAGCATTACCGAAAAATTATCCTGTACATACTGCACCTCCGTTACGGTATCAAAAAGAAAAACAACTCCCCTTTTCTTTGCTAGAATGTAAAGTTGATTATCCAAGGTATAGCGACTAATACCAAAACCGCCCAATGGCAAATTCACCTGAACTAATTTACCTGCTTGTGTGCTGAGTTGAAATGTGTCGATTTTTGGCAACTGAAAGTCATTAAATGCTATACCCAAATACTCTAAATATGGTAACACCTCATTGGATACATATTCACCACATACTTTATGATTTGGATATAGGTTCTTTTCAATGACCAATACCTCTTTTCCTTTATTCGCCAAATCCAAAGCAGCTGTTAATCCTGCCAGACCACCTCCAATAATAAGTACTTCGGGACTATTCACTTTATGAAGATAACCCTTTAAAAACAAAAAAACCGATGCAATTGCATCGGTTTTCCAAAGAAATGTTCTGTTTATTTTTAGTTTGTTTTTTCGTAAGCCTCTTGTTTAAGCTCTTCACTTGCAACAATAGCCAATTCAACACGTCTATTTTTCGCTTTGCCCTCAGCAGTTTCATTACTTTCACGAGGTTGGGTTTCTCCATACCATTTGGTGGTGAACCTTCCGCTAGAAATCCCTTTGGAAACCAAATAACTGGTTACAGATTCAGCTCTTTGCTGTGAAAGGCTCCAATTGTACTCTTCGCTACCTGCGCTATCGGTATGACCTTCAACCAAGACATTTGAATTCGGGTATTCCTTAAATATTCCAGCTAATTTATCCAGTGTGGAAGCGGAAGTTCCCTTAACGTCAGACCTGTTGGTGTCAAAGTAAACACCCGCATCTTCATTGAAAGTAACGTTGATTCCTTCACCTACCCTTGTAACCTCTGCTCCTGGAATCTCTTCTTCAATACGTTCTGCCTGTTTATCCATTCTATTCCCGATATATCCTCCAGCCGCGCCGCCAACAACCGCTCCGATAATTGCTCCAAGAGCTGTATTTCCGTTCTTTCCTACATTATTGCCTATTATACCTCCAATAACAGCACCTCCAGCAGCCCCTATTGCAGCGCCTTTCTGTGTTTTGTTGGCATTTTGAACTGCATTACAGCTCACTATCAGACTTAATGCCAGAACAATCGTAGTACTTTTAAATATTATATTTTTCATCTAGTTATTTTTTTGTGAATTCATAAACTATTGTAACAAGTTCTCCGTCGACTGTTACATTGGATTTAAGTGTCATTGCCTGCTCATTTATCGCAGCAATGGTTAAGCGGTATCCAAAACCTCCTGAGATATCCTTGCGTTTCTCATCAATAAATTTAAACTGTAATTGACTGCTGTAGTTTTGAGATGGTTCTACCACAGACCATCTAAAGAAACGATCTCCACCCTGACAAAGGGTACTTGAAGAAATTGTGTATCTCCCAGTACTGTTATTATCCCTGAAGAACCAATCGCTCCCTTCAAAACAAATATCTTCTGCATCATTAAAAATTACGGACTTGAAATTACCTGTATTGTTTTCATAAGAAACATTGTTCAAACTCCAAGTGCCACTAAGAAGATTTCGCTGGGCCTTGGCATTTTTGGAAACCGAGCATGACATCATCATAAACGATGATAATGCCACAAATAAAAATGTTTGTTTTACCATAAGAAATTTAGGTTATAAGTTTAAGTATATACGATTGAGACACCATATTGTTCATATGGATATGTTAAATTATCCTTAAATGATACATTCAATAGGCAAAGAGTTCCAATAAACGTGTTTCAAATCTCTGCTTGGGCAGGTAATTCTCCTCGAGTCCCTTAGCAAAAGGCACTGGTGTTTCCAAACTACCAACCCTCATTACAGGTGCATCCAAGTGTTCAAAGCATTGCTCCATAACCATTGCTGAAATATCGCTGGCAATACCACCAAACAATGTATCTTCTTGTAAAATAATTAGTTTTCCTGTTTTTTTCACCGAGGTGTAAACAGTTTCTATATCGAGAGGTTGAAGTGTTTGCAAATCTATAAGATCCGCATCAATTTCTTTATGTTTTTCCAAAATTTCCAAAGCCCAATACACTCCAGCTCCATAGGTGACCACCGACAATGAATTTCCCGTGCTTACCAGACTGGCTTTTCCAAAAGGTAGGGTATAGTAGTCTACTGGCACATCTCCATAGACGCTTCTATATAATCCTTTATGCTCAAAAAACAGTACTGGGTTGGGGTCGCTTATTGCAGTGTTCAACAATCCTTTTGCATCATATGGAAAGGCAGGATAGACCACCTTGAGCCCTGGAGTCTTTGTAAACCAAGCTTCATTGGTCTGGGAATGAAACGGTCCTGCTCCAACGCCTCCCCCGCAGGGCATTCTAATAACAACGTCCGCTTTTTCACCCCATCTGTAATGTACTTTTGCCAAATAATTTACAATTGGATTAAAACCAGAGGTCGCAAAATCCGCAAACTGCATCTCCATTACAGCTTTCATCCCATTTATTGAGAGCCCCATTGCTGCGGAAACTACTGCCGATTCACAAATTGGCGTATTTCTGACCCTACTTTTTCCGAATTTGGAGGTAAATCCTTCTGTTATTTTAAAAACACCCCCATAATCCGCGATATCTTGACCTAATAGAATCAATTCATTATAACGCTCCATGGATTGTTCCAAACCCTCGGAAATCGCATCTACAAAACGAATGTTTTTTATTTTTTCTTTTGATTCAATATGTTCATAATCAAAATATTCGTATACATCATTTAATTCTTTAGTTTCAATAATGTCAATTGCGGGTTCTTCAAAGGCAAGTTTTAGATTTGAATTGATTTCTTCAGTAATTTCGCTTTTTAATCGCTCAATATCTTCTTGGGATATAAGCTTCTCTTTCAGCAAAAAAGCTTCGTAGTTTGCAATAGGGTCCTTTTTTGCCCACTTTTTCATCAATTTCTCTGGAACATATTTTGTCCCACTAGCCTCCTCATGCCCACGCATTCTAAACGTTTGAAATTCCAACAGCACAGGCCTTGGCCTTTTTCGAATGGATTTGCATAGTTCATTTACCTTTGAATAGACCTCTAAAACATTATTTCCATCAATAATCCGAGATTCCATTCCATACCCCTTGGCCCTATCGGCAAGATTCTTGCAATTGTACTGCTCATTGGTCGGGGTGGAAAGACCATAGCCATTGTTTTCGATACAAAAAATAACCGGAAGTTTCCATACAGATGCAATGTTGAGAGCTTCATGAAAATCCCCTTCACTGGTAGCCCCTTCCCCAGTAAAAACAGCCGTAACTCTCTTCTTTCTTCCGAGCATATCTGCTAGTGCAATACCATCGGCAACCCCTAATTGAGGGCCAAGATGGGATATCATACCCACAATTTTATATTCTTGTGTGCCAAAATGAAAGCTGCGATCTCTACCCTGGGTAAACCCGCTTTGTTTTCCTTGCCATTGCCCAAAAAGCCTATTAAGAGGTACTCCCCTTGAGGTAAATACACCTAAATTTCGGTGCATGGGCAGAATATATTCCTCTTGTTTCAATGCATTGGTTACTCCAACGGATATGGCCTCTTGACCTATACCACTGAACCATTTGGAGATTTTGCCTTGTCTTAACAAAACCAGCATCTTTTCTTCTATCATTCTTGGCTTAAGCATTCCTGCGTACAAGTCCAGCAACTTTTGATGATTCAGATCTCCTATGTGATATCGCATAAAGTCAAAATTCAGAGGAGATAAAAGTAATGAAAAAGCTATCCATAGGTCACTTAATTTCTGAAACGTTCCGGTTAATTCATTATTTTTGATTGGAAATTAATATTGATGTCATGAGCGCAATTCCAAGTGTAGATTTAAAGGATTTTGTTTCTGAAGATTCGAAAAGAAAAGAAAAGTTTATCAAAGAAATAGGAGCTGCGTTCGAAGATATTGGCTTCGTTGCCTTAAGAGGTCATTTTTTATCGGATGAACTTGTGGAGCAACTTTACAGTGAAATCAAAAAATTCTTCCAACTCCCACAGGAATCAAAAGATAGATACGAAATAGAAGGTATTGGCGGTCAGAGAGGCTATACTTCTTTTGGAAAAGAACATGCAAAGGGGAAAAAAGAAGGAGATCTCAAAGAATTTTGGCACTTTGGGCAATATGTTGAGGACAACCCCAGACTTGAAGCGGAATACCCTGACAATGTAATAGTCTCCGAACTCCCCAATTTTAATAAAGTAGGTGAAGAGACCTATAAAATGTTGGAAAAAACAGCCAAATATGTTCTTAGAGCCCTGGCACTTCATCTTGGATTGACAGAGACTTATTTTGATGATTGGATAAAAAACGGAAACTCCATATTAAGGCCGATTCACTACCCCCCCATTCAAGAAGAACCTAAAAATGCGGTACGAGCAGCTGCGCACGGAGACATTAACTTGATTACGCTGCTTATGGGTGCGCATGGAAAGGGATTACAAGTGAAAAATCATCAGGATCAATGGGTAGATGCAATTGCTGAATCTGACCAACTGATGATCAATGTTGGCGATATGCTTTCACGCTTAACCAATAATAAATTAAAATCAACCATACATCAAGTGGTAAACCCACCCAAAGAACTTTGGGGCACATCCCGCTATTCTATTCCATTTTTTATGCATCCGGTTAGTGAAATGCCCCTAAACTGTTTGGAAGATTGTATTGATGAAGAACACCCAAAAGGGTTTGAAGACATAACTGCCGGGGAATATTTAAATGAAAGACTCATAGAATTGGGTCTTGTAAAAAAGTAACATGGACTTACAAGATCAGCTTAAAAATCTATTTCCGGATCATGTACAGCAGGACAATGAACCGCCTAAAAAGAAATCTGACTATTGGCTACAGGATGCCCCTATTATATGCAAATATGAAAAACGAAAGGGGAAACCTGTCACCATTCTTGAAGGCTATACTGGGGCGGACAGTGATTTTAAAAAATTAGCCAAAGATTTAAAGTCCTATTTAAGTGTTGGAGGCAGTTATAAAAACAATTCGATCATTATTCAAGGTGATTATCGGGATAAAATCATGGATTTTTTAAAAGATCGTGGATTTTCTGTAAAAAGAGTAGGCGGGTAATACTTTTTCTTAAAAAGAACTCTTTTTTTTTATCCGCTGTTAAAATCAGTCTCTGGTAACCAATGTTTTACGAAAAAATTTTTGTGTTCTTAGTTTAAATCTTACATTTATCCTCCTAACCGACGAAAACAATAACGAAAATGAAATCACTGTTGCATATCACCAACGGGGACAATTTCACGTCAAGACTACAATCACTCAAACTTAAAGGAGATATTATTACATGGAGGGAAATGCTTTGTGAAGGCAAGACCCTGTGTGCAGTAGGCAGCGAATCCTTTTGGAAGACCCGGTTTGAATTTTTGAACAAAAATTATAAAGTTTCCAAATCTTGGTTTGTTGAAAAAACCTTAAAAGAGTACCGGTCTCTATGCAACCATAAGCAACAAGATCAAATTGTACTTTGGTTTGAATACGATCTTTTTTGCCAAATAAATATGTTAGCGGTCCTTAGCTGGTTAAAAACCCATAGAAGACACGCTGAAATATCATTGATCTGCAGCGGAAAAGAAGATGAAAGTGACAAATTATATGGTTTAAATGAACTAAGTGATGAAAAACTGTTGAATTTGTATGAGAATAGAACAGTTTTATCTCAAGATGATATTGAATTTGCCGATTATGTATGGCAACTATATTGTAGCGACAACCCTATTCGTTTGGAAAATCTGGTTGCACACAATAACTTTCAGTTCGAATACCTCTCAAGTGCTTTAAAGACACATCTCAAGAGATACCCAACAATTAAAAATGGGCTTAACGAATTGGAAAATCGTGTTTTAGCTACTGTAGTTGATCAAAAACCAGAATCTAGAAAAGAGCTATTGGGAAGCATTTTGTCAGATCAGGGCTATTATGGTTTTGGAGACACGCAATATGAGCGTATTATCACTTCTTTAAAACCACTATTTGGTTCTTTTAATCCAGTAAAGCTAACTAAAAAAGGTAAAGAAGTTTTAGCAAATAAGGCTAACTATTATTCGCAAATACGTGATAATCAATTATATTTAGGTGGTTCCTTAAAGTATAACTTCTTATACAATTCAACTTCGGACCGTATTTTAAAACTTTAAAATGGCATTAGGTGACTCAGAATTAATTCTGAACCCTGATGGAAGCATCTATCATCTTAATCTTTTACCTGGAGATATTGCCTCTACCATAATTACGGTGGGTGACCCAGACCGCGTCCACTCCGTAACAAAGTATTTCGATTCCATAGGAATTAGAAAGGGAAAACGGGAATTCTTAGCACATACTGGGACCTACAAAGGAAAAAAAATTACTGTTATCTCCACTGGTATAGGAACGGACAATGTTGACATTGTTTTCAATGAATTGGATGCACTTTTCAATATAGACTTTACCACCCGAAAGATAAAAGAGAATAAAACACAAATAGATTTTATACGGATTGGTACATCTGGTGCCATACAAGCTGATATTCCTGTAGATTCCTTTATATTGAGCCAATCTGCTATTGGTTTAGAAGGACTTTTACACTTTTATAATACTGGACATGTCAGAAATAGTAAATTGGAAACACAACTTAATAGCTATTTAGGCTGGGATACCCACAATATCGTTGCTTATGCAGTAGATGCTGATGAAGTGTTGAAACATAGAATTCTGTCAAATCGTATACGATTAGGCATAACAGCTACTAATTCAGGGTTTTATGGTCCACAAGGCAGGACTCTGAGATTGAGTCCAAAGATTCTGGACTTCAATAGCAAGTTAACAGCTTTTACCTATGAAAATCAGAAGATTACCAACCTAGAAATGGAGACCTCTGGCATATATGGTTTGGCCAAACTGCATGGACACCGAGCTGTTTCGCTAAATGCCATTCTTGCAAATAGGATTACAGGTGAATTTTCATCCAATGCAAATAAAACAGTCGACAGTCTTATTCAATATACTCTTGAAAAACTTAGTTCCTAAAAGATTGATCCAGCCCTAAACCAAACTCTTTTCTATATATTTAAAACGTAAGATAAATGAATAAAATTCTGAACAAAGCTGAATGAAAACTGTCAAAATAATTGGTGTCCCAGAACATTTTAATCTTCCCTGGCATCTAGCAATAGAGGAAGGTGCTTTTGAAGATCGGGGAATAAAACTACAATGGACGGATGTTCCTGAAGGGACTGGTAAAATGTGTCAGTTGTTACAGGAAAACGAAACGGATTTGGCAATTATCCTTACAGAAGGTTTGGTAAAAAGTATTTCTCAGGGAAATCCGTCTAAAATAGTACAAGAATATGTTTCCTCTCCACTACTCTGGGGAATTCATGTTGCCGCAAACAGCTCACGTACATCTATTCCCGAATTGAAAAATGATAAGGCCGCTATTAGCCGAATGGGTAGCGGAAGCCATCTAATGGCATATGTAAATGCCCAAAATCAAGGCTGGGATACAACCCAATTACAATTTGAAATCATAAACAACCTAAATGGTGCGGTTAAAAACTTAAGTTCCGGTTCCAACGCCTATTTTATGTGGGAACACTTTACAACAAAACCCTTGGTGGAACAAAGCATCTTTAAACACTTAGGAGATTGTCCTACTCCATGGCCTTGCTTTGTAATTGCAGCAACTGATTCATTCTTAACTACACATGCCGATGTACTTACCCATATTCTGGAGGTTATTAATATGTATACCATTGAATTTAAAGCAATTCCAAGTATAGATAGAACCTTGGCAAATAGATATGGGCAAAAATTGGAAGATATTCAAGATTGGCTTACCAAAACAGAGTGGGGACAAAAGCAATTGACAATCGAAACCTTGGATAAGGTTCAAGAAAGACTTCTTAGTTTAAAGCTAATTGACGGTATTAAAAAACCGCAGGAATTTATGATTTAAGTAATCTAAGAAAAATACTTCTTGATTAATACCTTAAATTTTAAATCTGAAAGAGGCTTTTGGGCAGTATCTGTAACATTTGGGTTTGCCATTGCCATAGCTGTTGTCTCCTCTGTGTCTAGTGCAGTTAGCATAATGACAACAATGTTTTTTCTTAACTCTTCATTAAGCCTTTCCTCATAGGCATCCAGAAATTCCCACCCATCCATTATTGGCATATTGGTATCTAAAATAAGTAAACAGGGGGTATGTTCTTCATTCAGAGAGGTTTCTAAAAAATCAATGGCCTCCTTGCCATTACTTGCCGTGTTGACGGTTAAATTGGTATCTACTTGTTTTACAAAAAATCTATTTAAGAAATTAGTTGTATCATCATCATCAACTAACAAAACTGATTTTGGTTTGCGCAAAATATAAGAATTTTCGTACGGGTTATGTTATATAAACGTAACAAATTTACTTGTATTTTATTAACAATTGAGTAAGAAGTAATTCACCAACTTATCAACGGTCTCCCCTTTTGGGCTAAAATTGTATTGGTTTTACTAAAATGTTGATTGCCAAACCAAAGTCCTCGGTTAGCACTCAGCGGTGAGGGATGTCCTGAAGTAAGTATATGATGTTTTGTTTTATCAATCAACACCATCTTCTTCTTGGCAAATCCTCCCCAAAGCAAAAAGACAACACCTTCCTGTTTTTCTGAAACTATTTTAATTACGGCATCCGTGAATTCCTCCCAGCCCTTCTTTTGGTGACTTCCTGCCTGATGTGCCCTCACAGTCAAGGTGGCATTTAAAAGCAGTACGCCCTGCTGCGCCCACCGTTCCAAATTGCCACTCTTGGGGTATGGTTTTTCTACATCAACTTTTATTTCCTTGAATATATTTACCAATGATGGCGGATGGGGAATACCATCTTTTACTGAAAAACAAAGTCCGTTGGCCTGATTTGGACCATGATATGGGTCTTGACCTATAACAACAACTTTTACTTCCTGAAAAGGGCAATGGTCAAAAGCGGCAAAAATATCTCCTCCTTTGGGGTAACAGGTGTGTTGTTTATACTCTTGTCTTACAAACTGTGTCAACTGTTTAAAATAGTCTTTCTCAAATTCAGGCTGTAAATGGGCTTTCCAGCTAGGGTCAATATTCACTTTCATTAAATCGTAATTAATTCTTGCGATAAATCTAAAAATAATATCTTACCATACAACTAAAAATCAAAACCAACCAATGTTCTTTTTCCAAAAAATCAAGTTTCCAACGGCACATACTATCTTGTTTATTATTGCTGCGGTTGTTGCCATTTCTACATGGATTATTCCAGCTGGCCAATACGACCGATTATCCTATGAGAGTGATATGGATACCTTTATCAGAATTTCTGATGGAAAAAGTTCAAATCTTGTAGCTACCCAACAAACGCTTGATGATTTAGGAATTCAAATTCCAATAGAAAAATTCAAAAAAGGGGCAATTTCAAAACCGATTAGTATTCCTGATACTTACAAAAAACTAAAAGGAGAACCTCAAGGTTTTATTGGTTTTATCCAAGCTCCGCTGAAGGGAATTATGCAATCTGCTGATATTATTTTATTGGTGTTGATCATAGGTGGTTTAATAAGTATTGTAAATGCTACCAAAGCATTTGAGGCAGGAATCGCTTGGCTAGCCCTTAAATTGAAAGGAAGAGAGTTTATTTTGATAATAATGGTGACCACTCTGATTGCCTTGGGAGGAACCACTTTTGGGTTGGAAGAAGAAACCATCGCCTTTTATCCAATTTTAATTCCAATTTTTTTGGCGGCCAAATATGATGCAATTGTATGTATTGCATCCATTTATATTGGCTCATCAATTGGTACTTTGGCATCTACAGTTAATCCTTTTAGCACCATAATTGCTTCTGATGCAGCGGGAATAAATTGGACTGAGGGTTTGAATAGCCGTTTGATTATGTTATTGTTAGGTCTGGCTATATGTATTTTTTATATTATCCGCTATGCGCAACGAGTAAAAAAAGACCCTGAAAAATCCCTCATATACAATCAAAAAAAGGAGATTGAGAATCTTTTCACCAGTTCATTGTCCACCACTACAAAACTCACATCAAAACTTAAATTGGTACTTTTCGTATTTGCTAGCTGTTTTCTCATTATGGTTTACGGTGTATCTCAAATGGGATGGTGGTTTTTGGAAATGACCTCGGTTTTTCTTGCGGGAGCTTTGCTTATAGGAGTTATAGCAAGATTAAATGAAAAGAAATTTGTTCAAGAATTCATGTCTGGCGCAAAAGACTTACTTAGCGTAGCTTTCATAATCGGTATTGCAAGAGGAATAACAGTCCTTATGGAAGATGGCCAAGTCAGTGACACCCTATTATTTTATGCCAGTGAGCTAACTGCGGGAATGCATAAAGGTGTATTTATTAATGTGACTTTCATTTTATATAATGGTCTTTCATTTTTCATTCCTTCTTCCTCAGGAATGGCCGTGCTAACAATGCCTATCATGTCACCCTTGGCAGATAGTGTTGGAATAGGAAGGGAAATCATGGTAAATGCTTATCAGTTTGGGGTAGGGCTTTTTAAGTTCATTAACCCAACGGGTATTATTTTGGCCTCCCTGGCCCTGGTCAATGTAGGCTACGATAAATGGTTAAAGTTTGTTTGGCCTTTGGTTGCACTTTTGGGGGTTTTAGCCATGATAATGCTAACGATTGGCGTTTATTTTTAAATAAAAATGTACAGACCAATACCGCGGAAGGCCTAAAAAAGCAACCTTTTGTAATATGGACATCTATCCAAAAAATCCAATATGTACAAACCTACCGTTCTTTTAGGAGTGTGTCTTATTTTCCTTACATCCTGTTTTAACGACGATAACCCTGAGATTACCGAATATTCGTTTTATGAAAATGCAACCATCGTGACCACAATGATGGATGGCTATGGGTTTGCAACCATAGAATCAGGGCAAAGTTTAGTTTTTGAATACTTCTTTACAGCCAGTGAAGAACCCCAAGTAGCGGATGATGAATATGAAGAACGTATTATTTTCGAAATTGACGCTACTGCTGAAAGTTTTTCAATGTCAGGGGATGATTTAACAATGGCCAATACCGTTTTTGACAAATACTGTTTTTGTGATATAAGGGGAAGTATCCCTATCTCATCAGGAACAATTTCAGGAGAAAAAATAAGTGACAATTCCTGGAATATCGAGATTGACGTGACATTTACGGATTATAATGAAGAGTCTCGAAATATTTCAGGGAGTTTTAAGCTTACCAACCTATAGTTCACTCTACTTTTCCATAGTTCCCTATCTTTGCGCAGCCAGAAAGAGAACATGCAGAGCATACATCCCAAAACACTTAAAGATTTAGAATTTCCAACCGTATTGGAGCAGGTTTCAGCTCGCTGTAACACTGAGTTGGGAAAAGAAGTAGTTTTAGAGATTATGCCTATCACCGATAATGGTCTTTTGTTGGAAACTTTAGGTCAGACTTCAGAATATCTAGCTTCATTTTCCAATGACAACAGAATTCCCAACCACGGTTTTGATGCTATAAACAGCGAGTTAAAGTTGCTTACCATTGAAAACACAACCTTGGAAATTTCTGGATTTCGAAGAATAGGAAATATTTGCAAAACGGTTTCATTGCATCAAAAATTCTTTAAAAAGTTTAAAGAATACTATCCATTGTTGTTTGCAACCGTGGATGCGCTCGAGACCAATGAGTTCATTCCAACCGCAATAGACAATGTTATTGACAAGTTTGGAGAGATAAGGGACAATGCGTCAGAAGAGTTGCGAAGAATCCGAGTACAAATCAATGAAGTTCGCGGAAAAATCAACCAAAGCTTCGGAGTTGCCCTAACACGATATCAAACCTCTGAGTTTTTAGATGAAATTCGGGAATCCGTAGTTGAAAACCGTAGGGTTTTGGCCGTAAAAGCAATGTACCGTAAAAAAGTAAAAGGAACGGTAATGGGAAGTTCCAAAACGGGTAGCATAGTCTATATTGTTCCAGAGACCACCTTGAACTTTGTACGCCAACTCAATAATTTAGAATTTGAAGAAAAAGAAGAGGTACAACGTATCCTAAACCAACTTACCGATACCTTCAGGCCGTATGGCTATCTACTAAAACACTACCAAGATTATCTTACACATATAGATATCACTGGGGCTAAAGCAAAATATGCCTCGGAGATGAACGCTTTGCTCCCAAAAATCAATAATGAAAAGGAACTCTTTCTGCGGGATGCCTATCACCCCCTACTCTATTTAAACAACAAATACAAAAAGGAAAAAACTTGGCCACAAACCATTAAACTGCATAAAGAAAACAGGATAATTGTTATTTCTGGGCCAAATGCAGGTGGTAAAAGCATCACCCTAAAAACCATTGGATTGCTGCAAGTAATGCTGCAGAGCGGTTTATTGATTCCAGTACATGAACGAAGTACGGTATGCCTTTTCGACAAAATTTTAACGGATATCGGAGACAATCAATCCATTGAAAATCATTTAAGTACCTATAGCTATCGACTCAAGAACATGAATCAATTTCTTAAACGATGCAACGACAAAACACTGTTCCTGATTGATGAATTTGGTACTGGAAGTGACCCGGAACTGGGAGGTGCACTTGCTGAAGCATTTTTAGAAGTTTTTTATGAGCGAGAGGCTTACGGAGTTATCACTACGCATTATGCAAATCTAAAGGCTCTTGCCAATGAACTACCGCATGCTACCAATGCCAATATGCTTTTCAATTCCAAAACATTGGAACCTACCTTTCAATTGATTTTGGGAGAAGCGGGCAGCTCATTTACATTTGAGGTCGCACAAAAGAATGGTATCCCCTACTCCCTTATCAATAAAGCAAAGAAGAAAATTGAACGGGGTAAGGTTAGGTTTGATGCGACAATAGCAAAACTGCAAAAAGAGCGTTCCAAAATGGTACAGACAGGCTCTAGGTTGCAGGATGAAGAAGCCAAGGCCCGTGATGAAGCATCACGCTTGGAACAACTCAATGCCAAGATAAAGTCCAAGCTTGAGAATTATCAAGAGCTGTATGATCATAACCAACGTATGATTCATCTAGGGGACAAAGTCAATACAGCTGCAGAAAGGTATTTCTTGGATAATAAAAAACGTCCATTAATTTCCGAATTGCTTCGTATCGTAGAAACAGAAAACAGTAAGCGTAAAAAAACCTCCGCCAAACAAACCAAAGCCAAACAAGCACAAAAAAAACAGGTGGCCCAAGAACTGGAAAAGAAAATAGTTAAAGTACGCCAAGAAAAAAAGGTTGAAAAGAAAAAGGCCATTCAAAAAGAACAGAACAAGCCAAGGCCTGTCTTCAAAATTGGTGATCGCGTTAGACTGTTTGACGGTAAAGCAGTTGGAACCATTGATACTTTAGAAAAAAACAAGGCATCTGTTAACTATGGCATGTTTATGACCAATGTAAATGTGGATCAGCTAGAGCTGGTAGAGAAAAAAAAATAAAAGCAACAAATCTATCCCGTACCAGCCCCAACTTATCGAAAATAATAGGGCCATGTAACTTTTGATTGCTATATTTGAAAATTGGTTAACCAATTTTGCTATGAAGTTCATCCATCTATTTACACTTTGTATTTTGTTTATATTGTCCTGTAGTTCTTCGGAAACTATGGAGCTTGAAGTTCCTGAAGACCCTATTTCCGATGTTGAGGAACAAGAGGAGGAAACCAATGAGGAAGAAGAACAGGAACAAGAAGAGGAAACGAGCGAAGATATCATTGTTTGGGAAAACTGGTATTTGTCAGTACCTATAAATAATGGTGAAGGCAAGGCAACCTCTATTTTTTATGAAGACATCGAAAACGATGTTTTATCTACAGATGAATCTGAATACTTCTATAAAAACGAAGATGGAACATATACCCTATTCACCAAGTTTACCGGTTTTACCACTTCTGGTCTTTCGGAACTAGGTGATAAATACTGTAGAACAGAGCTTCGCGAATTTTGGAGGGGCAATCAGGAAACCAATGACAATTGGTTTATGAATGAAGGCACACATATTTTGGAAACTACCTTGAATGTGGATTTTGTGGAAGGAAATGGGCGTACCATTGTGGCCCAAATCCATGGCAAGGAAACACCCGGACTTGAAGGATCCCCGGCAACGGTCAAAATACGATGGAACAGCGGTATGATCCAGTTGGACCATTATACCAAACCGGATGAAGGAGAACTATGGACAAGTCAGTTCGATACCAAAGTGGATGTCGCCCGGGTAGACAATGAAATATTTACCTTTAAACTAAAGGTCGAGGGAGGCAAGTGCTACTATGCCCTCAGCTGCGAGGCCAAGGACATCGACATTGATTATACCTTGATGTATGACTATGTGGGCAATGGATATGCCCATTGGAACTACTTTAAAACGGGCAATTATTTTGGTTGGCACGATGACTACGAGAAGACCGCCCAAGTGACCCTTAGAAAGGTAGTGACTGACCACTATTAACAGCAATCGGTCAAAAGCATTTCACACATTATTAATTTCCACCCACCAGGTCGCGCAAACGTTTGGCCGCATTGGTATAGAATGCCGTGTACTGCGCAACATTTTCTTCGGTAGGATTGGTCAATACTTCGTCCAAATAGGGCAGCTCGGAAAAATCAAAGAAGCTATTTTTCATAGCCTCCGAATGAATCAGGGTGTTAATTTCGGAAAATGTTTCCTGGGTGGTCAAATTTCCATCAATGCCGTATTGTTGCATCACCACTTGTTGCATGGTTTTTGATCGGGTGGTCTGCACCGTATTGGAAAGTGATACGTTTTCCACATCAAAATAATGGGGAACATAGGAGGGGTTGGTTTGCACCATGGCCTCCTGCATTTGGTTCATCACCATTTGCATCTGGCTAATCTCTTGGACCAAATCATTGCTGTTGATTCCTACAGCTGTATTGATATACGAGAACAGTTCGTCACCATGGTACGATTCCCACGCTACGCCTATAATACGCTTGTAATCATTGACCCGCATCGCATCAGGGTGCACCGCTATGGCCATCCCATCGGCATTGCCGGAAGGAAGGATATAATCGCCTTTCTCCACTTCTCCCAAAACTTTAACGGGCACCTGCCCGATAAAGGCCACCTTTTTAAATTTATATTCTTCTTCGGCCTTGGGCATGGCACCCGAAACAATGGGGTTCTTGGAAATCACCATGAACTTTTCCGCATCCGCAAAGTTTTTTGAGATAACCCCAGATTTAACGCCCACCACATCCCCAAAGGACATGATTTCATTAGGGTTGTTTTTTTGGAGCCATTCGGCATAATCAGCTCCCCCGGATTCAAAGGCAACTCCGGTATTGGTCTCATTGTACCGTACAAAGTAGGTCAATTGTACCCCTCTCAAATAAAGCGCAAAGGCCGTCCATACCGCATCATCACAATCTCCTGCCACCCCTACCCCGGCAATACAGGCACCAAGGTTTACCCCAAAAGCAGCAGAGGCCTCATAGAGGTCAATGATTTCCAATAAAAGGTCCATGGAATAGGTATCTGTGGCATAAATGTCCAGTTCGGCAGGTGCCTCAGCAGGTGGGGCGTTGTCATCATCTTCCCGGTCTTTTGCCTCGTCTTCGTCCGGTTCAGAAAGAAATAGAATATCAATAACATCACCATTGTCCACCGTGGTAAAGGCCCGGAACCCTTCTATTCGTCCAATGGCTTCATCATCCGAGTTCCAGAACGAAATGAAATTATTGCTTCTAAAGGCTGTTGGCGTGTTCAACTGAATGGCCATGCCTTGGTTACTGCCTGTGACTTGCAGCGGATAGGCATCAATATTGGCTTGGTCCGTTTCGGTCATTGCAGCGTCAATGGTCACCCGATCAAAAAAATTGGCCTCGTCTTCAACGGTCAATACCTGGTCAATGTTCACATCACCATCAAAATTGGCGGTGCTTTGGTTGTTGACGTTCAAGGTACTGTTCAAGTTGGTAATGCCGTCTGCGACCAAATTTCTGTGGCGCACATAGGGCACATAGTTTAGCGACTGGGAGCTAAAGGCAGAAAAATTGGTACCTGCCTCCAAATCAATATCCACATTTAAGGTCTTTGGTCCATCCCAATTAATTTGATTAAAATTGACCGAACTTTCCTGGGTACGCTGTCCCTCCCCGATCACCAGATTGATGGTGCCATAAGCATCCGTTTGCGTTTCCTGGGTTTCTTGGTACTCCGTGAAACCGAACGCATCTATAATGGAGAAGCGGATGGTCAAGGGTTGATCGGGAATGTTACTTGAGGGCACATCCACCCCAGGAATCTCATCCGGGTTGTTGTCCACTAGTACCGCCTGGTAGGTGATTCCTTCGGTTTGCCCTATGGCAACGACCGAGGTCAAGCAAAGCAGTATAAAAAAGTATAGATTTTTCATTTTAAAAGTTTTTAAAGGAACAGTTACATCCCGGTAATTGAATAGTAATGCCTATTCCGATGTTATGTGTGGTTATACTAAGTTTTTCATCGTCATTGGGATTGGAATTGACCAATGAGTAGCTTTTTCCATATTGGTATTGCACATAGAGTGCGGCTTTGTTGGATATGGGATACTGGATGCCCACCCCTGCCCGGGGCACAACAAGAAAGTTGTCAAATTCGTCCTCCCCGCTTAAGTTGAAGACTTGGTTGTTCAGGGTTTGGGTGCCCCGTAGCAAATACTCCAGGGAAGCGTTCAGGGTGCCAAAGAATTTAAACTCCTTGGATCTTGCAAAGTAATAGGTCACTCCGGTTTGCAATCCCGCGTAGGAAACGTCCCATTCAAAAAAATTGTCCAAAACTTCATCGCTGCCTTTGGCGCCATAATTGGTGTAGCTGAGCCCCACGTCAATATTAAGCTTGTCATTGGGTAGCTGGAAGGTATACCCAAATCCTAAAAAGCTGTTGGTGGCCGACTGCAAATTGTCCAGGGTGCCCCCAGCGGAATTTTGATATTCAAAATTGGAAATGGACTGTCCCATCTCCGCATACAGCAGTTGGGATTGCCCCAAATGCGTAGCAAAAAGGATCATGAAATACATACAATACTTCATGATCAGCGCTTTAAGAGTTGTTTCACCTGCTGTTGTTGCCCGGACTGTACTTTTATAAAGTAGCCTCCTTGCGCAAACTGCTCCAGGGGAATCACCAAGGGGTTCTGATTCTGATCATATTGGCGTTGGTGTACCAAACGGCCTTGCATATCAAAGAGATATACATCTATGGCATCCGACACTGCTTCATTTAGATTCACTACCACCCCGCTTTCAAACGGATTGGGATAGACCAGCAGTTGCAGTGCGTTGGGGTCGCCCCCAAATACAATGGCCTTGACCGGCTGTACAAAACCTTGGCGCAGTTCGTTGTCGTTACTTTCAAAAGTTCGGATCACGGACTGTTGGCCAATACTTTCTTGGATAAAGAAATTGCCGTTACCGGTTTGCACCAATTGGCTCCCTCCGGCCATGGACAACATCTGCCGTTTTAAGGTTTGGCCGGAAAGGGAAATCGTAAATAAAAAAGAAAGGAGTAAAAGTATTTTCATAGAGGTTGATTGAATGGTTGCTTAAATGTAGGCTTTAATTGGGTACCTTGCCCCATGCCTATTGAAAAGCGACCAATACCAAGTTGTTGAATCCACAACTTTAGGTACCAGCCGCTTATACAAACATTAAAGCCGTGTTACCGTAAAGGTCACCACTACGGTCTGGCCAGCAGGTTCTGAAAACGTGAGCTCAACGTCTTGGGTGCCGTTAATGGCAGCCAAGGTAAAGGTGCTTGATTCATCGCCTTGGAACTGAAAAAAACCGCCTCCATCATTTTCGTCCAATTCGCCGGCACAGGTGATACTGCTATTGCTCAATTGATCCTCAGGTACGGTAAAGGTTGCCTCACCGATCAATTGGGTGTCATTTTGCCCTACACTAATCGCCTCATCCATAGCTATTGACCATAGTACTCTGGTATCTACCGTGGTGCCAATTGTTAAGGACGTAGTTAGGTCACCATAGATTTCAAGTTCCACATTGTTGGCATCACCTTCCCCGGAAGTATCGGTCGCCTTAATTTTTGTTAGACTGACCCGGAAACTTATGTCCTCTGGTTCAACGGGAGTTTCCGCTTCATCTTCACTACAGGAAATTGTGGTCATAAGGGTCATACCTAATAACAATAGGGGCAGCATTCTAAGTTTTTGGATAATTGATTTCATAATTGTTTGGTTTAAGATTCAACACCCCAAAACTAGAATCCCAAAAGGCCCAGACCTAATTTTGGGCATGGACAAAGTATGGACAAGCGCAATGGACAAGCCATTTTTTAACTATGGACAAATGAAATACTCACCCACCTGCAATGTTTTGTAAAATATTGATTATCAATAATTAAAGTTGAAATACATGGTTTTTTGAAAACAATTCTTACAGCCACCGTATGGACAAATGTGATTTTGTAGGTTGATTTAGAACGATTTTCAAAGGATATAATAAGTATCTTGGTGACTCAATCAACCTCAAATGAAAACCTCATACCTCCCAGCAATTTTATTGTTCCTATGTTCAATTCATTGCCATGCACAGTTGCAAGGGCAAGACCGAATTGATAGTTTATCAGCCCTTTTAAAGGACACAAATATCTCAGGAAAAAAGAAAGATAAAGTCTTAAATCATCTATGGGAAGCTACAATTGATGGGCAAACCAGGTTGGCGATGACATATGCTGATAAAATAATTGCAAATGCCAAAACGCTAAAAAACGATAGTACTTTGGCACTAGGTTATACCAGGAGAGGGATATGTTTTTCTTATCTCACCAACTATAAGAACTCCGGTCTGGAATACTACAAAGCACTTAAAATATATAAAAGACAAAAAGACTCATTGAAAACTGGGTATATCTATTTGAATCTCGGTTTGGATTTTAGCGAACAAGATGTGATGGATAGTACCTTGTACTATTATAACAAGGCTTTGACAAATTTTTTGACTGTTAAGGATACTGTTCAAATATCAAAAATTAAAAGGTTCATAGCGGATACCTATGGAAAGAAGGGCTACTATGAGATTGGCCTACAAAAGGCATTGGATGCCGCCCGTTTACTAGAAAAGAGCAAAGATTCATTTGAGATTCATATGTCCTACTTCGGCATTGCAAGTTTCTATCATGAACTTAAGGATTCCCTAGCGGCAGAGGATTACCTTAGAAAGATAAATACGTTCTTTGAACGCAATAAGAACCCAAGATGGGAAAGTACTGCTAAATTAAGATTAGCAGCACTTTTTCTGGATAACAAGGAAAAGCATGCTGAGGCTATACGTTTTGTTAATAAGGGAATTGATTTATCCAAGGCCCTTGATTTTAAGATCAATATAGCTGATGGTCTATTGACCAAGGCATTACTCCTCCAAAGAATGGGAGATTTCAAACAATCAGAATTGGTTACCAAAGAAGCCTTGAGCTTTTCAAGGCCTACCAATGTGAAACATAGTATATCCCGCTCGCTAATTCTTTTGGGTGAATTGGCAGTTGCCCAAAAAGAATACGAACAAGGAGAAATTTTCTTAAAGGAAGGATTGGGTATTGCAATTGATGCTAGTCTCTTAACTCAACAGAAGGATGCTTATCAAAACTTGGCAGGACTATCGGAAATAGTCGGTTCAAATCAGAACGCGTTAAAATATCACAAGGCTTTTAAGAAAATCAATGATAGCATATTTCAAAAAGAAAGAATAAATAAAGTTGAAGAATGGAAGCTTATTTATGAAACCGAAAAGAAAGAAGCTGAAATCGCCCTTCAGGAAGAGGAAATTAATACCCTAAATGAGAAAGCCAAAGTGGACAACCTTCGCAAGGGCCTTTATGCCGGGGGTATGGCCTCTGCCCTAGCCCTATTTGGACTTTCCGTTTTTGGTTATCGTCAACGCATCAAAAGGAATCGCATTGCTAGGGAAAAACAGGAAGAAATCTATAAGCAGGAAATCGAACACAAGAAAAAAGAGCTCACCAGTCAGACCTTGCACTTGGTCCAAAAAAACACCTTTATCCAAGAACTGAAAGAGAATCTGGAAAATCTCAGAAATTCCCCGGAAAAATTTAAGGTGGAATTCCGGCGGATTGTGATGCTACTTAAAAGACAAAATGCCTCCGACAAGGACTGGGAAGTCTTTAAATCCTATTTCTCCGAAGTGCATAACGACTTTGACCAAAAGCTAAAGACCCTCTATCCCGACATTTCGGAAAAGGAAATCCGCTTGGCCGCCTTTTTGCGGATGAACCTAACCACCAAGGAGATTGCGGCCACGCTGAATGTACTTCCGGACAGTATCCTAAAATCCAAATACCGCTTAAAAAAGAAGTTAGAACTGGGTAAGGAAACGGATTTAAACAGTTTTTTGAATTCCCTATAGACGAAACCAACAAGTTATAATCGCTTATTTTTCGATTACTGCAATTAAAAACAACAAACTTCCATGGAATAAAATTGGAATTTTTATTTTTGTTGTCTGTTCTACTAATTAAACATATTATCCGGGTCTTTCAAAAAGACGATTCCGTTAAACGGACTATAAATGCATTAAGTCTTCCGATTTTTTAATGCACGGATAATCTCGTCAATTCATTTCATCTAACCTTTAACAAAAACAATTGACCGTAAAATCAATTGTTATGTCACATTTTACATGGATTTCATGCATCACGATGTGGTATAAATACATTGAATTAAAATGAAAAGAAAACAGTTAATAAGCCACAATATAGAAGTATTTTACAATAGAGCATCTGAAGATACCAGACTTGAAAAGGGAATGGGAATATTCGAATTTGAAAGAATTAAATCATTAATAGCAAAGCACACCACCATTACACCTTCAAAAATAATTGATGTGGGTGGCGGGACAGGAAAGTATTCGGAATGGCTTGCCAAGAAAGGACATCAAGTTCATTTAATTGAGCCTGTTTCAAAGCATATTAAAATAGCTAAAGACAGGTCTCAAAAATTAAAGAACAAGTTTTCCGTTCATATAGGCGAATCTCGCAAATTGAATTTTCCAGACAATTTTGCAGATCTGATAATCTTACATGGTCCCCTATATCATCTTCAGGACCAGACTGACCGAAAATTAACCATTTGCGAAGCAAAACGGGTTATTAAAAACAATGGGGTTATATTAGGTTTCGCAATCAATTATACAGCATCCACTTTAGTTGGCCTTTTAAATGGTCTTATTCACAAAGAAAAATTTTTTGACATGTGCAAGGAAGAATTAACAACGGGAATACATAACCCACCAGATAATTTTCCTTGGCTTCTGGCCGAAGCATATTATCATAGACCTGAACAACTCAAGGACGAATTCATAAATCAAGGGTTAACCTATCTTAACATATATGCTATTGAAGGTATGGCCTGGTTGGACAAAGCTTACTTTTCAAATATGTTAAATCATAAAAGAAAAAAAACATTATTGGAACTAATTGAAATCACAGAAAACGATAGTTACCTGTTACCTTTCAGTCCACATATGATGATAGCAGTAAAAAAGCAAACAACCCATGGAACTTAAAGAGAAATATTACAAAGCGGGTTGAGGTCTCTTGACTTCCCATTCCTATGTCACTTCGAGCGCAGCCGTGAAACTTATATATTCATTCTTTTTAAAGTGGTCTCGACTGCGCTCGACTTAACAACAGTTTTTTTTGATTTCTCACTTACGTTCGAAATGACAAGAAAACTGGGTTTTGCAATGCACGTATACCTTGCGTCTATAAGCTCAATCAAAAAATGATTTAGGACCTATAGTTGTGTAACAGTGACATAGAATTCTTGTCTTTAAACAAACTATCCAATCATGAAACAGCTAGTATTTGGGCTTTTTTTGGCCTCTCTCCTTATTTCTTGTAAACAAAATACCGAAAAACAAAACCTGGAACCTGCACAGATTAAGCTCACCAACGGGCATTGGTTTAACGGAAACACCTTTAGTGAACAAACGGTTTGGGTAAAAGGCGGTACGCTTAGTTTTAACCAAGAAAATGCTATAGCCGATACTATTATAGACCTTAGCGGTACGTATGTGATACCGCCCTTTGCCGAAGCACACAACCATAACCTGGAAAGCGAATATGGATTGGAAAAGCGCATCAACGCCTACCTAGACGCCGGGGTGTTTTATGTGAAGCACCTATCCTCCATAAAAAAACGGATAGATTCTTTGATGTATTACTACAACAAACCCACTGGCTTAGATGTAAGCCTGGCTCATGCGCCACTAACCGCAACTGGAGGTCACCCTATAGCTCTCAGAAAACGGTACCTGGAGTATGGCTATTTTGATGGACTTTTTAATACGTTGGAAGAAATTGAATCCCACGGTTATTTTATCATGGATGATGAAGCGCATTTACAAAAAAAATGGGAACAAGTATTATCGTTTAAACCCGACTTTATCAAAATCAATCTCCTCTATTCTGAAGAATACCAAAAACGGAAAAACGATAGCGCCTATTTTGGTAAAAAAGGCCTAGACCCAGACTTGGTTCCTGCCATCGTTTCCAAAGCACATAAAAGCAATTTACGTGTAAGCGTACACGTGGCGACGGCCCATGATTTTCATGTAGCGGTAACTGCAGGAGCGGATGAAATTGCACACCTTCCTGAAATTCATAATGGCAAACCCATTGACCCGGAAGATGCCCAACTGGCGGCAGAAAAAGGCATTGTGGTCGTCACCACTGCGTCCTTGGTCACCAAAAACAAGGAAAAGCCCAAATACAATCAATTGCTGGCCAATGTACGTTCCAACTTGGGCATCTTAAAAGAAGCCAGGGTAACTCTGGCTATTGGTTCCGATATGTACAACGACAATTCCGTAGGGGAATTCCAGTTTCTACACAGCCTAGACCTGTTCAGTAATTTGGAATTGCTAAAAATGTGGTGTGAAAACTCAGCTACCACTACCTTGCCCTATAGAAAGGTCGGGCATTTAAAAGAAGGGTATGAGGCCAGCTTTTTGGTATTGGATGTAAATCCCTTGGAACAAATCAAGGAGGTTAGCCAATCCATCAGCCTAAAAGTAAAACAGGGCGTAATCTTGGATTAGTTAAACAAAGCCCCTTCCCGTCCACTAGGGTTTTACAGCATAGGTACGTATCTTTACACCGTGGAAAATGATAAAAAAATAATCCTTTTTGATGGGGTCTGCAATCTCTGTAATGGAGCCATCCAATTCATCATTAAACATGATAAAAAGGATATGTTCCGCTATGCAGCGCTGCAAAGTGAAATTGGTGAGCGGTTAATTGCGGAGCGATCTATTGATACCACTAAGGTAGATTCTATTATTTTAATTGAACCAGGGGTGGCCTACTTTACCAAATCGGACGCGGCCTTACACATCGCTATGGATTTTGGTGGACTTTGGAAGGCCCTTGCTATTTTCACTTGGATTCCCGCAACTTTCAGGGACACCATTTACGATTTAGTGGCCCGTAATCGCTACAAATGGTTCGGAAAAAAAGACCAATGTATGATTCCCACTCCAGAGTTACAAGCCAAGTTTTTAGGCTAATAACCTAGAATAGGTAACAAGATGTACAAAAGCAACGTTTCTCCCCTTTTGCATCTATGCTAAAAGTATTTGATTATGAAGATTTTCTTGGTTTCTTTTTTTTCATTTCTATTGATTTCCAGTTGTTCAGATTCATATGATAGCGTCGATGATATTTTGAATGGAACTTGGAACGTTGCAAATGTTAGTGGAGGTTTTGTAGGTATGGATCAAGATTTTGAAAGCGGAACTATTACCTGGACCTTTGATGCAAGTAGTTCGGTGTTGACAGTCGTCAACAATAATGTGTTGGTAGATATTATTTACGATGGATTGGATTCAGGAACTTATTCTTATTCTATTTTAATAATTGATAGCAAAAATTACTTAGTAATTGATGATCAGGAGTTTGCTGGCATTTCATTTGCAAATGAACTACTTTTTCTAAATCAAAATGAGATATCTACGGGTTCTGGAGCGGATAGCTTTAGTATTTTACTAGCTCCGTAGTTTTAAACAATGCACATCTATCCAAAAATATCCGTATCCAATTTCCCCGTACTATCCGAAAAGCTTTCTCTTTCAATCCCTAATTTATGTAGCATGCTTACAAAAAGGTTTGACATTGGAACATCATCAAATTTTTGGTAGGAACCGTGTTTCATTCCCATTTTAGAACCACCAGCCAGCACCAAGGGATAGTTTACCGCATTATGGGTCGTACTGCAGGCACTACCATAAAGTACAAGGGTATTTTCCAACAGTGACCCGTATTCATCATAGGTGTTTTTCATTCTATCCAAAAAGTACGAAAATTGCTTGGCCAACCATTGGTCATAACGTCCCCATTCCTCCCAATGACCCGTTGTACGGTCGTGGCTTATGGTATGATGTCCTTTTTTCAGACCAAGGGCTAGTTTTGGAAAACTTTCCCCAAGTCCTAAACCATCTTCCCTGGCCATCATATAGGTCATTACCCGGGTCAAATCTACCTGCATTCCTAAAATCATTAAGTCAAAGGTAGTTCTCATATAACCTTCCGGGTCTACTGTTGCATTTGTATTCAAATTAATATGGTCTGCACTAAAGTCCTTCATTGGAATATCCAACCATCTCTCATTTCGTTTTACCTGCTCTTCCACTTTATTCAAGGAATGCAAATACTCATCCATTTTAATTTGGTCATGTCTTCCCAAACGTCTGTGAAGGCGTTTACTGTCTTCCAAAACAATATCAACGATTTTTTGTTCTTGTTGGATGCTCTTGCGACGACTAGCCGTTGTAGCTCCTCCATTTGGTGCAAAATAACGCTCAAATATTTCGCGATGCCTATGCTCCGAAGGGATTGCCTTACCGGAATGGTCAAAAGAAAGTGTGGAAACCCTTGACTTGTATCCTACTCCCCCATCCGTTGAAAGTGCCAAATAGGGATACCGTGTATCCTGTCCAAATTTTTGGGCAACCACTTGATCCACGGAAATATTGTTGTTGTATTGGCTTCCTCTTAAATCTCCACCAGTTAACCAAGTATCCCCTGCTAAATGTCCAAGAAGACGCCTACTCCTAGGGTGACTAAGTCCCCCTAAAATGGATAGATCTTCTCTATGCGAAGCAAGTGGGGACAATGAATTTGTAAACTGATAATCTTTACCTTCCCCCATAGGGAACCAACTCCATTTTTTATAGTATGGACTATCGGGTTCCGGTAACCCAGCCCCATTTGGAAAATAAACAAAACAAAGTCTTTTCGTGCTCTTTGTTTCCGCTCCAAAAGCATTAAAAGTGTTGCCCATTCCCATTGCCTCCATATAAGGAATCATACAGGTTACGCCCAACCCTTTTAAAAAGGTTCTTCTATCTAAATGCCATGATTTACGTGCCATATCATTTTTTTAAAACTCTCCCCTAAAAGAGCGACTTGTTACTATATTTTCAAACACCGATTGAAATCTGTAGTCTTCCTTTTTAACAGCTCTTACAATCGACTCTATTTCACGTTCATCCACAAAAGTGATATCTCGTCCCAATGCATACGAAAACAAATGTTTTACCAAAGAGCGTGTAAAATCATCCTTTTTCTCCCTTAGAATATACGACTTTATACCTTCAATCCCATCAACAACAGTGCCATCGGGCAGTTCTGTTTTTGCATCTATTGGTTTTTCCATGACCTCAGTCTGAAAAAGTCCGACCGCATTGTAATTCTCAAATACAATTCCGTAAGGGTCAATTTTTCTGTGGCAACCCATACAGGAAACCTTGTCCCTATGAATAAACAACTGCTCTTTTAAAGTAAGGTTTTCAAATCCTGGAGTTTCAGGATCTAATTCGGGAACATTTGGTGGCGGATCTGGCGGATGATCACCAAGTATCTTCGATTTTAACCATACGGCCCTTTTGATTGCATGGGCCTGTGTACCGTCTGAATGACCGCTTAGGAAAGAACCTTGGGATAATAATCCACCTCTTTTCATTTCACCAGTTAAATTAACTGGCCTAAAATGATTCCCCTTAACACTATCAATTCCGTAAAACTCAGCTAAATTCTGATTCAGCAATGCAAAATTGGATTCAATCAAATTGTGGATACCCATGTCCTTTTGAAGCACATAATTTATGAAGTGATACGTTTCATCTTCCATGTCACGTTTCACAAAGCGAGTGAAGTCTTCATACTCATCCACATTGGTGTTCATGGCCTTATGACGGTCAATCCGCAACCATTCCTCTGAAAATTGTTGAATCATTCGCCAGCTTTTGTCATCATGTAACATTCGCTGTACTTGTTTTTTCAATTCTTTCTTCCGATGTAATTTGCCATCGTCCGCAACTTCCATCAACAAACTATCTGGTGGTGAATCCCATAGGAAATAGGCCAATCTTGATGCCAGGTAAAACTCCCGCTCATCATCTGATGACCCTTCTTCAGGCTCTGCCAAATAAATGAAACTTGGAGAACACAGAACTGCCACGAGAACTTCCTTAACCCCGTCCTCATAACGTTCATAATCATTTCTGATGCTTTTCCAAAAATCCAAATACGGGTCAACTTCCCCCTTATCCAAAGGTCTACGGTACGCACGCTCCATAAATCTGGTAAGTACTTGTTTTGTATATTTTTCCTTATCTGTTTTATCTTCAGAAGGGAAGAATATGGTCGTTTGGCTTTCGGGTGGCCAAACTGAATGATAGGGAGCTTCAAATTCCAGTTCTTGAATTAAAAGTGGTGGTCCGGAATCGTGATTATCCTTCACCAGAAAATCATTCCACAACCCAATAATCATAATATTGGCAAGAATTTCGGTCTCAACGGTATCAATTACGGGAATTGGCAGGTTTTCCAGCCTGTCGTAGAATGTATAGTCTTCAGGGTTTCCATAGGAAGCAGTAACTCCTTTAAAGTCGCCAAAGGTTTTATAGTCCATCCCATCATCCGTTCTAGCTCCTGCAAAGGCTCTTAAAATTGGGGAATCATTTGTGAACTTCAACCTACTTCTCTCGGCTTCTTCCATAAGTTCTATGGCTATTGGATGCGAATCAGGATAGGGGGTGATAACAACCTTACTAAACCCAACAAAAAAACGACCTCCAATTTCAAGACTATGCTCACCTTTTTCTAAATAGGCCATAGTAATGGGAGTAGTAATTTCTTTCCTATTTTTAAGGCTATCATTTATGTGTAAACGTTCCTGAAGTTGGTCTCTATCTAGTTTTAGTTTCAAAGATGGCATCCCATCATCCGCAACATAAGGATGCGTAAAATCAATTTGATAATACCCCTCTTGAGGTGCAAAAAAAGTATACTTTGCTTTACTGTTTTCTGTTAAATCCCTTGGTACAAGTCTTTTTGAAACCAGTTTTAAATTAGATTTTGTGCGACAGGTATAAGCGTTTAATTGTATTGCCCCTGTCAAATCTTCTGCAGGTAGCTGGTTTCGCAATGCTATTAGACCAGGTATTTGCGAATACAACTGTTGCCCTTTTGAGGCTTTTACCCTTAACTTGAAGTTACCGTTCATAGGAAAATTATCCTTGATCAAAAGTTTAAGGTTAGGTGATGGGCCTTGCCAAGATTTTGGGGAAACTTCCTTATGGGGGAGTGCTGAATACAGGGTAATCCCATTTTCCACTACCTGATAGCGATCCTTGTGAGATCCCCTCATTCCTATTCCAATATTTTCTTTGATGTTGATAAGGTGTGCCTTTTCAACACTATCCAAACCAATTTTTGGTAGACCATTGGTATCCAAAATTTCAACAATAAAATCATCAGGGTCAATTGGATCGCTCTGATAACCCCCGATTTTACCTGCAGGTTTGTCCTCGCCAATACCTTTTCCAAAAGTAATTTTATATCGGGTTGATTCTGGTTTTTCGGCAGGTGGTATGGCCTTGTCCAAGGCTTGTCGTGCAATCTGTTTGTAATATTCAATATGAAGTGGAGATACTTGCTGTACCTGTCCATTATTGCTAAAACCCATTTCAGACTTTCCGTCTTCGGGCAAAACTTCTCCAAAATTCATGGGAAGGTTCAATAAATTACTTACGGAATGCGTGTACTGTTTTTTTGTCAACCTGCGGATTACAGGTTTCTGCTCCGCTTTTTTAATTTTGACCGCATTTTGAACGGATGCGGTTATCCAATCAACCAAAAGTGCACGTTCTTCCTCTGTTGGTTGCTTTTCTTCTTCTGGTGGCATTTCTCCACTATTGACCATATCCAGCATAAACCGCCAAGTTTCGGCATCTTGGCCTTTGACCAAATCAGGGTCAATTTCATCCAAACGCAACCCTCCTTTTTGCTCTTCTACCCCATGACAGCTATAACAATAAGTGTTTACAATAGGTTTTATGTCTGTGTCATAATCCTTTTCTTTTAGAATTTTAGTCACTTCACCATCATCCAAGGCTAGTAACCCGTCCATGGAATACGGGTCGTCTCCAAGAAATTCCCTTATTTCATCTGGTAAATCCTTGGTAAGATAATTGGACCCATGCGTCAATGAACCCCCATAATGACCGGCAATGCCCAACAGTACAACATTGATTACTAAAATAGCCCTATACAATGTAAATTTCCCTACTAATGAAACGGTACTTTGTTTGTGGATCACTAAAAGCCAAATACTTAGTATCACCGTAGCCAATCCATACCATTTGTGCATAGCAAAACTTTGACTTCCATACTCCCCAGATGCCGCCAATAATGTTCCAGCCAGTGCGGTAGGAACGGCTGTAATTACCGCGGACCAAAGTAAAAGACCGCTTGCTCCACCAAGTTGTAGTGAAGGTTTAAAATAGCTGGCAAGTTCCAGAAAGAACAGCGCCAATAAAATACCAATAGGAAGGTGAACGAGAAGAGGATGAAACTTTCCAAAAAAACCTAATAACCAATGCATTTCATCAGCATCCATGGGTAAAAAAGGTATGGTCAAAGTAACTATTGTAACTACAATTGCGCCTAAAATAAGGGACTTCTTATTCTCCTTTTTCACCTTCTTTTGTTCGATTTGGTTATCGTCCACTTTAACTGATTAATTGATGTATTCGAAATTAATACTTTTAAGGTCAGATTATTAGCAAAAATTTTGCACCAACTGATACAAAATTTGCATAAGGTGTCTTTTTAACGTTTTATAAAGAATTGGGATATGTGGTAGTTATTTTAGATTATTTAAGATAAAATCCAATGTCTTGTTGGTATTACGTTTTTGCTCAAAAGAAAGGCTTTTATGCGTAATGGACTGAATCAACCCTAATTGTCGAAGATGGTTCATCTGTTCTTCATAGTCCAAGGAGACCTTACCGGTAAAAAGAATATCCATTGGTTCTTCATTTTGGTATCTTTTATAAATTTTCCGTAATCCACTCAAATACAATCTGTCCTTGGTAAAGCCGCCTCCCCTGTGCGCCCTTAATGTTATTCCAAAAGCCTCGTCCCTGTTTAATTTATATTGACCATGAATCAAATCAAAAGTATCAGCAAAACTATAGCCTTTTATTAGACCATCGGCAGCCATAACCCTATATGCCAATTCCTTGAGGCGTTTTAATGTAAGGGCTCCACCCATGTACTCGCTAAAAACCGCCAAACCTTCCTGGGTTTCCACATTTTTGGGCAAGCCGTTGGAAAATATCTTCAAGGGCTGCTCCAACCCATTATACGTAGTTACCAAGTGTACACCGATTTCATGATTCGCCAAAGTCAACAACTGATTTTTACTGAACTTGACATTCTTCTTAATAAACAATGTTTGGGAACTATTGCTCACCATTGCATCAGCAGAAATATTTGTGGAAAAACGAATTTTTAATGGAAAGTTATACCGTGGAATAAACTCATCAAAATAGGTTTTTGCTTCATCTGGAGTAAACACCTTGTCCATGTCCGCCGAGCTTGGTTCATCCTTAAAATGCAGTATAAACCTAGCATTCTGAACATCTTTTTCTGTGGGAGTACCAAAGGCACGAAGAGAATTGTAATAGAACTTTTTACCCTTTCCAATGGTCTCAATACATTGGATCATATTGGCGTAATAGTATATTACATCTTGGTATAACTTACGGATAGATTCATCTTCAATACGATCCAATCGTTGTGAGAAAAAAAGACGCTGGAGTTTATAGGGGTCAAATTTTAATTTTGGATACTTGAACTCTGGTTCAATGGTATATTTTGAGGCAAAAAAACGATGCTTTTCCTTTTCTATGTTCAGTGGGTTTACGTAACTGAGCAACTCAATTCTCTTGACCAAACGGTTTAGGTTTGAATCAATATCAAACAGGGCAGGATACTGCTTTTGTAATTCTTGTTGCTGTTTTACCTGAATCATACGCTCTTCTGAAACTCCTCAACTTGCAAAGGTATCAAATCTTTGAGTTGATTCTCAACCGATTTTATTACTTCGGGATACATAACGCCCGAAAGTTCATCACAGTATATTTTTGAAATTTCGGTGGCCAAGACCAAGGTATTGGTAAAGTTTTTGGTAATGTATTTTAGAAAGTATCCATTTCCTTGGAAGGTATCATTGATTTTTGAGGTTGATTCTATCTTATTGGGCAATTGCATGGAACCCAATTTGAAGCGCCAGCTTTCTATTAAGGCTCCATACCTTTTGGTATCAACATTGGAAGTTCCTAAATTCCAAACTGGTACTGATCTATCCCATCGTTTCCAATTATAGCTGTGCATATCAAAAACCAAAACATTCTGAAACTCTTCTTCCAGTTTGCCTATGAGAGCATTTACTACCTTATAAAAATTATGGTGCTTTGTCAGGCTCTGTTGTTTTTCATTATCGGAAAGTGGTTTTTTCCAGAGTTGTTTTCCCCACGCATCTTCATAAATTGCCCTTTCAGGTTCACGGTTCAGATCATATTCAAAGCGGCTGTCACATCCGGCAATTACAATGGGAAAGTTTTGCACCATTTGTTTGGTAGATGGGTCTTCTTCATACCATCGCTCATATTCTGTGTGCAAGCAGTTGGCCCAAAGTGATTTTCGAAATTGATGTCCGTCATGTACGGCCCCACATACAAAAGGAACGTATTTTTCAATCTTTATGGTAAAGGAATAATCATCGGAAACTGCTTCAAAACATGCACCTCCTTTGATTAAGAGTACAATATCATCAACGGATCTTTTATGCATTCTCAACTTCGCTTCTTAATCTTGATCTTCTGTCAAAAGCTTGTAGCTTGTCCAATACTTTGCTCTCCACAAAATCAATCACCTTACTTTGTATTTTCGTTTTGTAGACTTTATTCATATAGGTGATTCCTCCTGGTGACATCACATTCACTTCAACCAGTTTGCCACCAATTACATCAATCCCAACAAAAAAGAGTCCGTCTTTAACCAATTTTGGGCCAATTTGTTTGCAAAGTGCCTTTTCTTGCTTAGTCATTGCATGTCTGGCTACGGATCCTCCAGCCGAAACATTAGAGCGATGGTCATCATTCCCTGGTACCCTCTTCATTGCTCCTATTGGCTCACCATTTAAAATCAGGATACGGACATCACCCTGATCGGCTCCTTCAATATATTCTTGAAGTATTACATAATTTGATGAACCATCGGAGTTTGTGATGTAAAAATCCAGAAGGGACTTTATATTGCTCATTGCCGATTTTTCAATCAAAATAACTCCTGAACCCCCAAAACCATTCAGAGGTTTTAATATCATTTTATCTGCGCTAGACTCCTTTATTTGCCGCACCAGATAATTTTTGTTTTTGGACACATGGGTAGCTGGAATAATGTTGCTGTGGCTATCACCAAATGCTGCAGTATATAACTTATTGTTGGCTTCTCTTAGGCCTTGCAAAGAGTTCATTATAAACACATCATCCTTCACAGAATCCAAAAAGTTCAGCATTATCGGGTCCAAAGGTGGGTTTGCACGCATAAAAATGACATCAAAACCGGCAAGTGGAAGCATCTCTTCGCGTATACTAGCCTGTTTGTAAAAGGTTTTATGACTGTTGGAAACCTTTTCCATTCTATTGATTACCGTACAAAAAGCATTGGTAACACTGTTTCTTATGGTCAAATTTGAAGGAGTACATAAGGCAACCCCATGATTACGCTTTACACATTCATGTATTAAGGTGAGACTGGTATCATTGTCCGGATCAATATCTTCCCACGGATACATTAAAAAACAGATATTCATGACTCTTTATAGTTTGTTATTTCACTTCATCCAAATGGTCATCCCATTCTTTTACACGAGGTTTGCCCAATTTACCAACTGATTTGGCAACCAGCATTGAAACGGTAGCATCCCCAGTAATATTGACCACGGTCCTAAACATATCCAACGGACGGTCGACAGCAAAAATCAAAGCCAGACCTATGGCAAGTTTATCAGCCGGGAAACCGACTGACTCCAATACAATCACCAACATTACCATTCCTGCACCAGGTACCGCTGCGGTGCCAATAGATGCCAATAGTGCAGTTAAAATAATGGTCAGTTGACCCGATAGAGGAAGGTCAAAAGCCAAAGCTTGTGCTATAAAAACAGCTGCAACTCCTTGGTACAAACTGGTGCCATCCATGTTGATTGTAGCCCCAACTGGCAAAACAAAACTGGATACTTCTTTATCAACTCCTATATGCTCCTCCACCCTTTCCATGGTTACGGGCAAGGTGGCCGCACTGGAACTGGTAGAAAATGCCAACAATTGCGCCGGACTTATTTCCTTTAAGAACCAAAACGGGTTCTTTCCTGTGAGCAATTTTACCAAAATGGTGTAAAAAACAATCATGAGGAACAATCCCAAAACAACAACCCCAGCATACTTTAACAGGGCCACCAAAAGCTCTGGATCCCCAGAGGACACCACAACATTGGCCAATAGGGCAAAGACAGCATAGGGGGCCACCAACATGATCAGGTCTACCATTTTAAGGACCACATCATTAAGGGAATCGAAAAAATCCTTTAAAGGTTTTGCCCGCTTCTCCCCTATCAAAAGCAATGAAATCCCCATAAATATGGTAAAGAATATCACTTGCAACATGAGACGATTGTTGCTCATCGCAGCTATGGCATTATCGGGAACCATGTCCTCCAAAAATTTTAAGGGGCCCGCACTCTTCTGCCGTGTGGCTTCCTCAAGCTTTGATGTTACCCCACTATCGCTTGCATACGTATTTGTAAGCCTATCTATGGTCTCAGTTGAAATGCCATCACCAGGTTGCAATATATTTACAAGCAATAAACCCAAAACAATTGCCACAACTGTGGTTCCCATGTAGATGCCAATTGTGCGTAAACCAATGTTCTTGAACTTGGAAATGTCCTTTAAATCGGATATCCCTTTGATCAACGAAGCCAAAATCAATGGTATGGCAATTAATTTTAATAGTTTGACGAAAATGGTACCCAGAGGTTGAATCCAATCGGAGACAAAATCCTTTCCTCCGCTTATTTGGGTCATTGCAAAACCGAAAACAATACCTAATACCATTCCTATTAGGATTTTCCAGTGTAGTTCTAATTTACGCATAGTTGGAATTTGCGCAGTAAGATACTATTTTGAAGGGAAAAAAATAACGAAAGTATTAGATTTTGTTTGTTTTTGATAATAAGGTAAAGTCGGCCAAAACTAGGGCTGCCATAGCCTCAACAATTGGGACCGCTCTCGGTACCACACAGGGGTCATGCCTTCCCTTACCATGGGTAGTTACTTTTTCACCTTCCTTATTGATGGTTTCATACGATTGCAGCACGGTTGCAACGGGTTTAAACGCTATGTTGAAATAGATGTCCATTCCATTGCTAATGCCTCCTTGAATACCCCCACTTCTATTGGTTTTAGTGGTTCCATCTGCATTGAACTTGTCATTGTGCTCACTTCCTTTCATAAGAACCCCGTCAAAACCACTGCCATATTCAAAACCTTTCACAGCATTAATGGACAGCATTGCCTTCCCAAGCTCTGCATGTAATTTATCAAACACAGGCTCACCCAAACCAATTGGTACATTTTGAATGACACAGGTAATGACACCTCCAATAGTATCTCCTTCTTTTTTAATGGATTTTATATAATCTTCCATTTTTTTTGCCATTTCCATATCCGGGCAACGAACAGGATTGGCCTCTATTTTGGAAAAGTCAAGATCCGCATAATCCTTGTCCAGCTTCATCTCACCAACTTGTGACACGAAGGCAGTAATTTTTATGTTCCCCAGAAATTGCTTTGCGATAGCACCGGCAACTACCCTACTGGCGGTTTCCCTAGCTGAGCTTCGGCCACCTCCGCGATAGTCACGGAATCCGTATTTTTTATCGTAAACATAATCCGCATGGGAAGGTCTGTACGAGTCTTTTATATGGGAATAATCTTTGGATTTTTGATTGGTATTATGAATTGCAAAACCAATGGGTGTTCCTGTCGTCTTCCCTTCAAAAATTCCGGAGTATATCTCAACTGTATCCGGTTCTTTTCGTTGGGTAACAATGGCTGATTGTCCCGGTTTCCTTCGGTTCAACTCCAATTGAATTTTTTCCAAATCCAATACTATCCCTGCTGGGCAACCATCTATTACACCACCCAGTGCCCTGCCATGCGATTCTCCAAAAGAAGTAAGCCTAAAAAGATGTCCAAAACTATTACCTGCCATTTGCTAAAATTCAATATGCATCAAAGGTATATGTTCTAAACCGTTTTCAAAAACTGGCTTGCCAGTTAATGTTTATGTAACATTTAATGATTCTGGTTGATGTTTTTTTAACGATATACTTATAAATTATTGATTTGAAATTGATTTTAAGTTTATGCTTTCACAGTTACTTTGTAGGAAATTACAAACTATTGAAAAAAAGGAAGATAGAGTTAGCTGTTATTTCAGATGTTCACTTAGGAACCTACGGATGTCATGCAGATGAACTCATTGCATATTTAAACAGCATCCAGCCTAAAAAGCTCATTTTAAATGGCGATATCATTGATATTTGGCAGTTTAAAAAACGTTATTTTCCTCCATCCCATTTAAAAGTTCTTAAAAGAATCATTGGTATGGCCTCCAAAGGCACAGAGGTTTATTATATTACTGGAAATCACGATGAAATGCTTCGTAAGTTCAGTAATACTTCAATGGGAAATTTTAAAATCACTAATAAACTCGTCCTTAATCTGGACGGTAAAAAAGCATGGATTTTTCATGGCGATGTTTTTGATGTATCCATTCAAAATGCAAAATGGTTGGCAAAATTGGGAGGCTACGGTTATGATATTCTTATTCGCATAAACAGCTGGGTTAATTGGGGCTTGGCCAAAATGGGACGTGAACGTTATTCCCTTTCCAAACGCATCAAAAATAGCGTAAAAGGTGCCATAAAATACATAAGCAACTTTGAAAAGACTGCAGGGGACCTCGCTATTGAAAATCATTATGATTATGTAATCTGCGGGCACATTCATCAACCAAAAAAGGAATTTTACGAAAACAAAAATGGTAAGTGTTTGTATCTAAATTCTGGTGATTGGGTTGAAAACTTGACAGCTTTGGAATATTCCTTCAAACGATGGAAGATTTACCATTACAATCATGATAAGTTGTCACCTTTCTTTGTGGATGAGGACCTTAAGGACATGGACATGACCGAACTTATCGCTTCCATAACGGATAAGGAAATGGATGCGACGGAGCTAACGGAAAATATTGAAAAAGAAAAAAAATTAAATACTCAAAGCCTGACGCAAGATTGATACTGGGTGTTGAGCCTCCCTTTTCGTCCCATCCTTAATTTGATGCCTACAACTTGTTCCATTTGCTGCAACAATGGTATCTGCTGAACTTTTTCTTACCGCCGGAAACAACTTAAGTTCTCCCACCTGCATGCTTGTTTTATAATGCTCCTTTTCATAACCAAAAGAACCTGCCATTCCACAACATCCTGATGCAATAATGGTAACCTTATAATTTTTGGGCAAATTAAGTACATCAAAAGTCACTTTTTGATTGGATAGTGCTTTTTGATGACAATGATTATGAATCTTAACCACTCTCTCCTCCAATGTAAAACTATCTGAAGATATATTTCCCTTATGGATTTCTGACGCCAAAAATTCTTCCATTATAAAAGAATTGCTGGCTAATTTTTCTGCTTGTTTTTTATTGTGATGCAGTCTTTTATATTCGTCTCGGAAAGATAAAATTGCGGAAGGCTCCAAACCAACTATAGGAAGATTCTCTTCCAGAATTGTTTCTAGTTTCTCCAGATTTTTATGAACCAGTTTTTTAGCCTGTCTTAAAAATCCTTTTGACAGGTATGTTCTGCCACTTTCTCCAAAGAACAATTGAACGTCATATCCTAGCTTGCAGAGCAATTCAATGGCATCCTTTCCTACTTCAACATCAAGATATTGTGTGAACTCATCAATATATAAAACCACTTTTTTACCAGATGGTTCGCTTTCCTTTTTGGATTTGTCCAAAAAGCCCTCAAAATTAAAGTTATAGACTTTCGGCAAACTTCTTTCAGGTGCTACACCAGAGGTTTTTTTGAGGAGACCGCCCAATTTTTTTGATTCATACAAGGCATTTGTCAGCCATGGAATTTTACTTCCAAAAGCATTCAACTTAGTATTGTAGGCAAACAACTTACTCCGCAGCGAATAGCCATTTGTTTCTTGAAATTGATACAAAAACTCAGCTTTTAATACTGCAATATCCACATTGCTGGGGCATTCGCTTGCGCAAGCCTTACAACTCAAACATAAATCAAAAACCTCCTTGAGTTCTTTTTGGTCAAATCGATTTGGCTTTTCAGAGTTGGTCAAAAATTCCCTTAAGGCGTTGGCCCTGCCACGGGTAGTATCTTTTTCATTTTTTGTAGCATGATAGCTGGGGCACATTCCCCCAGCCATGTTATGGCTTTTCCTGCAATCTCCACTACCATTACATTTCTCGGCAGCTTTTAAAATTCCTTCACTATCCGAAAAATCCATCAAGGTATCTACCACAGGTTCTTCCCTATCAATTTCATAGCGCAGGGATTCATCCATTGGAAAAGCATCAACAATTTTCCCAGGATTGAAAATATTATTTGGGTCAAAAACCGATTTTATCCGTTTCAATAATTCATAATTGGCTTGACCAATCATCAATGGAATAAACTCTGCCCTTACAATGCCGTCCCCGTGTTCTCCACTAAAACTACCCTTATATTTTTTGGTCAACTTTGCCACATCTGTGGTTATGGAACGAAATAAAGTAACATCCTCAGATTTTTTCAGGTTTAGGATAGGCCTTAAATGAAGCTCTCCCGCACCTGCATGTGCGTAATACACCGCATCTTGATCATACCCCTTCATGATCTGGGTGAACTCACCAATGAAGTCCTTAAGGTCTTCCAAGGCTACTGCAGTATCTTCAATACATGCCACCGCTTTTCGATCTCCTACCATATTACCCAACAACCCAAGCCCAGCTTTGCGCAGTTCAATAGCTTTGTTGATATCTCCTCCCTTTAGAATTGGGTTGGCATAGCTTAAGCCAGATTTTTTTATGGTCTTCAGTAATTCTTGAAGCTGTTTTTCTAATTCATCTTCAGTATCTGCCCTTACTTCCAACATTAAAATTCCGGCTGGGTCTCCATCCACAAAAAATCGGTTGGCCAATTGCGCCCTGTTATTTTTTGTACAATCAAGAATTACCCTATCCATCATCTCACAGGTATGCAAATTATGTTGCATAACAGGAACCACATCACTTAAACAATCTTCCAACGTATGGTAATGAGTTGCCACCATTGCAGATAAAGAAGGTGGTAAATCATCCAATTGTAATGTTATTTCAGTTGTAAAAGCCAAAGTTCCCTCACTACCTGATAATAATTTACTTAGATTGAAATCTGGATCTTGGTCGTTACCAAAAATTTTGTTTTTTAAAAGCTCATCCACGGCATAACCCGTATTCCTTCTATGGATACTCGGCTTGGGAAACTCTTTTTTTATATTTTCTTGATTCTCAGCATTGGAAAGCTCTACATATAGTTTGTTGTAAATGGCCCCTTCCAGTGAATTTTGATTCTTTTTATCCAGAAACTTTTCTTTATCAATATTGGAGAAAAAAGTCTCGCTTCCATCAGACAAAATACATTCCAAAGCAACTACCTTATCACGAGTTACCCCATATTGTATTGAAGTTGTACCGGACGAATTGTTCCCTACCATTCCTCCAATCATACATCTATTTGATGTTGATGTATTGGGACCAAAAAAAAGACCGTATGGTTTTAAGTATTGATTTAATTCATCCCTAACTACCCCTGGCTGTACCTTGACCTGTTTCTTCTCTTTGTCCAAGCTCAAAATTTGGGTAAAATGTTTTGATACATCCACCACAATCCCAGTTCCTACGCATTGCCCTGCCAGAGAGGTTCCGGCTGTTCTTGGAATAAGGCCAATATGTTGTTTATTTGCAAATGCAATTAACGTTTTAATATCCTCTTTGTTCTTTGGATAGACCACGGCGACAGGTGTTTTTCGATAGACCGAAGCATCCGTGGCATAAAGGGCCCTACTTAAGTCATCTGTAAATAATTCGCCTTGTAATTCTTCGGAAAGGGATTTAAAAAAAGATTTATCCAATCTGGAACAATTTTTGGTTATTTAATTCAGTTTTATTGTCAGAAAGCCTTACAAAGCTATCTTTAATTTTTAACTAATAGAGAAACTTATGAAGATTACCACATTATTTACAGGTCTTTTTTTATTTGCAACTTTCGCAACCTATGCACAAGACATTTCTAACCATGCGTTGGGACTTAGGTTAGGAGACAGTGATGGTTTTGGAGCTGAAATTTCCTATCAAAAATCCATTTCCCGGTACAATCGAGCAGAATTTAACCTCGGATGGAGGGATAGCAGGGCTTTTGATGCCTTCAAATTATCTGGACTATACCAGTGGGTGCACCAATTGGATGGAAATTTTAATTGGTACTATGGAGTTGGTGGTGGATTGGGAAGCGTAGATTTTGAACCCATACCTAATTCGGATGATAACGATGGGCTATTTGTATTTGCCGCTGGTGATATTGGTGTGGAATATAATTTTGATATTCCCCTACTCCTGTCACTTGATTTTAGACCAGAAATTGGGTTATTGGGATATGATGGCTTTGACAACGATTTTGATTTTGATATTGCACTAGGAATACGCTATCAATTTTAGTGAAAGTTAGTAAAATCTAAAGCCCTTGACTTTTCTAAAGCATCGAGGGCTTTTTTATGCGATATGTAATGAATATCTTAGCTCCTTAATTTGAAACAAATGAAAAGAATATTTGGAATTGCCATAATGATACTGTTTATAGCTTCTTGTAGCTCAAAACCTGAAGGGTTTAACTTAAATGGCACGGTAACTGGGGAATTGGACAATGGCACCCAGGTTTATCTGAAGACTACTGACTCCCTTAATCAATTAATCGATATCGATACCACAACAGTGGAAAATGGAATTTTCAGCTTTAACGGAACGCAGGCAGAACCCAAACTTCATTATATATTCTTGGAGTCCAATAGAGGAAACATTCCTTTTATTTTGGAAAATGGGGATATCGATTTAAAATTTCAAAAAGATAGTCTTGGTTACGCAAAACTAAAGGGTACTCCCCAAAACGAGCTTTTTATGGGCTTTTTAAGTGAATCCAGAAAGCTATCCGAACGGGCAAGATCTATGCAGGAAGATATGCGAACAGCTTCACAAAAGCAAGATACGGCTACTGTTACTGCAATACGTGAAGAATATATTGAATTCCAAGATGAAGTAAAAACCTTTAATGTTGATTTTGCAAAAGAAAATCCAGATGCCTTGATATCTGTATTGATATTAGGAAATTTAATGATGAGCAAAGGGCTTCCCAGTGATGAGGTAAAAGCTTTGTATGAAGCACTTACCCCAGAAATAAAGGCCTTGCAACCAGCAAAACAGCTAAAAGAGCAACTGGACAAGATAAAAAGTACAGATATTGGCAGTATAGCGCCAGAATTTTCTGCGCCTACTCCTAATGGAGATGTATTGGCACTCAATGAGGTAAAAGGAAAATTAACCTTAGTTGATTTCTGGGCGGCTTGGTGCAGGCCATGTAGAGCAGAAAATCCCAATATTGTTTCGGTTTATAACAAATACCATGATAAAGGCTTAAATGTTATTGGTGTATCATTGGATACAAGAGCTCAAGACTGGACTAATGCAATAGAAGCAGATGGACTTGCTTGGAATCATATTTCCAATTTAAAACGCTTTCAAGATCCAGTAGCGCAATTATATAATATAAATGCCATTCCAGCCGCCTTTCTTTTGGATGAAAACGGAGTTATAGTGGCGAAAGATTTACGAGGGCCAGCTTTGGAACAAAAAGTAGCTGAATACCTTAACTAAGGTTTATAAAAATCAACGTTGAAAGCTCAAGACTTAACCCTTGGGCTTTTTTTATTTCTAAAAAATAGAATCTATATTTTTCCCATTTTTTCTAGAACAAAGAGAATCAATATGGGAAGCGCCAATAGAACGACTATTAAGGTATCCGTCACCAAAAGTTCCGGCCTAAGTACAAGTGTAGTTACATACCCCCCTATTGCACCTCCAAAATGCGCTGTATGACCAATATTTCCAAGTCTGCTTTTCATACCATAAATGGAATAGAGCAGATATGCTATTCCTAAAACATAGGCCGGCAATGGTATAGGAATGAACATAATTCCTAATTGCATATTTGGGTTGAGTAAAATTGCTGCATACAAAATTCCGGTGACTGCGCCACTTGCACCAACAGCACTATAGTACGGTTCATCTTTATGAAAAAAAAGGGCCAACAGGCTACCCCCTATCAAACTAATAAAATAAATAATCAAGAACTTTGTCGCACCAAACCAATTGATGACTACATCTGCAAAAAAATATAGTGTAAACATGTTAAAAAACAGATGGGAAATATCCACATGTAAAAACCCAGAGGTGACTGTTCTTTCCTTTTGCCCTGCCTTAATACTTCCAATGCTAAACTTATATCTGTCAAAAAAAACGGTATCGCTAAATCCTCTTAAAGACACTATAATATTGGCGGCGATAATTGCAATGGTAGCCGCATGCAAATTGTACATATGCTGATAAAATTAGAGACAAATATAGCTATATTTGCCTCAAGAATTATCTATGCAATTAGCCGTTTTTATCCTCGTTTATCCGCTTCTCTGGTTAATTTCCAGGCTCCCATTTAGAGTACTTTATTTACTCTCTGATGGCGTATACCAATTGCTGTACCATGTTGTTGGTTACCGTAAAAAAGTAGTGCGCGACAATCTGGAATTGGTTTTCCCAGAAAAATCAAGTTCAGAACGCTTGGAAATAGAAAAGAAATTCTTCAAACATCTTTGTGATATGTTTTTGGAAATGATAAAGACGTTGGGCATAACGGATGCCCAGATTCAAAAGAGATACTACTTTACCAATATTGAAGAAGCCTTGGACTTGGAGCACCAAAAAAAAAGTATTATCGTAATGATGCCCCATTATGCTAGCTGGGAATGGGTTTTTTCCCTTAATAAGCATGTTACATCTGAAGGATATGCTATTTACCAACGTGTCCAAAATAAGTATTTTGATAAATTGGTACGGGATATTCGCAGCAAATATGGAACAACACTTATTCCAACCTTTGATTCCCGCAAAATAATTTCCAATCTAACCAAAAATGGCACTTTGTTTACTGTTGGGATTGTAAGCGATCAATCTCCCATGCATTTCAAAGCAAAACACTGGACCAAATTTATGGGCATTACAGTTCCTGTTCATGTGGGAGGGGAAGAACTGTGCAAAAAACACAATCTGACCCCACTGTACTTAAAGGTAAAAAAAGTAGGTAGAGGTTACTATCAAGCAACTTTTAAACCTTTAGTGGAAAATGTTGAAAAATCCGTCTCCTATGAAATTACTGAAGCTTTTTTAAAAGAAACTGAAAAATCAATTCTAGAAGCTCCTGAATTCTACTTTTGGACCCATAAACGCTGGAAGCACAGAGATAAAGTTCCAAAAGAGTATTTAACTGCCAATGCGATTACTTCGCAAAAAGATGTATGAAATATTTAATCTAAGGTATTATTAGATACCAGCGATTTCTTTGATTTCTCCAATAATTTTATCTGCCAAGTCGTTGGCCTCAGCTTGAGATTTAGCTTCCGTATATATTCTAATTATTGGCTCAGTGTTCGATTTTCTGAGGTGAACCCAATTCTCTGGAAAATCTATTTTAACCCCATCTATCGTGCTAACGTCTTCGCCCTTGTATTTTTCATGCATGGCAACAAGAATTCCATCAACATCCAAGTCTGGGGTCAATTGGATTTTCTTTTTACTCATAAAATAACTGGGGTAACTTGCTCGCAATTCTGCAACAGTTCCGCCTTTTTCTGCCATCAACATTAAAAACAAAGCAGTACCTACCAAAGAATCCCTGCCGTAATGACTTTCCGGATAAATAATTCCACCGTTTCCTTCTCCTCCAATAATTGCATTGTTGGCCTTCATTTTGGTCACAACATTGACTTCTCCAACGGCGGCAGCTTCATAGGTTCCTCCATGTTTTTCCGTAACATCGCGAAGCGCCCTCGAGGAAGATAAATTAGAAACTGTGTTTCCCTTGGTTTTACCCAGTACGTAATCTGCACAGGCCACCAAAGTATATTCTTCTCCAAACATTTCCCCATCATTGCTAATAAATGCAAGACGATCCACATCTGGATCCACAACAATACCAAAATCGGCATTCTCTTTCACGACCAATTCACAAATATCTCCTAAATGCTCTTTGAGCGGTTCAGGATTATGCGGAAAATGACCCGTAGGGTCACAATACAACTTTACCACTTCTACCCCAAGTTCCTCCAACAGTTTTGGAATAGCTATTCCACCTGTAGAATTAACACCGTCAACCACTACCTTAAAACCAGCTTTTTTGATAGTTTCTTTATCAACTAGGGAAAGATTCAAAACTTCATCGATATGAACATCTATATAGGAATCATTTTTAGTGATTTTCCCCAAATCATCCACTTTGGCAAAATCAAAATCTTCTTTTTCGGCCAGCTCTAAAATAATAGCGCCTTGTTCCGCATCCAGAAACTCCCCACGCTCATTCAATAATTTAAGCGCATTCCATTGTTTGGGGTTATGACTGGCGGTTAAAATTATTCCACCATCAGCTTTCTCCAATGGAACTGCAATTTCAACCGTTGGTGTTGTGGATAACCCCAAGTCTACTACATCAATCCCAAGACCTACTAAGGTAGAAACCACCAAATTCTGAATCATTTCACCAGATAAGCGCGCATCGCGACCAATGACAACCGTTAACTCTTGTTTTCCTGAATAATCTTTTAGCCAAGTACCGTATGCAGCGGCAAATTTCACAGCATCTATAGGTGTAAGATTATCATTTGTAGCCCCTCCTATGGTTCCACGAATTCCAGAAATTGATTTAATCAGTGTCATAAATTGTTAAAAAAGTTTTTGCAAATATAAACGGCTATTCCATTTTCCATGTTCTGAATTTGTAAATTTCACTGGAAAAGAAATTTAACGCTATGAACTTTCTTGCCCATATCTATTTATCCTTTGATGACAAAGAAATAACCCTTGGAAATTTCTTTGCAGATCACATACGTGGGAATAAGTTCAAACATTTTCCTGAAAAAATCCAAAAAGGAATTTTACTACATCGGGAAATAGACACCTTCACTGACTCCCACCCTATTGCCAAACAAAGCAGTAAAAGGCTACATAAAAACTATAGTCATTACAGTAGGGTAATCGTTGACATTTTCTACGATCACTTTTTGGCAAAAAATTGGACAACGTATTCCGAAGTGCCTTTACAAGTTTATGTCGAAAACTTTTACGATTTACTTGAAGACAACTATGAAATCCTTCCTTTAGGTACTCAACGACTCATGCCATACATGATTGCAGATAATTGGCTGTATAGCTATGCTAATCTTGATGGGATTTCAAGGGTCCTAAATGGCATGAACAGGCGAACAAACAATAAGTCCAAAATGAATTTTGCCATTTTGGATTTAGAAGAACATTACTCAGCATTTGAGCATGAATTCACCGAATTTTTTAAAGAATTAATTGATTTTTCTCAACAAAAACTAACTCTATTATGCGAAAACTGATACTTTTTGTCCCACTGATTTTATTTTTAAACTGTAAAAAACAACCTGCCATTCCCACCGGTCTCGTTACGGAAAAAGCCATGGTGGTATCAGCAAGGGAAGAAGCCTCCAAAATTGGGGTGGAAATTATGAAAAAAGGAGGGAATGCCTTTGATGCTATGGTTGGTGTGGAATTTGCCTTGGCTGCCGCTTATCCATTTGCAGGAAGTCTGGGTGGCGGAGGTTTCATGGTTTACCGAAAGAATGATGGAGAGGTTGGAGCCCTGGATTACCGCGAAAAGGCACCATTGTCTGCCCACAAGGATATGTATTTGGATTCCCTGGGTAATGTTATTCCTGGCATGAGCACCGTTGGAGCAACAGCGGTTGGAGTCCCTGGGACCGTTGCGGGAGCCATGGAGGTGCACAGAAAATTAGGTTCATTGCCATTGAAGGATATTTTGGAACCAGTTATTGCACTGGCAAAAAAAGGTGTAGTGGTCACGGAAAAACAGGCGGCACGACTGGAAAGGGTAAAAGAAAGTTTTATCGAAGTAAATGGCGATAGTACCAAATATGCTGCGAATTTTAAACCGGGAGATACCATTAAATATCCGGAGTTAGCCCTAACCTTGGGTAAAATTCTAAAACAGGGTAAGGATGGATTTTATAAAGGAGAGATAGCTGAAAAATTAGCGGCTTTTATTCAACAAAATGGCGGATTTGTTACTGTTGAGGATTTGGCCAAATATGATGCGAAATGGCGTGTGCCCATAGTCTTTGACTATAGGGACATACGGATAATTTCAATGAGTCCACCCAGTAGCGGTGGGGTTACCATGAACCAAATTTTTAAAATGATGGAGCCATATCCCGTTTCAAAATATGGACATAATTCCATTGAAACGGTTCAACTTTTTGTTGAAGCTGCTCGAAGAGCCTACGCAGACCGGAATTATTTTCTTGGTGACCCGGATTTTGTGGACATTCCTCTAGATGTCCTACTAGATGATGACTACATCCAAGGAAGAATGGAAGGCTTTTCTTTTGAAAAGGCAACATTATCATCAGATGTATCACATGGTGATATTGAGATTACAGAGAGTGACGAAACCACTCATTACTCCATTGTTGATGCAGATGGAAATGCCATTTCCACTACCATAACATTAAACGGCGCCTATGGGTCCAAATTGTACTGTGATGAGCTTGGATTTTTTCTGAACAATGAAATGGATGACTTTAGCGCGAAACCCGGTGTGCCTAATATGTTTGGATTAATTGGAGCCGAAGCCAATAGTATTGCTCCTGAAAAACGCATGCTAAGCAGTATGACTCCCACAATAGTTGAGAAAGATGGTGAACTTTATATGGTGGTAGGTACTCCAGGAGGTTCTACGATTATTACGGCAGTGGCACAAACCATTCTTAATGTGTATGAATTTAACTTAAGTATGCAAGAAGCGGTAAACGCACCCCGCTTTCACCATCAATGGCTGCCAGATATGCTTATGTTTGAGGCCGAAGGTTTTGAAGAAGATCTAAAATCAAACCTAAAGGAAAAAGGCTATGAAATTCTTGAAGGTAGAACCCGAATTATAGGTAAGGTAGATGCAATACGTGTCTTGGAAGATGGAAAATTGGAAGGTGGAGCAGATAAGCGTGGTGATGATACTGCTGTAGGGTTTTAAATTTAATGGCATGACATACGATGTTGTAATCCTGACAGACAGAAGGTATTTAAACCCCAGTAAACAAGATGTCTATGAGAAAAATGTGCTCTTGGAAGATGAACTGGTATCCAATGCCCTGAAGGAAGAAGGGCTTCAAGTGGCCCGGAAATCCTGGGACGACCCTGAGTTTGATTGGGCTACTACCAAATATGCATTGTTTAGGGCCACTTGGGATTATTTTGACCGCTATGATCAATTTTCAACTTGGTTTAAGAAGGCAGCTACGTTGACCAAATTTATCAATTCCGAAAAGCTCCTAAACTGGAATATTGATAAGCACTACTTGAGAGATCTGAACGAAAATGGAGTGCACATCCCAAGAACGCTATATATTGAACCACAAACAAAGACCACTCTGCAAAAGTCCTTCAAAAAAGCCAAAGAGATCCATGGTTTTGTTGCAACCGACTATGTTTTAAAACCATGTATAGCAGGAGGAGCCAGGCATACCTATAAATTCCATGAATCTGAAATTGAAAAGTATGAAGCTACCTTTCAAGAATTGATTGCACATGAAGCTATGATGCTGCAGGAGTTTCAAGAGAATATTGTTCGCCAGGGTGAGTTGTCCATGATGGTTTTTAACGGACAGTTCAGTCATGCTGTTCTAAAAATTGCCAAACCTGGTGATTTCAGGGTACAGGATGATTTTGGTGGCAGTGTACAGAGACATGATGCCTCTTTGGAAGAAATCAATTTTGCCCTGCAAACTGTGAAAGCCGCTCCCGAGCTTCCCATTTATGCGAGGGTCGATATTTTTAGGGACAATGATGGGGATTTAGCCTTGGCCGAACTTGAGATTTTTGAACCTGAACTTTGGTTCAGATTGTATCCAGAAGCTGCCAATATTTTGGCATCCAGCATAAAAAAACAGCTTTTTTCATGAAGCGCATTTTAAAAATTATTGGATTTTTTGTTATGGGTTTCTTACTTATACTCTGGTATATCCATGAACCGTTACCTCAAGGAACTTCTGGCCCGCAAGCTGACCAACTTGCATATAAAATGCTGAATGCCCTAAACTATCAAAAATACAAGGATACCCGTTTTTTGGAATGGTCCTATAGAAATGCCGCCAATCAGTACAAATGGGGCAAGCAAAAAGGTATTGTCGAAGTAAAATGGGACGACTACAAAGTGACCCTCAATCTAACCAATAACAGCGAAAGTAAAGTAACAAAATCAGGCGAAAGTATTTATGGGAAAAAAGAAAAAAAATTGGTTACCAAAGCGCTCAAAATGTTCCATAATGATTCTTTTTGGCTGGTGGCGCCCTATAAAGTTTTTGATAAAGGAACGACAAGAAGTATTGTAGTGTTGGAAGATGGTTCGCAAGCACTTTTGGTTTCATACTCCAAAGGCGGAACCACTCCAGGAGATAGTTATTTATGGAAGTTGAATCCACATGGGTTTCCCAGCAGCTTTAAAATGTGGGTGAAAATAATACCTCTCGGTGGCCTAGAAGTCACTTGGGAAGATTGGCAAGTAATGGAAAGCGGTGCTTTTTTGCCAAAAACCCATAAACTTGGGCCATTGGAATTGAGCATGGGAAACGTAAAAGGATATAATTTTAATTAGATTTAGTTGCCTAAATAGTATCCTAGTTTTTTACTTGACCCATTTGCTGCTTTAACTCTTCCATGGATTGTTGTAATTGCCGCAATAGTCCTGTTTCAGTTGTAGCATCTACATTAAAGGTAAGTTTACTGCTCACTTCCCAAATCTCCTGAATTTGAAAAGGCTTTATATCATATGGAGGATACGTTTCGTTCAAAGAAACCAAAGTGATATTGTTGGAGTTTGGTTTTTTTTCAATCTTTTTGACCAAAACCGCGTCTTGTAACACCACCACATACATCTTATTGGCACTTACGTGGTCAATATGTTCGATTGCCCGTGCCAAGACCCAATCACTCGGTTTTAAGTTGGGCAACATACTGTCTCCTTCTACTTGAAAACCACGGTATGTAGCATTACGAAACTCAGGAATAGGCAAATCAAAAGCGGGCAATTGACGATACCAACTTGTATCAGCAATGTTTTGGGGATATCCAGCCGCCGCCTTGACGTTTACCAATACCATATTATCATTTTCAGAACTATCAACGGTAACCACCTTTGGAATTACACTGGTACGGGAAGTCTCCAAATGCTTTTCTTCGCTTTCGGCAAACAACCAAAGTGGATTTATATTAAATTGTCGTAACAGCTCCGACACCACTTTTCCAGATAATTTGGTACGCCCGCGCTCAATATCTGCTGTAGTATTTGAAATTCCCAATAACTTGGCAAACTCGGATTGGGTATGGCCTAATTCCCGTCTAATTTCAATAAAACGCTTTAAGGTTAATTCATTCTCCATACTTTCTTTTCTGTCAGGTCGAGCGCAGTCGAGACCTTATTAAACTATTCATTGTAAAGCCTCTCTACTGTACTAGAGGCATATTAATGCATCAAATATAGCGATTTTGGAATATTTCCAAAAAATAATTTGGAATATTTCCATTTTTAGGAATATTTCCATAATTTTGGATTAATTACAATCTCAATATGAATTTTGACCGAATACAAGAAAAGCTGAATATTCTAGCCGATGCTGCCAAATATGATGTCTCCTGTGCAAGTAGTGGCAGCAATCGAACCAACACCAATAAAGGTCTGGGTGATGCTTCCAAAATGGGAATCTGTCATAGTTATACCGAGGATGGACGTTGTGTATCCCTTCTTAAGATTTTATTGACCAACCATTGCATTTTTGATTGTGCTTACTGCGTAACCCGTAAAAGCAATGATGTAAAACGAGCCGCTTTTAAGATTCAGGAAGTTGTGGATTTGACCATCAACTTTTACCGCAGAAATTATATTGAAGGCTTGTTTTTGAGCTCTGGTATTTTTAAAAATGCTGATTACACGATGGAACGCTTAATCGCAGTGGCCAAAAAATTACGTGAAGAGGAAAATTTTAATGGGTACATCCATCTAAAATCTATTCCCGACACCAGTGATGAATTAATGTATGAGGCTGGATTGTATGCAGACCGACTCTCTGTAAACATAGAAGTACCAACCATTTCTGGCCTTAAATTATTGGCTCCGGACAAAAAGCATGAGGATTTTACCAAACCCATGCTAAAGGTCAAAAACGAACTGCTACGCTTTAAAAATGAGCGTAAAATCATTAAAAGCACTCCAAAATATGCGCCAGCGGGACAAAGCACACAGATGATTGTGGGCGCCACTGGTGAAACGGACAAAGACATTATGTATTCCGCCACATACTATTATAAAAAGTATCATATGAAACGGGTGTATTATTCGGGCTACGTGCCCGTGGCAGAAGACAGCCGTTTACCGTCCATTGGTTCCCAAGTTCCCATGTTGCGGGAAAACAGATTGTACCAAACGGATTGGTTGTTGCGCTTTTATGGTTTTGCCGTGAATGAAATTTTGGACAAGGAACATCCTAATTTGGATATTGATGTAGATCCCAAACTTTCTTGGGCCTTGCGAAACATGCACCACTTTCCCGTGGATGTCAATACTGCCGATAAACGTATGCTGGCACGTATTCCAGGTCTGGGTATGCGCTCCGTGGAAAAAATAGTGAATGCAAGACGATTTAGAAAACTGAACTGGGATCATCTCAAGAAGATTGGAGTGGCCCTCAACCGTGCCAAATATTTTATGGTATGCGATTCCAGAAATTGGGAGCGTCGCGATTTGGATGCGGAAAAAATTAAAGGAATGATTCTACAGACTTCTTCCGGGAAGTTTAGGAGTCAGTATAGCAATCAATTAGCATTGTTTAATTAAACAAAAACCAGAATACAATGAACACGTTACAAACCCAAAACAACCTTGATTTCTTGGAACGTAGCCGTAGTACCATCTTAAACTTAGGTTACGATTTTGTTCGATTTAGAAATAAAACAAAGAAAAAAATGGGTCTATTGAAAACGAGATTTATAAAATAATCGTGGTTATTTCGAACCGCCTTATCGAGTGCAGTCGAGATAGAAGAGTGAAATGACAGCATAAAAATAGAACACTATGGAGAATACGAAAACCCTTATTTACGACGGAAGCTTTAATGGCTTTCTCACTGCAGTCTTCATTGCTTTTGAAGAAAAAATAAATGTATCGGACATTCAACGAAACAGTCATGGACAAAATGGCCTTTTTTCCGAAACGGAAACCATATTTACAGATGTCCATAAGGCCAAACGAGTATGGAACGGCATACGCAACAAAAGCCACAATGCCATTTCCAATGTCTATTTTGCGTTTTTAAGTGAGACCGATGGTATTGAACTTATGCTCTTTACCTACATTCAAAAATTAATGGCATCCAAAAACGGGAAGCAGCTGGATTATTCTGATGGTATTGTGTTGCGCATAAGTCAACTGGCACGCTCCGTAGGTCGCGAAAAACATCGTATGGAAGCCTTTGTGCGCTTTCAACTAACAAAAGATGAGATATACTTTGCCAACATTGAGCCTGATTTTGATGTACTACCTTTGATTTCAAAACATTTCCGTAACCGTTATGCCGACCAGCAATGGCTTATTTATGACGTAAAACGAAAGTATGGCATCCATTATAATTTGGAACATGTGGAATTGGTATCACTTAACCTTAAAGAAGTCCATTTTAACAAAGTGCACAAGAGCGATGCCTTTTTAAGCGAGGAATACGATTACCAAACACTTTGGAATGATTATTTTAAGAGCACCAATATCAAATCCCGCATCAATAGAAAACTGCATACACAACATGTACCGAAACGCTATTGGAAATATTTGAGTGAAAAGAAAGAGACTGCTTGATATTAGAGTGAAATTCAACGAACTTCGCTATAGGTTGCTTAATAGTCCTTAAAATGAAACTCAAAGTCATTATTACTGGGAGCACGGGTATGGTAGGGGAAGGTGTTCTTCATGAGTGTCTTCAACATCCTAATGTTGAGAAAATTCTAGTCATAAACAGAAGACCGTGTGGCATATCGAATCCAAAATTATTTGAGATTATACATACAGATTTCTTTGACTTTTCTCAAATTGAAAATCAATTGAGCGGGTTTAATTCTTGTTTTTTTTGCCTAGGAGTGAGCTCTTTTAGAAAAAAGGAGCAAGAATATTTTTCCTTGACTCATACCCTAACCATGTATGTTGCTCAAAAGCTGATACAATTTAATCCAAGCATGATATTTTGCTATATTTCAAGTACAGGTGCCAATAGTGAAAAAAAGGGAGGGCAAATGTGGGCAAGAATAAAAGGTATGACAGAGGATGACCTAATGAAACTACCCTTTAAAAGAGTATATATGTTTAGGCCAGCAATATTAAACCCTACTAAAGGCCTAAAGAACTATCACAAATTTTACTCTGTATTCAAGTTTTTTTATCCTTTTTTTAGATTGACCTTTCCAAAATATGTTTCTACTTTAAAAGAATTGGGGCTAGCTATGATTAATTCGGCAACAAAGGGCTATGAAAAACAAATATTAGAGGTTTCGGATATAGTAAAACTATCAAAACAATAATATAACTGATTTAATGGTTGAAGTAATAATAATACAAACACAATGAATAAACTTCTATCAGTTATCTTTTTTGGTCTCTTGCTTGTAGAGTGAAAGAAACCAAATACAGGAAATACTCAAGTTTCTCCAGAAAAAAAGAAACAAAATCGTAAAAACCTTTTATTTTTCAAGTATTTACGCAAAACTAAAATTTCCTAAGTACTACGCGTTCTTCCTTTTTTTAAAGTATTTTCATGCCTCTAATTAAATACCTATGAAATCTAAAATCCTTTTTTCGTTTCTTTTAGTATTGACCATGTCACATGTTAATGCACAAGAAAAAACAGTCCCTGTTGAAAAGGGCATGGTGAAAGTGGCCATTTTATACCCTAATGAAGCCGATAAAACATTTGATATGGAGTATTATGCAAACAAACATATGCCCCTAGTGGCAGATTTGTTTGGTAATTTATTAAAACATTATGCCGTTGACAAGGGTGTTTCTGGGAGAACACCTGAAGATTCTGCCCCATATGTGGCAATTGGTTACCTCTATTTTGATAAACTATCAGATTATCAAAATGCCTTTAAGATAAATGGAGAAAAAATATTGAGCGATATTCCCAATTACACCAACATTAAACCAGTAGTTCAAATAAGTGAAATAATACAACACTAACAGTCCACGTATTCTAACTTCTATGACATTCAGTCCTGTTTAGCTATTTTTTTAATAGTGTTTGTTATTTACTCCGCTCACCTACAAACTGGTCGCTCTTATTTTTAAAGAGTACATTAAACGTTGTCAAACTTCCATAAATACGGGTAATGTATTGTTGTAAATCCACCTTTTCTTGATCGTCCAAATTTTTGCTACTGTTTATTTTTTGTTCCATCACACGAATACGATCACGAACCATCACAATTTTATGAAAAAAGGTGTCAATGGGCATTTCTTTGTTAGCCAAATCATCACCGGGTTCCAAAATCAATTTTCCGCCGCGCCATTTATCTGCAATGGCTACTTTCTCCGAAGTATCACTCCACTTCTGCAGGATTGAAACCAAAGAACGTTCCACATCAAAAAAGCTAACGCTATCAACTTCATCCTCTACTCCTTCAATTACTTCAAATTCAGAATCAATATCAATAGTTTCTAATCCGTTTTCCAAAAAAGTGACCCAATAGTGTTTTGAGGATACATTCGTGACCACACCTTTTCCATATTCAGAGTGGTTAATTCGAGAGCCTATGCCCAGTAATTTCATATTTTAATTGTTTTGTCATTTCAAACATATGTGAGAAATCTCAGTTCTAGCTTTCTCAGCCGTTCCACTTCTCCGGAATGACATTTGTTCGGTTCCAAAAATAAGGCATCAATTAACAAAAACGAAACAAGAAGTCACTTCCTTTTTAAGATTCAAAACCGTATTTTAGCGGCTTGTGCTATGATCAACTACGAAGAAAACATTGAAGTTAGAGGGGCCCGGGTCCATAACTTAAAAAATATTGATGTTACTATTCCCCGTGAAAAACTTGTTGTAATCACGGGGCTTTCAGGAAGCGGAAAATCTTCACTGGCGTTCGACACCATTTATGCGGAAGGACAACGCCGCTATATTGAGACATTTTCGGCCTATGCACGTCAATTTTTAGGAGGGTTGGAGCGTCCAGATGTTGATAAAATAGATGGCCTTTCTCCCGTAATTGCCATAGAACAAAAAACCACTTCAAAATCACCACGCTCCACCGTAGGCACTATAACGGAAGTTTACGATTTTTTACGACTCTTGTTTGCAAGAGCTGGTGATGCGTATAGTTACAATACAGGTCAAAAGATGGTAAGCTATAGTGATGAACAAATCAAAAGCTTGATTATTGATTCCTATCGCGAAAAGAAAATCAACATTTTGGCCCCGGTGGTCAAATCTAGAAAAGGACATTACCGAGAGCTTTTTGAGCAAATTGCCAAACAGGGTTTTCTAAAAGTGCGTGTTGATGGTGAAATAGTGGACATCATCAAAGGAATGAAAGTGGATCGCTACAAGATGCATGACATTGAAATAGTCATTGACCGCTTAAAGGTGATTGAAAATGAGGATTTCCACAAACGTCTCAATGAAACCATAAACACGGCCATGTATAGCGGAAATAATGTGCTTATGGTCTTGGAAGAAGGAGAAAAAGAACCGCGTTATTTTAGTCGTGATTTAATGTGTCCTACTTCCGGAATCTCCTACCCCACCCCTGAACCAAACACCTTTTCCTTCAACTCTCCAAAGGGGATGTGTCCAGAATGCAATGGCCTGGGTCATGTGTTCCAGGTCAATGAGCAAAAAATATTTCCAGATAAAAAATTATCAATAAAGGCCGGTGGTATTGCCCCATTGGGCGAATACAAAAAGTCATGGGCTTTTAAACAGTTAGAGACCATTGCGCAGCGCTATAACTTTGAATTAACAGATTCTTTGAGCAAGATTCCAAAAGAAGCAATGGATGTTATTTTGAATGGTGGGAAGGATAGCTTTGAAGTGGATTCCAAGACTTTAGGCGTCAAACGACAGTATAAAATTGATTATGAAGGCATTTCCAATTTTATCAAAAACCAATTTGAAGAAGCAAATTCTACCTCTATAAAACGTTGGGCTAAAGATTATATGGACAAGGTTGAGTGTCCAAATTGCCAAGGAGCACGGTTACGAAAAGAATCTTTGTACTTTAAAATTGGAGAAAAGAATATTGCTGAACTGGCCCATTTGGACATTGCAGAGCTTGCTATTTTTTTTAAGGAGCTGAATGACACACTAGAGGGAAACCAAAAAAAAATAGCCGAGGAAATCATTAAGGAAATCAGAACTCGAATCCAATTCTTATTGGATGTGGGATTGGATTATTTATCCTTGAATCGGAGTTCAAAATCTCTTTCAGGCGGTGAGGCACAACGTATTCGGTTGGCAACACAAATTGGTTCGCAATTGGTTGGGGTGCTCTATATTTTGGATGAGCCCAGTATAGGTTTACATCAAAGGGACAACGAACGTCTAATTAATTCTTTGGTATCTCTTCGGAATTTAGGAAACTCAGTTATTGTCGTGGAACATGACCGTGATATGATCGAGCATGCTGACCATGTTATTGATATTGGCCCGAAAGCCGGTAGACATGGGGGAGAAATTATTTCAGAAGGAAAGCCAGAAGAACTTAGAAAACACAATACCCTAACAGCTGAATATATTACTGGAGAGCGGGAAATTCCCGTTCCAGCCAATCGCAGAAAAGGGACTGGAAAAAAAATTGTGCTTTCAGGATGTAACGGAAATAACTTAAAAAATGTAACTGCTGAATTTCCCTTGGGAAAATTGATTGGTGTAACTGGTGTTTCTGGAAGTGGTAAATCCACGCTAATCAATGAAACACTTTATCCCATAATGAATACCCATTATTTCAATGGGGTAAAAAAACCAATGCCGTATAAAAAAATTACTGGTTTGGAACATGTGGATAAGGTCATTGATATTAATCAATCACCTATCGGACGAACTCCACGCTCTAATCCCGCAACATATACAGGTACTTTTAGCGAAATTCGTGCACTGTTTTCCAAAACAACGGAAGCAACCATTCGTGGATACAAGCCGGGGCGATTTAGTTTTAATGTAGCTGGTGGAAGATGTGAAACCTGCCAAGGCGGCGGGCTCAAGGTCATTGAAATGAATTTTTTGCCCGATGTTTACGTAGAGTGTGAAACTTGTAACGGCAAACGCTTTAATCGAGAGACTTTGGAAATCCGGTATAAAGGGAAATCTATTGCCGATGTTTTGGAAATGACCATTAATGAAGCGGTTGATTTTTTCGAAAACATTCCCAAAATCCATAGAAAACTTAAAACAATCAAAGATGTAGGTTTGGGTTACATTTCCTTGGGACAACAGTCCACTACCCTATCCGGCGGTGAAGCCCAGCGGGTAAAATTGGCCACAGAACTTTCAAAACGAGATACGGGGAATACCTTCTATATCTTGGACGAGCCAACAACAGGACTCCATTTTGAAGATATTAGGGTCTTAATGGAAGTTTTGAATCAATTGGTGGACAAAGGAAATACCATTTTGGTGATCGAACATAATATGGATGTCATTAAAATGATGGATCACATCATCGATATAGGCTATGAAGGTGGTCGCGGTGGCGGAATGATTGTGGCAAAGGGAACCCCGGAAGAGGTTGCTAAGGACAATAAAAGCTATACAGCGAAGTTTTTGAAAAAGGAGTTGGAAGCGGTTAAACGTAAAATAGCCCCAGCAGTATAAAATATAAATACAGTAAAAATGCGTAAAGAACAACATCATAAGGGATGGAATGAGATAAAGACAAATGACTCCTGGGCCATCTTTAAAATCATGGGGGAATTTGTAAGTGGCTTTGAAAAAATGAGCGCTATTGGTCCCTGTGTTTCCATTTTTGGTTCTGCAAGGGTAAAACCCGGAGATGCATACTATGATCTAGCCGTAAAGGTTGCAAAAAGTATTGCTGAAGCAGGTTACGGAGTAATAACTGGTGGAGGACCTGGTATTATGGAAGCTGGTAATAAAGGTGCAAGTTTAGCAGGTGGTACTTCCGTAGGCCTTAATATAGATTTGCCGTTTGAACAGCACGATAATCCATTCATAGACAGTGATAAAAGTCTGGACTTTGATTACTTCTTTGTTAGAAAAGTAATGTTTGTAAAATATTCACAAGGGTTTGTGGTAATGCCAGGTGGATTTGGCACTTTGGATGAACTTTTTGAGGCAATTACACTTATTCAAACCAACAAAATACACACCTTCCCAATTATTTTGGTTGGGTCTAAATTTTGGAGCGGGTTAATTGATTGGGTAAAAGACACTATGCTTGAAGCTGGAAATATAAGCGCAAAGGACCTTGATTTAATTAAAATTGTCGATACAGAGGAAGAAGTGGTTTCAATTATTGATGCTTTCTATAAAGGACGAACCTTGAGTCCTAATTTCTAATATCACTACAACTTTGGTAAATAAAAATCTCATTTTAAGCATATTCGTATTGTTCTTTTTAGTACAATCAGTATGCTGGTCGCAACATAAAAATGAGATTGCCGCTACTTTGACGGATGCCACCAAAGAAATCTACATCAAACAAAAACTAACCTATTATAACAGTAGTAACGATGGCCTTTCCGTAATCTATCTTAACGATTGGAACCATGCTTATTCCAACAAAAAAACAGCTTTGGCTAAGCGTTTTGCGGAGGAATTTAAACGCAGTCTTCATTTGGCGAAAGATCGCGAAAGAGGATACACAAAAATAACAAGCATTGTGGGTCAGGACTATCAGGGCTTACATTGGGAGCGATTAGGGAACAAGGATATCCTAAGGGTAGAATTAGCCGAAGCGTTAGACCCTGGTGAGTCTGTTCAACTCTTTCTAACCTATACAATTAGACTTCCACACAGCAAGTTCACTACCTATGGATTTAAATCCAATGGAGAATATTATCTAAAAGATTGGTATCTGACCCCTGCAATTTATGATGGGGAGTGGAAGCTATACGATAATATGGATTTGGATGATCAGTATACGGAACCCATCAACACCTTAATTGATTTCACATTTCCTTCCAAACTTTTTCTGGCATCCAACTATGATGAAGATGGTCTAGTAGATTTTACTGAGGGTCAGTATGTAAAACTTATGGCCAATAATAGAACAAACTGCAAGTTGGTTTTAAGTCGAACTAAAAGATTCACAAAACATGTAACACAGTTTTTAACGGTTACGACTGATTTGGAATCGAACAATTTTGATGAAATATCCCAGGGTATCTCAATTAATAAAGTAGCTTCATTTCTTGATGAAAATTTAGGAAGATATCCGCATCCAAACCTATTGGTAAGTGAGTTGGATTATAACAAAACGCCGCTCTATGGAATAAATCAGTTGCCTTCATTCATACGACCCTATGAAAAACAGTTTCAATTTGAAATGAAGTTTTTAAAAACCGCCATTCATAGTTTTCTGCAGGAAACTCTTTATTTGGATACGAGACGTGAACGGTGGGTAAATGATGCCATTGGCACTTATCTTATGATAAGGTATGTTGAGGATTATTACCCCAATCAAAAATTGGCAGGAAAACTTTCCAAGTTATGGGGGTTTAAAAACTTCCACATGGCAAAAATGGACTTTAACGAGCAATACGCTCTGCTTAGTATGCTTTCTGCGCGGAAAAATATTGACCAAGCATTGACGACTCCCAACGATTCCCTAATAAAATTTAATAGAAAGATTGCCAATAGCTACAAAGCCGGGCTGGGAATGTCCTATTTATCAACATACTTGGGCGGTGAAAAAATTGACAGTAGTATTATATCCTTCTATAAATCCCACAGTCTAAATCCAAGAGTAAATGCAACGGATTTCAAAAATGAGATAAACACATTTTCAAATAAGGATATCGATTGGTTTTTTGACGAATATGTTGCAACGCGTAAAAAAATCGATTTCAAAATAAAAAAGCTCAAAAAAACTGAAGATTCCATAACCTTCACCATTAAAAACAAAAGGCAGACCAATGTACCCATTTCATTATTTGGGCTGCAAAAAGACTCTGTGATTTCCCACTATTGGTTTTCAGATATTGATACTTCAAAAACCTTTACAATACCAAGAAATTCCGAAGATCGTCTTGTTCTTAATTATGATCAGAAAATTCCTGAATTTAATCAAAGGGACAATTGGAAAACTTTGAACGGCTTTTTTTCGAGTAACAAAAAACTAAAATTTCAATTCTTTAAAGACACCGAAGATCCTTATTACAATCAGGTGTTTTATGTGCCTATTGCAAATTTTAATGTGTATGACGGAATTACACCGGGATTGAGGCTTTATAACAAACCATTTCTTGAAAGACCATTTAATTATGATATTGCCCCAACTTATTCCTTTTTAGAGCGGACATTGGTAGGTAAAGCAAATTTTAGTTATAGAAAATATCATGGCAAAAGTGGTCTATATGTTTCCAATTACTCTCTTTCGGGTTCCACGTCACACTTTCAGGTTAATTCTCGTTTTTCCACCCTTACACCAGCTGTTAGTTTTGGTTGGAGGCCCAATGACCTCATTTCAAATAGAAGACAATCATTGCTTTTCCGCTTCAGGAATGTATTCAGAAATATAGATGAAAATGTTGCGCAACAGATAGACACAGACCCAGATTATAGTGTGCTTAATTTAAGGTACAGGGATGTGGACAATAACATCTTAAATTATACTTCTTGGTTTTTGGATGCACAGCATTCAAGTGATTTTACGAAATTGGCATTTGAATTGGAGTATAGAAAACTGTTTGAAAGCAACAGACAAATTAACTTCCGTTTATATGCCGGGAAGTTTTTACGCAACAAAACGGATTCAGATTTTTTTAGCTTTGCTTTGGATAGACCAACGGATTACCTTTTTGATCTTCCCTACCTAGGTCGTTCGGAGGATTCTGGTATTTATAGTCAACAAATAATTATAGCAGAAGGTGGTTTTAAATCCCAATTGGAAAATCCATTTGCAAATGATTGGATCGCTACAACCAATGCAAGCACCAACATATGGAAATGGGTTGAAGCGTATGGCGATCTTGGTTACATAAAAAATAGAGGTGAAAACGCGCGATTCGTTTATGATTCTGGAGTCCGATTGAATCTTGTAACTGACTATTTTGAACTTTACTTTCCCGTATATTCAAATAGAGGATGGGAGATTGCGCAGCAAAACTATGGTGAACGCATTAGATTCATTGTAACATTAAGCCCACGTACGCTTATCGGGCTGTTCACAAGGCAGTGGTTTTAGTATTGAATTATTCCTAAATATTAAGTCTTAAAGAAGATATATTTTTAATAATTTCTACTCTATTATACTTTTTTTTATCAAATTATCATTTTTTTAGCAATATATCCTATTGCCATTTTGATGATGTTTTTGTATTTTTGCAAAACTAAAAATCACCTATGAAGCCAGATTCTAGCACAAGTAGCGATATTTCTTTTGATGATTTTCAATCACAAATCCTTAAGGATTATGTAGTTGCGGTCACCAGTAGAGAATGTAGCTTGCTAGGTAGACGGGAAGTGTTATCCGGAAAGGCGAAGTTTGGAATTTTTGGAGATGGTAAGGAATTGCCTCAGCTTGCAATGGCGAGAGCATTCCAAAATGGTGATTTTAGAAGTGGTTATTACAGGGATCAAACTTTTATGATGGCCCTAGGAAACCTGAGTCCCAAAGAATTTTTTCATGGTCTCTATGCCACTACGGACATAGAAAAGGAACCAATGAGTGCAGGCAGGCAAATGGGAGCACACTTTGTCACCCACAGCCTAAATAATGATGGTACTTGGAAAAATTTAACCCAACAAAAGAATAGTAGCGCAGATATTTCGTGTACAGCAGGTCAAATGCCACGCTTGTTGGGATTGGCCCAAGCTTCAAAAATCTATAGAAACGTAAAAGAAATTAACCAAACCAACTTTTCAAAAAATGGAAACGAAGTTGCTTGGGGGACTATAGGTAATGCAAGCACAAGTGAAGGCCACTTTTTTGAAACCGTGAACGCTGCCGGAGTAATGCAAGTACCTATGGTTATTGCCATTTGGGATGATGCCTATGGCATTTCCGTTCCTGCGGAGTTTCATACTACAAAAGGCGATATCTCAGAAATGCTAAAAGGGCTACAACGCGATGAATCCAACGAAGGCTATGAAATGCTGAAGGTTAAAGGTTGGGACTATACGGGTTTGATACATGCTTTTGAGAATGCTTCCGATATTGCTAGGGAAAACCATATTCCTGTTCTTATACATGTTACTGACCTTACGCAACCTCAAGGGCATTCAACCTCTGGTTCCCATGAGCGCTATAAATCTGAGGATCGCTTGGAATGGGAACGGGAAAACGATTGTAACAAACGTTTTAGGGAATGGGTTCTTGAAAATAATATTTCCACTGAAGAGGAATTAAAAAAATTGGAGCGGCAAATAAAACAAGAAGTTAGGGCTTCAAAAAAAGAGGCATGGGCCGAATTTTTGGAACCACATCTTATTGCCAAAAAGCAGCTTATCCGATTGTTGGAGAATGCATCAACTAAAAGTCCGAACAAGAGCTTCGTATCAAAAATAAAGAATGATTTAATTGCTATTGAAGAACCTTTAAAAAAAGATCTAGCATCCCAATCAAGAAAGGCTATGCGCTATCTTTTGGGTGAATCAACACAAGAAAAAACAATACTACAACAATGGATTAAAAACTTCTTGGGTATAAATCAACCCAAGTATAGTTCACATCTTTACAACGAAGGCCCAACCAAGGCAACAAATATCAATTCCATACCTCCATCATATTCAGATGACTCGAAATCTGTGGATGGTAGGATTATCTTACGAGATAATTTCGATACTATTTTTAACAAGTATCCAGAGGCAATGGTATTTGGAGAAGATACTGGGGCAATTGGAGATGTAAATCAAGGCCTGGAAGGCCTACAGAAAAAATACGGGCCATTGCGTGTAGCGGATACGGGAATTCGGGAAACAACTATTATTGGACAAGGTATTGGTCTTGCGCTAAGAGGCTTAAGGCCAATAGCAGAAATTCAATATTTAGATTATATTCTTTACGCAATACAGACCTTAAGTGATGATTTAGCATCACTCATGTACCGCACAGTCGGTAAACAAAAAGCACCTCTCATTGTAAGGACTAGAGGCCACCGATTAGAGGGTATTTGGCATTCAGGGTCTCAAATGGGTGGGCTTGTTCATCTATTACGCGGCATGTATATTTTAGTGCCTAGAAACATGACACAAGCTGCAGGTTTTTACAATACCCTAATGAAAAGTGATGAACCAGCCTTGGTTATTGAAAGTCTCAACGGTTATCGTTTAAAAGAAAAAATGCCCGCTAACCTTGGGGAGTTTTGTACCCCAATAGGAAAAGTTGAAACTATCAAGGAAGGTAACGATATTACCCTTCTTTCATATGGTTCTACGCTTAGAATTGTAGAAAAAACAGCTCAAGAGTTATTGGAGGTTGGTATTGATGCTGAAGTTATTGATGCACAATCCTTATTACCATTTGATTTGGACCATGATGTAACCAAAAGTTTGAAAAAAACCAATAGACTCTTGATTATTGATGAAGATGTACCTGGAGGATGTTCGGCTTATCTTCTACAACAAATAATCGAAGAACAAGGAGGCTATCAATATTTAGATAGTGCTCCGCAGACACTAACGGCAAAAGCGCATAGACCAGCTTATGCTTCAGATGGGGATTACTTTTCAAAACCAAGTGCCGAGGATATTTTTGAGAAAATCTGCCAAATTATGCATGAGGTTGACCCAAAGTCTTTTCCCAGTTTACGATAATAGAAGAACATTTGTTCTCACTTAAGCACAAACATAGTATTAAGCCTATCGGTTTTGTCCTTAATTACTTACTTAAACTAACTTTAATAGTCCATTCTTACTTTCATTTGGACATAATTCATATTTTCACAGTACCTAAATTCCCCTTTCATGAAAAATAATCTTTTAATCCACCTAGGTCTTGCGCTATTAAGAATCGTCCCTTCTGCATTTATGCTAACCCATGGTTATTCCAAATTTCAAAAGCTTATCAGTGGTAATACCGAATTTGCCAACCCATTGGGTATTGGACAAGCTCCTTCGCTCTTCTTAACTGTAATAGGTGAGTTTATTTGTCCCATTCTTATTATTATAGGATTTAAAACACGTTGGGCAACAATTCCAACGGCTATTACCATGTTTGTTGCTGCTTTTGTAGTTCATGGCTCAGATCCTTTTGGAAAAAAAGAATTGGCCTTACTATATCTTATCATTTTTGTAGTAGTATTTCTACTAGGACCGGGTAAATACAGTATCGACAAAAAATAATCTATACAATTTTGGTCAACAACTCTTTAAGAAGATCAGCCTGAGTAAGGTTGCTTGCCCCAACACCTTTACTTTTTAAATCCAACTGTCTTAGGTTTGAGATGATTGAACTCACTCTCCGCATTGGATAGTTTTTGGCAGCAACTGTATATTCATTTACAAAATACGGGTTTACACCAAGTGCCTTTGCAACATTGCCTGGGGAATGGTCTTTAAGACCATGATATTGCAATAGCTGGGTAAAAAAAGTATTCAATAATGTAATAGTGACCACAAAAGGATTGTCCTTGGGATTTTGCGAAAAATAATTGATTATACGGGTAGCTTTACCAACATTTCGCTCGCCTAGAGCCTTTTTAAGTTCAAAATTGTTGAAATCCTTGCTAATGCCTATATGCTGTTCAATCAATTCTGGAGTGATTTCTATGGTTTCAGGTACTACTATCATTAGTTTGTCAAGTTCATTATTGATCTTGCTCAGATCCGTTCCCAGAAACTCTACAAGCAACATACAAGCCTTAGGGGAAATCTTATATTTCTTTCCGTTCAAAATTTTCCGTATCCAATCAGCTACTTGATTATCGTATAACTTCTTACTCTCAAATAATTCTCCTGTTTTCAGAATAGATTTATATAACTTTTTTCGCTTATCAAGCTTTTTGTATTTATAGCAGAAAACAAGTATTGTATTCGGCTGAGGGTTTTCAACGTAAGCGTTAAGGTTTTCAATAGTTCGGGAAAGATGTTGTGCCTCTTTAACTATGACAACCTGGTACTCTGCCATCATGGGAAACCGTTTCGCATTGGAGATAACCTCATCAATACTGGTATCACGCCCATAAAGCACCATTTGGTTAAAACCCCGCTCCTCTTCGGTCAAAACATTATCCGCGATGTACTTTGAAATCTTATCAATATAATAAGGCTCATCACCCATTAAAAAATAAATGGGTTTCGGATTTCCCTGATTTATATTGGCTACAATTTCCTTTACGCTGTCCATTCAGAAAAAATTATCAAATTTGTCCAATGCAAGCCTTGAACTTTCCCAAGTATTCGTTTAGAGTCAAAAATAGCGAAAATGGCCTCCATATCTTTGACCCAGTCCGTAAAAAATTTGTTGTGCTGCAACCCGAAGAATGGGTGCGCCAACATGTTGTCCATTATTTAATTGATACAAAGAAGTATCCCAAAAGCCTCATCAATGTAGAAAAACAGCTGATTGTCAACACCTTGAAAAAACGTTATGATGTTGTCGTTTTTGAACCCAACGGCTCAATCCAAATCTTAGTGGAATGCAAAGCGCCAGAAATTAAAATTGACCAAAAAACGTTTGACCAGATTGCCCAGTACAATTATCAATTAAAGTCTAAGTACATTATGGTTACAAATGGCATGCAACATTATTATTGTAAAATGGACCATGAAAATGAAAAATACAAGTTTTTGAAGGAAATTCCTGATTTTAGCCGTTAATTTGCTGCCGATTTGAATGTCGCTGTTGTCATACTAAACTGGAATGGAAGAACATTGCTGGAAAGGTTTCTTCCCAGTGTTGTAGCGCACTCAAATGGCGCTAGCATCCACCTTATTGACAATGCGAGCACAGATGACTCTGTTGCATTTGTCAGAAAAAATTATTCAACCATAAATATTATCCAAAATGCATCGAACGGTGGCTTTGCCAAAGGCTATAATGATGGCTTAAAAAATATTGAGGCCGATATCTTCTGTCTTTTAAATTCTGATGTTGAGGTTACTCCAAATTGGTTAAAACCCATCACCACTCTTTTTAATACCATTCCAGAAGCTGCTATTGTTCAACCAAAAATACTGGACTTAAAGCGGAAAGAATATTTTGAGTATGCAGGTGCAGCTGGAGGGTTCATAGACAAGTTGGGGTATCCTTTTTGTCGTGGCAGAATATTTCAAGCCTTAGAAAAAGATGAAGGTCAATATGATGATGTAAAGGAAGTTTTCTGGGCCACAGGGGCATGCATGTTTATAAAAAGTGAAGTGTTCAAGGCTTTAAATGGGTTTGATGAAGATTATTTTGCACATCAAGAAGAAATTGATCTATGTTGGAGGGCCAAAAACTTGGGGCATCGTGTTTATTATGTTGGTAATAGCCACATTTTTCATCTTGGAGGTTCAACATTGGAAAACATGAATCCTAAAAAAACTTTCCTCAATTTTAGAAACTCTTTATATTCTATCACCAAGAATTTACCAAGAAAAAAGGCATTCCCAATTATTTTTTTCCGTTTGATATTGGATGGAATAGCAGCACTGCGTTTTATTTTTCAATTTAAATTCAGCCATTGTACCGCTATTTTAAGGGCTCATTTCAGTTTTTATGCTAATTTTAGAAAGATATATGGTAAAAGGGAGAAAGCTAATTTTATACTAAAGTATTACTCAACAACATCCATAGTTTGGTCTCACTTCGTACATCAAGTAAAGAATTTTAACATTTTAGTAAAAGATTAACGATGCCTAGATTAATGCGGCTTTAGTTTTTGTATAATTTTGGCTGACAAATTTAGCATCAACCTAATAACAATACTTTTAACTTATAATCAAAATCATGAAGAAAGTTTTCCTAGGATCATTGGCAATGGCAGTTTTGTTGTCATCATGTGTATCACAAAAAAAATATGCTGAGCTTGAAGCACAGCAGCAAGAAACCCAAGATTTATTAAACTCTGCAACTGTAAAGTTGAACGATTGCTTAGAGGAAAAAGCCTCGGCATCGTCCAAACTAAAGACTCTTGAAGATCAAAATGCATTTTTAAAAGCAAACAATCAGGAGCTTATCAACAATATGGGTAATCTAACAACCTTGACTACCAAGGGTGCTGAGAATCTTGAAAAATCTTTGGAAAGTCTAAAAGAAAAAGATTTAACCATCAGAAAATTACAGGATGCCGTTACCCGAAGAGATTCAGTGAATCTTGCCTTGGTACAGAGCCTTAAAGGAGTTTTGGGCAACTTGGATGATGAAGACATTGAAGTAAGTGTTGAAAAAGGTGTAGTCTTTGTTTCTATTTCTGACAAATTATTGTTTAGCAGCGGAAGCTACAATATCACCAGCGCAGCCAAAAGTGTTTTAGGCAAAGTGGCAAAAGTGGTCAATAACAAGCCAGACTTTGAATTCTTGGTAGAAGGCCATACAGATAATGTGCCTTACTCTAGTGGAGTGCTGGTAGATAACTGGGATTTGAGTGCCAAAAGAGCAACTGCAATCGTAAGAACATTGCAAAATGAGTTTAATGTTGCTCCTGAGCGTATGACAGCAGCAGGAAGAAGTTTTTATGTACCATTAGCATCTAATGATACGGCAGCTGAACGTGCTAAAAACAGAAGAACGCGTATTGTTGTTCTTCCTAAAATTGACCAGTTCTACAATATGATTGAGGAAGGAATGAAAGATCCTGCTATTGGAGGTTCTGGCAAATAAGCCATTTTCTTTCAATTAAAATATAGGAAGCGGCCTTAGGGCCGCTTTTTTTGTTTAAAAAATATCTAATTCACCCTTTCCTTCTCGTACTATCTCAGGAGGTTCAGATGACAAATCAACTACAGTCGAGGCAATATTCCCTCCATATCCGCCATCAATAACCACATCAACAAGATTTCGCCACTTTTCATAAATCAGCTCTGGGTCAGTAGTATACTCTAAAATATCATCCTCGTCCCTAATTGATGTGGAAACAATGGGATTTCCCAATTCGGTAACCAAGGCTTTAACTATTTCATTATCCGGAACTCTAATTCCAACTGTTTTCTTTTTTTTGAAATCCTTTGGAAGATTATTGTTCCCTGGTAGAATAAAAGTATAGGGGCCCGGTAATGACCTTTTAAGGATTTTGAACGTTGCCGAATCCAATTGCCTAACATAATCAGAAAGGTTGCTTAAATCCGCACATACAAAAGACCAATTGGCCTTTGCCAATTTTATTCCTTTTATGCGGGCAATACGCTCCAACGCTTTTGAATTTGAAATATCGCATCCCAGACCATACACCGTATCCGTTGGGTAAATAATCAACCCTCCTTTACGAAGTACGTTCCCCACTTTCTCTACTTGTTTTGGGTTAGGGTTCTCTTCAAATATTTTTATGAATTCAGCCATTTTAAGCAAAGTAACAAAGATTAAAAGTAATAGTTGTTAAAAAATAGAAGGTGAAATCAGATGTGTGTGGGAAAAGATTTTGAATTTGGAGAACTAAGGAGACCTACGACTAGCCTTGTAATACTTCAAGCTTGGCAAATCTGAGCAATAGCTTTTTAATATCTCCTTTTTCAAACTTAATTTCTGCCTTTTTATCGTTTCCTATCCCTTCAATCTTTAAAACGGTTCCGCGACCAAAGCGAGTGTGATTTACGAGGGAACCTTCAGATAAATTGGAATCGATGGTATTAGTGTTTTGTGCTGGTGAGGATAATTGGGGCTTTAACTTTCTAAGTTTTCGCAATTGATTCTCATTGGGCTTTTGAATGCTGGGAGGTGTTCCATTCTTAGGTTTTATTTGTCTCAACTTGCTCTTATCAACCTCTCCAAAAATATCAGCATCAATCAAAGATTTGTACCGGTACCCATCATTCACTGGAGTAAGGTTTTCAACATATTGTTCTTCAATTTCTTCCAAAAACCTACTTGGTTCGGCGTCAATAAGCTTTCCCCAACGGTATCTGTTTTGGGTGTACGTCAGAAATGCTTGTTTCTCAGCCCTTGTCAATGCAACATAAAAAAGTCTTCGTTCTTCCTCTAGCTCACTTCGTGTATTCATGCTCATGGCAGAAGGAAACAAATCCTCTTCCATTCCAACCACATAGACATAAGGGAATTCCAATCCTTTTGCCAAGTGAATGGTCATTAAGGCTACTCGGTCGTCATCACCTGTATCCTTGTCTAAGTCCGTAGCCAAAGCAACATCTTCTAAAAACTCAGATAAACCTCCAGTGGCGTCCGCCAGTTCTTTTTGTCCCTCAACAAAATCCTTTATACCATTCAAGAGCTCCTCAATATTCTCCATTCTGGCAATTCCCTCCGGAGTTCCATCTTTTTTAAACTCCAGCAGCAGACCGGTTTTTTTTGCGACATGCTCTGCAAGGGTAAAAGCATCTGAACCTTCATTCATAATTTGAAAGCTTTTGATCATGGTCACAAAATCTTCCAACTTCCGTTTGGTTCCCGTATTGATTTTTAAATCAAGTTTTTTCAAATGTTCTATTACCTCAAAAATGGAACGGCCGTAGTGGTTGGCGGCAACAATTAATTTGTCAATTGTGGTCTGTCCAATACCTCGAGCTGGAAAATTAATGACCCGTTTTAAAGCTTCTTCATCTTTTGGGTTGATAATCATTCGCAGATACGCCAGAACATCTTTGATTTCTTTACGTTGATAAAAGGAAAGTCCACCATAAATTCGATACGGGATATCACGTTTACGTAAAGCATCTTCTATCGCCCGGGACTGAGAATTGGTACGGTACAGAACAGCAAACTCACCATTCTGCATCTGTTGTTGCATTTTGTTTTCAAAAATGGAACTTGCCACATACCTACCCTCCTCTGCATCTGTTATGCTTCGGTGTATTTTTATCTTGTTCCCTTCATCGTTAGAGGTCCAAACCACTTTCTCCAATTGGTTTTTATTTTTGGCTATAATGGAATTGGCGGCATTCACAATGTTTTTTGTGGAACGGTAATTTTGTTCCAAACGGTACATACCCACATTATCATAATCCTTTTGAAAATTGAGGATATTATTAATGTTGGCTCCCCTGAAGGAATAGATGCTCTGGGCATCATCACCCACTACGCATATGTTTTGGTAACGGTCCGAGAGTGCCTTTACGATTAAATATTGCGAATGATTGGTATCTTGATACTCATCAACCAAAATATACCTAAACCTATCTTGGTACTTCATCAGCACCTCAGGAAAACGTGTTAAAAGCTCATTGGTACGCAGTAAAAGGTCATCAAAATCCATTGCGCCCGCCTTAAAACAACGATCTACATAGTTTTGATAGATTTCTCCAAGCCTTGGTCTTTTAGCCATGGCATCAGCTTCCACCAATTCTGGATTTTGGAAATATGCCTTGACCGTGATTAAACTGTTTTTATACGATGATATTCTGTTTTGAATCTGCTTGTACTTGTAGATATCCTTATCAAGTCCCATTTCTTTTATGATCGAAGCAATCAAACGTTGGGAATCCTGGGTGTCATAAATAGTGAAATTGCTAGGGAACCCTAATTTATCACCATCAAAGCGTAGCAATTTTGCAAATACGGAATGGAAAGTTCCCATCCACAAGTTTTTCGTTTCTGAACTTCCGGCAATAAGGGCTATCCGCTTTTTCATTTCGCGAGCGGCTTTATTGGTAAAGGTCAGAGCCAAGATATTAAAAGAATCTACCCCTTGCTCCATTAAATGTGCAATCCTATAGGTAAGCACACGTGTCTTTCCAGAGCCTGCACCGGCAATTACCATCAGAGGGCCATCCTTGTGCAACACCGGGTCGCGTTGCGCATCATTTAATTCATCCAAAAAACTACTCAAACAATAGGCTTTTATAAAAAGTAAAGGTGAAATTAGACAATAATGGTTTTATGCTAAAATCATCCTATGAATACTTACTAACAGAAAATTAGTTTTATCTCGAATTTGAATATATTTAGGAGCTTAATTCCAATATGCATGAATTATACCCACAACTTCCTTCTATTTTTTATTTTGATTTGCCTTAGCGGATATTCACAAGAGAAAACAGCTGGACCCATTATTGAAAATTACGGTAAAGTGTGGTCAATAGAGAACCCAGATTTTAAGACAGACATAGCTGCTGACTTTAAAGTGGTCTTTGATATTATGAACAGCCCCGAATCACACACGGAAATCAATAAAAGTATTGAGACCGCGGCGCGATTTCTGAATATGCACGCAAAGGGAGGTGTTCCCCACGCACAGCTTAAAGTTGCATTGGTGGTTCACAATAAAGCTTCTAAAGATATTATTGAAAATAAGGCATATGAGACCAGATACGGAGTTTCAAACCCAAACTATGACCTGGTCAAAGATTTGATGGAAGCTGGGGTCGAGGTTATTCTCTGTGGGCAATCTTCAAAATCCAGAAACTTTCCAAAGGAGGATTTGATTTCCGGCGTGCAAGTTTCCCTTTCAGCCATGACGGCACTTATTCAATTACAAAACCAAGACTATCGTCTTATCAAGTTTTAACAAAACACAATCATCTTATCATATTGAAAGTAATTTATGGAGCAATTTCTTGATTTTTTAGCGAATATTCCATGGTGGAGTTGGATTCTCATCGCACTTTTATTGGTTGTGGTGTGGGATGTGTTTCTTCAAAAGAAACACACCATTAACCACAATTTCCCTCTTGTTGGACACCTTAGATATTGGCTGGAAAGTATAGGGCCGGAAATGCGACAGTACTTTGTGGCAAACAATAGGGAGGAACTTCCTTTCAATAGGATTGAACGCGGTTGGATTTACGCTTCCGCTAAAAAAGAAAATAATTACGAAGGGTTTGGTACGGACAGAGACATATATGCACATCAACATATTTTCGTGAAAAATGCCATGATTGGGTATCAAATGCCCAGTGGTCATCCAAATATTGAAAATCCTTATTTTTTACCCTGTGCCAAAGTTATTGGAGCCTATAACAAACGTAAAAAACCATATCGCCCTGCCTCGGTAATCAATATTTCAGCAATGAGTTTTGGTTCGTTATCAGCAGCAGCTGTTGAAGCCATGAATACAGGGGTAAAAAAAAGTCAAGCATACCATAATACGGGAGAAGGAGGTTTATCTCCATACCACAAACAAGGAGGCGATGTAATTTTCCATTTTGGAACAGGTTATTTTGGCGTTCGGTCTAGAGAAGGCAATTTCTCCATGGAAAAAATGAAGATTCTGGTCGATGAGAATCCATGTATCAAAGCCATTGAAATAAAACTATCCCAAGGTGCAAAACCTGGAAAGGGAGGTGTTCTGCCTGGTGCCAAAATCAGTCCCGAAATTGCGAAAATACGCGGGGTCGCCGTTGGAAAAGACGTCCTCTCCCCTGCTACGCATAGAGCATTCAGCTCCATTCCTGAGCTTTTAGATTTAATAGAATCTATTGCAGACGAAACTGGGTTGCCCGTGGGAATCAAAGCGGCCATTGGGAAATTGGACCAATGGGAAGAATTGGCAGATTTAATGAAAAAATCTGGGAAAGGACCAGACTTTATTACCGTTGATGGTGGTGAAGGAGGAACTGGAGCAGCCCCACCAAGTTTTGCAGATCACGTTTCATTGCCTTGGGTCTATGGATTTGCATCAGTCTATAAAATTTTTAAAGAAAAAGATTTAGCAGACCGTATCGTTTTTATTGGAAGTGGGAAATTGGGTTTTCCAGCTAAGGCAGCCATGGCTTTTGCTATGGGGATTGATTGTATAAATGTGGCTAGGGAAGCTATGATGAGTATTGGCTGTATTCAAGCCCAAATATGCCACACCAATAGATGCCCCGCCGGTGTGGCCACACAAAGCAAATGGTTGCAAAATGGGATAAACGTTCCCTTGAAATCCGATAGGTTGTCACAATATTTTAAAACCTTTAGAAAAGAGTTTTTAGAGATTACCCATGCTGCAGGTTATGAACATCCTTGCCAGTTTACCATGAATGATATCCAGGTAAATGTAGATGATGACTATTTAAGTAGTGATTTGGAAACCGTTTATAAATACAAAAAAACAAAAGTCCCTTTTACATCGGTACAGGAATTTTATGATTGCAATTTTCTAGGTGGAAAAACCAATGTGGAAAAAACACCCTAATTTTGATATAATAATACATTTAAAACCAAATATTACTTACATATGAAAAAACTATTACCTACCCTAGGTTTTTTGATTTTAACCACTATAGGCTTTTCACAAAAAAAAAGTGAGCTCTTGGCCCAAATTGAGGACTTGAAAACTGAGAAAAGTGGTGTTGAACAGGAATTGGCCAAAGCCAAACGCGAAATTTCATCCAGCAAAGCCACCGCTGAAACGTTTGAAAGTGAAAATGCAAGTTTGCGCGATGCCAATGCCACGTTACTGCAAAATTTGAGCAGCTTCTCAGAACTTTCAAAAAAGAACAGTGAAAATGTGAATGCTACCTTGGCAGCCTTGAGCCGAAAGGAAAAACAACTTAGTGGAATTTCGGACATGATAGCTTCCAGTGACTCTACTTCCATTGTTTTGCTAACGCGAATAAAACAGACCATGGGTGAAAATGCAAATCCTAATATATCAGATGGCGCAGTAGTGCTCTCAAAGGGTTTGACCACCTTATTTGGGTCTGACACTGGGACTGAACTCACAGAAGAAGGCAAAAGTTGGCTTACTCAAATAGCAAAAGTGTTGTTAGCAAGCCCCAACCTTAAGGCAGAGGTGGAGGGTCTTAACATGACAGGTGAATTTGGAGTTACCTACGATCAAGCTGCAACCGTTACCAAAGAATTGGTAGTTACTTTGGGTATCCCTAGCAGCAGTGTGGGCATCTCTGCAAAGGATGGAAATTTTAAGGAAGGTATCGCCATAAGTTTTAGTCCAGATTATAAGGGGTTTTATACCAAGGCAAAGGAAAGTGTGAAAACCAACTAAATCATAGAAATTCATCTCCAATACTTTTTAATGTTTTAGTTCGTTTTAGTTTTTATAAAATCAAAAACCAAACTATATCATGACTGGAGATAACATCTTTCAACTTTTTGCTTACTTATTGCCCGCAGTAGTTACAGGCGCTGTTGCTTTTTATTTCTTTAGGTTACATACCAAAAATGAGGACGGACGCAGACGTTTCTTATTGCATAAAGATTCACAAAAAGACACCTTGCCTATTAGGCTCCAGGCATATGAAAGAATGGTCTTGTTCTTGGAACGTATCTCGATAAATAGTTTGGTAGTTCGCGTAGCTCCTAAAAGCAAGGACAAAACTGACTACGAAAACTTGCTGATAAAACAGGTAGAAACTGAATTTGACCATAACCTGTCCCAACAAATCTATATGTCTGAAGAATGTTGGAACATTATTAAAGCGGCAAAAAATGCTACTATCCAGATTATTCGTTCCGCGGGAATGAGCGAAACGGACTCACCTGATAAACTTAGAGAAGACATTTTAAACCAGACCATGGAAAAACAATCCCCTTCAGCAACTGCTCTGGCATTTGTAAAGAAAGAAGTAGGAGATTTATGGTAATCACCTATCTTGGTGATCTGGATCTATAGGACTCGTTTCCTCGTTCTTATTCTTTGCGTACAAATACCCTCTTTTCCACCATAAGGTCATTCGCTCCTTATTAAAAATTAGAGAATTTGTGGTTAAAACTGCCGGGGTATAGTAGAAATTTATAATTGCATCTTTTTGATTGGCCACCAGTTTGCCTATACGCACATTTTGGTTTTCTATGCGATCCAACACAAAACTGAAGATGGTTGTCATCAATTCAAACGGATTTCTGGAATGCATACGATTCAGATAGTTTACTTCGGTATGCAAAACGACCACATCCACTTCCGTAGCACCTCGTTTTAAGGCCTCCTCAATAGGAACCAAACTTCCCAATCCGCCATCAGCATATTCGCATCCATTTTTTTTTACAAGACTCATAAATGGGGCGTAATTGGATGAGATCCATATCCAATCGCAAAATTCATCATACGTACAATCATTTATCGATTTATACTCCACTTGATTTAGCGATAAATTGGATACCGTGACTACAACATCGGTCAAACCCTGTTTTAACTCATTGAACTCATTTTGAGTTATTGACTCACGAATTAGGTGCCTCAAGTTTTCACTTTCACCAAAGGTTTTTTTCCCTTTGATAAAATTCTTTACAACATTCCAATGGTTAATTGCAATTATGTCAATTCCATGTTTCTTTTTGACAACGAAAGGACAGCTATTAAAAATACTTTTTTGATTTACGGAAGAGTATATCCGCTTAATTTTATCCAACTTGTTCAATGCCAAATGGGATATCAGCAAACTTCCCGTGGAAGTCCCAACGAACAAATCGTATTTGTGATTGGCCTCTTGTATTAAAAACTGGGCAACTCCGCCTGCAAAGGCACCTTTGCTCCCACCTCCAGAAATAACCAATGCTCTCATTTACCCAATGCTTTATCTAAATATTGTTTTTCCTGTTGATTTAAAGAAGGATAAATATCTTTAATTCGGGCTACATTTTCTTCACCTTTTAAAAATTCTTTTAAAATTTTTCTGGAAGATTTTTTAAAATGCCAAACATGATGGCTACATGCTTCAATCAGGCTTTTAAGGGTTGAATCGTTAAATCCCCCTATACTTTTCAAATATTGAAATGCCAGAAGCCTCACCTCAAAATGATGTTCCAAACCCGTGTAACTGCTCAGTTCTTCAAAATATGTTGGCTTTAATCCAATATTATAATCTGGACTAACCAGTGCCAATGTCAGCCAAAGTAAGCGCACATTTTTATTGGGCATTCCAATAACCCCAGAGGTTTTGTTCAAGTATTTGTTCTGATTACTGGGAAAATCTGTCCATAACCTATAGAGAGCCGACTCTACTGTAGTATAACTCTTATCCACTAATAGCTTTTCATAGTCTGATTGAATTTCCAAAGGTATTTGCTGTAATGAAAATGCAACCGCCTGCCTTACTTTTATACTTTCATTTTTAAGTATTTGACTTAAAAAGTCTACTGAAAAAGCATTTCCGTAATCCAAAACCAGTTGTTTTTTTAAGTAATCAGATTCCAGTTTATTCCAATCATTTTTTAGAATGGCTTCCGCTGAAGTTAAATTTTCTCCAATACGATCTTTAAACTCAAAATATGTTTTGATAGAAGCATTCTTCCCAATTAAAAATTCCTTGACCGTTTCAAATGGAAACTCAGATTCTTGTAACCAAGTAGTATCAAAATCTGAAAGCTCCATTCCAGATGCTTTCTCCATTTCCCACATAAAATCTGATATGGTTACATTTTGATATGCGTATTTCGCCAAATAATTCTGTACCCCTTCACGAAAATTAACATCTCCTACCCGTTCTCTAAGCATTACCAATGCCCATGCCCCCTTTTCATAGAACGTAAGACTGCCAGCACTGGAACTCGTAAGGGCTTCTCCATTTCCATCACCAGAAAAATTAACTAGTGACTTGGCCGTTTCTAATAACCGCCAATAAAAATAGTCCTCTCCAAAAACCTCTCGCTCTGCCAAATAGGCATAATAGGTTGCAAAACCTTCATGCAACCAATGATGCTTCCCACTTTGTTCCGTCACTAGATTCCCAAACCATTGATGCGCCAGTTCATGTGCATTTACATTTACATAGTTTTTATCAGCAAAAGCTATGGAGTCTATCATATATGTATTGGAAAAGGTAGTAGCCCCAGTATTTTCCATTCCAGCGTATAAAAAATCCTGCACAGGAACTTGCTTATAGTTCTGCCAAGGATAGGGAACGCCAATTTCCTTTTCCAGAAAATCAAAAATTTTCTTGGTATATCTATAAGTTGGTTCAACTTTTAAACTGTCCTTCGGTTCATAATACAATTCAATCGGTATTCCAGAGAGGGAACTAATCTCTTTTTTTTGAAAGCTTCCAACTGCAAAACTCAACAAATAACTGCTCATGGGCTTTCTCATGTCAAAGCGCCACTCAAACTTATCATCCTTGATTTCATCTCTACTTATAAGTCTTCCATTCGAAATTACAGCCAAATGTCTTTCTGCTGTAATTTTTAAATCGAATTCAACCTTCTCATTCATGTCATCAAAGCTGGGCAGCCAATGGCTTGTGTATTTTCCCTGTCCCTGGGTCCATATTTGATTGTTTGACGGATCGTCATCATCCCATCCTAAAAAATATACTGTTTGTTTTGGTTTCGCTGTATAGGTCAAATCCAAAAAATGTGTATCTCCTTTTTTGAATTTCTTGTCTATGGAAATCACTTTTCCATCATTTGCGAATTTCACCTTTTTCAAGTCCAATAAAACTGATGAAAAATCCATATTCACCGCATCCAAAAAGATTGAGTCCACATCATTTAAAACCTGAAACCCATATCTAACGGTACCTTTAATCTGATTTTCCTTTGGAAATGGTTCAATATAAACTTCCGCATTTGTAAAATCTACTTTATCTTGAATTTGGGAGCATAAGATATGTCCAAACAGAAAAAAAAGAACAATGGGGTATAGCTTCATCATTTGTAAATAGCAAAAGTCAATCCAAATTACATATTTTAGTTTGATGAATCCCAATTTTCTACAAACTCCCATTCCATACCTTAAGGGTGTTGGTCCAAACAGGGCAGAAACCTTGGGTGCAGAATTGGGCATTCAAACCTACCGTGACTTACTTCATTTGTTTCCCAACAGATATCTGGACAAAACAAGTTATTATAAAATCAATCAACTAAAACCCAGTGGCGCAGATGTTCAAGTAGTTGGTAAAATAGTGCATATTAAAACCGTGGAACAAAAACGTGGAAAACGTTTGGTTGCCAGTTTTGTTGATGAAACAGGACAAATGGAATTGGTATGGTTCCGTGGGCACAAATGGATTCGGGAAAACCTTAAACTCAACGAACCTTATGTGGTATTTGGGAAAACTACCCGCTATGGAAGCATTTTTTCCATGCCGCATCCTGAAATGGAATTGCTGTCGGAACACCAAAAAGGTTTAAAAGTTGCCATGCAACCAATTTATCCTTCAACAGAAAAGTTAAGTGCCAAAGGCATTACCAATCGTGTCATTGGTAAAATGATGCAGCAATTGTTTTTGGAATCAAAAGGTCAATTTCCAGAATCGCTATCTTCCACTATTCTGGATGAATTAAAACTGATTCCAAAGAGTGAGGCACTGTTTAATATCCATTTTCCCAAAAACCAAGAGCTATTGGCAAAAGCCCAATTTAGATTAAAATTTGAAGAGCTTTTCTATGTTCAATTACAGCTTATTTCAAAAAAGCTAATCCGTAAACAAAAAATAAAAGGGCTTCCATTTGAAAACGTAGGTGAAAAATTCAATGTTTTCTTCAAAAATCATCTTCCGTTTGAATTGACCAATGCCCAAAAGAAGGTAATCAAGGAAATTAGAAACGATATGGGCAGTAATGCCCAAATGAATAGATTGCTACAGGGTGATGTAGGCTCAGGAAAGACAATTGTGGCCCTAATGTGCATGATTTTGGCTATAGACAATGGTTTTCAAACCTGTTTGATGGCGCCCACAGAAATTTTGGCTAACCAACATTATACCGGGCTAAAGGAATTACTGGGTGAAATGGAAATAACTATTTCTTTATTGACCGGCTCTACAAAAAAGTCTGCTCGTACACATATTCATGAGCAATTGGAAAATGGGGAATTGCATATTTTGGTTGGTACTCATGCTGTTTTGGAAGATAAGGTGCAATTCAATAACCTTGGTTTGGCAATCATAGATGAGCAACATAGGTTTGGAGTGGCACAGCGCTCAAAATTATGGCATAAAAACGAGGTGCCTCCCCATATTTTGGTCATGACAGCTACTCCAATTCCACGAACCTTGGCTATGAGTTTGTATGGGGATTTGGACATTTCGGTAATTGATGAACTCCCTCCCGGACGTAAACCTATTAAAACAGTACATCGATTTGATAGCAATAGATTAAAAGTCTTTCAATTCATAAAAGATGAAATAAAAAAAGGAAGACAAATCTATATGGTCTATCCATTAATAAAAGAATCTGAAGCACTGGATTACAAGGATTTAATGGATGGATATGAAAGTATTTCTAGAGATTTTCCACTACCCGATTATCAAATTTCCATTGTTCATGGAAAAATGAAACCCAAGGACAAGGATTATGAAATGGAACGCTTTGTAAAAGGCGAAACTCAAATTATGGTGGCAACTACCGTAATTGAAGTTGGGGTCAATGTTCCAAATGCTTCTGTAATGATCATTGAAAGCGCTGAACGATTTGGACTTTCGCAATTGCATCAGTTGCGCGGTCGTGTGGGTAGAGGTGCGGAACAGAGTTTTTGTATTCTAATGACAAGTCATAAATTGTCTGAAGATGCCAAAACACGTTTGCTGACCATGGTCCGGACCAATGATGGTTTTGATATTGCTGAAGTAGATTTAAAATTACGTGGCCCAGGGGATTTAATGGGTACGCAACAAAGCGGACTGCTAAACTTAAAAATTGCTGACATTGTAAAGGATAATCAAATCCTAAAAACAGCTAGGTATTATGCAATACAGTTATTGAAAGAAGATCCAAAAATGGAAAAGGAAGAAAATAAATCCATTCGTATAGCATACACAAAAATGATGAAACAATCATCAATCTGGAATTATATAAGCTAAAATGCTCGACCAAGGCCGAGCATTTCTTGCTGGAATCTTCAAAAAATATGGTTTAGTTGATTGATTCTCCTTTTTCAGCCTTGGCAATATTTGCCGCTACCCTATCCCTGTTAGCTTGTGCTGGAGCGTTTTCAAGAGCTATTTTTAAATGCTTCAATGTTGATTTGTTATCTCCTATTGCTGAATACCCTCTCGCCAATCCATAGTGAACTGGCCATGTATCTTTGTTATTCTTTACGTTCCATTTGAAAATCTCCAATGCTTCTGCAGTTTTTCCTTGACCTATAAGTTGTCTACCATATCCATGTACTTGAAAAACCGTACCCAATGGTAAAGCTTCCTTCATCAATGCCTCAGCTTCTACGGTTTTCCCTTTCTTGGCCATAATCTGTGACTTAATCCGAAGATTATTGAAAGTTTTCTGACTAAAAAACTGACCTGCGATTGCGGCATCTACCCAACCTAAAGCTTCATCCAAATCCCCATCATTATTGAGGGCGAAATTGGCAGCTTGCTCCCAACTTGGTCGATTAAATCCAGGATTGGTCTGCAATTGTTGCCGAACTTCAGCCAAAACATTTGCCGTAACATCCGTTTCTATCTTAAATGGAATTTGTTTTTTCTCCCAACTTAGTGCCACAACAGCAGACTTGGCATCAACCTCATTAAAATTAAATGTAAGCTGCTCTACATGCGAAACTTCCATGGTTTCAACATCTACGCGCAAAGCATCCTCGCTTGGCTCATAAAAATAACTTCCCCATGCCCCATGGTTTTTAGAAAAAATTATTGTTGCGGAATTATCTTCATTGACAATCATATGCAAACCGTACTTGCCTGCCGGTAGGGTTTTTCCCCCAATGGTTAGGTCATGTGTCGTCTTAAAAATGGTATTCTCATTAGCACCAGCTCTCCATGGAGATTCTTTGGCTGTTCCAAATCCCAGATTGTTCATTCCATAGGGAACAAGTGCGCCCCATATTTCCCGATCATTGACACTAGGTCGGGAATAAATAATGGTTACATCAGTATTTCCTATTCGTTGCCCAATTTTTGCCATCTGGCTGCCACGTGGTAAAAAGTCAAGTTGGGCTGAAGTAATGTTGGTAATACAAAAAATTGCGATTAAAATCATGGTCGAAATGACCGAGTAGTTTGTCTTCATGAGTTAATTGTTTTTGATTTGTTGATGTTCAGTTTAGGTTTTTGATTGATGAATAAACTGCTTAGGTGTGCCTCTAAAGTAGAACGCTCAGAGTTTCCACAACGTTACAGCAATGTTAAAATAAAACGAAACTTGTTAAAATTCAGGGGTTTATGTGTAAAATACTCAAAATCAATACTTAAAAAATATCAGATTCACACTTTAAAAGGTAAATTTTTATCGGCTATTTCCAATGTGTCTAAATTTTTCTGATTTTACTATCTGCAAAGTGCATATAAGCTGATAACATTTGCATCAGATTTTGTTTTAAAACAATGAATCTTAAAAGTCTTTTGCACTATTATGTAAAAAATCAACCTTGAACATCGTAATTTTCACATCAAAATGAAAACAGTTTTTTATACATATTCTAATTTTACAAGCTTATAAATTATTGATTGTAACGATGAGTAAAACACTATTTGACAAGGTTTGGGACTCTCATGTGGTAAAACACATTGAAAATGGCCCCGATGTGCTATTTATTGATAGGCATTTAGTGCACGAGGTAACGAGCCCAGTGGCTTTTCTTGGGTTAAAAAATAGAAATATCAAAGTTTTATACCCGGAACGCACTTTTGCCACTGCCGATCATAACACCCCAACGCGGAATCAACACTTGCCAGTAAAAGACAAGTTGTCGGCAAACCAGTTAAAAGCCTTGGAGGAAAACTCTAAAGCACACAATATTCCATATTGGGGGCTTGGACATGAGAAAAATGGAATTGTTCATGTTATTGGGCCCGAAAACGGGATTACAGTTCCTGGCGCAACAATTGTCTGTGGAGATTCACATACATCTACACATGGTGCTTTTGGTGCCATTGCTTTTGGTATTGGAACTAGTGAGGTTGAGATGGTGTTGTCCACACAGTGCATTATGCAGCCCAAGGCCAAAAGTTTGCGTATTTCTATTGATGGTGATTTAAATATAGGCGTAACGCCAAAAGACGTGGCGCTGTTTATAATTTCCAAACTAACCACTTCTGGTGCTACAGGTTATTTTGTGGAATACGCTGGAGAAGTTTTTAGAAATATGTCGATGGAAGGCCGTATGACCGTTTGCAACCTAAGCATTGAAATGGGTGCTCGTGGTGGAATGATTGCTCCAGATGAAAAGACCTTTGATTATATCAAAGGAAGGGAATACACACCTAAAGGTGCCACATGGGATAAGGCTATGAAATACTGGCAAACACTTTATTCTGATGAAAATGCCGTTTTTGATAAGGAAATCACTTTCACCGCAAACGAAATAGAACCGATGATCACCTATGGCACAAACCCTGGAATGGGCATCGGAATTCAGAATGGTATCCCTTCGGCAGATGCTGTTGAGGGCGGAAATGCAACTTATAAAAAATCACTTCAATACATGGCCTTTAATGAGGGTGAGGCCATGATTGGAAAACCTATTGACTTTGTCTTCTTAGGAAGTTGTACCAACGGAAGAATTGAAGATTTTAGAGCATTTGCCTCTATTATTAAAGGAAGAAAAAAGGCTGACAATGTAACTGCATGGTTGGTTCCAGGTTCGCATCGTGTTGAAGAAGCTATTAGAAGGGAAGGTATTCTGGATATTTTAAATACTGCAGGTTTTGAATTAAGAGAACCCGGGTGTTCCGCATGTTTGGCAATGAATGACGATAAAATTCCAGCAGGAAAATACGCGGTAAGCACATCAAACAGAAATTTTGAAGGAAGACAGGGCCCTGGCTCGCGCACACTTTTGGCAAGTCCATTGGTTGCGGCGGCGGCGGCGGTAACCGGAAAAGTAACTGATCCGCGAGAATTAATGGAATTGCAGACTGCATAACAATATAACAAAATCTGTTTCAGGATTCAGAAAACTGATAGCTGATAACTTAAAACTGATAAAAATGGCTTACGATAAATTCAATATACTAAAAAGCTCCGCGGTACCACTTCCGATAGAAAATGTGGATACTGATCAGATAATCCCAGCCCGATTTTTAAAAGCAACAGAGCGAAAAGGGTTTGGAGATAATCTTTTTAGAGACTGGCGCTACAATCCAGATAATACACCTAAAGAACATTTTGTGTTGAACAACCCCATTTATAGTGGGAAAATATTAGTGGGGGGTAAAAACTTTGGTTCTGGTTCTTCAAGGGAACATGCAGCATGGGCGGTGTATGATTATGGCTTCAGATGTGTTGTATCCAGTTTTTTTGCAGATATCTTCAGAAATAATTGCTTAAATATCGGGGTTCTTCCAGTTCAGGTAAGTCCTGAATTTTTGGACAAAATCTTCAAGGCCATCGAGGCAAATCCAAATGCTGAATTAGAAATCAGCCTTCCAGAGCAAACCATCACAATTTTAGAAACAGGAGAAAGTGAAGGCTTTGCCATCAATGATTATAAGAAAGAAAACATGCTGAATGGCTTTGATGATATCGACTATCTGTTGAACATCAAAAAAGACATTGAGGTGTTTGCCCAGGATACCCCACTTTAAGTCATTATAGAAGATTACTACATTTAAAATGGAAAAACGTACTGTTGAGATTATGGATACCACCCTAAGGGATGGTGAACAAACTTCAGGTGTGTCCTTCTCTTCATCAGAAAAGCTTACGCTGGCAAAACTGCTATTGGAAGAGCTTAAAGTAGACCGCATAGAGGTGGCTTCGGCGCGTGTATCGGACGGAGAGTTCACTGCAGTCAAGAACATTACGGATTGGGCCGCAACAGAAGGGTATCTTTCCAAGGTGGAAGTACTGACCTTTGTAGACAAGGGTGTCTCCTTAAATTGGATGCAAGAAAGTGGTGCCAAGGTTCAAAACTTGCTTACAAAAGGCTCGTTAAACCATCTTACCCATCAACTAAAAAAGACACCTGAACAACATTTCAAAGATATTGAAATAGTCGTTTCCAAAGCTGAAGTTCTGGGTATCGAAACCAACGTATATTTGGAGGACTGGAGCAACGGAATGCGAAATTCTCCAGAATATGTCTTTCAATTTCTTGATTTTCTAACTGCCCAACCCATAAAAAGAATCCTTTTACCGGATACCTTGGGAGTTTTAACCCATGATGAGACTTCAGACTTTCTAGGTCAAATTATTGCAAAATACCCCAATACACATTTTGATTTTCATGGCCATAACGATTATGATCTTAGTGTTGCAAACGTTATGGAAGCATTAAAAGCTGGATGTCACGGATTGCACCTAACAGTCAACGGAATGGGTGAGCGTGCAGGGAATGCGCCTTTGGCCAGTGTGGTTGCCGTGATCAATGATTTTATGCCCGAAATTTCAATAGGTGTCAAAGAATCTTCACTTTACAAAGTCAGTAAATTAGTGTCTGCTTTTACCGGTTTTGGCATTCCTGACAATAAACCAATTGTAGGAGATAATGTTTTTACGCAAACTGCTGGTATACATGCAGATGGAGATAGCAAAAAAAACCTTTACTTTAATGATTTATTGCCTGAGCGTTTTGGTAGAAAGCGGAAATATGCTTTAGGAAAAACATCAGGAAAAGCCAATATTCAGAAAAATCTTCAGGAGTTAGGATTGACCCTGAATGATGATGAGCTCAAAAAAGTAACAGAGCGCATTATTGAACTTGGAGATAAAAAGGAACGCGTTACCAAAGAAGATCTTCCCTTTATTATTTCTGATGTTTTGGATAGTGAATTACATCAACAACGCATATTTGTAAAATCATATGTACTCACCCATTCAAAAGGTCTAAAACCTTCCACTACTCTTTCTATAGAGATTGACGGTAAGCTGTATGAAGAACATGCACAAGGAGACGGGCAATTTGACGCTTTTATCAATGCCCTTAAAAAAGTATATCAGAAAGAAAAAATGGAATTGCCCAAATTGGTGGACTACGCAGTAAGAATTCCTCCGGGAAGTACTTCGGATGCACTTTGCGAAACATTTATCACCTGGCAAACCAAAGAAAATGATTTTACTACTAGAGGATTAGATTCCGATCAAACGGTATCTGCTATAAAAGCAACGGAAAAAATGCTCAACCTAATTTAAACAGAGTTCAGAATTCAGGTTACAATAATCAGTCATCTGAACTCTGATAATCGACAACTAATAATAAACAACTGAATACCCAAAATATGAAATTAAACATTGCCCTTCTGGCAGGAGATGGAATTGGTCCAGAAGTAATAGATCAAGCTGTAAAAGTATCAAATGCGATTGCTGCAAAATTTAACCATGAAATCAATTGGACACCGGCATTGACAGGGGCCGCGGCCATTGATGCCGTTGGTGAGCCGTATCCAGATGAAACCCATGAAATTTGTGCCAATGCGGACGCCGTTCTGTTTGGAGCAATTGGACATCCCCGTTTTGACAATGATCCATCGGCAAAGGTACGTCCTGAGCAAGGGTTACTTAAAATGCGAAAAAAATTGGGGTTGTTTGCCAATGTACGCCCAACATTTACTTTTCCTTCTTTGATAGACAAATCCCCATTAAAAAGAGAACGGATTGAAGGTACTGACCTCATTATTCTGCGAGAATTGACTGGAGGCGTATATTTTGGTGTGAGAGGTAGAAAAGATAATGGAAATACCGCTTTTGATACAATGACCTATTCTCGCGCCGAAATTCAGCGATTGGCAAAAAAGGGTTTTGAAATGGCCATGAAGCGTAGTAAAAAACTTTGCTGTGTGGATAAGGCCAACGTACTGGAAGCTTCTCGCTTATGGAGAGAAACCGTCCAAGCCATGGAAAAAGATTATCCAGAAGTAGAAGTTTCCTATGAATTTGTAGACGCAGTAGCCATGCGTTTGGTGCAATGGCCCAAAGCATATGATGTTATGATAACCGCTAATTTGTTTGGGGATATTTTAACCGATGAGGCTTCTGTGATTTCCGGGTCTATGGGATTAATGCCCTCTTCCTCCTTGGGTGAAAAGACAAAACTGTACGAGCCAATTCATGGTTCTTACCCACAAGCAGCGGGCAAGGATATTGCCAACCCCTTGGCTACTGTATTATCTGCAGCTATGCTGTTTGAAGATTTTAACCTTACAGAAGAAGCTGAAGCCATTAGATCGATTGTAAACAAATCTTTGGCCGAAGGTATTGTTACCGAAGATTTAGCCGATGGTGGAAAAGCGTACAAAACAAGTGAGGTTGGCGATTGGCTGGCCCAAAACCTCTAATACAGTAAAGAGCCGCCACTGTCATATCGAGTGCAGTCGAGATATTCAGATGCCCATTTTGAACGTGGTCGAAAGGACTCTCAAAACATAAATAACCAAACTATCCAAAGAGGGCTCCGTGAAATTCACGGAGCTTTTTATTTATATTCCTTTTACCTCCCCTCCAATAATCTCTATATCCCATACTGAGCGAAATATCCATACTATCTGATGTTCTATTCTAGACAATAAATAGGAGTAAAAAAATACCAAATCAGTTCAGTTTTACACTACATCAACTGAAACTCCACATCCGTCAATTGACATCCCCAGACGGCTACCTCCATTTCTATTTTTGAAACCGATTATGACGTGTGAGCCACCACGTTTAAACCAAAATTAGAATGTCAAGTCAATCTCAAAAATCAAACCTTCCTACCCTTGGGCCTTACCCGTACCTAAATATTGAATTACAATGTTTAGAACTATCATAAATGGCCCGGCAAATAACATACACAATAATAACCCTTAAACCAATTTGCAAATGAAAGGAAAAACCTATGATACATCTTAATTAAATAGCAACACCATATAAACATGAAAAAATCAAAAATTTTTAACCAAAGCCTTCAAATCCAATAATTATTATGAAGCATATACTCTTTATTACATCGGTCCTGTGTTTTTTGATATTCCCTTTAAAGGGAATCGCTCAGGATACGGATGAAGCAACAAATTCCGATGGCTCCATTATAGTGGGTGCCCGAGTCGGAGGCAGTTTTAGTCAATTTGCACAACCCGGAACCGTGATCACCGGCAATATCGGTGCTTTTGGTCGTTATGAGGCCTTGCCCTATATGCAGGTACAATTAGATTTAGGTTACGATGTTTTCGGTGGCGGCCGTACTGACCTTAACAGGGAGTTGCCTGAGCCTGCCAATACCACGCAAGCAGGTATACTCACACAATTGGAATACCTGAACCGTCAGGTCTTTTTCCATTCGGTAGCGGGTCGGCTTTCAGCAAGGTTTTCCTTGCCGGAGCTTAATGGCGCTGCAGTGCAGCCACGTCTTATCGTCGGGGGTAACCTGAACTACATTTTCAGGGGCCGTGAAAACCGGGATCAGTACATGGTGTTCGACGATGGTTCACGAATCATCCTATCCAACGATTGGGAAGAAGTCGGAGCCGACTACAAGTCGATTAATCTTGGCGCACATTTCGGTCTTGGCATCGATTTTAACCTGACAAACGGCGAAACATTTTCAGTGGAATTTATCTACGACCGCGGTTTTACCGACCTGAATAATATCACCATAGGTCAGCCCGAAAATATCGAGGTAATACGAACCAATCGTTTCGGGATAAGCTTTACCTACACCATTTTAAATTTTTAGCTATGAACAAGAAATACAAACACAATTATTTTAATCCAATACATCTATTGTCGAATACATTTAAAAACCATAATACAATGAAAAGAAACAAAAACTATTTTTCCATCATAGGCATGGTACTCGCTTGTGGTGTGCTCATCACTTCATGTGCCGATAACTTCGCAGAAGAAGAACTATTGCTCAGGCAACAAGAACGCAGTGACCGAATTGCAGCAGATGAAGCCGCAGCAGAAGCGGCAGATGAAGCAGCGGAAGAAGCCCTTTCAGCCGAAAATGCCGCTGCATTAACAGCAGCCGCCAATGTTACCTATACCATAAGCCTTCACTCAGATAACGTTCCAGCAGCTGATGTAGCCGTAACGCTTACCAACCAAAATGGCGGCGGCACAACTTCAATTGTTACAGATGCAAACGGTAATGCTGCTTTTGTAGATATCGATTTAGGTGGATACAACGTGTCCATAGTATCCAATGACTACCTTGATTCTTCATATCTTGTAGATTTTGGTTCCCCTCAAGACGGCGTCCATTACGAGTGGATAAATGGCTCAATCGTAGCTTTGGAGCAGTCCGAGGCTTCAAAAATTGAGTTGTTGGAACTTAATGGTATGCAAACCGCTACCATTACAGGAACGGTAGAAATAGAAACTGACCTTACCAATGATACCCCAGAGGTACCACAAGAGGTCACCATCCGTGCCAATTTGGACAATTTCGGTGGTCTTTTTGAGCATACTATAAATAGTGCTAATGGAAACAACAATGGAGGTGATTTTTATATCTTCAACTCATATTCCTTAACAGAAGGAGATATCGGTTCCGCAGTTGTTGATGCCAATACTGGTGAATATTCTATGCAAGTTCCCGCTCAAGAAGATGGTACTGTTATTGATTTACTAATACCCCTTGTAGAAGCAGACCAAACACTAGGGTTCTCAAGTGTAGACGGACAAGATGTAGGTGTACAAGTAGGTACACAGGCAGCTGTTTTTGGCCCAGATATTACAGCTACCACCACCCCTACTATTGAAGGAGTGGTTGCCCAGTTCCCAGAACCTGAAGCTCCGGGAAGAGGGTTTACTGTAGGTAACTTTACCACATTACCACGAACACTATCAACCGGTGTTATAGACAACTTTCCACTTGAAAACGATTTAGATGATATTCAATTTAGAGGTAACCCGGGATCAGATGACTTCCAGTTATCACCACTAATTACAGTCTCAGATCCTGAAATTACTGATGGATTGGGAGATACGGCAGAGATAGTGGCCAATATGTCTTGGGCACTTAACTCTTTTGATTTAATAAGTGGAGGGAATTTTGCTGCGTTCGAAAGTGTCGAATTTGTTGTCAGAGTTGTCTACAGTGATGCAACCACTGAAGATTTTCCTACAGGTCTATCTAGGCAAGCCAATAATGCGGGAACTCTTACACCAGTATCGTATACTGATATTGATATTCCTTTCAACACATCTAAAGAAGTAGTTGGCATTACAATTACCCAGGACATAGCGAATAGCCAGGCGGGCGTGTTAAACGTTAATAACATTGGAATAAATGGTTCAATTACGGGCTTTGAATTGACTAATGCTGGTCATGGATACACTTCAGTTCCGACAATAACCGTTGGAAATCAGGGTAGCCCGACTACTAGGCCTTCTCTTGAGATTTCAGAAATGGCATTCCAGTATACATTTGATTTGGACAACTCCGGAGTAACACAAGGATATGTTGTACTTCCTGATGTATCTTTTGAGCTTGAAAACGCAATTGGAGCTTTCAATGAAAGTACTTCGGTGACGCTTGTCACATTAGATGCAGATGGTTTTCAGGACCTTTCAGCCCCTCAAGATCCTTTAACTGATGGTTTAATGGTTTCCAATGGCGACCTCGTCTTTAATGATGATTTGTTTAGCGCTAATGTTTTTGCAATCGCTACTGTAGATAAAGGACTGACTGGTTATTCATACTCGGAACCAAATGTGATCATAGTTGAACCTATCCACGAACAAACCACAGCAGATGTAGATGTCAACAACGATGGCGAAATCACAGGCTTATTCAATATTATTGTAGGCTCCGGTTATACTTCGGAATACGATGTCACCTTGGTTACACAAAACGGTCTGCCCGGTGCAGGTGCTGTACTTGACTTGATAAATTTTGCTACTACTAGTGAAACTGGAGAAGTGACTTGGGGTGGTAATGATGTTATCGTGGTAGAGTCAGGTTCTGGTTATACTGAGGATGTGAACATTAGCAGAGAATTCTTTTCTGCCCCAACTTTCATTAGTTTAAAAAATGGTGAGACCAAGATTGTAAATATTAACTACGGTACGGGAGATACTGTATCTGACGTTGATTAAGAACAATGGTTGCTTATTCACATATAAATGAAAGGGGCCTTCGGGCTCCTTTTGTGTATTCTAAAAAGTAGTTTTTAAAAAAATTATCATGACAACAAGAAAAAATATACGGACAAAAAACAAAACCTGTTTTTTCGTCTTAGGCCTAGTACTCGTCTGTGGGGTTTTGATTACCTCATGTAAAGATGAGTTTGAAGCAGAACAACTGTTGGTCGATCAAGCCGAGCGCAGTGACCAAATTGCGCAACGAGAAGCTGATGAGAAAGCCGCAGAACAACTCGCAGAAGAAGAACTTTCAGCCGAAAATGCCGCTGCATTGGCGGCAGCTGCCAACCTCACCTATACTATAAACCTTTTCTCAGATGACGTTCCAGTTGTTGATGTAGATGTTATGCTTACCAACCAAAATGGCGGCAGTATAGCCGCAGTGACTACAGATACTAATGGCAATGCTGTTTTTGTGGATATTGACCTGGGAGGGTACAATGTGGCCATAACATCGGATAATTACCTTAACGCATCTTACTTGGTAGATTTTGGTTCTCCTCAAGAAGGTGTCCATTATGAATGGATCAATGGTTCCATTATAGCTTTGGAACAGACCGAGGCATCAAGAATTGAGTTGTTGGAATTGAATGGCACCCAAACAGCGACCATCGAAGGAAAAGTTGAAATAGAGACCGATTTGACCAACAATACTCCAGAAGTACCACAAGACATTACCATCCGTGCCAATTTGGACAATTTCAACGGCATGTTTGAACATACCAATAATAGTTTCAATGGATCCAACGATACTGACTCGTTCTATATTACTGGTTCTTTCTCATTAACGGAAGGAGATATCGGTTCTGCCAATGTTGACCCCAATACTGGTGACTACACCATGCAGGTCCCTGCCCAAGAGAACGGTACAACTATAGAACTTTTGTTCCCTTTGATTGAGGCCAATCAGACCTTGGCATTTTCCAGTATCAATGGACAAGATGTAGGTGCCCAGGTAGGTACACAGGCAGCTGTCTTTGGGCCTGATATTGCTGCTGCCACTACTCCCAAAGTACCAGGAGTTACAGCTACCTTTCCTACTCCCCCGGAGCCAGGAAGAGGATTTAACCTTAGTTTAAACACTGATCGATATCCGGAGGATTTGCTCAGTATAGGAAGTGGCGTGGCGACTATTGATGAATTTCCTGTACAACTCGTAGAAGGAACATGGTTCAGAGCTTCCAGAGGATCAGGATATCAGGTCACACCTCTAATTACTTTAAGTGCACAGGATATACCCACGGGAGACCCAGCTATGATAGAAGCATGGATGGACTGGACGTTTGAGTCTGTGACCTACACAGCTCAGCCTGCAGCTACATATGGCGTTAATGAGCAACTTTATATTTTTGTGGAAATATTGGATGAGAACGGAGTACGAGATACTTATGATTTTGCACGAATCAATGCTGAAGCGGATGGATCGCTGGTTGCTAGCACTGTGGATTTAGATCCTAACATAAATATTTTTTATGGTCCTGTACCCGCCGAACTAATAACCGAATATGTTGTCACTGGTTTTAATATAATTATCTCGGGTGGAGGCAATTCAACAGGTACCCTGACAAGGTCTGGTAGTGTAGATGCATTTAGGATAGTAGATGATGGTGATTCAGTGTACATCAATATACCAACCATTATAGTAGCTCCTGCTCCGGCACAGGGGACTGATGCAACGTTGGCCATCACAGATTGGGAGTCTATCTATACATATAACTTGGATAATTCAAACATTTCTACACCCTATGTAGTATTGCCTGAAATTTCTTATGAGTATGAAGTTGATCTTGGAGTAACAACTGTTGATGACAGGTTTAGGGTAACCTGGTTTAATTCTGATGGTTCTATAGGTGGCGATGATTTGATTCAACCTTCTCGCAAGCTTCCAGATGCCTTGATCACAGCTAATAATGGTTTGCTGTTTGATAATGATAACTTTTTTGGCAATACTGATATTGATGTTGCAAGACCAGAACAAGCATCTTATACTCCCCCTAAGATTATTATTATTGAGCCTACCCATGAACAAACTACCGCGGATGTCCTTGTGAATTCGGATGGTGAAATCACCGGTATTGCCAATATTTTTGTTGGTAAGGGGTATAATACTATTTACGATGTTACTCTCACAACTTTGGATGGACTTCCAGGCTCGGGAGCTGTGCTTGACCTAGTGGATTTTGATACCGATGAACGAACTGGGGAAGTGACCTGGGGAGGAAATGCTAATGATTTTATCGTAGTAGATAGAGGTTCTGGTTACACACTTGATGTAAACATAGTTGAAGAACCCTTTACCCCAGGAACAGCAAGTCAGGTAATTACCGTAAAAAATGGAGAGACCAAGATTGTAAATGTGAATTACGGTACTGGAAAACCAGTTGCCGAACTTGAATAGAACATATCGTTCTCTATTGAATTAGCAATAAAGGGGCCTTCAGGCTCCTTTTGTTTTTCCAAGCATTTTTGGAACCAAATCCAATAAAACACTATTTAGGTTTTTATTTATTGTTATACAGTAGGATACTGAATATTTTTTATTCCAGATTAAAACAACTCATAAATAAATCATTGAATTTCAATTACTTGAAACTATAATGTAGTTTTTATCCTACGCTATTTTATCTAAATCTATCCGGATTGGGCATTTGTCAACTGGAAAGCCTAATCCATATATCTGAGTCCAAAAAGCGCTTGCAATGCCTATAAATTTGTAGTCGGATGCTATAAAATAGTATGCCTTCTTTATAAAATATAAGTAAACCTCTAAGAAGAAATTATGAAAACCTCAAATATTTTCAAGGCCCTTATGGCAACATTAATCCTATTGATTTTAGCTACCTGTATTCTTTTGATTGCTGTTTACTATGCAGGATATACACCTACGCTATAAAAATTTAAATGAAAAGTTTAGTTAGTTTGAGTTTGTTCAGTGTTTTTTTCAATTCAGATAAGGCTTCGGGAACTAGTTTCCTGGGGCCTTCTGTTCTTTCACATAATTCTGAATATATCTATTGGAAGCACCACGTCCTAAAATTTAAGTAGTAATGATTCCTATCATATCAATTCTAAAAACCCAAAAATCTCAATTGGTAAAATTTTTTATTTCCAAATCAACCCCTTTTTAACTTAACCCTTTAAATTATGAAAAAACTATTTCTTCTCTGTGTTTTACCCCTGTTCTGTATAGGGCAAAAAAAAATAAAGCTTACCAAAGACCCGGTGGCATGGACATACGAAATTTCACCCTCTACCCCTTTGGATGAAACCCTCCGCACCTTTTCTGCAACAGTGAATACCAAATTAGATCCCATGGATTTTTGGGACGATATCAATTGGGCCATGCAAATGGGTGAAATGGATTTGGAAGAACGCGCAAGACTTAGAAGACAAGCCGCGAAGGATACCATTGCAAAATGGAGTAAACAGTACCTATTAAATTCCCGACCCTTTCTATGGGTGAAAACCGACCCTGACTTTTATGTTGAGCTAAGTACGGATACCTTTAAAATGGAACATGTACAATTGGATGTGGACTATTCCAACCCAGAGAGTATTATGGGAGAAATCAACGTTGCAGCCAGATTGTTGGTAAAGACGGCTCAAGATGAAGTACTTCTTGACAAGGAAATCCGGTATTATATTGATGATAAAGATGGATTGACAAACAAACTACGTCTAAGGCATTTGGTATTTAACCCTTCTTTCAAGTTAAAATACAAAATGACTAAAAAGCCCGAGAAAAAAAGAAAATTGTTGGAAAAAAGAATAAAAAAATACGAGGCCGACATTTTGGAGTATTTTATCCAAGAAGCCGGGCGCATTTTAAAAGAACACTATTTGGTTCAACAAGTAAATGCTTATAGCGCCATGTTCGGAGTTAAAAGTAAAGATTATGAAGCTTTGAACGATGCAAGTGAAATAGCAAAAAAGAGCATCAACTCCCTTTCAGCATTGAGCAAAAAGAAAAGAAAGCAGCTAAACGAGATTAAACCTGATTTGGAATACGCAAGGGATTATTGGACCGATAAACTGACCAGAACCACAGATTCGACCATACAAAATGTACTTAATGCCAATCTTTCGGCAGTACTATTAATTTTGGGCGACATTGAAGCCGCAAAATTTCATATCAAAAGCATTCCCGAATATGAAGAATTAGGTACTAAAACCATTTGGGATGGTAGTTTTACATACTACCTCCAAGGACTTGCCAATGCTATTGCCCTAAAAGAACATTACGGAGTACGTGCACAACTGTACAAATATTAAATCCCAACACTAATACGGATTATAAAATATAATCCGTACTTAAAAAGTTGCTCACTTTGGCTTCCAATAGTTGCTCAATAGTTTCATTGTTCAACTCATTATCCTTAAAGGCCACAAACGTACGTACTGAAAAAGAACGTAATGCATCGTGCACACTTAGTGTGGATTGCGCTGAGTCTTTTCTACCTGTAAATGGGTATACATCTGGCCCACGCTGGCAAGAACTGTTCAAATTTACTCGACAAACGAGATTGGCAAGTGTGTCAATCAATGGAGAAAGTGTATATACATCTTTTCCAAACAAACTTACCTGCTGTCCATAGTTTGACTCAGCCATATCGTTCAGAGGTTCTTCAATATCCTTAAAAGAAAGAATCGGGATTATAGGACCAAACTGTTCTTCTTCGTATACCCGCATGTCTTTTGTAACAGGATACAGAACTGCTGGCCAAATATAGTTATCCGATTGTTTACCCCCTTTTTTATTCTTGACCCTAGCTCCTTTTGTCTTGGCATCATCCAACAATTCTTGGATATATGCTGGTTTTCCAGGTTCAGGTAATGGAGTTAGTTTTGCTCCATCATCCCATGGGTTGCCAAACTTTAATGCATCTACCTTTTCAGAAAATCGTTTTAAGAACTCATCCTTGATATCCTCATGTATATAAACCACTTTTAAGGCCGTACAACGCTGCCCATTAAAAGATAATGTACCTGCCAAACATTCGTTTATGGTAAGGTCTAAATCAGCATCTGGTAAAATAATTGCCGGGTTTTTAGCTTCCAATCCTAAAACCAATCGTAATCTATTGCTCTTTGGATGCTGGTCTTGCAACGCATTGGCTGATTTACTGTTTCCAATCAATGCCAATACATCAACTTTGCCTGTTTTCATAATTGGAGCTGCCACTGCCCTACCCCTTCCAAAAAGAATATTCACTACTCCTTTGGGAAAACTACTTTGAAACGCTTCCAAAAGTGGCGTAATCAACAAAACACCATGCTTTGCAGGTTTAAAAACCGTAGTGTTTCCCATTATGATTGCCGGAATCAAGAGGGCAAATGTTTCATTCAATGGATAGTTGTAAGGTCCCAAGCACAATACCACGCCTAGAGGGCCCCTGCGAATATGTGCGTATACTCCATCGTGTTTTTGAAACTTGGCAGAATCACGATCCAATTGTTTATAATCCTCAATGGTATCGTAAATGTATTCTACTGTTCGGTCAAACTCCTTTTGTGAATCTGGTAGAGATTTACCTATCTCCCACATCAGCAGTTTTACAACCTCTTCCCGCTTCGCTTCCATCTTTTTCACAAAGGCCTCCATACACTCTATACGATCTTTCACCTTCATTGTTGGCCACACACCTTGACCTTGGTTATATGCACCCACAGCCGCATCCAAAGCATCCATGGCTTCTGGTTCGCCCATATCAGGAATACTGCCCAATAGTGTTGGGGCATATTCTGCTGTTGATGAAATCGTTGAAAACACTTCTGTGATATTTCCATTCCATTTCTTTAATTCACCATTAACAAGATATTCTTGTTGATGAATTTGTTCTTTTATTTGAAATTCTTCAGGTATTTCAAGAGTTGCTTTTTTCATGTGTTCAAATAGGTTTTGAGTAATTAAAAAATCCCCGATTGCTCAGGGATTTAGTCGTTATACAATGGGTTTCATTGCAGTCATGGATTCCCGCAATCGAGCACCCACAATTTCAACAGGATGTTCTCGTAATGCTTTGTTTACTGCAATCAATTTTACGTTGTCCACGCCATTGCCTTTACCTTCGCCAAAGTGTTTGCCAATAATATCCGTATCTACGGTATTCATAAAATCGGTCAATAACGGTTTGCAAGCATGATCAAATAAATAACAACCATATTCTGCAGTATCCGAAATTACACGGTTCATTTCAAACAATTTCTTTCTTGCAATAGTGTTCGCAATCAATGGGGTTTCATGTAATGACTCATAGTAAGCAGATTCTCCAATGATTCCTGACTCTGTCATGGTTTCATAGGCCAGCTCCACTCCAGATTTTACAAAGGCAACCATCAATACGCCATTGTCATAAAACTCTTGCTCCGAAATTTCAACAGCTCCAGCCGGAGTCTTTTCAAAAGCGGTATCTCCCGTAGCTGCTCTCCAATCCAATAAATTTTTGTCTCCGTTTGCCCAATCTTCCATCATAGTTTTGGAGAAATGACCACTCATAATATCATCCATGTGTTTCTGGAACAACGGACGCATAATATCTTTCAATTCTTCCGCCAAATCAAATGCCTTTATCTTGGCTGGGTTGGACAATCTATCCATCATGTTGGTGATTCCCCCATATTTTAATCCTTCGGTAATAGTTTCCCATCCGTATTGAATCAATTTTGAAGCATACCCTGCATCAATCCCTTTTTCCAACATTTTATTAAAGGAAAGTATAGATCCTGTTTGCAACAATCCACATAGAATTGTTTGCTCTCCCATTAAATCGGATTTTACTTCAGCTACGAAAGAAGACTCCAAAACTCCAGCTTTGTGTCCTCCTGTACCAGCAGCATAGGCTTTTGCTTGCTCTAGACCTTTGCCTTCTGGATCATTCTCTGGGTGTACCGCAATCAATGTAGGTACTCCAAAACCTCTTTTGTATTCCTCACGCACCTCAGAACCCGGGCTTTTTGGTGCAACCATGATTACCGTTAGGTCTTCACGAACCTGCATCCCCTCTTCCACAATATTGAAGCCATGCGAATAAGAAAGCGTAGCGCCCTTTTTCATAAGAGGCATAACCGTACTTACTACATTGGTGTGCTGTTTGTCTGGAGTTAGATTGATAACCAAATCCGCAGTAGGAATCAGTTCTTCATAGGTCCCTACATTAAAATTGTTCTCCTTGGCATTTTTATAGGACTGTCTTTGCTCTTTTATGGCGGCTTCCCGTAAAGTGTATGAAATATCCAATCCTGAATCCCTCATATTCAGACCTTGGTTAAGACCTTGAGCCCCACAACCAACAATTACAATTTTTTTACCTTTTAGTGCTGTTACACCATCTGCAAACTCGCTGGCATCCATGAACCTGCATTTTCCCAATTGTGTCAATTGATCTCGTAGTGATAGTGTATTAAAATAATTTGTCATTTTATTTTTTGGTTTACGCTGTTTATTTATTTTGAAATTCTGATAAGATATTTGTGATTGGCATGGCCGCCTTACTGACCGTAATTCTTCCGGAACGAACAAATTGCATTATTCCATAGGGCTCCAAAGCATCGTGCATTTCATCAATTTCATGCCTGCGACCCGTTTTTGCCAACACAAAAAAGTCTCTTGCTACCGTAACAATTTGAGAATTGCTCTCTTTTATAATATTTTGAATTTGTCGTTCATCAAACAACAAATGGGATTCTATTTTAAAAAGGGCAGATTCTTGATAAATGGTTTCATCGTCTGTATGATAAAAAGCCTTGATAACTTCAATCTGCTTTTCAATTTGACCTACAATTTTTCTAGTCCATTCCTCGGAAGCAAAAATGACGATGGTAAATTTGGATACGTTTTCAATTTCTGACTTTGAAACATTTAAGCTTTCAATATTAATGTGACGCTTTAAGAATATACCTGATATTCTATTCAGCAGTCCAATATTGTTTTCTGAATAAACCGATATGGTATACCATTGTTTTTCCATACTATTTTATTTTAACCGCAACTATTACTCCTGTTGACCAGTCCATTTTTGTAATTGTAAAATCCTCCCTTGATTCCAGAATATCAACCAAGTCGGATACATTATTTTCATGACCCGCTGGCCAATTCGGTTGAGTTTTCATATCATCAATCACATAAAATCCACCTTCGTTTATCAAAGTCAATGTTTGATCTAAAAAACTATACTTTCCAGGCCATGCATCTGCAAAAATCAAATCAAATTTTCCGCCCTTGTATCCTGATAACCAGTTTTCGCCATCTTCGCATATCAATTCCAGTCTTTTTTCTTCCCCAAAAAAATGTTCAGCAATTTGAATGAGTTCCTTATCATTGTCTATACTGATGAGTTTGGAGTTTTTATCCATTCCTTCCAGCATCCATACAAGTGAAAGACTCATCCCAGTTCCAAGCTCTAAAAAATTTCCAGCAGGTTTGGAGGAAATCAATGTTTTTAGCAAAGTACCGATGTACATATCCGAAGGCATGGTAAAACCAATCTCTTCCGATTTCGCAAGTAATTCTGGATATATGCTTGGCGCATCTAAAATCTTGGTCTGATCCATTATTTTAATCTGATATCAGAAACTGATGCCCCAGAAGGAATCATGGGAAATACATTATCTTCTTTTTCCACCTTAACTTCTAAAAAATAGGGGTCTTTGGATGCCATCATTTCTGCAACAGTGTCCTCAAGCTCTGACCGTTGGGACACCCTTTTTGATTTGATATGATACCCTTCTGCAATCTTTACAAAATCTGGGTTTACCATTACCGTGGAGGCATATCTACTTTCAAAGAAAAGTTCCTGCCACTGACGTACCATTCCTAAATGATCGTTATTAAGAACCACTATTTTAACAGGAACGCTATGCTGAAAAATAACCCCTAGTTCTTGAATTGTCATTTGATACCCTCCATCTCCAATAATTGCCACCACTTCACGGTCCATTGCTCCCATCTTGGCACCTATCGCAGCTGGTAATGCAAATCCCATCGTTCCCAATCCACCAGAGGTAATATTGCTTTTGGATTGTTTGAACTTGGCATATCTACAGGCAATCATTTGGTGTTGCCCCACATCCGTTACAATAACTGCCTTGTGCTCGGACGCAATATTGATCTGTTCAATAACTTCACCCATGGTAAGACCCTCTTTTGTGGGTGTGATATCATTTTTTATAACCGTATCAAACTCTATTTGATGCTTTTTGTCAAACTCAATCTTCCATTCTTTATGCTCATTTTTATGAACCATGGGCAATAACAAATCCAACGTTTGTTTCGCGTTACCCAGTACAGCAACATCTGCATTTACATTTTTATTGATTTCAGCCGGGTCAATTTCAAAATGTATAACCTTCGCTTGCTTGGCATAGGTATCCAAACTACCGGTAACACGATCATCAAAACGCATTCCGATAGCAATTAGAAGATCGCATTCATTGGTAAGTACATTTGGGCCGTAGTTCCCATGCATACCCACCATACCTACATTTAATGGATGACTGGTATCCATAGCGGATAGGCCTAAAATAGTCCATGCGGCAGGAATTCCGGTCTTCTCAACAAATGCTTTCAATTCTTCTTCTGCTTCTCCCAAAATAACACCTTGTCCAAAAACAATCATGGGTTTTTCGGCAACATTGATAAGTTCAGCCGCAGCTTCAATAGCCTTTATATCCGGTTTAGGGACTGGCTTATA